>CAVSQF010000016.1:0-313373 GCA_963729835.1 uncultured delta proteobacterium | reverse complement strand
AGGCCTGCGGCAGCATGGACTGCAGCAGCGTTTCACCTCGCACGCGTGCATTCTCCGCGGTAGCAGCAGTCTCCTTCAGATTCCGACACGGGTGTTCCACACTCTGGAGCGCGACACCCGATCACCGGGTGCGCCAAAGGAGGAGACGATGGGACAGCTACGCGATCAGATGGACGGTGACTTGCGGCTCAAGGGCTACCGGCCCGTGACCCGGTACCACTACTTACGGTGCGTCGGCAGCTTTGCCGCACACCACGGACGCTCGCCGGCCACATTGGGCGAAGCGGAGATTCGGGCCTTCCTGCTCTACCTCATCCACGAGCGGCAGGCCCAACCGGCCACGGTACGGATGTACGTCGCGGCGTTGAAGTTCTTGTACGTAAACACGCTGCGTCGCCCCGAAGTGGTGGCGCATATTCCTTGGCCCCAGGTCCCGCAGCGGCTGCCCGATATTCTCACCCCCGGTGAGATCACGCAGCTGTTGAGCGCCGTGCGCTCCCTCAAACACCGGGTCGTCCTGATGCTCGCCTATGGTGCCGGCTTGCGGATCAGTGAGGTGTGCTCCCTCCAGGTCGCCGACATCGACAGTCAACGCATGGTCATCCACGTGCGCGACGGCAAGGGGGGCAAGGATCGCTACGTCATGCTGGGCGACCGACTCCTGGCGGTGCTGCGGGAGTACTGGCGTCTGGTCAAGCCGCCGGGGTCGTTCCTGTTCCCCGGGACGAAAGGGGCGCCCCACCTGCAGCCCACGACCGTCCAACGCATGCTGCAGACGGTGGTGGCCACGTGCGGATTTTCCAAGCGAGTCACGCCCCACGTCCTGCGGCACTGCTTCGCCACGCACTTGCTGGAAGCCGGCACCGATATCCGTACGATTCAACAACTGCTCGGCCATGCCTCGATTCGCACCACCGTCCGCTACACTCAGGTCAGTACGCTGCAGATCGGACAGACGCACAGTCCACTGGACCGCCTCGACTTCCCGCCCGCGCCTGAGCCCGAGTAACCGTGGGGCACGCGGCAGCCGAGCCGTGTCGCCCGGCGGCCCGCCCGGCCCTGGAGATCGCCTCGATCTTCCGCGCCCACGGCGAGGTGTACCGGCAGCGGCACCCAGTCAGCGCCGACCAACGTGCGGCGATGCACGCCATCGAAACGTGTCGCACCGCGGCGTTGGGCGGACACCTGGACGTGTGCGACACTTGCGGGCACGAACGTCCGGCCTACAATTCCTGCCGCAACCGGCACTGTCCCAAGTGTCAGAGCCTGCGCCAGGCGCAGTGGATCGAGCAGCGCCTCACCCGCCTCCTGCCGACGCACTACTTTCATGTTGTCTTCACGCTGCCCGCCGCGCTACGGCCTCTCGCCCATCGTAATCGGCGGCGACTCTTCACGCTCCTGTTTCAGGCCGCCGCGCAGACCTTGCTCACTCTCGGTCGCGATCCGGCGCGCTTGGGCGCTCAGCTCGGCATCACCAGCGTGCTGCATACCTGGACGCGGGAGTTGCAGTTCCACCCGCACGTGCACTGCATCGTCACCGGTGGCGGACTCAGCGTCGACCGGCAGCGCTGGCAGAGTGCCCGCCGCCGTTACCTCTTCCCCGTCAAGGTGCTCTCGCGGCTCTTCCGTGGAAAGTTTCTGGCCGCCCTCGTCGCCGCGTACCGCAATGACGAACTGCAGTTCGGTGGCGGCACGCAGTCACTCGCCGACGCGGGCACGTTTCAACACCTCGTCAACGAGCTGCACCGCAGCGAGTGGGTCGTGTACGCCAAGCGCCCGTTCGGTGGGCCGCAGCATGTGTTCCGTTATCTCGGCCGCTACACGCACCGGGTTGGGATCTCCAATCAGCGCCTGCAGGCGATCGATGCTGACGGCGTGCGCTTTGCCACCAAGGGGGGCCGCAGCATCACCCTGCCGGTGCACACGTTTATCCGGCGCTTCCTCCTCCACGTGCTGCCCGCGGGCTTCGTCAAGATCCGTCACTACGGCCTGCTCGCCGCGGGCAACGCCACCACGCAGCTCGAACGCGCCCGTGCATTCTTGCAGGCGACTGCGCTACTGGTACCCGAGCCTGCGCTAGCTCGCGGTGGCGCTACACTCGACTGGCAGACCCGACTGCTGCACCTCACGGGCATTGACCTGACGCGCTGCCCGCGCTGTCCACACGGGCGCATGATTCGCCATGCCCTCAGCCCGGCGCCTTTCCACCGCCGCACCGATCGCGGCCCACCACATCTTGGACAGGCCGCATGACTGCCCAAGCTCGCCGTGGCGGCGATCGAGGCCACCTCGCGTGGCGCTGCCCCCGTGCGTTCTGGCGCGCAGCAGTGCCCCCAACTTCGGGGCGCGAGTGGTCGACGCACCGCATCGTCGGCGTTGGCCCGCGCCACAGGATAGCTGGACACCACCTTACCAACGCCCTCGCGCTTCCTATTGTCAGCGCCACAGGATAGCTGGACACCACCTTACCAACGCCCTCGCGCTTCCTATTGTCATCTGTTGATCGTTAGCGCCACAATGGAATGTGCATAGGGCATCACTCGGTGCGCCGCTGCTCAGACTGCTCAGTTCAACTCCGGTTTGCAAAAGTGCTCGCTCGACAACCGCTGTGGCTCGTCGCGAACGTGCGTGGCTCGCTCGACTTCTGCAAACCTCTATGAGTTATCACGTACAGCACGCCGGCGCAGAGCAGGCGCGCCTGGCGGGTCTTCTTTTCGGACTGCGATTAAAAGACACATTTTAATCGCAGTCGCCGGCACCGCCCCACCGACCCGGCTGTCAAGCTGCCGACCGATAACCGACTCCCGTGGGCGGGGGCACACCGCCGCCCACGGGAGCCACTCGTCACACTCTCAAAGGGCCGCCTGTGGCACAATCTGTGGCAGATCCGTGCCAGCTGAACCGCCTATGGACAGGTGCCACCGTTACAAACGTTTTCGCCCATGTTGGTTGCTTCACCGGCGTTACCCAGGGTGTTTGTATTCGCCACATTGTTTTCGTAGCCGGAGTTGGGGGAAAAGTTACCGCCCCACAGGCCCCACCGTCCATTGCTGTGGGCATCGTTTCCGATCATGGTCTGGGCAGAGATGCCATCGCTGCTGTTGTTGTCCGCCTCGCAGCTCGTCACCAGGGTAGCGACGATGCCGTGACTGTTGATCCCGCCGGCCGTGTTGGCGCTCGCGGTGCTGTTGGCCACCACGGTGGCATCGATGCCGTCAGCGCCGTTGAAGTCTGCCGCACAGCCGGTCACCGTGTTGCTTGAGTGAAAGTACTCGCCGGGGCCGATGCCGCCGGCCGTGTTGGCGCTCGCGGTGCTGTTAGCCACCACGGTGGCCCCGATGCCGTCAGCGCCGTTGGAGGACGCCTCGCTGCCGGTCACCGTGTTGGGGTCGTCCACAGGGCTTGAGGGGGAATTGGAATCATTGATACCGTATCCGCCGTTGAAGTCCGCGAGGCTGTTGGCCACCGTGGTGGCATCGATGCCGTCAGCGCCGTTGGAGGACGCCTCGCTGCCGGTCACTGTGTTGGCGCCCTCGTTGGAAGCGATGCCAGTGCCGTTGTAGTCCGCGACGCTGTTGGCCACCGTGGTGGCATCGATGCCGTCACGGTAGTTGTTGTCCGCCACGCTGCCGGTCACCGTGGTAGCGATGATGCCGTAGGCGCCGGCGTCTGCGGTGCTGTTAGCCACCGTGTTGGCTTGGATGCCAGCGAAGTTGTTGCCATACGTTGCCGTGTTGACCACCACGCCCGTGCTGCTCGCGACGCCCGCGACGATGCCGGTGCAGCCGTTGCTGGATGCTATGCTGTCCGCCACCGTGGTGGCATCGATGCCGTCGCAGCCGTTGCTGTAAGCGCCTACGTTCCGCACCCGTCCATCGTTTACCTCTATACCGGTGTAACCCATACCCCTAACGGTGCCGTTGGTAACGGTGGTGTTGACGATGCCCGCTGCGGTGGCGTCGATCCCGACACCCGCGCCAGTCGGCGTGCAGCCTGCCACTGGCGGTCCGCCGCTGCAAACAGTAGGGCCGTGAATCGCGAAGCCGTTCAGATCGATGGTGACGTCGCTGGCCGTGACCTTGATAGCCGTTGTGTTGGCGTCGAGCACGGTGAGGTTCATCTTCAACCGGTAGCTGCCCGGCGCGCTGATCACGATCGGAAACGTGCGGGGCTGCTTGAGCAACGTCACGCCATCCGACGTTTTCAAAGCCCAACTCACGTTGCAAGCGAACAAGCAATAGGCTCCCGTCACCGAGGCCATCACACTAACTCTCACTGAGTGCTTCATACGCTCCCCCCTAAAGTTGACGCGCCCATGCGCGTGAAAGTGAAGGCTCGCTCGTTTGCCCCGATCCAGGCCGGCGTGCCTGGGCAGGCCGGAAGCCGTTCTTTGTCCTTCTGCAACACCATTTAATATCGCATATTAAACACGCTTCTTAAAGCACAAGCTGTCGCCCGAATAGATGACAAAAGTCATTGTTTAGACTGACGCAGAGCAGGGCACCTGCGTCGCGCTCCGGGTGGCCCGCACCTGTCCAGTAAAACTGGCACCCCCGAGAACCGGACCTCACATAAAAGGTCTCTTTTAATCGAAGTCGCCGGAAACCCGCCCGTGGCGCGGGGTTTCCGGTTGTCCCGGTCGACCCTCTTCACAGATTTGTATAGAAATGTCTGCCGTTAGCACAATTCAATTGAAGTATGGCGGCACGCTCCCGCCAGGCCTGCCCCTGATCAAATCGGCACGTCGTGCGAGGCACTCTCGGAGGTGGTGCGCCGGCGCTTGTCGTAGATCTGGGTCGTGGTGATGTGGCGGTGGCCGAGGAGTTCCTGCACCTTGGTGATGTCGACGCCGGCGTCGAGGAGCAGGGTGGCCGTCGTGGCCCTGAGCGAGTGCGGCGTAAACACACACCGCTCCTCCTTCACCGCGCCGGGGAGCTGCTCGAGGTAGGCCTGAATTGTCAGGTACATCGTCGCCGGGTCCATCGGCCGCTCGGAGAGAAACTCACTGCGTGACCCCCGCCGGGCACGGAAGAGGGGCCCCTTCTCAATGCCGGCCTTGTCGAGGTACTCGCGGATCGCCTGCGCGGCGGCGTAGTGCAGCCCGATGGTGCGGCGGCGGTCACCCTTCTCGTGCAAGCGAATCGTCGACTCCTCGCCGTCCTGGTGGAAGTCAGACACGCGCAAGCGGCAGCCGGTGGAGATGCGTGCGCCGGAGTAGAGATAGAATTTCAGAATGGCGCGATCGCGGAAGTCGACCACAGAATCCCCGGCGGGCATGCCCATGAGCTGCCGCGCTCGGGTGGCGGAGAGCGCCCGCGTCTCCTCGACCGGATCCGACTGGGCGCGGGCGATGAATTGCGCGTGCGCCGGATTTGGCACGACGATCGGCAACCGAAACTCCGCCGCGCAGCCGGCGAGGTACTTGTAAAACGACGACAAGGACGAAATGCGCCGGTTCAGCGTCTTCGGGGCCATGTTCGCGGCGAGCATCTCTTCCCGAAAGCGCCGCACGTCGGCTACGGACACTTGCAGCAGCCGCCAGCTCTCATCGGGCCAGGAAATGCCCACGAAGTGGGTGAAGGCGACGACGTCGCCGCGGTAGGCGCGCTGCGTGTTGGCGGAGTCGCGGCGCTGCACCCAGAGCTCGAAGAGCTGGTCGATGGAGCGATAGAACTGCTCCACTTTCGTCTTCACCGCCGGCGTGGCACTGCCCGCGAGCATCGGCGGCAGCGCCCGCGGGAACGGGCAGATGATCGGGCGGTGGGGGATTGGCTTATGTCCCTGTAGCCCTTAACGGCCGCCTCGTGCAGAGGCGTCTGGCTGTAAGCGTCTTTTGCGTTTACGTCGGCCTTGTTAGCCAGCAGCAGTTGCACCACATCCTTGTGGCCATTGTACGCGGCGGCGTGCAATGGGGTCCGACCTTCGTTGTCCTTGGCGTTGACATCGGTTCCAGGATTCCCTTTGAGCAGCACCTTTACCTTTTCCAAGTCGCCTTTCGCGGCGGCGTCATGAATCTCGCCGGAGAAGACGGGATTACTCCAGGTCAGTGTAACCAGCGTGAGAGCAGCAAGGCAGGGAACTTGGGAGTGACGGAGTCGCCGAAAGAAAGAGTGCGTGTCCATGGTTGCTCCGGAGCCCTTGAACACCTCTCACGGGGTTGCTGTCAAACGAAGACGGGGAAAGACTCCACACTACCGCGGCGACACCGATGTCAGTCTCGGTCCCTTATGGACACCGCAAAACGCGCCGCCAGCCCGCCCCGTATTTCTTCCCCGCTTGTGTGTAACTACAAAAGAATCTACACTCTGGGATGCGCTACGAATGGGACGAGGCGAAGAACCGCAGTAACTTTGCCAAGCATGGCCTGAGTTTCGAGGACACCGCACAGGTCTTCGAGGGACCGTGTGTCACCTTCGAGGATGACCGCGCCGACTACGGAGAGGAGCGGCTCATCACGTTGGGTTTGCTGGCGGGGCGCTTGGTGGTAATTGCCCACGCCCCCCCGCGACGAAGCGACGCGCATCATCTCCATGAGAAAGGGAAACCGCCGTGAACAGAAAATCTATCAAAAGCGACTTGGTACGCATTGACCGGCTGGGCGATCGCGATATCGACTATTCGGACCTTGCGCCGCTCGATAAGAGCTTCCTAAAGAAGGCCACGACGGCGTGGCCGCCGGTAAAGAAGCAACTGACCATCCGCCTTGACGCGGATGTGCTGGCGTGGCTGAAGGCACACGGCCGCGGTTACCAGACGCGCATCAACCGCATTCTCCGCGTCGTGATGGAGAGCCAGCCGCCGCGCCCCACTCGATGAAGAAGTGGGCTTCCCCCAACCCGAAACGCCTGGCGTTCACCTCGTAATCGGAGCGAGCGATCAGCGGGTAGCATCGGCGACTCGATTACGAGTACCAGCACCGCTTCGCTGACCACCACGAGAATCTCCGCGCGGCGTTGGACAGAGCCCAGCTTGCCTCGCACCCTCCTAGCCGGCAGGATGATACATCGAGCACCTGCAGGAGGGTCCCGTGATTGTCGTGACGAACCGCATCCCCGTCGCCGCCGGCCAAGAGGCGGCCTTTGAAGACCGTTTCCGCCACCGCGCGCATTTGATCGACCGCTCGCCCGGCTTCATCAAGAACCTGGTGCTGCGACCGATCCAGCGCCGCTTCAATCATCAGACCGGCGCCTGGGAGACCATCACCGAGCAGGGCTACTACCTGGTGCAGACCTACTGGGAGAGCGAGCAGGCCTTTTGGGACTGGACGAAGAGCGACGCGTTCCGGGCGGCGCACAGCAACCGGCCGCCGGCAGAGATGTTTGCCGGTCCGAACGTCCTCGAAATGCACGAGGTGATCCTCAGCACGGAACGAGCGGAGGCTGACGCACAGTGAGGCGCGGCGTGCGCGCCGTCCTGTTCGATCTGGGCGGCACGTTGTACGATTACCAGACGCTCGCGGTTGCCGAGCTGGAGAGCCTGATCGATC
The DNA here is from genome assembly GCA_963729835.1 of uncultured delta proteobacterium. Classification (GTDB taxonomy): domain Bacteria; phylum Desulfobacterota; class Binatia; order HRBIN30; family HRBIN30; genus CAVSQF01. The sequence goes on along the minus strand of CAVSQF010000016.1, from coordinate 305,887 downwards.
TGGCGGGCTGCGTCGGCATCGCGGCCGAGCCGCTGGTGCTGCAGCAGGCGTATCAAGAGGCCCTGCGCCGCGCCTTCCATACCTACCTGCCGCAACGCTTCTACCTGCACCGCGACTTGTTCCGCGATGCCGCGCTCGGCATGCTCGAGGCGTTCGGCGCCCAGCTCGCGGAGGAGGACTTGCAGCGCCACCGGCTCCGGCAATGGGAACACCACGCGCGCGATTTCGCCTTGCGCGCCGGGGCGGTCGAGACCCTCCGCGAGCTGCGTGCCCGCGGCCATCAGCTCGGCATCGTGAGCAACATCGACGACGACCAGCTGGCCCACCTTGCCGGCATGGCGGATCTCAACGTGTACTTCGACTGGCTGCTTTCGAGTGAGGCGGCAGGCTCGTGCAAGCCCGATCCGGCGATCTTTCACGAAGCGCTGCGGCGGGCCGCGTGTCGGGCTGATGAGGTGTTGTTCGTCGGCGACACGATCGCGCAAGACATCGTCGGCGCCAATCAGGTGGGGATGCGCTCCGTACTCTTATGGCATCGCGACGACCGCGATCCACCCGCCGGCGCCCCGCGCCCGCGCCACGTGATTCGGCGACTGCCGGAACTTTTGCAGCTGGTGTGAGTCGCTCTGCCCCACAGAGAAATCACGATTTTCTCTGTTTTGCGGTGTTTGCGCGTAGGGGTGGTTTGCGAACCGCCCGAAACGGCGCGTCGAGTCAGCACCGCCGCGTGGGCGATCCCCGAATCGCCCCTATCAAAATGGGACAATCGACAGTCTCAAAAAGCGGGCTGAGGGCAGCCTCAACCCAAAACGGAAAGAAATTGCCGCAACAACTCGTAGCGGATGCGATCCGGGAGGTCGTCGTCGGTCAACCGCGACAGATCGCTGCGATACCAGCTACAGTCGCGCACGTAGTAGTAAGAGAGGATCTGATCGAAGGCCACGCACGCGGCCAGGGCGTAATCGCCACTGCGCATGGCGATCACCTTACGCTCTTCGTCCAGATAGAAGGTTGGATCATGCATGGCGCGGAAGAGGTTGATGCGCAGACCGACGTAGCGCCGCAGACAGGACCACCGGGCATCGAGCGAGTACTGACTCATCGTGAGGTGCCTAATCCGCGTCCCAACCTAGCTCCCTCAGCTCAACTATGCTACCCAGGTATCAGTTCCGAAATCAAGGATTATTCCCCGCCCATGCCACCGGAGATGACAACACTCGAGCCTGCGCGGTTCTTTCTCGACCGCTTCGGCTTGACCGAACGCCTGCTGGAGCAAATCGTCGGGAGCGCCATTGCCCGCCATGCCGACTACGCCGATCTCTATTTCGAATTCCGCGTTGCTCAAAACCTGAGCCTGGAAGACGGTCTCGTCAAGAGCGCCGGGCAGCACATCGTCCAAGGCGTCGGGGTGCGCGTCGTCGCCGGCGATAAGACGGGATACGCTTATTCCGACGATGTGACCGTTGACAGCCTGCGGTTGGCGACGCGGACGGCGCAAGCCATCGCGCTCGGCAGTGAGGAAACCCGGGTTGTTGCGGTGCGCCCGACGCCACCGAGTCACGACCTCTATGCCGTGGCGCAGTCGCCGGTCGACAGCCCGGTGGCCGACAAGGTCGATCTGCTCAACCGCATCGACATCGCGGCGCGCCGGCATGACCCGCGCATCAAGAACGTGTTGGCGTCCATCGGCTGCGAGCAGAAGCTCGTGCTCATCGTGGGCACATCGGGCATCACTGTTGGTGATGTCCAGCCGCTGCTGCGCTTGAGCGTGACCTGTATCGCCGAAGAGGACGGCCGGCGCCAGATCGGGACGTACGGCGGCGGCGGCCGTCTGGAGTACGGCTTCCTGCTGGCGGAGGATCGGTACCTGCGCTTCACGCGCACCGCCGCGGAGCAGGCGTTGCGCAACCTCCACGCCGCAGATGCGCCCGCCGGCGAGATGACGGTGGTGCTCGGCCCCGGCTGGCCGGGGGTGTTGCTCCATGAAGCGGTCGGTCACGGCTTGGAAGGAGACTTCAACCGCAAGAAGATCTCTGCCTTCACCGAGCTGCTGGGCAAGCCGGTGGCCTCGCCCTTGTGCACCGTCGTCGATGACGGCACGCTGGGCCAGCGGCGCGGCTCGCTGAACGTCGACGATGAAGGCACGCCGACCGGCCGCACCGTGCTGATCGAGAACGGCATCCTGCGCAGCTATCTGCAAGATCGCCTCAACGCGCGACTCATGCGCATGCCGCTGACCGGCAACGGCCGGCGTGAGAGCTTCGCGCACATCCCCATGCCACGAATGACCAACACCTTCATGCTTGCCGGCGACACGGCACCCGAGGATATCATCCGCTCGGTCGATCGCGGCCTGTACGCCGCCTATTTCGGTGGCGGGCAGGTGGACATCACCAACGGGAAATTCGTCTTCTCGGCGAGCGAGGCGTACCTCATCGAAGGCGGTCACCTCACCCGGCCGGTCAAAGGGGCGACGCTGATCGGCAATGGGCCGGACGTGCTGCAGCGCATTAGCATGGTGGGAAGCGATCTGCAGCTCGATGAGGGCATCGGCACGTGCGGCAAAGACGGCCAGTCCGTGCCCGTCGGCGTGGGCTTACCAACGGTGCGTATCGACGGCTTGACCGTCGGCGGAACGCAGGCGTGACAATAGAGAATGGAAAATGGAAAATGGGAAATGAAAAACGGCAGCGCCCTGCTGAATTCAGCATCCTGCATTCTCCATTTTCCATTTTCCATTTTCCATTCTCCATTCCCCGTTCGCCATTGCCCCCTTCGCACTCCGCATGGCCATGACTGCCCCAGCGCTGGAAGAGATCGCCGATCTGCTACTGCAGGCGGCGCTGCGCAACGGCGCCACCGCCGCCGATGTGGTCTTGGCCGAGGGGGATGCGCTCGAAGTCGGGGTACGCCTGGGCGACATCGAGAAGCTGAAGCAAGCGCGCCAAAAACACCTCGGCCTGCGCGTCTTCATCGGTGCGCGCAGCGCGGTCAGCTCGAGTGCGGATTTCTCACATGAGGGCTTGGAACGCCTGGCGGCACAGACCTGTGAGCTGGCGCGGGTGATTGCGGCCGATCCCTTCTCCGGCCTCCCCGACCCCGCCACGCTGGCGACCACCATCGCCGATCTGGAGCTGTACGACCCGGACGTCCAAGGGTGACCGCGCGAATCAGCGCTCGCCGCGGCCAAAGAGGCGGAGCAGGCGGCGTTGGAGATGGATCCCCGCATTACCAACTCCGAGGGCGCGGGGTTCGATTCGTCCCTGACCCGTCTCGTGTACGCGTCGAGCGCCGGGTTTCGCGGCGCCTATCGTGACTCTGTCGTATCACTATCAGTGACTCCGGTCGCCAGCGAGAATGGGGCCATGCAGCGCGACTATTGGTACTCGGCGCAACGCCGGCTGGCGCGCTTGGAGCCGCCGGCGGCCGTGGGCCGGAAAGCGGCCGAGCGGGTGCTGCGCCGGCCTCAACGCGCGACAAGTGCGCACCTGCGAGGTGCCCGTGGTGTTCGATCCGGAGACCGCCTCGGGCCTCCTGCGGCATTTGGCGGCGGCGGTCTCAGGGTACGCCCTGTACAAAGGGGCCTCTTTCCTGATCGGCAAGCTGGGCGAGCGCATCGCCCCGGACTTCGTGACCGTCGTCGACGACGGCACGCTGCTCGGCGCGCTCGGGCTCGAAGCCGTTCGATGGCGAGGGCTTGCCGACGCGGCGCACCGTCGTGATCGACCGCGGCGTCCTCAGCAGCTACCTGTTCGACACGTACTCCGCGCGCAAGCTGCAGAGCCGCAGCACCGGCAACGCGGCGCGCGCCATCGGTTCGGCCCCGCAGGTGGCGCCGACCAATTTCCTGTCTCGCAGCCCGGGGGCCCCGCCGGAGGAGATCGTCCGCTCGGTGCAGTCCGGACTGTACGTCACGGAGTTGATCGGCTTCGGTGTGAATCCGGTCACCGGCGACTACTCGCGCGGCGCGGTGGGCTTATGGATCGACAACGGCGAGCTGGCGTACCCCGTCGAGCAGGTGACCATCGCGGGCAACCTCCTGCAGATGTGCGAGCGCATCGAGGTGATCGGCAACGACCTCGACCTCCGCCATGCCGTTGCCGCAGCGACGATCAAGATCGGCAAGATGACAGTTGCGGGGAATTGAAGGGCAGTAGACATGTCCAACTGTTTTTTGGGCGCGCTGGACCGGCTATGGTGTAGGAAAATGCCGGCTTCCGTAATTTTCTGCCGGGCGATGCGGCTGGCCATTCTCGGCGGAGTCTCGCAACTACTCGCGTCAGCTGCGCTGGCGGGCCCGGTGGTCTATGTGAGCAACAAGCACTCGGCCAACGTCACGGTCATCGACGCGGAGCGCAACGCGGTGATTGCAACCGTGGCAGTGGGCCAGGACCCCTCCGAGATTGCGGTCACTCCCGACGGCAGCTTCGCGTACGTGGCGAACAGTGACGATAACTCGGTCTCGATCATCGACACCCACAAGAACGCGATCCGCGGCACCATTTCCGTCGGCGCGGCTCCTCTCGGCGTCGCCATCACTCCGGACGGCGCGCACGCATACGTCGCCAACGCCAGCGCCAACACGGTCTCCGTCATTGATATGCCGACCAGCCGCAGTGTCGCGACGGTGGCTGTAGGCGCGCAGCCGGCGGGCGTTGCAATTACTCCGAGCGGAGAGTTCGTCTACGTAGCGAACAGTCGGAACTTCAACGCGCCAGCGGCAGGAAACGTCTCCGTGATTGACACGGGCACCAACCAGGTGGTGGCGACGGTTGCCGTGGGCGATAATCCGTTCGCCATCGCCATCACGCCGGACGGCGATTTCGTCTACGTCACCAATAGCAATTCGGAGACGGTTACCGGCCCGGGGACCGTTTCAGTGATTGATACCCGCACGAACAAAGTCGCGGCAACGATTGCGGTAGGCACCAATCCACTCGGTATCGCCATCACCCCGGACGGTCGCTTCGCATACGTGACCAACTTTACCGCCAACTCGGTGGCGATCATCGACACGTCGACGAACACGGTGGCTGCGTATGTCGCGGTCGGCCAGGGTCCGTTGTGCATCGCGATCACGCCCGATGGACAATTTGTCTATGTGGCCAATCGGCAACCCTTCGGCCAGACTGCTCCGGGTAACGTGTCGGTCATCGATACCGCCACACGGCACGTGATTGCGACGATTCCCGCCGGCGACAATCCGACCGGTGTGGCGATTGCCGCAGTTTCGTCCGAGCAGTGCGTCGGCGACTGCAACGGCGATGGGGTGGTGACGGTTGACGAGTTGATCCGTGCGGTGAGCATCGCCCTCGGGACGTTGGCCCCGGGGGAGTGCCCAGCAGCGGACGCCAACGGTGACGGCACCGTATCCGTGGATGAGCTGGTGGCCGCAGTCGGTGTGGCGTTGAACGGTTGTCCGCGGCCTTGAGGTCGTCTCCTACTTGTCTCGGTTGTTGACTTACCGCCCGGCCTGCTTGGAGGCGGGTTGTTTCTCGATTTCCCAGCCGCCGCCCAAAGCTTTATAGACCGCCACCAGCGCCGTGGCCGTGCCGGTTTCGCTCTGGGCGAGTTGGTCCTCAATGGCCAGTTGCGTGCGCTGGGCGTCGAGCACCGTGAGAAAGTCGGCAATGCCGCTCTCGTAGCGCTGGTTGGCCAGCGCCACGGCTTCTTCAGCCGCCTGCGCCGAAGCCCGGAGATAATCACGACGGGCTTGGGCGCGCCCAAATTCGACGAGCGCACCTTCCGTCTCTTCCAGTGCGATCAGGACGGTTTTTTCGTAAGCGGCCAGTTGCGCTTCGCCGCGGGCGCCGGCGGCTTTGATGCGGGCGTGCACCCGCCCCAAATCGAGCGCGGCCCAGGAGATGCGCGGCCCGAAGGAGTACGTGTCGGAACCGGCTTTCCCCAGCCCGGATAAAGTGGAGGATTCAAGAGCCAGGTTGCCGTTGAAGGTGACGCGCGGGAACAGATCAGCCGTTTCGACGCCGATGAGCGCCGTCGCGGCGGCCAGCGAGCGTTCGGCGGCGCGAATGTCGGGACGGCGGCGCAACAGGTCTTCCGGTTTGCCGATGGTGACCAACACGGGCAGCGTGGGCAGGGGAGCGGGCGCAGACAGTTCCGGTTCCAGGGAGGTGGGGGGCTGGCCGGTCAAGGTCCCCAAGCGATAGATGACGCGTTTGATGAAGGCTTCGAGGGGCGGAATACTGGCCAGCGTGGAGTCCAGTTGCGCGCTGGGCGCGGGCCACGTCCAGTTGCGTGGCGCGACCGGCGCGGAAGTTTGTCGGTGACGATGGCCAGGGTTTCACGCTGGTTCTCGGCGTTCTGGCGCGCGACTTCGAGTTCGTGTTGCGCGCCGCGCAGTTCGAAGTAGTTGCGGGCCACCTCCGCCATCAGGCTCACCAGCACGTCGCGGCGCGAAGCCTCCAGCGCGGCGACCTCGGCGTTGCTGGCCTGGATGGCCCGCCGGACGCGGCCGAAGATGTCGACTTCCCACGTGGCGTCGAAGCCAGCGTCGTACAGCGACAGTTCCCGCTGGTCGCGGGTGAGCGGGATGGCATTGGCGTCTTTGCTGGACACCGATTTGGTGTAGCCGCCGCTGGCTGTGACCGTCGGGAAAATATCGAGGACGACGGCGGTGCGCTGGGCGCGCGCCTCGCGGACGCGGGCCGTGGCGATGCGCAGATCGTGGTTGGCGGCGACAGCGCGGTCCACCAGACGGTTCAGGGTCTCGTCGTTGAAACCGCGCCACCACGTTACGACGGCGGGCTCGGTCGAGAGGTTGGTCTGGCTGCCGTTGGCGAAGGCGGTGTCCACCTTGGTTTGTGGCGGCCGGTAATTCGGGCCAACCGCACACCCACTGAGGAACATCGCCGAGGTCAGGCCGACGAGGAGCAAGATGGTGGTGACGCCCGAGGACATGGCACCGGGCAAGGCCTGGCCGCCGAGTGCTCCCCTTCTTGCGTTCGAGAATGCCGCGGATTACCAGATAGAAAACCGGCGTCAGCAGCATGCCGAAGAAGGTCACGCCCAGCATGCCCCAGAAGACGGCGGTGCCGATGGCCACGCGCATTTCGGCGCCGGCGCCTCTGGCGATCATCAGCGGCAGCACGCCGAAAGCGAACGCAAACGAGGTCATCAAAATCGGGCGCAACCGCAACCGGCTGGCCTCGATGACGGCCTCCAGCCGGTTCTGGCCGGCTTCCTGCAACTGGCGGGCGAACTCGACGATCAGAATGGCGTTCTTGCACGCCAGACCGATCAGCACCACCATGCCGATCTGGGTGAAGAGGTTGTTGTCCAAGCCGCGCGCCCACACGCCAAGGATGGCGAAGAGCAGGCTCAGGGGGACGACGAGGATGATGGCCAGCGGCAGCGACCAGCTTTCGTATTGGGCCGCCAGCACGAGGAAGACCATCAGCACGCACAGTGGCAGGATGAGAATCGCCGTGTTGCCCGCCTGGATTTGCAGCAGGGTCAGTTCGGTCCATTCAATGGCCATGCCCGGCGGGAGGACTTTCCCGGCCAGATCATTGATAAGCTCGATCGCCTCGCCCGAACTGGCGCCCGGCGCGAGGCTGCCGGTGATTTCTGCCGTCGGATACATGTTGTAATGCCCGACCAGCACCGGCGCCGTGATGTCGCGCACCGTCGCCAGCGTGCCCAACGGGACCATCTCTCCGTTGACATTGCGGGTCTTGAGATTCGGCACATCCTCGGGTTTGGCCCGGAACGGCGCGTCCGCCTGCAGCGTGACGTGGTACGGGCGACCGAGGTAGGTGAAGTCGTTGACGTAGAGCGAGCCGAGGTAAATCTGCAACGTGTCCCAGACATTGTTCAACGGCACGCCCATGGATTCGGCCTTCGCGCGGTCCACGTCCAGATACACCTGCGGCACATGGGCGCGGAACGTCGAGAGCGCGCCGCTGATCCGCCGGTCCTGCATAGGCGGCAGCGGCGAGTCTGGTAGTGGCCTCCTGCAGGGCGGCAAAACCGAGATTGGCGCGGTCTTCCACCTGCAGTTTGAAACCGCCGAGGGTGCCCAACCCGTCCACGGGCGGGGCGCCAAAGACGCCCACAAATGCATCCTGGATATTGGCTTGCGCGATCTTGGCGCGCAACTGGCGCATGATGACGTCGGCAGTCAGACCCGCCTTGCTCCGTTCGTCGAAGGGGGCCAGGCGAATGAACAGCGTGCTGGCATTGGCGCTGTTGCCGAGATTCACGAGCGACAGTCCCTGGAATTCCGAGACCGCGCTGATGCCGGGCGTCTCGCGCACCAACTTGGCGACGCGCTGACTGACCGCCGCGGTGCGTTGCAGGGAGGCGCCGTCGGGAAGCTGCATGTAACAAAAAATGTTGCCCTTGTCCTGCGGCGGAATGAAGCCGCCGGGCACTTGGTGGAAACCCAACCAGGTAAGGCCAATCAAACCCACGTAGAGGAACAGGCTGATGCCGCAATGGCGGAGGACGACGTGGCGCAACGTCGCGACGTAGCCCCGCCGGCCGGCCTCGAACACGTAGTTGAAAGCTTTGAACAGCCAGCCCACCGAATAGTGCATCAGTCGGCCGATGAAATCCTTTTCCTCATGGTGCGGTCTCAACAGCAACGCCGCCAGCGCCGGGCTGAGCGTCAGCGAGTTGAACGCCGAGATCAGCGTGGAGACGGCCACCGTCAACGCGAACTGCTGATAGAACTTGCCCGTGATGCCGGCGATGAACGCGGTAGGAATGAACACCGCGCTCAAGACCAGGGCAATGGCGACGACGGCCCCGCTGACCTCGTCCATGGCCTTTCTTGGCCGCCTCCACCGGAGCCAGGCCCTCCGCGAGATGGCGTTCGACGTTCTCCACGACGACGATGGCGTCGTCGACCACGATGCCGATGGCCAGCACCAATCCAAACAGTGTCAGGTTGTTGAGCGAGAAGCCCATCGCGGCCATCGCCGCGAACGTGCCGACCAGCGAGACCGGCACCGCCAACAGCGGGATGAGCGACGCCCGCCAGTTCTGGAGGAACAGCACGACGACGATGACGACCAGAATCATCGCTTCGATGAGCGTTTTGATGACCTCGTGGATGGACTCGCGGATGAACGCCGAGGTGTCGAAGGCAACGCGGTAGTCCAACCCTTCGGGGAATTGTTTCTTCAGCTCCTCCATCGCGTGGCCGATGGCGTCGGCTGTTTCGATCGCATTGGAGCCGGGTTGCTGGAAAATGGCGATGGCGGCAGCCGGCCGGCCGTCCAGCATGGTGTTGATGCTGTAATCGGCGCCGCCCAGTTCGATGCGGGCCACGTCCTGCAAACGGGTGATCTGCCCGGCGGCGTCGGCCTTCAGGATGATCTCGCCGAATTCCTCCGGGGTGACCAGGCGTCCATGCGTCTGGGCGGTCAGTTGGAAAAGGTTGTCGGGCGGTTGGGGGGCTTGCCCCAACACGCCGGCGGCAACCTCGACGTTCTGCCGGCGGATCGCCTCCGCAATGTCACCAGCAGTCAGGGCGCGCGCCGACGCTTTGTTCGGGTCCACCCAGATCCGCATGGCGTAGTCGCGGGCGCCAAAGATGACCGTGTCGCCGACGCCGGGCAGCCGGGACAGCACGTCGCGCACGTGGAGGTAGGCGTAATTGCTCAGATAAAGGCGATCGTACTTGCCGGTGGGCGACACCAAGCTGACGATCATGGCGATGGATGGTGAGCGTTTGCGGACGGTCACGCCCAGCCGGCGCACCTCCTCCGGCAACTTCGGCTCGGCCACGCCCACCCGGTTTTGGACCAGCACCTGCGCCATGTTCGGATTGGTGCCCACCTTGAAGGTCACGGCCAGACGCAGTTGGCCGTCGCTGCTGCACTGGGCGGACATGTAGAGCATGTCTTCGACGCCGTTGATTTCCTGCTCCAGCGGCGTGGCGACGGTGTCCGCCACGCTCTTGGCGCTGGCGCCGGGGTAATTGGCCAACACGAAGATAGTGGGAGGCGTGATTTCGGGATACTGGGCGATGGGCAGCTTCAACAGGGCGATCACACCCAGCAACACAAAGAAGATCGAAAGCACCATCGCAAAGATGGGCCGGCGGATGAAGAAATGGGAAAACTTCACAAACGCTCCTGGAGGACGGGTGGCAGGTCGCCTCATGGCTGCGCGGTGGTCAGGCCGGCCGTGTCCGCGCCGGCCGGCAGGGCACCCGTTGCCGGGCCTTCCTGCGCCTCCACCTTTGCGCCCGGGCGCACCATCATCAGGCCGTTGACGACCACCCGGTCCTGCGGCGTCAACCCTTTCAACACCGCGCGCAACGGGCCATGCGCGGGCCGGTTTCGATGACGCGGGTTTCGACCACGTTGGTCGCGTTGACGACGTAGACGAACTTGTAGTTCTGGTCGAAGCCCACGGCCACGTCGGGAATCAACAGCGTCTGCTCAGGCGGGCCGGCCGGGATGCGAACCTTGGCGAACATTCCCGGCACCAAGCGCGCGGTCGGCGTTCGCGAAGACACCCCGCACGCGGATGGTGCCGGTCTTGGCATCCACCTGGTTGTCGAAGAAATCCACGCGGCCTTTGTGCGGGAAGCCTTCCTCGCTCGCCAGCGCCAGTTCGCACGCCAGCGGCGGATTCGTTTGTCCCGGGCTGCTCTGGGCGCTGCCAACGTTGCGGTATCTCAGAAAAGCCTCTTCGGGGACGTCGAAGTAGCAGTAAATGGGATCCATCGTGACGATCGTCGTCAGCGTGCTGGCCGCGCCAGCCCCGCCCTGCACCAGATTGCCAACCGTCACCAGGCGGCGGCCAATCTTGCCGTTGATCGGGGCCGTGATGCGCGGTGTACTCGAGGTTGAGTTGCGCTGCGGCTTCCGCGGCCTTGGCCGCGGCCAGGGCGGCTTCGGCCTCGCGGGCGGCCTTGCTGCGGCTGTCGTATTCCTCCTCGGAAATCGCCTTGGTACCCCGCAAACGCTCCGCGCGCTTGAGGTCGTTTTCGGTCCAGTTCAGACCGCGCCTGGGCGCGCTGTCGTTCGGCCTTGGCCTGGTCAAGGGCGGCTTGGTACGGCCGCGGATCAATCACAAAGAGCAGGTCGCCGGCCTTGACCTCCGCGCCATCGGTGAAGTGGATGGAATCAATGTAGCCCGAAACGCGCGGCCGGATTTCCACCGATTCCACTGCCTCAAGGTGGCCCGGATACCCGTCCCAGTTGGTGACGGTGGCGACTTGCGGCTGGCTGACCGTGACCCGCGGCGGCGGCATGGCCGGCGGCTGGTGCCGGGAGCAGGACAGCAGCGCGGCCGGGGCAGTGAGCGTCAGCAGACAACGGATGAAGCGGTCCACGGTAACATTCATAGGCGATATTTCTGTCTTCAGTTATTGTTCGGTGGGTTTGTACAGCGCCGCGAGGTCTTCCAACAGTGTTTCCTCGGCAATCACGGGTAGATCAGGGAGAAGACATCTTCAGGTATTTCGGATGCAACTCATGCAAGACGACCCTGCAAGCCTGCTCTTACATCGACCACCTGCATAGAACAACCGACATCACCACCCCGCCGGATTGCCGCGCACGTCGATGCCGTCGCGCAGGCACTTCACCGGGCCGAGCGGACCGTGGGCGCCGAAGCGATGGCGGAGCGTCGCGAAATCGCGCGCGGCCGGTGTGAAAAACGGTGTGAATTCAGATGCTGCCGGTTGCAGTCGGATGTCGCGCGATGTAAGCAAATCACGGTCTTTTGGTTCGGAGAGGTGCCCGAGCGGCCGAAGGGGCACGCCTGGAGAGCGTGTGTACCCACAAGGTACCGTGGGTTCGAATCCCACCCTCTCCGCTTTTTTTTTCAGCTCGGCTTCTGGACGCCTGAACCGCGGCATGCGAGTATTCGTCCGGTGGTGCTGGTGTGCGAACACGACTCACGAGGTGGTGGTCAGGAGTGATAGCTAGGTCCCGCGCAAGAGGGCATCGCGAACTCCGTCAGGTCCGGAAGGAAGCAGCGGTACCGATCGCTTCTCTGTGCCGCGGGGAAACCTAGCTATCACTCCTGAGCACCGTGGGTGGCGTATGGCTTATGGCCTATGGCATATGGCCAGAAGCGATGTGCCACAAATCAGTAGGCCATTAGCCATATGCCATAAGCCATACGCCAAATGAGCTACCTCGTCCTCGCCCGCAAATGGCGCCCGCAAACGTTTGCTGAGATCGTTGGGCAGGAGCACGTCAGCGACACGCTGCAAAACGCGATCCGCAGCAACCGCGTCGCCCATGCGTTCCTCTTCACCGGCGTGCGTGGCGTCGGCAAGACCACCGCCGCCCGCATCCTCGCCAAGGCACTCAACTGCGCCCAGGGTCCCACCCCCACGCCGTGCAACGCCTGCACGAATTGCGCCGAGATCACGGCCGGCAGGGCGGTGGACGTGCTGGAAATCGACGGCGCCTCGAACACCGGCGTCGATGATGTCCGCGAGATCATCGAGAACGTCCGCTACCAGCCGGCGAAAAGCCGCTTCAAGATCTATATCATCGATGAAGTGCACATGCTGTCCACCAGCGCCTTCAACGCCTTGTTGAAGACGCTCGAGGAGCCGCCGCCGCACGTCAAGTTCATCTTCGCCACCACCGACCCGCACAAGGTCCCGCACACGATTCATTCGCGCTGCCAGCGCTACGATTTCAAACGCATCCCCTTCCGGCTCATCACCGATCGCCTGGCGGAGATGGCCCGCAGTGAAGGGGTCACAGTGAGTGATCGCGCCCTGTTTCTCATCGCCCGTGAGGGCGAAGGCAGCATGCGCGACGCGCAGTCGCTCCTCGACCAAGTCATAGCGTTCGCCGGCAAGGACATCCGTGACGAAGACGTGGCGCGCGCGTTGGGACTCGTCGATCGCAAGCTGTTGTGCGCGGTTGGCGAGGCGATCGTCGATCGCAATCCACGGGGCGCCGTGGAGCTGCTCAACGAGCTCCACCTCTACGGGTACGACCTGCGGCGGTTCGCGCGCGAGCTGCTCGAACACTTCCGCAACCTCTCGGTTGCACGGCTGCTGCCGCACGGGGACCTGCTGGCGGACTTGCCCGACGAGGAGCGCGCCGAAGTCAGTCGCCAGGCAGCGAAGATGAGCGGCGAGAACCTCGACCGCGCCTTTCGCTTGCTGGTGGCGACCGAGGGGGAGGTGGCGCGCGTGCCGTACCCCAAGCTGGTCATGGAGATGGCCCTGCTGAAGCTGGCCACCCTGACACCGGTCATCGCGGTGGAAGAGATCTTGGAACGTATGGAGGAATTGGAACGCCGCCTGGGGAGTTCCCCGGGGTCGACGGCAGGGTCCGGTCCTCCATCGGCGGCGCCAGCGACTCCACCACCGCCGCGCCCATCCGCCCAGCGCGGCGCTGCGGTACGCACCGAGGCCGCGACGCTGGCTGCAACGCCTCCAGCCACACCGGCTGAACGGACCTGGCAGGACTTCCTCGGTTTCGTCCGTAGCGAGAAGGTGACGCTGTCCCCGTACCTGGAGAGCGCCCAGCCGCCGGAGCTGGGTGGGACGGTCCTGGCCCTGCAGGTTCCGCGCGGCTACTATTACGACTACTTGGCGCAACGCGATCACATGCAAGTCGTCGAAGACCTGGCACGCCGTTTCTTCGAGCGGCCGGTGACCATGACACTCACTATCAGTGATGCGCCGTCCGGCTCGGCGCCGGCAACGGACGCGGCGGCCGAGAGCCCGGCCGCGCTGCACGCCGCCGCGCTCGGCAACCCGGCGGTGCGTGCCGCCGTGGAGATACTCGGTGGCGAGGTCCAGGAAATCAAACCACGACCGCGCCGGGAAAGAAGATCGCAATGAGCAAGGGCCTTGGGCAGTTCGGGGATATCGTCAAACAGGCGCAGCAGCTGCAGGAACGGTTGGGGCAGGTTCAGGAAGAAGCCGCCGCGAAGACGGTCGAGGCATCTGCCGGCGGCGGCATGGTTACCGCGGTGGTCAGTGGCCGCCTGGAGGTGGTGCGCTTGCGCATCGAGCCGCAGGTCCTCCAAAGCGGCGATGCCGAAATGGTGCAAGACCTGGTGATTGCCGCCGTAAATCAAGGGATCCGCGCCGCCCAGCAGATGATGGCGGAGGAGATGAAGAAGGTCACCGGCGGGCTCAAGATCCCCGGCCTGGGCTTCTAAGGGAATGTTGAATGATGAATGCTGAATTATAAAGTCATGTCAACTATTCATCGTTTACCATTCATCATTCATAATTGAGTGTTGCTGGTGTGAGAGCATGTCGGCTGTACCGCCGGCGTTATCCCGGCTGATGCAGGAATTGGCGAAGCTGCCCGGCGTGGGTGAGAAGACCGCCGCCCGTCTCGCCTTCCATTTGCTGCGCACGGAACGGCGTGACGTCGAGCAGTTGGCCGACGCCCTCATCAAGATGCGCGACGAGACGAAGCTCTGCTCCGTCTGCTTGGGGCTCACGGCCGACGACCCCTGCGCCTTGTGCCAAGACCCGCAGCGGGATGCGGAATCGATCTGCGTGGTGGAGCGGCCGGCAGACCTCATCGCGTTGGAACGCTCGGGGCAATTCAAAGGACGGTATCACGTGCTGCACGGCTGTTTGGCGCCGCTCGACGGTGTGGGGCCGGAAGAGCTCCGCATCACCGAACTGCTGCGCCGCTTGCAAGACGGCACCGTGCGGGAAGTTGTCGTGGCGACGAATCCGACCGTTGAGGGCGAGGCCACTGCGCTGTACCTGGCGCGCCTCATGAAACCTCTCGGCGTGCGGGTGACGCGGATCGCGCACGGGCTGCCGATGGGAGCCGACGTCGAGTATGCGGACAGCATGACGCTCGGGAAAGCTCTCGAAGGCCGGCGCGAGATGTGAGAAGGCAAGTTGCTAGTTGTTAGTTGCGAAGTTGTTATGACTAACAACTAGAAACTAACAACTAGCAACTGAACGTATGAATATCATCCTCGACTACGATCGCCACGGATTGCCGGTGAGCTTCCCAGACGGCGTGGGCGTCGCTGTGGTACAACCTTCAAAGGGTGAGCCGCTCGCGGATCCGGTGCGCGCGCTCGAGGCAGGCGCTTGCCAACCCGCTCGGCGCGCGGCCGCTTGCCGAGCTGGCCCGGGGGCGCCGCGAGGCGGTGGTGGTGATTTCGGATAAGACCCGTCCGGTGCCGTACGGGGTGGTGCTGCCGGCCATCTTGCACACCCTGGAAACGGCGGGGTTGGCGCGCGACCGCATCGAGATCCTGGTGGCGACGGGGCTGCACCGTGCGAATACACCGGCCGAGCTCGTGGAAATGACGACCCCGGAGATCGTTGCGACGTATCGCATCCGCAATCACGTGGCGCGTAACAACGATGAGCATGTCCTCCTCGGGCGCACCGCGCGCGGCACGGAGATCTGGCTCGACCGCGGCTTTGTCGAGGCGGAC
Source organism: uncultured delta proteobacterium (assembly GCA_963729835.1). Taxonomy (GTDB): domain Bacteria; phylum Desulfobacterota; class Binatia; order HRBIN30; family HRBIN30; genus CAVSQF01. The sequence continues at coordinate 290,509 of CAVSQF010000016.1, read as the reverse complement.
CTCAAGATCGTGACCGGTCTGGTCGAGCCGCACCTCATGGCCGGGTACTCCGGCGGGCGCAAGGCGGTGGCGCCGGGACTCGCCGGGGTCGACACGATGCGCAGCGCGCACGGGCCCGTCATGCTCGAAGACAACGTTGGCCCCGGCATCGTTGAAGGCAATCCATTTCACGAAGACTTGCTGGAAATCGCCGGCCGCGCCGCCGTGGATTTCATGGTCGACGTATCGATTGATCGGGCGCGCCGCGTGACCGGCGTGTTTGCGGGCGACATCATGCGTGCCCATGAAGCGGGGATGCGGGCGGTGGAGCGCGAAGTCCGTGTCGACTTGGACGCGCCCGCAGACATCGTGGTGACGTCCGCCGGTGGCTACCCGTTGGACGCGACCTTTTATCAATCCATTAAGGGGCTCACCGGGGCACTGAACATCGTGCGCCGCGGCGGCACCATCATTCTGGCGGCAGCGTTGACCGAAGGAATCGGCAGCGAGGACTTCCAACAACTGCTGTTCGGAATGGCGGGCAACGAAGAGTTCATGGCGCGCATCACGTCGCCGGGCTTCTTCCGCATCGACCAATGGATGGTGCAGCACCTCTGTCAAGTCTTGCGCAAGGCGCGCGTCCTCTTGGTCACGGACGGCTTACCGCCCGAGACGGTACGGCGCTTGTGGGCTGAGCCGGCGCCATCAGTCGAGGCGGCGTTGGCCAACGTCCTGCCGCGCTACGGCAACGCTCCGCGTGTCGCCGTACTGCCGCAAGGCCCGTACGTGCTCGCCACCGTGCGCGGGCGCAAGCTGGCGCTTGGTCACGCCTGGCGGGAGGGGGAAGCGTAAGTCCCGAGGGCTGCGCTGCGCCGTGCACGGAGGCGGAGGATGGTGTGGTGACCGCGGCGGATGAGACGTCGCACGTGTGATCGGGGCGGCGCCGAGGGCTGAAGCCAAGGGTTCGTGCGGGTCGAGTACAACCTGTGACGAGCGGCGTTCATCGCGAAGGAGATCGGCCAACCTATTGCGGAACGCCTGCGGATCGTTCGCTGGTGTCACCGACCAGCACGCCGACCGCCGGTGGCTTTACGCCGGGTGCGATCAGGCCGAGCTTGAGAGCGCGGCTGAGGGGCAGAACCGCCGCAGGGAATGCTCTCTTCGTATAGTGAGTCTGGGCAGAAGTCCTGCTCGTTGGGCCACTGAATCGTGCCGAGCACTGGGCGTACCGCTTTGAAGTACGATAGGCTGCGGAGTTCTTGGAAGACTCCCCGATCGAGGTAGGGTTTGACGTCGAAGCGCCGCGTCTCGCCATTGGTGAACGTGATGGTCAGAGAATGATCATCGTTGGCTTGTACGCGTAGAACGCGCGGGTTCATGGTGTCTCCTACCGCAAAGGATCAATCTTGAAGACAGGTTGTCCCTCGACCGCGAGCGACCAATCAGCCATCAGCTCTTCTCGATGAATTTCGATCCACGCCTGCACCAACCGCACCTTGGCCTTTGGAAGGCTGCCGTCCAGCAGGCGGCCCTGCGGAATCGAAAAGACCGCTTCTTCATCCTGGTAACGGACGTGCACGTGCGGAAGCTTGTGCCGTTTCCGATCGACAAAAAACATCGATACGATCAGGCCATAGAACATCGAGATGACCGGCATCGCCACTGCCTCGCCTACCCAGCTCTACCGCTTTACGTAGCACACCTGACCAGGGCCTGACTACCACGGTCAAGCCGCAGCTGGTAGCGATCCACGCGATCGAGAGCGACTACACCATCCTGCGCCCGCGCATTGTGTACCGTTTGACCGACCACGCCGATGTCGAGGTCGGCTATCTCTTCATCGCCAGGCGCGCGCAATCCATCGGCCGCCAGTACCGGCGCAACGACGAAGGGTTCGTGCGCGTCGGGTACAAGTTGTGAGGGCGGATCAAGTGCAAGCCAGGCGCTCTTTGCAGAAAGAGCTGTTGAATACCGGAACAGCCCAAAGAGGCGGACTCCGACCAAACCCGTCGGAGACTCTCAGGATTCCGTCACCGTGACGCAAAATCTGCTCGCGCCCGTGTGAATACGGGCGTTTTTATTGAACTTCCGGGGGCCGGTTCGCACACATTTGGGGGAGTGGCGACAGCCCCGAGCCGCCTAGTGCTACCGCTCATCGCTCATTTGTCTTGACAAGGACAGGCTACTGGGTGGAGAAGTGAACGCAGGACGAGTATCATGCCTTTGGCGTGCACTCAGCTGCTGCCCTGGCTGGCGACCGCCATGTGCGCGGCCTTTCCGGTTGGAAAGGCGGAAGCCGCGTGCATCGGCGACTGTGACGGTAACGGTCAGGTCGAGATCGACGAAGTCGTCAAGGGAGTGAACGTTCTCCTCGGAAAAGCCTCACTCGATACCTGTTATCGAGCGGATGTAAACTGCGACGGTGCCGTGACGGTTGACGAGGTTATCAGCGCGATCGATGGCGCTCTGACTGTCTGCCGATATCCCTCAGCGGATACGGCGCAGTTTCACTTCAGCGTTAGGGAAAGGGTTGATTCTATTGGACACGGCGAGCCGCAGATTATGCTGGGCGTCAGCACCACTGAAATCTTCCCGTGCTGTTGCTATGGGATCGACAATCGTGTGCAGGTCGAGGGCCAGGTGATCACGGTGTCTCTCGGGCCTGTTCTGCCACCGCAGGGAGTTTGCTTGGACGTCCTCGCTCCCGCGGGATTCACTGCGCCGTTGTCTCTGAGCAACGGGACCTACGAGCTGGAATTGGCTTCCCCAGGCGGCGTGGATCGCTACTCGGTGTCGGTGTCGGATAAGTTCGTTCAGCTGCGCACGCACCAGGCGAACTTTTCCCAACCCGAAGACTGCGTGACGCCGAGGGTCCCACGATTTGCGATCGTCGCGAATTGTTTCCGATACCACTACGGTGACGAAGACCCGAGCACGGCGATTGACGAACTGTGTCCGCTGTTTTTCGCAGACGTAGAAGCGATTGCACAGCCGCTTGCCGAAGGCGACGGCACTACTGTCGGCGGGTATTGTGGGCCGGACGACTTCGCCGCAGGTACATGCCGTCTCTATCGGTATACCGGTGATGCTGTCGCCCTTCAGCAGGTCATCGGGCACTCGGAACGCTATAACCTTCCACACGGTTACCGAGCCAGCGATGGACGGCCGTTGTATCACGCATTGATCGATACGTGGCTCGGCCAGACCTTCTTCCTTGACAGCTCGCGGTGAGTTGGAGGGTGGAAGCCCGACGGAGTTTGTCGGAGTCTCCCACAACTTGCGACAGAGGAAGGAGCCTGCCCGGGGCGGCTGTGTAACGGATAACGACCTTGCCAATACCCCTCGCCGCAGGACGCGAGGCGCACCTTCCTGCTGGTGGCGTGGTCGGGCACCTTCCCTATCTTACCACCCACGGCGCCTCTGGCGCCCGGTCGCGTCAGCTCACGCCGCCGGAGCCGAGCGCCGCGCGCTGCTCGCCGGCGGCGAAATCCTCCAGCACCAGGCGCGCCGCTCGGCGCCCGATCTCGACCGCGAAGTTCGTGCCCCGGTCCCACGGGTACACCTGACTCATGGAGGCGAAGTAGAGGCCCCTCACGGGCGTACGGATCGGCGGGATGTTGTGCGAGTGATTGACCGGCGGCACCGGCTGGGCGTACGCGGTGCGCCAGACCCAGCTGTCCTTCACCCAACTCCGGTCGAACTGCGGGTTGAAACGCTTCAACGCCGGCAGGAATTGCTGCAGCAACTCCTCCTCCGGAAGCCGGAAGTATTCGTGGTTGGGGTCGAGATAGTCGCCGCAGTAAATGATGTGATCGCCGCCATAGTGCGCGCGATCTATGTAGTTGGTGTGTTCGACCATCGCGAGGAACGGGAACCCGGCTCCCTTGGGCAAGTTGTACCAGTAAATGTCCTTGGTCAGCTGGCGATCAAGCGCCAACACCACCACCACGGCACCGAGGGATTTCAACGCGCGCAGCTGCGCCGCATACGCGGCCGGGAGATCCGGAGCCAGACGCGCCATCAGCGCGGGCGAACTGGTGCAGATCACGGCATCGAAGGTCGCCGTAGCGTTACCAGCTTCCACCTGCAACCTACCGTCCGCGACGGTGCCGTCCGCGACGGTCTTGATGCGAGTGACGGCGCTGTTCAAATGAATCTGCGCCCCCTGCGCGCTGACCACCTCCGCGAGCTTGTCCATCAACGCTTGGAAGCCGCCCACAAACGTGCCGAGACGCGGCGTGCGTGCATGAATGCGCGCCCAGAACCACGCCATGTTCACCACCGGCAGGTTCTCCTCACCGAATTTTCCGACGAGCATCGGCTTCCACAGCGTTTCATAGGCGCGGGCGCCGAGCCACTTGCGCAGCCAGGCATCAGCGGTCACCCGCTCCAAGGGCTGCCACCGCGGTGTCAGACGCAGATACGCCGCCACCAGACCGCAGCGCACGCGGTCGATGAACGGGATGCCGGGAAAGCGCAGCACGGAGGCTGGCGAGTCGAAGGCGTAGAACTTCCCGTCGTGATACATCGCCGTGATCGGGCGGGGGAACAGCACCTGGTCACTCCAGCCCAGCTCTTTGATCAGCCCGAGGACGGCCGCGTCGGAAGCGAACCAGTGGTGATAGAATTTCTCCAGCGTCCACTCCCAGTGGGCTGCCTTGAAACCGGCGGCGAGGCCACCCACACTGGGCGCGCCTTCGAAGACCGTCACGGCCCTGCCGCCATGGGCCGCACGCGTGAGATCATAGGCAGCTGCGAGGCCTGCGGCTCCGGCGCCGATGATGGCGATGCGCATGATGGTCAGCAGATAGCCGATCGGCGCACCCTTGGCCACCATTTTTGTCATTTGGCATAGCCCGGTTGCGCAGCTAGTCTGCGTGCGTGAGACGGAGGAGGCGTTATGGGCGCAACAATAGCCATCGTTCTGCTGTGGATCGGTTTCGGCGGGTCGCACATCGCCCCGTCGGTCCTGTCGATCCGTAACCAGCTCGTGCGGCGCTTGGGAGAAGGGCCGTTCCGCGGCCTGTATTCCCTCGTGTCGTTCGCGTTTTTCATTCCGCTCGTGTGGGTGTACGCGGCGCATAAGCATGCCGGTCCGCAGCTCTGGTCGCTGCCGCATGGCATTGCGCTGCTGTCGCTGATGTACGTCGGGATGGCTGTGGCCTTCACGCTGCTGCTGGCGGCGGTCATGCGTCCGAGCCCGGCCGCGGTCGTCCCAGGTGACGCCACGCCCACGGGCGTCTTCCGCATCACGCGGCACCCGCTGTTCATGGGGATCGCCTTGTTCGCGCTGTTGCATCTGCTGCCCAACGGCGGCGCCGCCGACGTGGCGTTTTTCGGCGGGTTCGTCGTTTTCGTGCTGATCGGCGGCTGGCACCAAGACCAGCGCAAGCTGGCGACGGCAGGCCCGCAGTTCGCACGGTTCTACGCCGCGACCCCGTTTCTTCCGTTCACCGGCACCGCCACGCTGCAAGGAGTCCGCGAGATGTCACCACAGGTGATTGCGGCGGGCGTCGTGCTGACGGTGGTGGTGCGCTACTTCCACGCGTCGTTGTTCGGCCCCTGAGGAGTGGTCCCATGAGGTGTCGTGCGGTGCAAAGATTCGCGAGACCCAGCGGTTCAGGTTCCTCTCCCACAGGGAAAGGTCAGGTGAGGGGATCTCCATACCCTCTTCTCACCATTTCCGCTGCGCACATCGCTTGCCACCACCGTACCTGTTGTGACGTCAAGGAGACGCGGAACGCGCAGAACGATGTTGAGAAAAGAGTATCGTATCCCCTCACCTCGCCTCTCCCGGAGGGAGAGGAATGCTGGCCGGCTATTAGGTTCGGTTGCGGGCGGCCAACCCGCGCTGAGCGGGCATGGAGCACCGGATGACGCGCCTGCCGGTGGCGGCGCTGGTATTCTCGGCGGCGCTGCCGTGTTATAGGGTCGCGGCGGCTGACCAACCGCAAACCGCCATGCAATCGACGCGCATCGTCAAGGAAGATTTCCACGGCTGGCCGAATACCTATCGGCTGAGCAATGGGCTCATCGAAGCGCGCGTGGTGACCGACATCGGTCCGCGGATCATGGATGTGCACGCGATTGGCGGCGCGAACCTCTTGTACGTCCGCGCGGCCGAGGCGGGAAAGCAGGGCGAGGGCACCTGGGCGCAACGGGGCGGCTGGCGCCTGTGGATCGCGCCGGAGCGCCAAGAGACCACCTACGCGCTCGACAACACCCCGTGCCAGGCCGAGCTCGTGAACGACACGACCCTGCGGGTGGTCGGGCCGTCCCAGCCGGCGGCGGGTATTCAGAAGGAAATCGCGGTGCAGCTGGCTCCGGGAGAAGCGCGCCTGCGGCTCACCGCACGGATCACGAACATCTCGGATCACCCACTCACCTACGCGGCGTGGAGCTTGCCCGTGCTGCGCCCGGGCGGCCGCGCCCTGGTGCCGCTGGACGTCGGCCCGCTCACGGCATTCGATGCAACGCGCCGCTTGCTGCTCTGGAGCTACACCAAGTTCGCCGACCCACGCTATCAGTTCGGTGACCGGCTGATTCAAATCGATCACCGTAAAGTCACGCCCGCACCGCCGGGCCAGTCGGGGCGCCGCGACGATGAAAGCAAGATCGGCGTCGATTCCGCACAGGGATGGGCGGCCTACTGGCTCGACGGGACGTTGTTTCTCAAGCGCTTCCGCCACGAAACCGCCGGGCAGTATCCGGACGGCGGCGCCACCATCGAGGTATATTCGAGTCACGAATTCCTGGAGCTCGAAAACCTGGGTCCCCTCGTCACCTTCGCGCCTGGTGAGTGGATCACGCTGCCCGAGGATTGGTGGGTGTTCACCGGCGTCAGCCTTCCTGCAACCGAAGCGGACGCGCTTGGCATACTGGAGCACTACCTGTCCCGTACACAGACGCCCTAAGGGAGGACCTGATTCGATGACGTTTCAGATCAATAAGGCGCCGGCCGGCGCGACCATGGGTACCGACGACAGTGCCGCGGCCGTCCGTCCGATCACGGAGGTTGCCGCCAAGCTTGGCCTGCGGCCGGACGACCTCTCCCCCTACGGCTACGATATCGCGAAGATAGCACTCTCGGTTCTCGACCGGCCGCGACGGCAACCGCAACCGTCACGGCTGATTCTTGTCTCCGCCATCACGCCGACCCCGGCCGGCGAAGGCAAGACCACAACCAGCATCGGTCTGGGCGATGCGCTCAGCCGCCTCGGGGAGTCGACGTGTGTGGCGCTGCGCGAGCCGTCGATGGGGCCGTGCATGGGCGTGAAAGGCGGCGCGACCGGGGGCGGACGCAGTCAGCTGGTGCCGGCGGAGCGCATCAACTTGCATTTCACCGGTGACTTTCACGCCGTCACGTCGGCGCACAACCTGCTCGCGGCGCTGCTCGACAATCACCTCTATTTCGGCAACAGCCTGCGGATCGATCCGCGCCGCATCGTGTGGCGTCGCGTGATGGACATGAACGACCGGGCGTTGCGCAACATCATCGTCGGCCTGGGCGGCACACAACAGGGGGTGCCGCGGGAGACGGGGTTCGACATCACCGCCGCCTCCGAAGTGATGGCGATGCTGTGCCTGGCTACCGGAGTCGAAGACCTGCGGGCGCGCATCGAGCGTACCTTGGTGGCCTTCACGTACGACGGGGAACCGGTTACGGCCAAGAAACTATCAGCCGCCGGGGCGATGCTGGCGTTGCTGCGCGACGCGTTGCGTCCGAACCTGGTGCAGACGCTCGAAGGAACGCCGGTCCTGGTGCACGGCGGACCATTCGCCAACATCGCGCACGGCTGCAACAGCATCCTCGCCACGCGCATGGCGCTACACCTGGCGGATTGGGCCATCACCGAGGCCGGCTTCGGATTCGACCTGGGGGCGGAGAAGTTCTTCGACATCAAGTGCCGCAGCGCCGGGCTCGACACCGTGACAGTGGTCCTCGTCGCCACGCTGCGCGCCCTCAAGATGCACGGTGGTGTGAATCTCGGTGACGTCACGAAACCCAATGCTGAAGCGGTGGCGCGGGGCTTGCCGAATCTCGAGAAGCACATCGAGAGCATGGCGCACTTCGGTGAACTGCCGGTCGTGGGCCTCAACCGCTTTGCGGCCGATACGGATGAGGAGATCGAAATCGTCCGCCGGCGGTGCGCCGAGCTGGGCGTCCCTTTTGCCGTTGCCGACCACCACGCACGGGGCGGCGCCGGCGCCGGCGATCTGGCCCGCGCCGTCATGGCGCATGCCGAGCGGCGCAGTCAGCCGTTCCACCCGCTCTACGACTGGGACCAGCCGGTGCCGGAGAAGATCCTCGCCGTCGCTCAGCAGATGTACGGCGCGCGCAACGTGGTGTTGACCAAGGCGGCGGAGCGCGACCTGAGCGACATCCGCCGCTTGGGCTACGAGCGCCTCCCCATCTGTATTGCCAAGACGCAAAACTCGCTGTCCGATGACCCGCGGGCGATCGGTCGGCCGACGGGCTTCGACGTCACCGTGCGCGGCATTCAGATCAACGCCGGTGCCGGCTTCCTGGTCGTCTTGACCGGTGATATCCTGCGCATGCCCGGCCTGCCGCGCACCCCGCTGGCGGAAGCGATCGACCTACAAAACGACACGATCGTCAACCTGCGGTGAGGCGCGCCATGCGAACGTACCCATGCTGTGCGAGTGCCAGCCCGCCGACGAGGGCGTACGGAATGCCTGTTTCTTCGAGCCGGGACACCAACCGCCGCGGCGTTTCGTGGAGACGGCCCTTCTTCCTGAAGTAGTCCTCAGCCTCACGAAGTGTGTAGTCGAACGACGCGTGGAGGTCCGTTTCATAGTTGCCCGGAGTACGCACGGAGAAACTGTCACCCTCTCCAGCAAGTGTGTCAACAGCGCGGCTCACGGGTTAGGGTCGGGTAGAACCCCCACAGCGTGAACGGGCGGGAGAGCGGATCAGGCGCTGAGCTCGCGGAGTCATGGTTTACGCGTTGACCGCCGAAGGCCGCGGGTCAGGCCGCAGATCGCATGAATGCGGTGCGTACTCCATTGCTCACGTGGCGAACTTCGATGTATGAAGCGCGCATGACTACGGGTGTGTTGACCCGCGGCTGCAGGGGCGGGTTGGTTATTTTGTTGGTACGTTCAATTCAAAGTTGGCGCCCAGCTGCGGATCAGAGGCGGCAGCCCTTCGAAGGAGGTTAGCTTGGCCCGCTTGGCCCTTCTAGATCTTGCCCTGAAGCTCGCGACCCTGGTGTCAATCATCGCGGGCGGCCTCTGGGCCTACTTCAAGTACATCCGCCAGCGCCTCGGTGTGTGGAACCTGAAGATGACGATCATCCCCGAGGTGCTCCCTTACTCTCGGGAGAGCGCACTTTTGGTCATCAAGCTAGACCTCAAGAACGTAGGCTTCATTTCGATAGTTCCAGGCTCGAAGGGATGTACGGTGGCCATCCGTCGAGTGCCGGCAGGTTTGCGTGACGGCCAAGCTGTTACGTGGAGGTCGGCCGAGCCATTCGGCGAGGAGCTGGACATCTTGACTCAATATCGGGAGTACGCCGAGGCCGATGACTACGAGAACGAGGTGTACACTCTTGATCCGGGGGGTGAGTATCGGGAGCAGCACAGCGTCATCGTACCCCGGGGCTGCATCTATCTGATCGAGGTCACGTTTTGGGCAAGGCACAACCGGGATTCGCTGACCGAGTATTCCTGCTGCCCAGTCGATCTTGAAGACCCAGACATGGCAGCTAATCGGCTCGCCGGGACTGACCCGTGAGGGCCAGCCCGGCTGCCACACCACCGTACGTGCGGGTCCGCATACGGCGGTTCCGATCAGATGCGGGCCTGCGGCCCGTAGTGAAGAACAATCCACAACGTGCGCATGTCGGGAACTCCCTGTTCGTGCAGCCAGCGGTTATTCAGGGCACGTTGGACGATGCTGTTGGCACTCATCCGCCAGTACCCTTTACGGCTTCGCGTGGCCATGTGAACCTCCTTGGGTGGGATACCCAAGACGATCAGATGGCGGCGGCGAGTCCGGGGCCGTTTCCATTGCTTCCAGTAGTACAACCGCACTCTTCGGCGTACCCATTCCTCCAGTTCCAGCAACGCCGAGTAGGTGTGGCTGATGCCGAAGTAGTGGAGCCAACCGGTGACGTAGACGCGCAGTTCGTCGATGACGTCCTGCACCCGATGCCCCCGGTTGCGACGGGTGATCTCTTTCACCCGTCGCTTGAAGCGCGCATAGGCCTTGGTCGTCCACACCGCTCTGCCTCGGGCGCCGATCTGGAAGCCCAGAAAGGTGCACTGCTTGAGCGGGGCGGCTTGGCTTTTGACCCGGTTCACTACCAGCTGAAGCTGCCCCTCTACGTATCGCGTCAGGCTTTTCATCACCCGTTCGGCCGCTTTCGCGCTCTTGACCATAACCAGGAAGTCGTCGGCATAGCGGGCAAACCGATGTCCGCGCCGTTCGAGCTCCTTGTCTAAGGGGTCGAGCGTGATGTTGGCCAGCAAGGGCGACAGCGGCCCGCCCTGCGGCACTCCTTGAGGCGTGGCCTCGCGGGTACCCTCGGGCAGCACCACTCCGGCTTCGAGGTAGCGGCGGATCAGACCCAGGACCTTGCGGTCCCGGATCTTCTCGCGCAACTGACTCATCAGCCGGATGTGGTTGACGCTATCGAAGAAGGATTTGAGGTCACAGTCCACCGCATAGTGGCGTCCCTCATGCCAGCAGGCTTCCACTTCCCGCACCGCCTGATGGGCGTTGCGGCCTTCGTGGAACCCGTAGCTGTGAGCACTAAACCCGCTTTCAAAGAGCGGGGTCAGCACCTGCGCCAACGCCTGCTGAATCAGGCGATCCAACACCGTTGGCACCCCCAGCGGGCGCAGGGTCCCGTCGGGTTTGGGAATGAATACCCGGCGCACCGGCGCCGGGCGGTACGTCCCCGCCATGAGCGCGGAGCGTATCCGTGGCCATTGTTCCCGGCAGAACGCCGGAAACGCCTCGACGGTCGTGCCGTCGAGGCCCGGAGCCCCCGCGTTGGCCTTGACTCGTCGCCAGGCCACCCGCAGATTTTCCGGGGCCAGAACTTGCTCCATCATGGTCTGCTCCTGAACGCTCCCATGCTTCCCTGCGGGGCGGCCCTCACCGCTTCCTGGCCTGCCGGCGTCATCGGTCGCGATGTCCTCCACGCGGTCGGAACGTTCCTGTTCGGTTCGGCCCTTCATGCGCATCAAGACTTCCGGTGTGCGGGTTTAGGTGGGCGCCTTCCAGCCCCCGGCTTGCTGCTCATTACTATGGCCTCTGCTGACTCCCCGCCAGGTCGCCCCAGCGGGGTCTCCCCAGGTAAGAACGCGTTGCTTCCCGGCACCACCGCCGCATTTACCTCCGCGACTGAACCGTCGACTTCGCTGTGTTGTGCCAGCTCGTCGCATCACGTCGGCCTTCATATGCGGTTCTTGTCCATCGGCCCGCCGGTTTCCCCTAGCCTTCCTTCCCCCGACCGGTTACCCTGCCGGAGTTGGCTTCGAGTGGTAGGTTGTTCATGTTGCCATGATCGGTCCTCCTACAAGGGACTTTCACCCCATTTGCAACGCGCCCATGCTGGGCGCACACAACGCGCTGCACCCGACGGCCCGCGCGGACGCTGGGCCGTCGACTTCCGCGCCTAGGAGCAGCGCGGGCCGCGGGTGAGCGGTAGCGTTATACCCCATGCCATCCACCACTATGCCAAGTGAGATAAAAGATCAGGTTCTTGCGTTTTACGGTAAGCTTGCTGCCGACCCGCACCATCGCTACCGCTCTTGGGAGCACTGCTTCAGCCATTTCAGTCGTCGGGCCGCGTTCACCGCCCCAGACCACAGAGACACAGCCGCCCTGCAGTTGGCGTTTTATCTCGCCAGTTGGGGAATGTATAGAGGTTCTAGCGCATTGCTGTGGAAAGACTACAGGATTCACCAACGCGCCGTATGGGAGTTGCTCGCCCCCGCTTATGCCACCCTCTGGGACTTGGGTTTCAACGGTCTCGCTCGCGATAGCGCCACCGCCGGTCTGATCGTTTCGCTTTCGGAGGCGCTCAAGGCCATCTACCGGGAGGAAATCACCGCAGTTAACGGCACGTCGAGGGTCTTCGATGCTTCCGATACCCTCATCACGAAGGTTCTTCTTGGCACTGTGGGCTGCACTCCTGCTTGTGACCGCTACTTCATTGAGGGTTTTCGACACAAAGGGCTGTCGTATTCACGGTTCAATGAGCAGTTTCTTTGCAAGGTCTTCCAGTTTTGCCGAGAGCACCAAGAGGCTTTTAGCGAAACCCAAAGCCTGATTACGGACAAGAGCGGCATACAGTACCCGATGATGAAGTTAGTAGATATGTACTTCTGGGAGATTGGCTCCAAGCTCCCACGGAAGGACCAGGCCGATGGGGTCCAGGAGCGGGCATAACGAGCGGCCTCCAGTGGATGCCGGGCTAACGCTCTGTTCACATATCAGGCCGGCGCCACTGAGGCCGGGCGTTGGGCCGACTCGCCGTGTGGGAGTCGGCCCACAGAGGACGTTGCGACGGTTCGCACGTTGCGGCAGCGGAGCAATGCGCACCTTTGCCTGCGAGCGGTGACTACGACTTCGTGGCGGCGGGGATCCCCTCGACGACGGAGGCATGGTCGCGGCGAATGATGGCGCGGAATTCCTCGCTGGCACGCACCCAGTCCAGGACATCAACGCGAAAGGGAACAAGAGAAAAATGAAAAACAGGAATGTCCGAATTGGTGCGCCGCCCCCTCTGCCGACATGCGCTCAGGTTGCGGGGGTACCGCGTCCGGGTTATGTAGAAGCATGCGCCAGAGAGTTCGAGTTGCACTCTCTCTCCCTCAGCCAGTGGTTGAGGCGGTCGACGAGCTCGCCGAACGACGGGGCGAGAGTCGCAGCCACTTCATCGCATCCCTTCTGCACCGCGTGGCGTCGGCAAAGCGCGACCGCCAGATCAGTGCGGAGATCGACGCACTCTTCAGCGACCCGGCGATCCGCACCGAGCAGAGGGAAACCGCCGAGGCGTTTCTCAGCATCAGTCCATGGCACAGCGAGAGGCGGTGCTGAGGTAAACGGCGGCGACTGACGCCTCCTCGCGCTTTGCATCGGCAGGTCGCCCCATAGATGAGGACCGAAAGGGGACGTTGCGACGGTTCGGACGTTGCGGCAGCGGAGCAATGCGCATCTCTGCCTGCGAGTGGTGACTACGACTTCGCGGCGGCGGGGCTGCCCTCGACGACGGGGACATAGTCGCGGCGAATGATGGCACGGAACTCCTCGCTCGCACGCGCCCAATCCACGACATCAACGCGAAAGGGAAGATCGGATTCCGCGAATGCGTCCTCGATCATCCCCAGCTTGCCGAGTGGCAGAGGCGTGTCCGTGAGCAGGACTAAATCCAGGTCGGCGTGTCTCTTGCCCCGCCCAGTCACACGCGACCCGAAAGCCCAGACGCGCAGGCCGGCTACGTGCGCACGCAAGACCGCCCGGATCGCCGCCAACTGTTCCGGTTCGACGTCAAGCATTGGTTCGCCGTTCGAGCTCGTCGAGCAGCGCGCGAGCGTCCGGCGCAAACCGGCCGGCGGTTTCGTAGACTTCTTCGGCAGTGCTCTCGTTGTACGCATGCGCGGTGTTGTTCCGGGCACGGTGATAGGCAAACCAGTCTTCCACCGTGCGGATCAGGCCCTTCTCCAGGGCCACCCGAAAAAGCTGCTTGCGCGTCAACTGATCGATGTTCTCGACGCCCTCGTCGTTTTCGAGGTGCCGCTTGAGCAGCTTCCAGCTCAGCTCGTACGTGTACTCGAAGCGCTGGATCACCGAGTCCCGGATGAATTCGGTCTTGGGTTGCGCGAGAGCCAGTTCCAGGGAAGCCAGCGCCTTGCGCAGCGGCGATAGATCGAGGTCCGCGTCGTTCATGTCCGCACACCCAAAGTAGCCGGTGTCCGCCCCTTCTGTCAAAGTCCACCGACACGGGGGTACGAAAGGCGGAGCACGCTCAGCCCCGACGGGGCGGCCCTACTTGAGCCCGAGGCGCGAGCCCCTGGCGATCACGCGCGTACCGCGCCAGCCCGGCAGGAACACCGCCTATAGCGCAACCCAAAGGGGACGTTGCGACGGTTCGGACGTTGCGGCAGCGGAGCAATGCGCTCCTTTGCCTGCGTTCCGCCTCAGCCCGGTGTCACCGACGCTCCTTCGATGGCTAGGTCGCGGTCCGTTCCCCAGACGTGACGGATCCCGTGGCGCCCCAGGAAGACGAGACTGGACGCGTCGACGTACGTGAGCTTGTGGCCGCGGAAACGATCGAGCTTGCGCAAGACCTCGGCGTGATGCGCTGCGTCGATTGCGAGCAGGCGCAGGCGTGGGAGCTCGCCGAGCAGGATGCGGAACGTGCGCGCCTCCTCCTCCCCGAGGCGGTGCAGAAACCACCCGTATGTTTCCGCCACGACCACCAGCGACGTACACCAACGCCGCGGCGGGTCCGAAAACAGCTGCACGGCTGGATCGTGGTAGGCGTCGGACCGGTCCAGGAAGGCGATGAAAATGCCGGAGTCGAGGAAGACCGACCCGGTGCTCATGGGCGGCCGCGCCCGTAGACGACCGCATCCACGCTGCGGCTGGCATGCGGGTCACCCGAGGCGACCGCTCCCGCATACTTGAGCCACGGCCGCCTCTCTTTTTGACCGCTACGCAGCCTGCAGCCCACCGCGCGTCGGAGGAACTCCGCCAGTGAAATACCTTGACGGCGCGCCTCCGCCTTGGCCTCGCGATAGGCGCGTTCATCTAGAGAGATCTGCGTTCGAACCATCACTGTTATCACCCCTAACCGCCATGATAACATATGTCAAGCGTGTCGCGCAGACGATCATGCTCTCTGCGCGGCAGAGTCTTGAACGGTGCGGGAGACTTGGCGGTGGTCGAGGAGCACCGCCGCCACTGCCGCCCCCTACAGCGTGAATGGGCGGGAAAGCAGGACCTCGCCGGCGGCGTTGACCACGTAGACGGTGGCGATCTCGAAGCGCGGTTGCCCGACCGGATGATTCAGCGTGGCGCTCATCCGCGTCCAGCCCGGCGTCAACGTCAAGGGATAGCCCGCGCTCGGATTGCTGACGCGGAAGTGTCCGCCGACGCTCACCGCCCCGCCGGCCCCTTCCGGCGGCCAGGCGGCCCAGAGCCGCGGGGAGACGTGGTCGTTACGGGCCACGACGAAAACGAAGCAATCGATACTGCCGGGCGCCGTGAGTCGCAACCGCAGCGAAACAGCGAGGCGTTCGCCGTCTGTGCTCTTCTCGTGCCGGGCGGCGAAGTTCGCGATGTCGACGAGCGGCATGCCGACGGACTCGGCGCTCGGCTCCACACCGTTCGCGCCGTGTTGTCGTTCGTTGATGACCTGCGATGTCAAATAGCCGAGTCCCGCCACCGTGGCGACCAGGGCGCTGTAGGCCACCGAGCTCAGCAAACGCCGGCGATGCGGCGGCAGGGAGCGGAACATAGGTAACGCAGAGTAAAGCGAAGCGGCGCGGGGTGCAATCGATAGTGCAGGCGTTCCATTGCAGCCCTGCCCCGCTCTTTGATAGGCTCGGGGCCATGGTGTTTGGACCCGCAGCTACCGTGGTAATCATCATCGTCGTCCTGCTCCTCAGCGGTCTGAAGATCGTGCGCGAGTATGAACGCGCCGTGGTGTTCCGGTTGGGACGCCTGACGCCGGCACGCGGGCCCGGCATCATTTACGTGATCCCATGGATCGAGCAATTCTCTCGCATCGAGTTGCGCACCATCACTCTCGACGTGCCTTCACAAGATGTGATTACGCGCGACAACGTCTCCGTCAAGGTCAATGCGGTGCTTTATTTCCGGGTCATCGATGCGAACCGGGCCGTGGTCGAGGTGCAGAACTTTCTCTACGCCACCTCGCAGATTGCGCAGACGACCCTGCGCAGCGTCTGTGGCCAGGCGCATCTGGACGAGCTGCTGGCCGAGCGCGAGAAGTTCAACGCCCGCCTGCAGGAGATCATCGACACGCACACCGAACCGTGGGGCATCAAGGTGGTGTTGGTCGAAGTCAAACACATCGACCTGCCCGTCGAGATGCAGCGCTCGATTGCCCGCCAGGCCGAAGCGGAGCGCCTGCGGCGCGCCAAGGTGATCAACGCCGAGGGCGAATTCCAAGCCGCGGTGCGGCTGAGCGAGGCGGCCGGGATCATGCAAACGCAACCCATGGCCATTCAGCTGCGCATGCTGCAGGCGCTGGCGCAGGTCGGCACGGAGCGCAACCGCACGGTCATCGTTCCGCTCGCGACCGACCTCATCCGGGCGCTGGTTCAGCGCATGAGCAGCTGAGCGCACGTCCACACCCCCGCTTGCCGCCGCTCCAACAACCAGCTAACGGTGTGACATCGATGACGTTTTCGGGTGAAGTGTATGCGGGGCGGCGGCGCGCATTGATGGACCGGCTGGGACCGAATGCGGCCGCGATCTTCGTCGCCGCGCCGCTGTCGGTGCGCTCAAACGACGTCGAGTACCCGTACCGGCAGGACAGTGATCTCCTCTACCTGACGGGGGTGGGCGAGCCGGAAACCGTATGTCTGTTGCTCCCGGGGCATCCCACAGAGGAGTTCGTCTTGTTCGTGCGGCCGCGGGATCCGGAGCGCGAGACGTGGACCGGACGCCGGGCGGGGGTGGAAGGGGCGGTTGAGGTGTATGGCGCGCAGATTGCGTACACGCTCGACAAGCTTGATGAAACACTCGCTGAACACGCCGGTGAGCGCGACTATCTGTACTACCGATTTGGCCGCGACACGGCGTTCAACCAGCGCGTGGTGGCCTGGCTGCGACAGTGGCAGCAGACCCGACCGCGCAGCGGCAAGGGACCGATAGGAGTGCTGGATCCGGGGGAGGTGCTGCACGAGATGCGCCTGTTCAAGGGTGCGGAAGAGCTGGCGTGCATGCGCACCGCAATGGCCATCGCTGCCGAGGGACATCGTGCGGCGATGCGGACGGCCCGTGACGGCATGCGCGAGTTCGAGATCGAAGCCCTGCTCGACTTCACGTTCCGGAAAATGGGTGGCAGCGGGCCAGCCTATCCCTCAATTGTTGCGGCCGGCGCCAACGCAACCGTGTTACATTACATCACCAACGATCAGCACATGCGAGCGGGTGACCTGCTCCTGGTCGATGCCGGAGCCGAGTACGGTGGCTACTGCGCCGACATCACGCGCACGTACCCGATCGGCCGCCAGTACACGGCCCCGCAGCGCGCCGTCTACGATCTCGTCCTGCAAGCACAGCGGGCGGCGATCGAGGTCATTCGGCCCGGCGTGCGCATCGAGGAGGTGCATGGGCGGGCGCTCGATGTGCTGGTGGACGGGTTGCTCGAGCTCGGCCTGCTACACGACGAGCGGCAGGAGATTATCAGTAAGGAGCTCTACAAGCCGTTCTTCTTGCACCGCACGAGCCACTGGCTTGGCATGGATGTGCACGATGTCGGCAAGTACAAGGTAGAAGGCGAGTCGCGTGTGCTCGAACCCGGCATGGTGCTCACGGTGGAACCGGGGCTGTACATCGCTGCCGATCGGACCGAGGTCGATCCCCAGTATCTCGGCATCGGGGTGCGGATCGAAGACGATGTCTTGGTGACCAGCGACGGGCACGAAGTGCTGTCGGCGGCTGTGCCCAAGGAACCAGCGGAGATCGAAGACCTGCGGAGTCAGGCAGCCCTGAACCCTCACCCCTGAGTCGGTGGTACGCCGGGCGCGGCACTTCGTCATGCGGACTGCGGACATCGCCATCGTCGGAGCCGGGGTCATCGGATCGGCGATCGCGTACACGTTGGCGCGCGCGACGCAGTTGCGCGTGCTGGTCATCGAGCGCGGCACGCCCGGGTGCGAGGCGTCGAACGCTGCGGCCGGCGTGCTGGCGGTCGCCAGTGGTCAAGCCCGCGGCGGCGCATTGTTCGAATTACGCCGTGCGAGCACCGCCATGTTCCCGGACTTAGTCGCTGCCCTGGAGGACGAGACCGGTATCACTCTAGGTTACAACCGTAGCGGGTTGGTTTCCGTGGCGTTTTCCGGTGAGGACGCGAGCGCGCTGCGCGACCTGGTGCAGCATCGGCGCGGGCAGGGCTTTGATTGCGAGGTGCTCGATCGCGACGCCTTACAGGCATTGGAGTCGGCGGTGAGCGGAGACGCGTGCGCGGCGGCATTGTTTCGTGATGACGCGGCGATCCACAGTGAGCGATTGGTTGCGGCGCTGACTGCGGCGGCCCGCTGCCGCGGTGTGCAGTTCCGCGTCGGCGAACAGGTGCGCTCGCTTGCCAGTGGTCAATCCTCGGTGATACTCCACAGCGACGGCGGCGTGTTCGAGGCCGGCACGGCAGTCGTTGCGGCCGGTGCCTGGTCAGCAGAGGTGCTCGCACCGTGTGGAATCAAAGTGCCGTTGCGCCCGGCACGCGGCGAGATGGTTGCCGTTGAGCCAACGGGCTGGTCGCTGCAGCACACCATGACCTCGGGGGAGACTTACCTCGTACCCCATCGGGATGATGCGGTGCTGATTGGCAGCACCGTGAGCTACGTGGGGTTTGACAAAACTGTAACCGAGACCGGTGTCGCGACCTTGTTGCGGGGGGCGTCAAGAATTGTGCCCCAGCCGTGGACGGTGCTCCGAACGTGGGCCGGCTTGCGGCCGTGCCCGACCATTCGTCGCCCCATCATTGCGCCGCTGCCCGGCCACGCACGCATCATCCTGGCGACCGGCCATCATCGAAACGGCATCTTGCTTGCGCCGATTACGGCGAAGCTGGTCACAGAGATGATTACCGGTGCCGTTCCGAGCCTGCCTTTAGCTCCGTTCAGTTATCGGCGCCATTGATCCTGCTATGGGAACGGTTACGCTAAGCGTGTACGCCCGCTATGTGCCGCCACGTTTTTAGAGGAGCCGCCACAACGAATTCGGATGCCTGGGTTGACTCAGCGTTGCGCATTGCGTAGGCGGCAGAGTTGAGCGGTGCGAACGATGGCAACGGAACTATTGCGAACCGACGACCTCCGCTTTCTGCGCAACGGCGATTGGATCAAGGCCTACGGCGCCTGGCTGCGGTGCGAGGAGCGGGTGCCTGCCGTCGTGATCATTCCCGACGTTTATGGATTGAGTGAGCACTACCGCGACATCGCGCGCCGGCTGGCAAACGAGGGCTTTTTCGCCCTGGCTCTCGACCTGTACGCGCGCGAGGGGGCGCCGCAGATCGACGATGCGCCGGCGGTGCTGCGCTGGATGCAACAACTGGACGACCGGCGCGTCCTGGCAGACATCGACGGTGCAGTGCGCTTTCTCGGCAGTCGCCCCGAGGTGCGGAGGCGCTCCATCGGCATCGGCGGATTCTGCATAGGCGGCCAGTATGCGCTGATGGCAGCGTGTACGGTGCCCAATCTGCAAGCGTGCGTCCAGCTTCTACGGCATGTTGCGGTACGCGGAGAACACTGATCTGAAGCCACACAGTCCGCTCGATCTGGCCAAAGACCTCGCCTGTCCCTTCCTGGGACTGTTCGGCGAGGATGACCCGCTGATCCCACGCGCCGACGTGAAGGAGCTGGAGAGCATTCTGCGCCGTTCGGCGAAGGTCTTCCAGACGAAGATCTATCCGGCAGCGGGCCATGCGTTCTGCAACGACACCCGCCCCGACAGCTACCGTCCAGAAGCGGCAAAGAACGCCTTGGCGCGAGCCGTCGTATTCTTCCGCAAGCACCTCGAGGACACCTGAGGGCTGCGCCCGGCGTCCGTGCGGCGGGCCCGCTCCCGTTGGTCGCTGCAAACGTCTATAGGGAGCTGCCCGTCATGTACCGGGCGCCCGATTTGATCGACGGCATCGTCCGGCGCTGCTGCGTTGCGGGCGGCGGCGGCTTCGACTAGCTTGCACTATTAGGATGCCGCTCATCGTTCGAGATCTTGGCCTGTGTGCCTATACCGCCGCATTGGCGCTGCAAGAGGAGTTGGTGAGCCGCAAGACCGCCGGTGATGCGAGTGATTACCTTCTGCTGCTCGAACACGAGCCGGTGTACACGCTGGGACGCGGTGCAGATGCGCAGGATCTGCTGGGGGCGGACGAGTTGCTCGGTGTACCGGCGTTCCGTGTCGGTCGTGGCGGCGGAGTGACCTTTCACGGGCCCGGCCAGCTTGTTGCGTATCCGATCCTCAGCCTGGCGCATGGAGGACGCGACGTGCACCGCTACGTCCGCGCTCTGGAGGAGGTGCTGATCGAGACCTGTAGAGCGTACAAAGTTCCCGCGGAACGACGCCCGGGTCTCACCGGCGTCTGGGTGGGGCGCAGAAAGATCGCCTCCATTGGTGTTGGCGTGCGGCGTTGGACAACGTTTCATGGCGTGGCGTTGAACGTCTCCACGGATCTGCAGTTTTTCGCGCAGATTGTTCCGTGCCGTATGCCGGACGTCCAAATGACCTCGCTGGCATCCGAGTTGGGCACCGCGCCGCCACTGCAAGCCGTGCAGGCCACGTTCGTGCGCGCGTTTCGCGCGGCGTTCGGTTACCAGGAGGCCCTGACCGGCGAGGAGTTGCGCGCATGACCATGGTGGCGCGACGTCATCCCGAGTGGATCAAAGTGAGGGCGCCGTCCGGCGAGGCCTTTTCTGAAACGAAACGCCTGGTGACGCAGCTGCGCCTGCACACCGTGTGCGAAGAGGCCCACTGCCCGAACGTCGGCGAGTGTTGGCGCCACCGCACAGCGACGTTCATGCTGCTGGGTGACGTGTGTACGCGCAACTGTGCGTTTTGTGCCGTCGCGCACGGCCGGCCCGGGGCGGTGGATCCGTACGAGCCCGTGCGCGTTGCCGAAGGAGCCGTGCGGCTCGGACTGCAGCACGTGGTGGTCACATCGGTGGACCGCGACGATCTGCCTGACGGCGGCGCCGCGCACTTTGCGCGCACCGCCGAGGCGATCAAGGCGCGCCTGCCCGCCTGCACGGTCGAAGTTCTGATCCCCGACTTCAACGGGGACTGGGCGGCGTTGGATACCGTGATGGATGCGCCGATCGATATCCTCAATCACAACATGGAGACCGTGCCGCGCCTCTACAAACGGGTGCGGCCCGGCGCGCAATACGACCGCTCGCTCGGCCTGCTGCAGCATGCGAAAGAGCGCCGACCACAGGTGCTCACCAAAACGGGATTGATGCTCGGTTTAGGTGAAGACCGCGAAGAGGTGCTCGCCGTCTTCGCGGACCTGGCGGCCGTTGACTGCAACATCCTCACCCTCGGCCAGTATCTGCGCCCCTCGGCCGCGCAGTTGCCGGTCGAACGCTACCTACCGCCAGGAGAGTTCGAAGCCCTGCGCCACGAGGCGCTGCGCTTCGGCTTTCGGCACGTGGAGTCCGGGCCGCTCGTGCGCAGCTCGTACCACGCCTGGAGCCACGTGCGCTGACGTCCGGCCGCTGCGCCATGCGGCAACGAGCGGCTGATCGGTAGACACGCCGGCAGTTTTCTGCGATGGTGGCGGGATCATGGTGCTGGTACGTAAAGGCAAAAGGGGGAGGTGCTGATGATCAGATTATATGACTACCCGGATTGCCCCTTCTGTCAAAAGGTCCGCGTAGTCCTGGCGGAAAAGGACCTGGAATACGAACGTGTTCACGTGGACTTACGAAAAAACGAGCAGAAAGCGCCTGAGTTTTTGAAGCTGAACCCGTACGGCAAGGTGCCGGTGCTGATCGACGATGACATCGTCGTCTATGACTCGACCATCATCAACGAATATTTGAACGAGGAATACCCGAATCCGCCCCTCATGCCGGAGGATTCCGCGGGACGCGCGCGGGTACGATTGCTCGAGGATTTTTGCGACAACTCGTTCGTCCCGCCGGCGGGCATGGTGCTAGCGGAGATCCACAAACCAGAGGCCGAGCGGGATGCCGAAAAGGTACGCCGGTACCAAGGCGAGGTGGCTCGTGTGCTGGCGCGCTTGGAGCCCCTGCTGGACGGGAAGGAGTACTTGGTTGGGGAGTTTTCACTGGCCGATGTCGCCTTCATCCCACGCGTCCTGATTCTGCACCAACTCGGAGTCGAGGTGGAAAGCCGTCTGCAAAACGTGCAGGCGTGGATCGCTCGCCTGCGCGAGCGCCCCAGCGTCCGGGCGCTGACGTTGTAGGGGCGGTGCGCGCACCGCCCCTCCGGGCATGCCGGGCCGGCACGCCGCGCGGGGCGATTCCTGAATCACCCCTACAAGATGAGAAAATTGGGCGCCATGCGGGCGCCCGTACACCGGCGGCGGGAGATCAGAATCCTTTTACCTTACCGGCCCGATCGTAGATGTGGTAAGTGAGCGCCCAGCCGGCGAGCACGACAATTATCAAGACGATGGGGTTCGTCGCCCAGCTCTCGTGCTGGCTCAGCATCATGAAGATGAGCGGCACGGACATGTAGGTGTTATGCCGTGAGCGCGTTGCCGCCAGCGCTACCGCGGCCGGGTCCGGAGCCTCTCCGTTCTTCGTTGCCGTAATGATCTCTCTTTGGGACGGCCAGATGCGGAACCAGACGTTGAACGCCATCGTCGTGCCGAAGAGGGATCCCAAGTGGATGGCGTAGCCCCGTGGGCTGAACCCAGCCCAGTAATCCATGAGCAAGAGCATGACGAACACGGCTAGCAGGCCGCCCCCGAGAGTTTTTTGCGGATCCTTCATCACCGTCTTGAGCAGCTGTTCGTAGATGAACGGCGCCGCGAACACGAGCGCAATCATGATGATGGTAGCCACGCCCCAGTGGCCTTTCGGGCCAAACAGCAACCCGGTGCCCCAGTAGACGATGATCAGAAGCAAGACCCCCGTCACCCAAGTGAAGGCAGCGCCCCAGCGGAACCAGAACAGCGCCCGAGGCATGAGTTCGGGGACAACCTTCTTCTTGGTTTCCGCATCCATCGTCGGGGCAAACCCCGAGTTCACCCAGTTGAAGAAATACAACAATCCGATCCACAAGACTCCCGCAACGACGTGAATCCACCGAAAAAGTCCTTCCAAAAAATACATGGTAGCGAACCCCCTTTATCGATGCTGGTTCTTTCCTGAGACAACGACCGTGCCGACAGGCGTGCAGACCCACAGCAGACGACGACTACTGTTTTCGCTTAAACGCCAAAAACCGTCTTGTCAAGGTGCCGAGTCGAGATGCCATACGCGACGCCGCGCCGCTCAATGCTGAGCGTTTTGTGCCGCCGCCACAAAGGCCGCCAGATCGTCGATGGCCGAGGCCAAGTAGGGCAGCGGCGCCATGGCCTTCGTCGTGCGCTTCGGCGTGTAGCCCGGCGGATAGCTCGCGTGCAGGACCCGCGCTTCGATCAACGCGCGTGACGATCCCGCGATTTCCGGTCCCGAGGCCCCGGGCCGGGTGGGATCCGGATTGTGGCAAGTGATGCAGTTCGCCATGTAGGTTCGCCGGCCGCGCTGCGCCGCGGTCAGCGGCTGTGATTCGTAGCAACCAGCCATCACGGTAACTACCAGTGATGAGCCAAGCAGTACGGTGCAGATCCGGGCTCGCCTCACGTCGCCTCCTATTATGTTTCTAGCAAAATGCGCTCGCGATGCCCTATCTTCATGTTCGTCACAGGAGATGGCCGGCAAAAATCACTTATTGACTGGCGACGAGAATGTGCAAAGGAGACCCCTGGTGGCTGATACTGCAAGAACCTCGATCCTTCTGGTCGACGACACTGATCTCGTGCGCGACTCGATGAAGGTCTTCCTGGAAGCCTATGGCTATAGCGTCTCCGTCGCCAAGGACGGTTGTGAGGCGCTCACCCTGCTGGAGCGGGGCCTGCGCCCGGACTTAATTCTGCTGGATCTGATGATGCCGGTCATGGACGGGTTTGAGTTCCGGAAGCAACAAATGCAGCGCAGCGATCTCTCGGACATCCCCGTCGTCGTCTACTCGGGGCATTATGACCCGTGCCTACGCATGCAGGAATTGCGGGCGGCGGCGTACGTGCAAAAGCCGATTTCCCCGCACACCTTGCTGCATCTCGTCGAGGTGCATCGGTTGCGGCCCTGACGCGGCGCAGCCCCTACGCTTGCACGGCGTCCCACAGCATGCGATCCATAGGGAGGCCCGATGGACTTGCCTTCCGTCATTCCGGTGTTCGCTCTTCCGAACACCGTATTGTTCCCCAGCGTACCGTTCCCGTTGCACATCTTCGAGGTGCGCTACCGCGAGATGATCCGCGACGTGTCGGCGGCACACGGGATCATTGGCATGAGCTTGCTCCGCGGCGATTGGCAGAAGGACTACTACGGACACCCGGCGGTCTTCGAGACCGGCTGCGCGGGACGCATTGTGAACGTCGAGGCCTTGCCGGACGAGAAATTCAACGTCTTGCTGCACGGCTTGCGTGAGTTCACGATTCGGCGACATCTGTTCGAGAAATCTTATCGCCAGGCAGAGATCGTCTGGCGAGCCGCAGCGCGCGGGACGATTGCCAGGGCAAGCCGGGCCAAGCTCAGCAGACTACTCACGCGTTTCCTCGAAACCGCCCCGGATATGTCGGCACACAAGCTGTTGCAGGACGCCTCTCTGTCGGACGACCTGCTGGTGAATTTCTTTTCGTACGCGCTGCCCGTTGCGCCGCTCGAGAAACAATCGCTGCTCGAAGCCGAAACGCTCGATGCCCGTGCCCAACGCCTCTGCGACACCCTCGAGTTTCACCTCGAAGAGCGGCGCTCCGGCGGCGGGGTTCGCGGTGGCTCCGAGCGCTGTCACTGAGTTGGCGTAGGGCTTGTTGCCTATCGCATATGGCCGGAGTCTCCGGGGCATACGCGATAATGTGACACGTGACACGCGGGGCTCGGGTGGTAGACGCGGCGGCGGCCTGAGGCTATAAATTAAAACAGTTCACAATCGACGTAGTTGCGCTGCGGAGTGGGAGCGGGAGATCCCGCATTCCTGATCCGTACCCCGCAATTCGAGAGGGAGAGATCGTTATGGCGAAGACCTTCAACGACCTGATCGAAGAAGCCCGGCGCCAGGTGCCGGAGTGGAGCATCGAGCAGGTGAAGGAGCATCTCGGTAACGGGGGCGGGTATGTCTTGCTGGACGTGCGCGAGAAAGAAGAATACCGCGAGGGGCATCTGGCCGGGGCGCTATCATTGCCGCGTGGATTCCTCGAGATCCGTGTGGAGCAGACGATTCCGGACAGGACGAGGCCGATCGTCACCTACTGTGCGGGCGGGACGCGGTCGCTGCTCGCTGCCAAGCAGCTCAAAGACATGGGCTACCAACACGTCATCTCGATGAGCGGCGGGTACGCCGCGTGGAAGGCCGCCGGATACCCATGGAAACAGGACCGGCAGTTCACTGCTGAGCAGCTCACCCGCTACAGTCGTCACTTCCTGCTGCCCGAGGTTGGCGAGCAAGGCCAAGCGAAATTACTCGATGCCAAGGTCCTCCTCGTCGGCGCGGGCGGTCTGGGCTCACCGAGCGCGTTCTATCTGGCAGCCGCCGGCGTCGGCACGCTCGGGCTGGTTGACCATGATGTCGTCGACCTGAGCAACCTGCAGCGCCAGATCTTGCACACGAACGAGCGGCTTGGTGTTCCCAAGGTCGAATCGGCACGCGAAACGCTCCGGGCATTGAATCCAGACGTGCAGGTCGTCGGCTATCAGGAGCGTCTGTCGTCGGAGAACATCATGCGCTTGATTGCCGATTACGATATCGTCGTCGACGGCTGCGACAACTTCCCCACGCGCTATCTGATCAACGATGCTTGCGTCATGGCCGACAAGCCCAACGTCCACGGCAGCATTTTCCAGTTCGAAGGCCAAGCCACGGTCTTCTACCCGCGCCAAGGGCCCTGCTACCGCTGCTTGTTCCCGGAGCCGCCGCCGCCGGGTGCGGCGCCCAGCTGTGCGGAGGCCGGTGTGCTCGGCGTCCTCCCGGGTCTCGTAGGGTGCGTGCAGGCACTCGAGACGGTGAAGCTGATCCTAGGGATCGGCAAACCCCTCATTGGCCGCATGGTCTACTTCGATACGCTAAGCATGGAGATACGCATCCACAAGCTCCGCAAAGATCCGAACTGCCCGGTGTGTGGTACGCATCCAACGATCGCGCAGCTGATTGATTACGAGGAGTTTTGCGGGTTGCGAAACGGCCACGCCTCGCAGCCGGCTGCGGCCGCGGCGTAATCCAACCGCGAACGGTCAGGCGATGCGCGAAGAGTGCGGCGTCTTCGGTGTGCTCGGCATCGGTGCTGCGGCTCGCCTCACGTGCCTGGGCCTGCACGCATTGCAGCACCGCGGCCAGGAATCGTCCGGCATGGTCGTCGGTGACGGCCGGCAGTGGAAGCGACATGTCGGGATGGGCGGTGTCGACCAGGTGTACGACTTCGCCACCCTCGCAGATATGCCGGGGGATATCGCGGTGGGGCACAACCGGTACTCGACCAGCGGAACTTCCACGCTGGACAATGCGCAGCCCATCGTAGTAGGTGCGGGGCCGTCCGCGCTCGCCCTCTGCCACAACGGCAATCTGCTCAATGCGGCGGAGCTGTCTGGGGGGCAGGCCGCCGGGACGTCTGACACGCGTCTCCTGGGCGATGCGCTGGCGGCAATTCCATCGGAGCCGGCCGCCGGCGGGCCGGCCTGGCTGGCCGCGTTGCTCGCGACGTTACGGAAGGTACGCGGGGCGTACTCGATGCTACTGGTGCGCGGGCGCACGCTGTATGCGGCGCGCGATCCCAACGGTTTTCGACCCCTGGGGATCGGCCGCTTGGAACACGGGTGGGTGGTGGCCTCGGAGTCGTGTGCGTTTGATCTGGCCGGCGCGCGCAGTGTGCGCGAAGTGGAAGCCGGGGAGCTGGTGATCATCGACGACGCCGGGTTGCGCAGCGAGCGCATCGCGCCGGCGGCACCGGCACCTTGCGTCTTCGAGTGGATCTATTTCTCGCGGCCGGACAGCACCGTCTTCGGACGCAGCGTCGGCGAAATGCGCATTGCGCTGGGCCGCCAACTTGCGCGCGAGGCGCCAGTCGCCGCGGACTGCGTGGTGTCGGTGCCGGACTCCGGCAACTTCGCGGCGTGGGGTTTCTCGCGCGAGGCGGCGCTCCCGCTGGTGCACGGCCTCATTCGCAACCACTACGTCGGACGGACGTTCATCGAGCCGCTGCAAGCCACGCGCGACTTCAAGGCGCGCATCAAGTACAACGTCTATGTCCCGCAAGTACGCGACCAGCGGGTCGTGCTCGTCGACGATTCGCTGGTGCGCGGCACCACCTTCCGCGCCCTGGCGCGCATCCTGCGCGAGGCCGGTGCCCGCGCTGTACATGCCCGCATCGCGGCGCCGCCCTTGCGCCACGGCTGCTTTTTCGGCGTCGACATCCCCGATCAGTCGCTGCTTGTTGCCGTGGGGCGGGAGGAGGACGAAATCGCCGCGCACATCGGCGCCGACAGCGTGCGCTACTTGTCGCTCGCCGGCATGCTGACGGCAACGCAACCGGCCACGCGCATGTGTCACGGCTGCTTCTCTGGGCGCTACCCGATCGCCGTGGGGGATGCCGCGGTTGACTCGCAAGCGGCGGTTCGGAAAAGTGCCTGCGCGGCGTAGGCGGAAAGCAACAGGAGTCACGGATGATCGTCTCGGGCGCCGAGCATCTCGAGCCCGACGACCGTGCTGCGCGACGGCCAAGAGGTCAATCTCTTCCCGCCGCTGGCAGGTGGGTAAAGAGCCGGGAAGCGAGAACGGGATGAGCGCCGCGCGGAAATATCACGACGCCACGAAGCACTCCGTGGCCAGCCTGCGCGCCGGCCGTCACTACCTCGATTGGGAAAACAAGCCGCTTTCATTCAAAATCTACCCGAACCTCGAGCTCGATTCCGCTGCCTCGCGAGTTGCCGCCGTCGCGGGTGCCGGCGCTGGCGGCCGTCGCGGCAACCGGCGTACAATCGGGCGCGCCGCGGGTGCCGGATCTGGTCTCGCTGGCGCGGGCGCTCCACTTTTCCGCGGGCATCACGCACAAGAAGGTGTACCCGGGCGGTGAGGAGCACTACTTTCGCGCCGCGGCATGCACCGGGGCGTTGCACCACATCGATCTGTACGTCATCTGCGGCGACCTGCCTGGTCTGACCGCCGGCGTGTATCACTTCGGACCGCATAACTTCTCGTTATACCAACTCCGTTCAGGTGACTATCGCCGCATCGTCGCCGACGCCGCCGGGCAGGAGCCCGCCATCCGGCATGCCCCCGTGATCCTCGCGTGTGCATCGACTTACTGGCGCAATAGTTGGAAATACCAGGCCCGCACCTACCGTCACTGCTTTTGGGACTGCGGCACGGTGTTGGCGAACCTGCTGGCGGTTGCTGCGGCCGACGCGCTGCCGGCGCGGGTGGTGTGCGGATTCGTCGATGCGACCGTCGAAAGACTCCTCGATCTCGATCGTCGGCGCGAGGGCGCTCTGGCTTTGGTGCCGCTCGGCTTCGACCCGCGTCCCGCCCCGGCGCCGCCGCCGGCGCTGCCGCTGCTGGCGTTGCCAACGGTGCCGCTGTCGCCGCGCGCGGTGGATTATCCGGCGATCCGCGACATGCATGCCGCCTCTGCGCTGCCGGTTGCAGACGCGGTGCAAAGGTGGCGGGAAGCTGGCGCGGCGGCGGGACCCGAGTCGAGCACCCCGCCAGGACAGAGTGTGTCGCTGCCAGCGGTCGACCTCAGCGCGCTGCCGAGCGAGAGCATCGACAATGTGATCCTGCGGCGCGGCTCCACGCGTCGGTTCGCACGGGTGCCGATTCACCGCGAGCAGCTGTCGGCCATCCTCTACTGTGCGACCCGCGGTGTAGCGGCGGACTTCGGCGTTTCGTCCAGTGATCTCTATCTAATCGTCAACGCCGTCGACGGCCTGCCGAGCGGGGCGTACGTGTATCACCGCGCGCCGCACGCGCTCGAGCTGCTGCGCGCCGGTGACTTCCGCCGGGAAGCGGGCCATTTGGGACTGGGGCAAGAGATCCCCGGCGACGCGAGCGTGGATGTGTTCCTGCTCTGCAACCTCGAGACGGTGCTGTCGCGATTCGGCGACCGTGGCTACCGCGTTGCGCAGCTCGACGCCGCGATGATCGGCGGCAAGATCTATTTGGCCGCGTACGCGTTGCGCTTGGGTGCCAGCGGCCTGACCTTTTTCGACGACGAAGTAACCGATGTCTTCTCGCCGCACGCTGCAGGCAAGAGCGTGATGTTCCTCATTGCCGGGGGACGGAGCAAGAAACCAGGGACTTGAGGCGCGGCACACCGCTTCCCGGTCAGCTGGCCGCGAATCGAGATGGAGCCAGCATGGTGGCATCGTACCGGTCGGTGCGGCCGTCCAGTAGCAGCTCCGCGGCGATCTGGCCGACGGCGGGGCTGGTTTCAATGCCGCAGCCGCCTTGGCCTGCCAACCAGAAGAACCCTTTCACGAGCGGGTCTTCGCCGACCACCAGGACACGGTCGGGCGCGAAGGTCCGCAAGCCTGCCCACTTTCGCTTGAGCACCCTCGGCACGAGGCGCGGGGCGAGCTTCGCCAGTCGCTCGATCGTCTCGGCAACAACCAGCTCATCCGGTTGCGCATCGCAGGGCTCCATCGGCTCCTCGTCCATCGGGCTTGCCAGCAACCCGCCAGACTCCGGGGCGAAGTACAGCTGGTGCGACTCGTGCCCGACGAGCGGCCACTGACTCACTTCCACGTCCTCCGGCGCAGCAAACGTGATGATCGTGCGGCGGTGCGGCGTGAGCACAATAGGTGCTGCGCCGGCGAGATGCCCGATCTTTCCCGCCCACGCCCCGGCTGCGTTCACCACCCAGCGTGCCGCCAATTCACCGGCGTTCGTCACCACTCCGCAGCATCGCCCACCCTCTCTGCGGATACCTTCTACTTCCACGCCGCACCGGCGCTGTACGCCCCGCTGCCCCGCATGGCGCAGATAACTCCACAACAGCTCGTGCACGTCGATGTGCCCGTCTTCCGGCAGCAACACGCCGCCGTCGAAGTGCTGCGCCGACAGCACCGGGACGCGCTCCAGCACCTCAGCCGGCGCCATCAGTTGCGCGACCACCCCCTGCTCCTGCAAAAGGGGAACGATCTCGCGCAGCGCGCTCCAGACCGGCTCTTGAAACAGCACCAATATTCCGGACTGGTCGAGCAACCGCTGCTCGGAAAAGCCGCCCGGCGGATGGCGCAGAAACGCGCCTCCCAGCGTTTTGAGCTGCCGCAGCACCGGGAGCGGATCCCACTCCACCAACACCGCCGCGCTCCGGCCGGTCGCGTGATAGCCTGGCTGCACTTCTCGCTCGACGATCAGCGCATCGGTCATGCCGCGTTCCGCAAGAAAGTAGGCCAGCGAGGCACCCGCAATACCGCCGCCTACGATGATGACTTCGAAGGACTCCATCACTCGACCGGGCCTGAGGCGCGACAGTCCGCTCAAGCCCAGTCATAGCGTATCACATATGGCGTATGGTGCGGACAAGCCGTCTGGCGGAAAGTCCGCCGCTAGAAGCCATGGGCAAGAGGCAGATTTCCGCACAAGACCTGCCCTATGACACCTTACACAAGGCTGGCCGCCGTAGGTGAGACCGAGCTGCGCAAGCCCGGCATGTTCTTTCGCCGCAGCGCGGGGGGCGAAGAGATCGACTTCATCGTCGAGCAGCAGCAACGGCTGTTGCCCATCGAGGTCAAGTCAGCGCGCAGCCTGCGCACCGCGGACGCGCGGGCCGTCGGCCGCTTCTGCGAGGAATTCGGCCGCCGCGCGCCGTTCGGCGTGCTACTCTACGACGGCAATGAGATCTTTGAGCTCACGCAGCACACGCTCGCTGTGCCGCTGCGCGCCGTGGTGTGAGGGTTGCCGGAGTTGAGATCGCCGCTGCATGCGGCAACCGCGCTGACCAATCTCATCTCGATGACGCTTCGCGTAATCAGGGTACCAGGCAAAATCGTGTAATCTTATCTGCTAAGGCCTGGTGTGCCCGGCCGTCCTTTTGGCGAACAGTGCTGAAGCCAGCGGCGTTTTTCGACGATTGCAGGGTACCGGGAACGTTCGAAAAAACGGCGCACGAAAACACCACGCCCGCCGCTCTTTCGTGAGAGTGCACCGAACGCGGAAAACCGTTGGGAAATCAGCCGCGTGTGGCATTGGCGTCCTTCCCTTAGCGTGTATTTCTACATCACTTTGCCTGGCACCCTAAACACGCTGCACTTTTTCCTCGAGGCCGACCGCTCGACGATGCATCACGACAAGATGGCGCGGAAGTTTCGCAGCTACGAAGCGATGAAGCGCGGCAACCTGCACGCCGACACGGCCTCGACCCGTTCCGCGTGCTCATCGTCACCAAGAGCCAAGCGCGCGCGGCGACGCTCGTTGACCTCATCGCCGGCAACCGGGTGAAGTTCAAAGAGCCGGACGCCATGCGCAAGCTCTTCTACATCACCACCGAAACCAACTTCCTCTACCACCCCGAGCACATCGCCGCGGACATCTGGACACCCGGCCACCGACCGACCGAAAGCGCGGCGATCGTGCCGCAGCCCTTGCCGCGGCGCTAGTCGTGATTTACAAACCTCTCAGAGGAGAACGGCAAATGCCTGATTTGGACGCCGCGTTCCAGTTGATGTTGACGACCTTGCAGATGTACTACGACGAGCGAAAACGTCACGGCGACGACTCGCTTGAAGCCGACGGCTTTCGGAGAGAGTTTGCAGGACAGAGGCGTATCGTACACGCGCTCTGCGGCGAGCAGGTCAAGACACAACTCCTCGACCGTCTCCGCGCCAAGGGGTTAAATATTCCACACTGCGGCCCCCGAACCTCCGATGGTGGCTTCTCCGGTATCGACAGCGACGCAGATGTACACTTTTAGCAAGCTGTCGCGCGCGGTGCGCGACCACCGCACTTATTGCTCTAGCTAGTTTCCGGCGCGAAATGCTTCAGATCCTTGTCAGACAAGGCTTTCCGCTGTTCTTCCACCTTCAGATCTGGTCCGCTGACTTGCTCGAGCAAACTCGCGCACCACGATTCTCGCAGCTTGGCGCACCGATCAGCAGAATCGGCGACGAAAAACGAGCTGTGGACAACTCCCGTCTGCGCGGAATCCATCTTTCGACTTGCCGATAAATCAACCACTTGGGGCGTCAATGGCAAATTTCATGCATTTCTTGACAGAAACTAGCTAAGAACCTGCCCGCTTGGTCCAGCGCATCACCGCCGCGTGCCGTTCCTCTTGCTCGACGACCGCAGCAAGCCACCCAAGTGCCTTTACACCGAGTGTCCCGCCGATCACCACCGCTATGAACGGAATCGACACAAGATCGAGTACGCCGACGATCAGCTTATGCAAACCCACCCAAGAGGTTGGGTGACCACGAATCCACGCATCTGAGTCCGCCGTCCACAAACTTGGGACAGCGTGACGCAGCTCGGCAAAAGCCGCGTACACGGCCGATGGATTCACTTGCGAATCGGCGGGAATGGCAGCTATCGCGTCTGCAGGCGTTAGGTTGATGAACAAGTACCTAGCAGGAAGCGCCACCCATACCCCATACTGTAGCCACAGACACGCCTGCAGGTACACCCCCAACCCACCCCAAAGCATGAACGCCGCCCCAACCAACCCAACAGCCTTGATCGCCCACCGTTGAATACGTTTGATCATCGCGTATCGTGGCATACCACCAATGAAAGAAAATACCCAACGGTGCGCCGCACAGCGGCGCGTCATCTCACCCTACTTGTTTTCGGGCTCTGGAAAACGCACACCGCGGGCCAACACTGGACGACATCGCCGGCACCGGCGTACACTGAAAGCGCCTAACCGCAAACCATCTGCGTCGCCTCTATCTCCTACTCTTACTGCCCCTCGCGCTGCTCTGCACCGGCTGCGAGCGCACCGGTACAATTTCTGATAACCGGTGACTGTCCTGAAAACGTTCAAGTCACCAGCGACGACAGCGCCCTTCACGACTACCGGTGCACCCCTTCGGCCGACAGCCCCATTAGATTCTGCACGCGTGTTGAGCGCGACAGCACCGGCAAGTGTCTCCGTTCCTACTGGTACGACGTGAAACCCTCCACCAACTAACCAGCACCGCCACCGGAAAATAAAAAAGGCCCCGACCGTCCGAAGACAGCCGAGGCCCGAGCGCACTGCGGGGCGTTCCCCGTTCTAAGCTGGCGCCCGGTGTGTTGCTGGCGGCGTTTCCCGTCGCCCGACCGCGGACGGAGTAGGCAACCGCCGCGGCACTCTCATTTCACATCCGGACGGCCGAAACCGTCAACCTCGACCGCGGAGGAGCCTACTACCTGCCCCGCCGTTGCCGCCGAGTACGAGTTTTCATAGGCGGCTTCACCGTGCTCTGTTTTCCGAACTTCCACGCGAACCGTTTAACGAGCTTTCGTTGCCACGCTTGCATCACTTCCCTCCTCTCGTTGCATGCATTTTAGCGTCGAACAGACAGAAAAGTTTGTCAACGTCAGGCAAGGTGCTCTCAATCAATCAGCCGGTTATCCACTCGACAACTTCACCGCCGGCGTGGTGAAATTACCACCCCGGTCGGGCCGCGCGTGCGCCCCACTTCTCACTCGGACACCGCCGCTGGCAGCAACCGGCGACGCAAGCCGGACGTGGCTTGCCACATGGCCGCACCACAGACCAGCGGAAGAGCGCCGCCCTGTGCCCGCCCGTTTCCCATGCTTTCGGGTACGGCCCGCGTGTGCGGTTCCGATCGGGTACAACTTCACCGCGACGTGCCGCGCACCCGCGCGGGTTGCTCATGTCGCCCCACTCACCACCGCATGAACCAATCCCCCACCGCTGCGGCGATCGCCGACGCGATCGCCGAACTCGAAGCCTACGACGACGAAGAACACGGCTCCTTGTCCTCACCATACCCCGGCAATTCTCCAGCGAGCGTATCAGCTCGGCACGTCGAACACTTTAAAAAGTCGTCTTGGTACTCTTGCCGGCACCCAGCACAATATCTGGCCATGGCTCTCACGAGCCCTGTCTTAGCTGCGGTCAACTTTCCGGGTTTGCCGGGCCAACCCATTCCCGAATTGGTCCCTTCTGAAAATAGGCATCTTCACCTCTTCCTCTTTCAGCTCCGCCGGCACCTCTAGCGGCGTCTGTTGCTCGCACGCCTCGCACTCAATCCAGTACACCCACATTCCTCCATCGTCCTTCTGTCCGAACTCCAAAAGCCGGTGCGGCCGTTCGCAGTTACACTGTGCACACAACATTTCGCGCTTCATCTTTTCTTCCCTCCCTTCTGTTACTATCCAAAACCTACGGATTGGAAAGTTAGTCAAGCCGGCGCGCCACGCGGCGCCGGTTGGCCCGCCCCGACCCCTCCCATGGGTGCTGGGGGAATTTCGAGGAGATTGGGTGAATTTGAAATGGAACGAGCTTTGAAGGATACAGGGCGCCATGAGGTTGGCGCCACTGAGGCACGTTCGCAAATCCGCGCGTTGGTCTGCTGTTTCGCTAGCCCGATTCGGGGAAATCGGCGGCTCCTAATGTTGCAGGCGTACATCGACGACAGCGGATCAGGCGGTCCGCCTCCGGTCTTCGTGTTGGCGGGATATGTGAGCACGGCGGAAAAATGGGAGGTGTTTTCAGCGGAATGGGTGGCCGTCCTCCACAGCACGCCGACGATTGATTATTTCAAAATGCATGAAGCCAAATGGCTCGAAGGACAGTTTTACCGATGGACCGTGAAGGATCGAGATACGAAAGTGTGGGAGCTGTTGACGGTGTTGCGCCGCCACGCCGAGGTGGGATTACGCTGCGTGATTCCGCATGAGATCTACAAGCGCGTCATCAGCGGAAAGCTCGCGCGCCAAGTGGACAACCCTTACGTGCTCGCCTTTTTGGGCATCATGTAGTCATGATCGGAATTCAGTCCACCGAAGGCCCCGTGAGGCCAATAGGGCCGGTCGATTTCATCTTCGATGAACAGCGCCGTGATTTTAAGAATGCAATGCTGGGCTGGGAGCGCTTCAGGGATCTTGCACCTCCCGAGATGCGGCATCTTATTGGAGGCAGTCCCATTTATCGGGATGACAAGAGGGTGATGCCGTTGCAGGCTGCGGACTTGCTGGCTTGGCAGACGCGGCGTTACCACATGGAAAAGGCGCGCGGTGTCGAATACGACGACTGGATCTACAGATCACTTGCCGAGATCCCCACTTTCGGGTGGGAGTTCACGGAAAAAGCCCTGCGGGAAATCCTCGCGGGGACGTTCGATTTCTCGCAGTCCGGCTAAACGCTCGGCCCCGGTTGTTGGGGCGCGGTTATCCCGAGGCTTAGCAGCCACGAAGACAAGCTGAGCCCGCGTCGCTTCGCCTTGTCCTCCAACTCCCGCTTTTGCCCCGTCGTGACTCGCAATTGGATCAATTCCGCCTTGCGTTCTGCTTTTGGCTTCCGATGTTTCATGCTGCAATTGTAGTGACGAACGCCTGACAAGTCAATCTTCAATTCGCCGCTTGACTTGCGCGGGTATTGTAATTACAATTGCATCATGGTGACGAAATACAGCGTGCGCCCGGCTGCATGACGCGATGATGCGCAACCTGAACGTCAGCTTGTTGGAGCTGCACGAAGCGTGGAGCTTCATCGCCAAGAAGCAGAAGCGCGTGAAGGTCAATGACCCGAGCGAGTACGGCGACGCTTACGTGTGGATCGGAATGGACGCGACCAACAAGGCCATCGTGTCCTACGTCGTGGGCAAGCGCAGTGCGGAAAACGCACAGGAGCTTGCGGCCGACCTTCGGGCGCGCATCCTCAACCGACCACAGATCACTACGGACGGACTTTCGGCGTATGTTGACGCGATTGAGCGAGCCTTCGGCATCAACGTTGACTACGCCATGCTTCAAAAAGAGTACGCCGCCGTCGCCGGCAACGACGCCGCGCACCGGTACTCGCCGGGAGCAATCATCGGCGTTGACAAGCAGGTCATCACCGGTAACCCGGACCCGGAGCGCATCTGCACGTCCTACGTGGAGAGGCAGAATTTGACTCTTAGGATGGGTATCCGCCGCATGACCAGGCTGACCAACGCCTACAGCAAGAAGTTTCGCAACCACGCGGCAGCGATCAGCCTGCATATCGGACACTACAACTCCTGCCGGGTTCATGAGACGCTGCGGATCACGCCGGCTATGGCGCTCGGCGTTGCCGACCACGTCTGGACGATTGGCGAGCTGATTCAGACCGCGCTGGCGACGCCGGCAGAACCGACACCGATGACACCGACCACGCCACCGAGGTTGCCGCGTGATCCAAAGACCGGGCTGCTCGTTGGGCGCCAGCCGTTCAAATTGAGAGTGATCCGCGGCGGAAAACTATAATGCCGCGCCTTCACCGTTTACGCGGTTGATTTCGGTAGCAATGCCCTCCCACTTACGTTGGGCTTCACTGAATACTCGCTGCGCAATGGAGAGACGAGCGGTGGCGTCTCTGAGTTCTTGTTGACGTTGGGAGACAACTGCGCGCTGAGACTTGACCCGCGCTAGGCAAGCACTCGCTTCCCCCGCTAAGGGTATGAGTCGATCGGCAATTGCACCCAGAGTGCTCTCCCTCTCTGCCCATTATAAATAGGCAAGTAGTTCGCGAGATTCTTCGCTTGCCATCCTGTGGCGCTCTTCAGCAGTTTGCAAAACAGTCTCGGCACTCGCTAGAGAAGCTGTGGCCTCCGCTACAAGGTGTTCCCACTCGGTTATGGCGTCCTGTGCCGCGTGCCGTTTGTCGTTGGCATCTATCAAGGTCCGTTGCAAGGCGTGTCTCAACTTCTCCGAAGCCATTTCACGTTATCCTTTCAGGGGCGAACATAGCACGAAACACCGCAGGCAGAAAATCAGGAGTGTGGCAGTCGTGGAACGAGTGTGATAGCTGCCCTCCAAGAGAAGCGAGGAGCAACATGCCTGATTGGTTATGGCGGCTCACAATATTGGTCCTACTTGGTGCATTCGTCATCACGAGTTATCTCAATTCCAGCAACGGACGCTATCGCCCTCTCGGCATTGGTAGGGGCGTCGAAGTAATCCTCGATACTCGCACTGGCTGTGTTTTTGACGAATGGGGGTATCGATCTCCCACAAGTGGAACGCTTCAAAAGGGATGCCCTCAGTGAGCCGACAGCCGTTTACGCTGCGGATGATTTAAGGCGGGAAACTGCGCTAACAGCGCCGACCCGTCAGTTGATAGCGTGCCCCCAGGCGGACTGCATCGTACCAATCGAGAATTAGGGGAAGCCACACAGTGGAAAATCGCTTGAATCTAAAGATCAGCCGCGCCTCATAGAGAGCAGACGGAAACTTTCTATCTTCAAGCGTCGCCTTGTAAGATACTCCGCATTCAAAACGTCCTTGTTTCGGTATCGTCAACCCAAGTTCAATCGTTCGGGGATGCTGATCATCCCCTGGAATCTCTGCGGTGCGCGCTGTAAGGCAGAAATGCTGTGACGGTCGCCATCGCTGCCACCGTTTCCAAACATCGAGTTCCGTGTGGTAAAACACAACGTCGTCAGTCTCGCGGCTATCGAATAACAACCAGGCTCGAACCTCAATGTCGATTCTGCCGTCATCACACGTGATGACGTAGGGCTCTGGGTTCCGTTGCAAGCCCGTGGGCACAAGGGTTATGCGCACGTCCGGGAGCCTCCGTCGTATCTGCGGAACCAGGCGTGCGGCGAGAACACTCCATGCTTTGAACGCAAACGACAGCAATGGAATGTATTGGAGCATGGCGCCAACCTCTGCCCGTAAGGTTGCCACCACTGGGCCGGACACGTCAAACGCCGCGCGCCAACTTCCCCCAAGCCGCTCATTGGGTGAATTCCCCCGGTACCTCCCCATGACGGCATTTGACGCCCATCCGCCGCCCGTGGTATACTTTTACAAAGGTTCATAACCCTATGCCACGCAACCCCGCTCAAACCGCCGTCGTCACCGTCTCGCTGCCGGTGCCGATGGCGAAACAAATCGAACGCAGCCGCAAGGCCGCGCACCGCACCCGCTCTGAAGTCGTGCGCGAAGCGCTGCGGTACTACTTCAACGCGCAACCCGACATCGAAGACGCCGGCCGCCAAGCGTACCTCAACGCCAAGGCCGGCAAAGGCCTGTCACCGGCCTTCGAGACGGCCGACGAGTTTATCGCCGACCTTCACCGCGCCACGGGTCGCCGGCCAACGACGGCGCGCCGCCAACGAAAGAAATAAAGCCCGTGCATGAAGGCGCGCCGCACCGACGAAGTCGATCGCGAGTACAAAACTACAACCGAGGCCGTGCGTCGGGCCTTCGACAAGCAAGCACGTTTCCTCATCGAGCAAGGGCCAGACTATCACTCGCTCCGCGTTCATCCATGGCCAGCCGACGGCCCCGACGCCATGCAAGCCTATGTCAACAAACGTGCTCGCTTCTACTTCTACGTCGACGGCGACACGTACGTCATCTACCGCCTTCGCTCCACTCATCCGAAGTCGACCCAGCGCGGCCGGTAGTAGCTCACCCATGAGTCGCCAAGCGTACCTCGACGCCAAAGCCGGCAAGGGACTGTCCCCCGCATCTCGACGTGCTGCGTCGGCTGGCCGGCCAGTGGGTTGTGCTGGAGGGCGAGGAGGTCATTGCGCACGGAAAAGATGTGGTGCGTGTCGTGGCACGGGCTCGCCGAAGGGGAGCTGCCGTGCCGTTCGTTTTCTTTGTCGAACCACCCGATCCAGAACCAACGGCCCACATCGGTCTGTGACCCGTGCCTAGCGTCTCCTACGCTTACGAGTTCTCGTACACATACGACACCCGAGGCGAGCTGTTTCCTATTCTCCAGCTCACCGTAGTCAAGCCCGACCGTTACCACCACGGTTAGCTTACCACGTCAGGACGACTTGCGCGGGGTCAATCCGCGGCGGCGTTCGTATTTGTCGAGGGTGATCGTCTGGCCGGCGCGGGACTCACGGCGAGCACGCTTGAGGGCGCGGAGTTCGGCCGGGGTGGGGATGACAATGAGGCGGCGGGTAGCAAGCCAGCGCTTGCCTTCTTCGACCGTCTCGAAAACGTGCGTCGCCACTCCAGCTCGCGCCGTCGATGCGTGGAACGAACCGTTTCACCTTTTCGAGCTGCTCCGGTGCGTCCCATGACTCATCATCTTTCTCTGATCCATCGTTTGCGCCCCAGCGGATCAGTTGTCAACGCTAGCGGGCTGCGCCCAGCGTCCATTCGGGAGTCCGCTCCCGTTGGTCGCTGCGTCGGTGCCATCATGAGACTTGACTCATGCGCGATGAGTTCCTGCTGTCAAGAAACCTAGGCTGCGCCCCGCGTCTATTCAGCGGTCCGCTCCCGTTGGTCGCTGCGGGCTGCCCGTCGCATGCTGCTCTGACAAGATGTTGGTTCGCACCATCAAGCAAGCGCCTAGATCGAACAGCTGGTATAAATGGAGAAGCTGCGTTCAGCTGTAGTGTTTCGCGGGCGTGGGATCTCCGATCGACCCCCGCCGATACGTGCCCTTCCAGTCACCCGTGATGTCGACCGCCGCCTCGGTTTCTCATCAGTCAAGCCGTTTGCGGAAACGGAGGATGGCGATGCCGAGCGCGACGACGAGGAACATGGCTAACGGCCCCATCTCCCCGCGTAGCTGGCCGAGCGCCGCGCCGCGCAGCAGGATGCCGCGCGCCAAACGCAGAAAATGCGTCAGCGGCAGGACCTCACCGATCAGCTGTGCCAGCCGCGGCATACCGTCGAACGGGAACATGAACCCCGAGAGCAACATGGACGGCAGAAAGACGAACACCATCATCTGCGCCGCCTGAAACTGTGTCTGCGCGAACGTCGAGATGAGCAAACCGAGGGTCAGGCTGGCGCCGACGAACAGGACGGCAGCCAGATAGAGATCGAGCAGCGAGCCGCGCACGGGCACACCAAACACCACAACACCGATGGCCAGTACCAGCGTCACCTGAATCAAACCGATCGCGATGTACGGGAGAATCTTCCCGACCATCAGCTCGATGGTACGCACCGGCGTCGTGATCAGCAGCTCAAGGTTGCCGCGCTCGCGCTCGCGCACGATGGCCACCGCGGTAAACAGCACCATCGTCATGGTGAGAATCACCCCGATGAGGCCGGGAACAATCTGCACGACGGAGCGCCGTTCGGGGTTGTAGAACGCCCGCACTTCGAAACTGTCATGCGAGACGACGCCGGACGGCACGGCGACGAAACGCATCGTCACCGGCAGATGCGCCAGACCTTGCGCCGCACCGAGAATCACCGGGTCACCCCCGTCGACCAACAGCTGCGCCGGGACTTGAGCCGGCTCACCGTGCAAGGCTGCGGTGCCGAGCCGGTAGACGCGCCGATCGAAATCATGCGGGATGAACAGCCCGACGGCGATGACTCCGCGCTGCAAGAGCGATTCGAGATCCGCCGCGCTCTGCACCCGCTCCACCACGTCGATGACTTGCGAGGCCTCGGCATCTGCAACGAGCATGCGGGCACGTTGCGTGCCCGCCAGGTCGGCGACGCCCGCGCGCAGGTGGCGTACGTCGGTGTTGATGGCGTAGCCGAACAGCAGCACCTGCATCAGGGGTATCCCGATGATCATGCCTCCCGTCAGCCGGTCCCGCCGCAGTTGCCGGAACTCTTTGCGGGCGACGGCCAGTGCGCGTCGGAGCGCGTTCATGCGGGCGGCGCCTCGGGACGCGAATGGGTCGCGGCAACAAAGACGTCTTCCAAGCTGGCCGAGGTGGCGCGCACCTCGGCACTGATGCCAGCCGCAACGAAGGCGCCACGTACCTGCCTGACCGGGTCGACAAGCCGCCGGTCGACGAGCGCGTGCAAGCGCGCGCCCAGTTGCGCCACGCTCTGCACCTCAGGGATGGCGTCGAGTGCGGCGCGCGCCGCGCGCACGTCGGCGGTTTCGATCTCCAAGACCGTGGCGTCGATGCCTTCCATCAGTGCTTGCGGCGCACCGTTGGCCACCAGTACCCCGCGGTCGAGGATCGCCAGGGCGTGGCAGCGCTCGGCTTCGTCCATGTAGTGGGTTGACACCAATATCGTGGTGCCGCAGTCAACGAGCCGGAAGAGGCTGCTCCAGAAATCGCGCCGGCTCTGCGGATCCACTCCACTCGTGGGCTCATCGAGGAAGAGCAGCTCGGGCTCGTGCAGCGTCGCGGCGGCCAGCGCCAGGCGCTGGCGCTGGCCGCCGCTCATCGTACCGGCACGTTGGTTCGGAGGATCGCCGAGCCGGTATTCGTCCAACAGCTCGGCGACACGCCGTTTACGGCGCACTGCGGGGACCGAATAGATCTCGCCGATGAACTCCAAGTTCTCGCGCACCGAGAGATCGTCGTACAGTGAGAACCGCTGCGTCATGTATCCGATCTTGCGCCGCAGCGCTTCGGCTTGTTGCGGCACGCGGTAGCCGAGGACCTGTGCCGTGCCCTCCGAGGGCGTAAGCAAGCCACACAGCATGCGGATCGTGGTCGACTTCCCCGAGCCGTTGGGACCGAGGAAGCCGTAGATCTGCGCCCGCGGGACGCTGAGGTTGACGTGATCGACGGCGGTCAGCTTGCCGAAACGCCGCGTCAGGTTGCAAGCCGCGATCACAAAGCCGTCACTCATGTGGCGGCTCGAACGTGATTTGCACGGGAATGCCGGTCGGCAACTCGCGCGCTTGGGGATCAGTGAGGTCGACTTCCGCGACGTAGCTGAGGCGGCTGCGGTCGCGCTCCGTCAATGCAAAGTACGGTGTGAATGCCGCCTCGTGCGACACCGTCCGGACGCGCGCCGACAAGTAGCGATTGAGCCCGTCGACGTGCGCCGTGGCGGCCACGCCGGGTTTGATGCGCACGCGTATAGGCTCAGGAACAAAGACGCGGGCGTACGGCGCACCGGCAGCAAGCATGACGGCCACCACCCCGCCGGTCGGCGGACGTTCGCCCAGCTTGAACGGCAGGGCATCGATCTGACCGTCGCGCGGGGCGCGCACGAGCAGGCGTTCGGCGCGGATTTGGATGGCCGAGAGTACCGCCGCGGCCTCGGCGACCGCCGCCCGTGCCTGGTCGCGCTCCTCGGTGGTGGCGCCCGTCTCCAGGGCATCGAGGACGGCGCGGGCCGCATCGCGTTGCCCGAGTGCGCCGTCGTACTGCGCCTGCGCGAGGTCGAGGCGCGACTGCGTATCGACGCCGCGCTGGCGCAACGAACGGGCGCGATCCAGCTCCCGCCGCGCAGTCACCAATGCCCCGTCG
Source organism: uncultured delta proteobacterium (assembly GCA_963729835.1). Taxonomy (GTDB): domain Bacteria; phylum Desulfobacterota; class Binatia; order HRBIN30; family HRBIN30; genus CAVSQF01. Next base: position 248,287 of record CAVSQF010000016.1, on the reverse strand, counting down.
GCGCCGGCGAGCGCCGCGCGCGCCTCGGCGAGGCGCTCCGGCCGGGTGCCGCGAACCAACTCGGCAAGGCGCGCCTGGGCGCGATCGCGGGCGCCCGTGGCTTGCGCAACCTGCGCCTTGAACTGGGCGTCATCCAACCGGATCAAGACCTGGCCGGTGCTGACCCGGTCGCCTTCGTGTACCAGGATCTCCGCGATCGGCTCGGGCGCTTCCGCAATCAGCTCAAGGCGCTCGCGTTCGAGTGTGCCCACTGCCGTCAGGGGCTGCGCCGAATCCCGACACGCAAGACCAACTGCCGCTATGGCAAGCAATGGAAGCAACCGCAGGTGCATCAGCTCCCTCCCTCGCCGCACCGTTGCAGGGAAAGCTGCGCAGTGATCCACACCGCCCGGCGGCACGGCCGCGTCACACAGCCACGCTGGCCACCCACAAACAAACCGGCCTCTCACGCCTGCCGCTCGCCAGCGTCGCTGAGAAGGCTATGCGCAACGCACGCTGCCCGGTCTTTACGGTTCCCGCGGTGAAGCGCACGCCGGGGTAATCTTACGACAAACGCCGGGACCGCGGCAGGAGCAACACTCCACTGACCAGCAGGAGCAGGGCTACGAGTCCCAAGGCAACGTGCCCCATGGCGGGTGCCGGTGACCGTGTCGGCTGCGGGGGCGGGAGGATTGTCCCGCTCAGAATACTAATATCCCAGGCTGTCGACAACGGATCGGTCCAGTAACTGTAACCGCTCCAGGAACCATTGCCGTTCTGGTTAAGAACCAGCCAATTACAGTAATCTTCCCACCAGTTCCAGCCATGGTTGGGATTGTTAACATCACCCGGATCAGGGTTAAGGTTGGAAATCGTGTCGGTGCCGGCATCCCGGCCAATCGTAATCTCGAGGCCCTTGTAAATGGCCCACATGGCATATGGCTGGCCGAAATTGCCGGACCAGGTGTTGTTTGCGGTATTTTTCCAATTAGTGTTCAGGTACGCGAAGGCCTTAGTCTGAGATCCGCCGCCGCCTGCAAGAGCCATCTGAATAAGAAGACCGCCTGTCTTCGCTTCATCGTTGGGAATGCCGCTAAACCCATTCGGGTCAATATAACCACAACTACCATCGGTAGGATTCTGGATGTAGTTGATCCACTTTATCAGCTCTGTCTTTGTTTGTGCCGGTACAGTGATGCCCTGCACATTTTGGGCGTACAGCAGGGCCAGGGCGCCCCACTGGGATGTAGAGCCGTCCGACTGATTGGAATTGGGAACATATCTCCATCCGCCATCGTAGTTGCCGCCGGCCGGTCCGGTCTGTCCCCAGACCCAGACGTCTACCGCCCGCTGAATCAGCTGCGCGTATGTGAGGCCGTTAACTGCGGCGTTGGAACTACTGATCACTGTAGTGGGAGTAACGATGCCATCCGTCAGACGGCAGAGCGCCGGCAGCACCAGACCGGAGGTATAAGTGGTTTCACCGTTGCCGTACCAGTCTATGCCTATGCCGCTATTAGCTGTTCCCTTGAATCCCCACCAGTTGGCAGCGGAGATGTCTATTGGCGACGCGGTACTTAAAAGGTAGCCTGTCGCGTTCGTGACTACGGCCGAATAGTCATGCCCGTTCCAACCTAATGGCTTATACTTCTGTTCGACAAAGGCGAGCAGGGCAGCTCCGGTCGCCGCCTGTATATAAGACCCGGCTGCACTCGAATAAGTCCATGAGCCATCTGCATTTTGCTGTGACGCCAGATACGCAAGACCGGCATCAATTGCGGTCTGCTTTTGGACCTCCGTAGAAGCCATCAGGCTGACCGGCGAACATAACAGACCCACGCACAAAAAAACCATCGGCAATCCGCTCAGCACCATCTTCTTCATACACGGGGCCTCCCTCGGGGAAGGTTTTTAAATCACGAATTGGCCACAAAGTCAAAGCACAAAAGACATTGTGCCAAGCTGGCAGAGGGCCTTAGCAGAGTGATGGGATCGGCCATTCTGAAAACGAGAATTGCTTTTCCAATGACGCCCCGGAATCAGTTCTGCTGATGGCGAAAACGTGGCCGACCCAGTCGCGGTGTCCCTTGGCGCGCCCCTTGCGAATGATCCTTTCTGGGTCGTCTCCGGCGGCACCATGACCACCGTCCCGCCGCTTGCTGGCCGAAAGCTCGTGTGCGAATCGTCCGTCAACAGACGTCACGCCGAACCGCTGCTCTGGGGCAGCTCGATGTGGAAGACCGTCCCATGGGGTTCCACGCGGGCAACGTCAATGCCACCTCCGTGCGCCAGCACGATCTGTTTCGTGATCGCTAAGCCGAGGCCGGAGCCGGAGCCTTTTGTCGTTTCGAATAAGCGAAACACCTGGACGGAACTCGCAATTCCCGGGCCACTATCCTGAACGGAGATCCGCACTGTTTCGGCGTTCGGCACAGCCACCGTGATATCGATCTGCCCTGGCCCTTGGCCGAGGGCCTCGACGGCGTTTTTCAAGAGATTATCAAAAACGCGGCGTAACTGGTCGGCATCGGCATTGAGAACTGGCGCCTCGGGGGGCAGATCGAGGCGCAAGGGGATGCCCCGGTCGGCGGCCACGGGACCCCAAAATTCGACGACGGCTTGCAAGAACGGACGCAGGGGCAATGGTTGCAGATCGAGGTGTTGCCCACGTGAGAAGTTCATGAAGTCCTTGATCAGCGAGTCGAGACGGCGCACCTCGGAAACGATTTGTTCGACGGGTTTGAGCACCGTGCTGACTGGTTCGTTGCCGCCCCGCCGGATACGCCGCATGATCAATTGCGCCTGCATGGACAGGCCGGCGAGTGGGTTGCCCAAGTCGTGGACGATCTGTGCCGTGATGGCGCCGACATCCGCCAGGCGCTCGCGCTGCTGCGCCAGCTTTTGTAGTTCCCGCAATGCCGCTTCGGCGCGCTTGCGCTCCGTAATGTCCACGGCTTTGCCGGCCACGAACCGGCGGCCTTTCGCATCCGTTACGGGAAACTTGAAGACCAGCCACTCGCGCCCACAACCGTCCGCCGACGGGACACTCTCGGATAACTCCATCGTGGCGTTTTCGCGGAGGACAGCCTGGTCGTTCTCGCGCAAACGCCGGGCGACATCGGCCGGGAAGATGTCGAAATCGGTCTTGCCGATCGTATCCGCCCGCCGGACGTCGAAGAATCGTTCGAACGTTGCGTTGACGTAGGCATAGCGTCCGGCCTCGTCCTTCATGAAGCCCACCGCCGGGCTGTTGTCCATGAACGCGTGAAAGCGTGCCTCGCTCTCCCGGATGGCTTCCTCGGCGCGCTTGCGGGCGATGAAATCACCGATCTGGGTACCGAGTGCCTCGAGCATCTGGAGCAGAGCTGGATCGGGCTGCACGCGTCTGGCTGCTGAAGAAAACGACGACGCCGATGACCGTACCGCTGCTGCGGATGGGAAACGCAAATGTGCCCCGCAGGCCCACTTTTACTGCCGCCTGGGCGCGAAGCAAACCGGGGCCCTCGGCGGTGTCGGCCATCCAGACGGGCTGGCCCTCAGCCCACACGCGGCCGAGCAGCCCCTGGCGTGGCGCAAAGGCCATGTCGCGCCTCGTCGCCTCGAACTCGGACATCTCCAAGCCCGGCGCCCGCCACACCCCGCCCCGCCGCAACAGTCTGGTATCCGGATCGACATACCACAGCTCGCCGAGTTCCCACCCGACGCCCTCGCCGATGGCGCGCAGCAACCGCGGGCTGACTTCGGACAGCGTTGTCGATTCAGCCAGCACTCGGGTGACGCCGTACTGAACGGCCAGGTCTTGCTCCGCACGCTTGCGCCTGGTGATGTCCCGCACGATGCCGGTGAACATCCGTCGGCCGCCACCCTCCCACTCGCTCACCGCGAGATCCATCGGGAAAGTGCTCCCGTCCTTCCGCAGCCCCAGCACTTGCCTGCCGATGCCGATGACCTTCCTCTGCCCGGTCTTGATGTAGTCGGCAATGTATCGATCGTGCCCTTCACGATATGGCGACGGCGCCAGGATGCTGATGTTCTTCCCGAGCACTTCGGCCGCCGAATAACCGAACACCCGTTCCGCGGCGGGGTTGAGGGACTGGATTATGCCCTGTTCGTCGATCGTAATGATGCCATCTACGGCAGTGTTGAGGATCGCCTGGGTCCGGGCCTCGCTCTCGCGCAGCGTCTCCGCCGTGCGCACGTGTTCCGCCGCAAGCGACTCGCGAGCGGCCGCCAACTCGGCGCTCTGCTGACGGAGATCCGTCGCCGCTAGGCGCAGCTCTTCCACGGCCTTGGACAGCTGGGCTAGGGCCTTCTCTAACTGCGGATGCTGGCGCGCCGCTGGGCCGGCATGCTGTCGCAGCGTAGTTACGTGCCGAGCCGCCGCTTCAATCTGGCGGTCGAGGGTATAACGTTTCACTGTCGCCTCGTTGTTGTTGTCTAGCATGCACGGCGAGAAGTCGAAAGCCATCCCCCGGGTGTGTAGCGGCACGCCGGCCGGCCGGTGCACCGGCTCGTTACCCGACACACTTTACAACCGCGCGGGCATTGTCTATGGCCGCAGCATGGCACAGGTGATCGATGGGACGGCTGTGGCGCGTGCAGTGCGGGCGCAGATACAGGAGGAGGTGGCCGCGTTTCTGCGACAGTTCGGCAAACCGCCGGGGCTGGCCACTGTGCTCGTGGGAGACAACCCGGCGTCGGCCAGCTACGTGCGGAGCAAGCGGAAAATATGCGCCGAGCTTGGCATCTATTCCGAGGGGCCCACGTTGCCGGCCGAGACCACCCAAGCCGAGCTGCTGAATCTGGTCGAGACGCTAAACTGTCGCGCCGACATCCATGGCATTCTCGTGCAGTTGCCTCTGCCGGCCCGTCTGGACGCCGAGGTAGTCATCGACGCGATTCACCCCGAGAAAGATGTGGACGGCCTCCATCCGGTCAATCAGGCGCGTCTATTCACGGGGCGATCCGGTTTACGGCCCTGCACGCCCCTCGGCATCATGCATTTGATCGATGGCACCGGCGTGCAATTGCGCGGCGCGCGCGCCGTGGTCGCGGGTAGGAGCAACCTCGTCGGCAAACCGGTGGCTTTCATGTTACTCGAGCGCCACGCCACACTGACGATCTGTCACTCGCGCACCCGTGACCTGGGCGCAGAGATCGGCCGCGCCGACGTGCTGGTCGCGGCGATCGGCCGTGCGCAGATGATTCGCGGCGAATGGATTCGTCCGGGAAGCGTCGTCATCGATGTGGGCATCAACCGGGTCGACGGACGTCTGGTTGGCGATGTCGAGTTTGCGCCGGCGCAGGAGCGCGCGGCATTCATCACCCCCGTGCCCGGCGGCGTCGGCCCGATGACCGTCGCGATGTTGATGAGGAATACTCTCGAAGCGGCGCGCCGCCAAGAAGAGAGCCGGCAGTCGACAGCGAAGAGTTGAGCACCATGACCAAGCTGATCGCTCTCACGAGGAGAGCTGCTTCAGCAGGCCGCTCTCGACCCGCGACTGTGGACTGTCGACACGAGGCCAAGCCTTACAAGTCTCACCGATGAAGCGGACATCCTTGTATTCCCGCCATGCCGCTTTGGGCGCCCGCTTCGTGGAGTTCGGCGGCTGGCAGATGCCGGTGCAGTACACGAGTATCATTGACGAGCACCGGGCTGTGCGCGAGCAGGCTGGCCTGTTTGACGTCAGTCACATGGGCGAAATCGAGTTGCGCGGCCAACATGCGGTCGCGGCGGCACAAGAGGTGACGGTCAACGACGTCGGCCGCTTGCGCGACGGCCAGGCTCAATACTCGTTGCTCTGTCAGCCGGACGGCGGCGCCATCGATGACATCATCGTGCATCGCATTGCGAGCGAACGGATCCTGCTGTGTGTCAACGCCGCCAATATCGAAAAGGATTTCGCCTGGATCCGCGAGCATGGTAAGGGCGCGGAGGTCCTCAATCGGAGCGCCGAGTTCGGACAGCTGGCGCTTCAAGGCCCGCGTGCCACGGAGATTCTCCTGCGCCTCACGGCTCTCCCGCTGCCCGAGATCCCGCCATTTGCGTTTGCCGAGGGAGCGGTCGCCGGTCAGCGCGCCATGGTGGCCCACACCGGCTACACGGGTGAGGATGGCTGGGAGCTGTACTGTGCGGCGGATGACGCGCCGGCCTTATGGGACGCGCTCCTGGAGGCGGGACACGCCTCTGACCTCCGCCCCGCCGGGCTCGGCGCACGGGACACCTTGCGTTTGGAACGGGCGCTGCCGTTGTACGGTCACGAGCTCACGGCCGAGACCACGCCGCTGGAGGCGGGGCTCGGGTGGGTCGTGCGCTTCACCAAGACGCGCTTCATCGGCCGTGACGCGCTGCTGCGGCAGCGTGCACAGGGCCTCTCGCGTCGGCTCGTCGGGTTCGTCATGATCGGCGCCGGGATTGCACGCCAAGGGTACGTGATCCGCCGTGACGGCGTGCGGGTGGGAGAGGTAACCAGTGGAACGAAGTCCCCCACGCTTGGCAAGGCGATTGGACTAGGCTATGTGGCGAGCGCTTGTACGGAGATCGGGACTCGGCTCAGCATCGACATTCGCGACCGCACGACTCCTGCCGAAGTCGTACGATTGCCGTTCTACAAGCGTTAGGGCACTAAATGTCAGGATCTCGTTGTATATTGAGTGACGATTGTTCGGAGCGGCGCGCAGCGACCAACACGTCGGCCGGACCCGTCCGTCGAAGGCTTCGGCACGCAGGCGGAAGCCTCTGGAGTGCGGGCGGGAGCGGACCCGTCAGACCGACGCCGGGCGCAGCCCGTTAGTTCTCAAGGAGGCCGTATGGAGTTTCCCGAAGACCTCAAGTACTCGAAAGAGCACGAATGGGTTCTGGTCGAAGGCGATGTCGCAACCGTCGGCATCACGGACTACGCGCAGGATCAGCTCGGAGACATCGTCTTCGTAGAGTTACCTGCGATCGGCGACAAGGTCAGCAAAGAGGATGCGTTCGGGGTGGTCGAGTCCGTCAAGGCGGTGTCAGACATTTACGCCCCGGTGAGCGGCAAGGTCTTGGAAGTGAACGATGATCTCCCGGATAACCCTGAGATGGTCAACGAGGATGCTTACGGCGACGGTTGGATGATCAAGATCGAGATGAACGACCCCGTCGAACTCCAAGATCTGATGTCTGCGGCCGAGTACGAAGCGTACGTGGCGGAGGAGAAAGAGTGACGCAAGCTTTCGGCGGTCCGCCATTAGCGGTCAGCACTAGTTGAGGGTCCCTTCCACCACCCGCACATTTTTCATCGTGAAGCTGACAGCTGAAGGCTGACGGCTGAGAGCTGCGAAATCCAGCGGAGCCAACGGCTGCGAGCTGCTTTCCATGCGTTTCCTGCCGCACACCGAAGACGACATTCGTGCCATGCTGGACACGGTCGGCGTGGCGCAGATCGACGATTTGTTCGCCGCCGTGCCGGAGGAGCTGCGGGCGCGCGCGCCGCTCGATCTCCCGGCCGGCTTGTCCGAGCTCGACGTGCGCGTCCGCATGGAAACGCTGGCGGCGCAGAACTCCGCGGCGCAGCAGGCTTGCTTCATCGGCGCGGGAGCCTACCCGCACTTCATTCCCGCCGTCATTGATCAGATCCTGCAACGCGCCGAGTTCTACTCCGCCTACACGCCGTATCAGCCGGAGGTGAGCCAGGGGACGCTGCAAACGATCTTCGAGTTCCAATCATTGGTGGCGATGCTGCTCGGCATGGAGGTCGCCAACGCCAGCATGTACGACGGCGCGTCGGCCACGGCGGAAGCGGTGCTGATGGCAGTGCGCCTGGCGCGCCAGCGGCCACGCGTCGTGCTGTCGCGCGCCCTGCACCCGCAGTACCGCGAGGTGGTGCACACTTATGCCGCCGGTGCCGGTCAGTTCGAGCTGCTCGATGTGCCATTCGGCACGGATGGCCGTACCGACCCCGCCGAGCTGCAGCAGCTCGTCGATGAGCGCACCGCCGCGGTGGTCGTCGGCTATCCGAACTTCTTCGGTGTCGTGGAGGACCTCGCGAGCCTCGCCGACCTGGCGCACAGTCGAGGGGCATTGCTTGTGACAGCCACCAGCGAGCCGGTCGCTCTTGGCCTCCTGCAGTCACCCGGGACACTCGGCGCCGATATTGCCGTTGCCGAAGGGCAAAGCCTCGGGATTCCCATGTCGTACGGCGGCCCCGGCGTCGGCCTGTTCGCCACGCGTACAGCCTACGTCCGTAGTATGCCCGGCCGCCTGGTCGGCGAGGCCGTCGATGGCGCCGGCCGGCGCGGCTACGTGCTGACGCTGGCGACGCGCGAGCAGCACATCCGGCGCGAGAAAGCCACGTCGAACATCTGTACCAATCAAGGGCTGATGGTGCTCGCACTCACGGTATACCTGTCGCTCCTCGGCAAGCAGGGCTTCCGCGAGCTGGCGGTGGCGAATGCCGCCCAGGCACACCGCACCGCGGCCCGCCTGACCGAGTCGGCCCGCTGGCGGCTGCGGTTTGCGGCGCCGTTCTTCAACGAATTTGTCATCACAGGAAGTGATGCGGTGGCGGCGTGGGAAACGGCGCGACACACGCGCGTCCTCGCCGGCATGCCGCTGCGCCGCTGGTATCCGGAGCTGGCCGACGCGCTGCTGCTGTGCGTCACCGAGACGCACGACGCCGCGGCGCTCGACCGGTTGGTGGGCGCACTGGCGTGAGAGCATGGTGCAGCCGATGAATCCAGTCCTCAAGCGCTCTCACTCTCCCACGCTCCCACCCTTCCAGTCTCTCACGTGACGGCGATGCCTGGTAAGTCGAAGCAATCCGGCCTCCTCCTCGACGAGCCGCTGATCTTCGAGCGCAGCCGGCCGGGCCGCCGCGGCTGCGCCGTCATGCCGAGTGCGGAGGACCCGGCCGCATTCCTGCCCGCCGAGCTGCTCCGCCAGCCCATCGAAGGGTTTCCGGAAGTGAGCGAGCCCGACGTGCTGCGCCACTTCCTGCGCCTCTCACAGTGGAACTTCGGCGCCGCGACCACCTTGTACCCGCTCGGTTCGTGCACGATGAAGTACAACCCCGTCGCCAACGAAGCGGTGGCGCGCTTGCACGGTTTCGCGGCGCTGCATCCGTTGGTGCCGGACGAGGACGCACAGGGAGCGCTCGAGCTGATCGCGGAGGTCGAGCGGGGGCTTGCGGAGATCAGCGGCATGGCCGCGGTCAGTGTCCAGCCGTCTGCCGGGGCCCAGGGTGAGCTCACCGGGATGAAGATGGTGCGCGCCTACCATGCGGACCGGGGCCGGGCGCGCACCAAGGTGCTGATCCCGGCGAGTGCGCACGGCACCAACCCGGCCAGTGCGGCACTGTGTGGCTACAGCACGGTGCCGGTCGAGGGCAACCGTGTCGGGCTGATTGAAGCTGCCGCCGTGCGGCGCGCCATGGATGACGACGTCGCGGCGTTGATGATCACCAACCCGAACACGCTGGGCCTGTTCGAGCGCGAGATCGCGCAGGTGGCCGAGGCGGTGCACGCGCGCGGTGGCCTGGTCTATCTGGACGGCGCCAACCTCAACGCGCTGATGGGTGTCGCCAAGCCGGCACACATGGGTGCTGATGTCTTGCAGTTCAATCTGCACAAGACCTTTTCGACGCCCCACGGCGGCGGCGGGCCGGGCGCCGGGCCGGTGGGCGTGCGCGACGTGCTGGTGCCGTACCTGCCGACGCCGCGCTTGGTCCGCGACGGTGGGCGGTGGCGATGGAGTGAGGAGTTCCCGCAGTCGATCGGGCGGGTACGGTCCTTCTACGGCAACTTCGGCATCCTCGTGCGTGCCCTGGCGTACGTCCTGGCGATGGGTGGCGACGGCCTCACCGCCGCCACGCGGCTGGCGGTGCTGAGCGCCAATTACATTCGGTGCCGACTGGAAGGCACATACGAGCTGGCGTACCCGGGCGTGTGCATGCACGAGTGTGTGCTCAGCGACCGGCGCTTCGAAGCACAGGGAGTGCGGACGCTCGACATCGCCAAGCGCCTGCTCGACTACGGCTTCTATGCGCCGACGATCTACTTCCCGCTGGTGGTCAGCGGCGCCATCATGATCGAACCGACCGAGACGGAGAGCAAAGAGACCCTCGACGAGTTCATCGAGGCCATGCTGGCGATCGCGCGCGAGGCGCGCGAAAACCCGCAGTTGCTGCACGACGCGCCGACGCAGACGCCGGTGGGCCGTCTTGACGAAGCCCGTGCCGCCCGCCGTCCGGTGTTGCGCTGGACGCGACCGCCGGGATGACTACAACAGCCCGGTTCCCAGCAGCGCCCAGGTGGGTACGCGGTGGCCGCTCGCATCGGCAGCCGCGACGACCCGCGCCATGAACATGAAATGGATGTTGCCGTCGTTGGACTCCGCACCGGGCGGGGGGTTCCGATCGAAGAAACCATCGCGCAACGCGCTCTGCAGGCTGCGATCCGTGGCGAGGGCGCTGGTAACCGAGCGCTCCTTTGTGGTCAAGCTGACTAAGTGCCCGCTCTTGTCCATGATGGCTTCAACCGTGACCTGCTCCTCCGCGCCGACCTCGCCACTGGCATAGCTGCGGCGGAGCAACATGATGAAGTCCCCGAAGACGCGCAGCGCGACACGGCGCACGAACGGCGCGAACTGCTCGGCTTTGGTATTCAGCAGCGTGACGTCGCCTTCGCGGATCGCCGGCAGGAAATCCATCGAACCGCCCCGCCCCCTGCCGCGCCACGGGTCGCCATGACTCAGCAAGTCGTCCCGTTGCTTTGAAGCCTGTTCGACGGCGGGGGTTGGTGGTGCCGCTTCGGACGGCACCATACCTTCCCGGATCAAGTCACCGGCCGACGGCAAGAGCTGGTCCAACTTCGGCAGTGCCGCCAACTGTTGGTTGGAGCGCGCGCGCTCGGGTTCAGCGGCATGCGCCCGCTCGGGCCGTTCCCGTTCGGGCTGTGACCGCTCAGGGTTTGATTTGGCAACCGGCTGGGGCGGCGCCTTGTGCACCGCATCGGGGTCACCGGGGAGTGGCTCTCCGCGATGGATCTGCTCTTCCTTGACCGTGTTGTTGCGGTCGCTCAGGAAGCGCGCGTTCTCCGGCTCCTTCTCCTCGCCCTGATCGGGCGGGCTGACGATCTGCTGCTTGGGTAGTGGAATCGCGGGTGGCGCCGGAGCCACCGGCACTGGCGCCGCCCCCAGGGGTGGCGGAGGCGCTGCCGGCTTGGGCAGCGGCAATACATCCACATCGAGCAGTTCTGCTGGCCGCGGGAACTCGATATGCGCCCGCTGTATCAAAGGCAGCAGGCTCAGCAAAAGTCCGTGCAGGAGCATAGAGAGCACGAGTGCCCAACTCAGCCGGCTCGGATCGGACATGCACTGGCATTTTAGCGGGTCAGACCCGGCCGGAGCAAGTTAGCGAACGCCCGGTGGCGGACGCCAGGATCTCTCTGCACCCGCCGCAAAATCAGGCGGCGTGCTTGTTGCCATCGGCGCGGCTGCGCAACGCCTGCCGCACCGCATTCGGAGACAACCTGAAGTACGAGCAGATCGAATCGAAGCTGAAGATCGTATAGTCATCCTCGAATGCGTAGATGTATGCTGCCGCATCCTCCCGGATGACGGGGTCAGGGCTTTCAAGATCTTCAATGGCCTGTTGCAGCACCGCGAGCAACAAGCTCTCCTCCGCCGCCAGCACCCGCGGCCCACCATCCCTCGCCACCAACCTTCCTGGCACCATCACAACACCTCCCATCCGCTCGGGGATTTCAGCAAGGGGGGTGCCAGGGGACCGCGCGGCGAGCCGGAGCCGCGGGCACTCCGCCGCGGGGCGGCGCGTCGTTTTCAACCGTACACTTTTGTTCACCGCCACGGCTGAAAATGTGCGCGATGCGCTCGTCGTGAAGAACCCAGCTGTGCACAGGCAGTGAGCAGCGGCCGCGACCAGCGACCGGGTCACCGCGCCAATGCACGTTCCACGATGTGCGCCAACGCTGCGGCGATTTGCACACGCAGTTCCGGCAGCTCGCAGCCGGCGGCCGCCGCGTGGCCGCCGCCGCCCAAGGCCTCTGCCAGATCGGAGAGGTCGGCGGTGCAGTCTGGCGAGCGGCGCAAGCTGACAGTGAGGCTCTGCGCATCGAAGAACGCGAAGATCGCATTGCGCGCCGTCTTTCCCCACGCATCGGCGATCTCGCTCGGGTAACCGTCGCACACGGCTGTGATGACAACGCGTCCGTCCGCCAATTCGTGGACGGCACGGCTGCGCTCCGCCACCCCGAAGCTGCGCGCCAGGGCTGCCTCGAGTTGCTCTTCGGCGCAGCGCATCTCCGGCGTGTAGGTGACGTGCGCGTCAATGTGCAACAGCTGCTCGTACGCTTCGAAGGCCGGCGTGGCGACGATCAGCGCCAGCCGCCGCGAGCCCTCGATCCGATGGAGCCAACGGTCGTTGTCGTCCGCCATCTCCACCAGTTTCTGGAGCGCGGCAAACCAACTGTTCGTCGTGCCGCGCGCAAGCAGCTGCGCCCGCAGGTACTCGTACGTCAGCCGCGAGGCGGCAAAAGCTTCGCTGAGAACCTGATGCGTCAACTGCACGGTGACCTCGCCACGGCGCACCCGCTCCAGTGCCGTGCGATGGTGATCAATCCAGTACACCGCGACGCCGCGCTCGATGAGCCCCTGCAGATGCCGGTCGACTTGTGGATCGGTCCACGAAATGTCTGTGATCCAGACTGCATGCCTGGCGTCCGGTGGATCGCAGCGCAGCGCCCGCAGCCGGGCATTGATCTCCGTGTTGCTGCTGAACTGCGCCCGCACGGTAGCGTGCAGATAGTAGCGTGCCACCACCACCGCGGCCGTGACCCCATCCAAGCACTGCGGCCCGTGGCTGATCACGTGGACGAAATCGGGATGTTCTTCCAGGGTCACCGACCCTCCACGAGTCAATGATCCAACCAATCCTACGCAACGCCGCCGTCGGCGCGATCTGCGAGGTACCACCGTACGTACAGCGGAATCACGATGAGCGCGGCGAGGATCGCAACCGCAAGCACGAACGTTCGCGATCGCATGTCCAGTAACGAATGGCCAAATAGACTATAGGCAAACGCCCGCGGCGTGAGCCCCGCCGCCGCGGCGACCGTGAACGGCAGCACCTCCATGCCGGAGAGGCCGGCGCCATAGTTGATCAGGGTCATGGGGACCAACGGGATGAGGTTGAGCAGAAACACCAGCCCGGCACCCCAGCGGTCGCGCTGAATCGTGTTCACGTGAGCGCCGAGCTGCGCGTGAACGAACTCCCGCCCCAGTGCGCGCGCCAGAGCAAATCCCACCACCGCCCCCAACGTGCTCCCAAGTGCGGCGTAAATGGTCCCCCACGTTACACCGAACGCCAGACCGCCGGCCAGAAACAGCAACGTCGACGGGAAAAACACGAAGGGGCGCAATACAAAGGCCGCCGTGAACACCACCGGCGCGACGACTCCCCAGCTGCGAACGGCATCGCCCACCGCCTCCGGCGTCAGGTGCATGTCCTGCGGGATGCGCAGCAGGGCGACCGTGCTGGTCACCGCGAGGAAGAGCAGGAAGAGCACGAACCGCCGTGCCGCCGTGAGGTTGCGAAGCATGCTCTATTGAGTAGACCGGAACGACTACGTGTTCAAGCTGCGAGAGTGTAGGAAAGACGGGGGAAGGTGAACCGGAGGGGCAGGACCAACACTGTCCCTCCGGCGAGTACGGCTACTTCGTCTCTGCCGCTGGGGTGGCTTTTGCCTTCTTGCCACCCTTTTTGCCCTTTTTGTGTTTCTTTGCGGGCTTCTTTTTTGCGGCAGCGGGCTTCTGCATCTCAGCGCTACCAGCCTGGCCACCTGCCGCGCCTTCCTGCTGGGCAAAGCCCACGGAAGCAACGCCGACGGTCAACAAGGTCACCAGAACGAGAGTCATCAGTCTTTTCATCTACCCTCACCTCCTTTCCGACAGCGGATCCATACATAGCATCGGCTCATGTGTACCAAAAGAGAGTGCAGTTGTCAGGAATACCTCACCCTCGGTGCGGGGTTCATGAGAGTGGCCGGAGAGTATCTCCATGGATTCCAGGTGTCAAGTGGCAAGCAGCAACGTGGCAAGAGTCAAACGTCGCGCGCAGCGCGCACTTCTCCAGGCTCGGGGCCGCACTGCTGTCGGACGCCCGCGTTTGGGTGGGGCGATGGGCACGGTGGCTGTTGCGGCATCCCCCCGGAATGCGTATGATAACTAGGTAGGATGGGTTTTGTGACGGGCTTGAGCAGGGTGGAAGGACTCCGGGGCTCACGGCTGCGGTGTACGCCGGGATGGGTCTGAACCTCGATTGTCGGAGTTGGCGATGAGTAGCGGGGACAGGAGGCCGCAAGAAACCAGCGCATCCGATGCCCGCGGGCGCTCCGGGGGTCGAGAACGGCTGGGGCTGACGCCGGCTCTGGCCGCGGAGCTCGAGTGGTTGGCGGGTGAGGGGCCGCCCAATGTCGCCCGGCACGCACGCATTGTGCTGGCGTGCGCGCACGGCATCTCTGCTCAAACCGTTGCCCAGGCCACCGGGGTGCACCCCAACACCGTCCGCAACTGCATGCGCCGTTTTGAGGCGCAGGGGCTGCACGGCTTGGTGCACGCGGGAGCCGGAAAGCCCAAAAACATTGCGTTCTCTGATGCCATCCGGGATGAGATCGCGCGGCTGGCAATGCACTCGCCGGCCAACGTCGGTGAGCCGTACGCGCAGTGGTCGTTGCGCCGGTTGCGCTCGCATCTGATCCGCCGGGGCGTCGTCCAAGCGATCAGCGTGGAAGGGTTGCGGCAACTGTTGCGCGGGCTGCCATTGCCCGCAGGTTCCTGGCGACGCGCCGTACATCCGGCTGATCCGCTGAGTCCGGAAGTCCGCCGCGCGCTCGAAGCTCTGGCCCAAGGCGACCGCGCAGACCGGAGGATCCGCGCGCAAATCGTCCTGGCAAGTAGCCGCGGACTGAACGAGGCGGAGATCGCCGCCGGGTTGCACGTCGGTCGGGGCACGGTGCGGCGGTGGCTGCGGCGCTTTCGGCGCGCTGGCATCCTGGGGCTGCACACATTACCCCGCCCACAAGTGTTCAGTCACAAAGAGCGACAGGCGGTCATCCGCTTCGCCAACGCGGATCCGCGGCGCTACGGCGTCGATCGCAGCAGCTGGTCATTGCCAACATTGCGCGCCGAGCTGATCCGCCAGCGCGTTATCCGCGCATGCAGCATCGAGCACTTGCGCCGCGTGCTCGCGGAGGCCGGAATCCATCTCGACGGCACCGCCATGGCCGCCGAACACGCCTCCCCGGCCGCTGGCTAGCTCTAGCCTGGAGCACCTTGGCTGCGGGCTGCACCCGGGCTGCGCCCCGCGTTCGTGCGGCGGGTCCGCTCCCGTTGGTCGCTACGAGCGTTTATGAAGGGCTGCCCGTCACGCACTGGGCGCCCGATTTGATCGCAAGCTCTGAGAGCGTGTGAGGAAATTGGCATCAACACCGCTGCGCGGGATGGAGAGATCCGGTAGAATGAGTTCGGCGTGGAGGGGATGAGGATGGGGACGGCAGCGTTATTCACGGATCTCCCAGCAGCTGAGGAACGGGACGCGGGGCCAGCCGCTACACCGCGGCAAGCGGCGCGGGTGGTAGAACCGGTGCGCAACCAAGTCGAGATGGTGTGGCGAGATCTCGAATCGTTGGTGGCGGAGGACCATCCGGTGCGTGCGATCTGGGGATTGCTGGAGCGCCTCGACCTCAGCGGGTTTTATGCACAGGTTCGAGCCGTGCAGGGGCGGGCGGGGCGGCCGGCCACTGATCCGCGGGTCCTGTTGGGGTTGTGGGTATACGCGACGGTGGAAGATATCGGCAGCGCGCGCCGGCTGGCGGAGTTGACGGAACGGGATGACGTGTATCGGTGGCTGCGCGGGGACGTGCCGCTGAACTACCATTTGCTGGCGGACTTTCGGACGGCGCACCAAGCGGCCCTGAACGAGTTACTGACGGACATCATCACGACGCTGCTGGCGGAGGAGTTAGTGAGTCTCAAGCGCGTGGCGCAGGACGGGATGCGCGTGCGGGCGAGCGCGGGGGCGGCCTCGTTTCGGCGGGAGCCGACGCTGGAGCGCTTGCGACAGGAGGCGCACGAGCAAGTGGAGCGCTTAGCCGCCGAGGTGAGCGAGCCGGGCGGGCAAGCGAGCAAGCGGGAGCGCGCGGCGCGCGCGCGGGCCGCCCAGGAGCGGGCGGAGCAAGTCGAGCGGGCGCTGGCGCACCTGCCGGCGGTACGGGCGCTCAAGGAGCCGACGGCGGAGGGGCAGGCCAAGGCGCGCGTGTCGACAACCGATCCGGATGCGCGGGTGATGAAGATGGCCGACGGAGGGTTTCGGCCGGCGTACAATGTGGAGTTCGCCACTGACACCGCCACGCAAGTGGTGGTGGGAGTCAGCGTGACCAATGCGGGGACGGACACCGAAGAGGCGGTGCCGATGGCCGCGCAGGTGGAAGCGCGCAGCGGGCGGCGGCCCGCGGAGTATCTCGTGGATGGCGGCTTCGCCCCGAAACAGACGGTGCCGGCCTTGGCGGCGCAGGCCATCACCGTGTACACGCCGGTGCAGAAGCCCAAGGATCCGACCCGCAATCCGTACGAACCGCTCAAGGGCGATGTCCCGGCCGTAGCAGCTTGGCGGCAGCGCATGGGGACCGTCGAAGCCAAGGCGATCTACAAGGAACGGGCGGCGACGGCCGAGTGTGTGAATGCCCAGTGTCGCAACCGCTACGGTCTGCAGCAGTTTACCGTGCGCGGCGTGAACAAAGTGGCGTGCGTGGCGCTGCTGACGGTGATCACGCACAACTTGTTGCGATGGCTCGCCTTGATGGCGTGAGGAAGCGGAACGGAGAAGCCAACAAGAGATGCGAAGGCTTCAGA
Source organism: uncultured delta proteobacterium (assembly GCA_963729835.1). Taxonomy (GTDB): domain Bacteria; phylum Desulfobacterota; class Binatia; order HRBIN30; family HRBIN30; genus CAVSQF01. The sequence goes on along the minus strand of CAVSQF010000016.1, from coordinate 231,408 downwards.
AGGTTGCATACGCCGCTGCCGCCACCGCTGGAAGCAGCGCGATATCAGGTCCACGGCGGTGGCGCCGTACCTCCCGATCGGTCATCGGTATTCTGGTCCGGCCGTCGCACCGATTTAATCACAAACTCTGAGCTCTTCCCCGAGCACGCCTGTGGCTGGGGTGCCAAATTCATGCGCCGGCTGCTGCGCCGGCCAGCGATCCTAGTAGGCAAACTTCGCAACCACTGTTGTCCCTGCGCCGCAGAATGCGCTACTGTCGGCTGGACGGAAGATCGTATGGCTGTTCTGTTCGGCGGGCAGAGGTGGAGGCGGGGCCACGCACTCCTGGTGTGTCTTGCATTGCTCCCGGTTGGCGGTGTTGCTGGGGCGGCGGGCAATGCCGATTGCACGCCGACGGTCATCGGCGCCATTTTCGGCGAGGCTCCGGGCGGGTGCACGGCTGACGCGAACCAAGATGGTCGCATCAGCGCGGCGGACATCGTCGCGGCGCTGCGTGAGGCATCACTTCTTGGGCCGGACGTGACCGTCATCACGTTGGCAACCGCAGACGGCATTCCGCTGCATGCGCTTGGTGAAATCGATGGCGTCCCCGTATTTTCCCGAACGTCCGGATCCGGGTTCACCATCGTCGTCGAAGGGGCAGCGGGGATGAGTGGCCTGGCGCCGGGCGTTGATACCTTCGATTCGAATCTTCGCGATCCCAGCCGGCGCCCGGATCTGCAGATCGAATCCACGCAATCCCTCGGCGACGGAAGCGCAGCGGTGTGCGAGGGGGGTGTTCCCGGCATCAATCCGCCGGACTTCGGCCCCAGCCAGGCCGTGGCAAATGCGCTCAACGATCTGGCGTGCCACTTCGTCGCGGCCACCGCGCCGGGCTTCGCCTGTACGCAGAACGAGTTCGGTCAAACCGCATTCGTCGGCAGCGGTACGCAGGCGCAATTCTGTTTCTTCGTCCCCCAGTCGCTGGCGCTGCCTGACGGCGAGACAACGTTGAACGTGCAGTTGCGCGACACCGCCGGGAATCTCGGTCCTTTGCGCAGTGCCATCGTGCGCGTCGGCAGCGGGCCGCCAGCGCCCACATTCACGCCCAGCCCAACACCGACAACACCGGCGCCCACTCGCACGCCAACGAGAACTTGGACGGCAACCGGCACGGCGACTGCCGCGACAGCGCCGACTCGGAGCCCTACGCCAACTCCGCGCACGCCGACGCCAATACGTCCGACCCTGACGCCAACGCCGTCGCGCCCGCCGGGCGCCACCGCGAGCCCGACCGCCACCGCGACGGATACGCCGGAGCCCACCCCGACGCCGAGCTTCTCTCCGACCGCGCCACCCACGCCGACCGGTCCGCTCGGGCCGATTGTGACGTTCGTGGGTCTGACGGCAGCCGACGACAGCTTGGTCACTCCAAGTGGCACCGGTGCGAACGGCATTCCGACGTACACGTGGGCGAGCGGGGTGGGCTTCTCGATCGTGGTGGAAGCCAAACCGGGCGCCAACGGCGTTGACGTCGGAAGCTCGGCGTATGCCGGGGCGACCTGTGGGAGCGGCGGCGTGTGCGGGCAATCGATTGCCACGCCTGCCGGCTTGACAGCAGCCGACCAGACGCTGCTCAGCGATTTCCCGAATCTGCAGATCGAGGTGTCACAACCGCTGGGAAACGGCAGTCTGGCGGTCTGTGACACTACAGGTCCGGCGGCCGGTGGTGTCCCGGCAACCAATCCACCGAGCTTCGATCCCGTGGGTTCGATTGTCAATGCCCTCAACGATCTGGGCTGCCGGTTCATTGACGGCTGCGGCTCGCCGTGCGGGCGCTCTTCGGGCGATGCCTGCACGCAGATTCCCCCAACCGACGACTACGGCTTTGTGGACGCCGACAGCACCATTCAGTTCTGTGGCCCGATCAATAAGTACATTCAATTCGCGCCCGGTGACACCCTGGTTACCGTGCGGGTCAGCGACGAGCTCGGCAATCCCGGCCCGCCGGCGCAGATGGTGATTCACATCGGTTCGTGAGGCAGCGCGCCCATAGCGACGTTGCACAGCACGCTCAAGCAGACGCGGCGTCACGCGGTAGGGCGCCCGCTCGCTCGCCGGCTACCAACGGCCGAACGGCCGAACTGAGTCGATTGCGCGCCACGGCCAGCGCCAACGCGAAGAGCAGCGCGAGGACGAGAACGATCGTCGCGCCAGCCGCGACGTTGAAGGCGTACGAAATGACCAGACCAGCGACCGCCGCCGTCACGGCGCTCACCGCCGAGATCCAGAACATCCCCCGATAACCGCGCGCCAGCTGGAACCCGATGGCTGCCGGAATCACCAGCAGGGCTTCAACGAGAATCAACCCCACCACGCGCATTGCCGCCACCACCGTCAATGCCAGGCACGTGAGCAGCAGGAAGTTGATCGGCGTCACCGGCAACCCGTTGGCGCGCGCCACTTCTTCATCGAATGCAATGAACAGGAGCTCTTTGAACAGGAGGCTGATTGCCGCGAATACAGCGACGGTGATGCCGGCAAGCACCCACAGGTCGCGCGCTGATGCGGCCAGGATGTTCCCGAACAAGTACCCGAAGAGGTCAACCTGGTACGCCGTCGACAAGCTGATCAACGCTACGCCCAATGCCATTGCCGACGAGAACAGGATGCCGATCGCGGTATCTTCGTGGAGGCGTCCCTTACGGCTCAGCCAGCCGATGGCCCAGGCGATGATGATGGAGAAGACCGCCGCAGCGAAGATCGGCTCGATCCCGAGCAGGACACCGATCGCCACGCCACCGAACGCCGAGTGCGAGATGCCGACGCCGATGAAGGACAGCCGCTTCAAGACCACAAAAAACCCCAACAACGCACACAGCAGGCCGGCCAGAATGCCGGCGAGCAGGGCGCGCTGCATGAACGCATAGCCGAGCATCTCGACCATCAGCGCACCCCGGCGTGCTCATCGGCTTCGGCAGAAAGAAAGTCGAACTCGCAGCGGTAGGCTTCCCGCAGCTGGTGGCTCCGCAAAACGTCCTGCGGGTTGCCATGGATGTGGGTGGTCGCGTTGATGCAGATCAGCTCCTCGGCGTGCACCCCCAGGGCCAGCAGGTCATGCGACACGGCGACGATCGTCAAACCCAGGTCGCGCCGCAGCTGTTGCAGGAGCGCGTAGAACTCGCGCTGCACCGGAATGTCCAGGCCGGCGGTGGCCTCGTCCAACAACAGCAGCCGCGTCTCGGAGCACAGCGCGCGCGCCAGAAACGCCCGCTGCTGCTCGCCGCCCGACAGCTCACCGATACGTCGCGACTCGCGCCCAGCCAGCCCCACCTGCCGAATGGAGGCGTCGACCTTTCGCCAATCGGCGCGTCGCGGCAGCCGCAACAACCCCAGGCAGCAGGCCCGCCCCATCATCACCACGTCACGCACCGAGACCGGAAAACGCGGGTCGAAACTCAGCCGCTGCGGCACGTACCCGATCTGATGCGCCCGCCGGCCCAACTCCCAGGGCGCACGGCCGAATACGCTCACCGTGCCGCGCACCGGCTTCAACAAGCCCAGTAGCACGCGCAACAGCGTCGTCTTTCCGGCACCGTTGGGTCCGATGATCCCGAGGAACGTTCCCGCAGCAACGGAGAAGTTGATGTCCCGCAGTACGGGATGGCCGTCGATATCCACCGCGAGGTCACGCACCTCGACGAGCACCCCGTTGTGGTCACTCATTGCAGAGCCTGTGCGAACATCCGCGCATTATAGCGCAGGAGCTGGATGTAATGGTCGCGACCGGGGACGGTCGCGCCGCCGAGCGGATCGACCAGCACCGTCCGGCCGCCGAAGTCGCGCGCGATCTGCTCGGCCAGGCGGGCAGGAAACTGCGGCTCGACGAGCAGCGCCCGGATGTGTGCGCCGCGCGCCTCCTGGACCACGCGCGCGATGTCCCGTGCGGATGGCTCCTTGCCGGGAAACGGCTCGATCGCCGCGATCTCGTGCAACCCGTACCGCCGGCTGAAGTACCCCCACGCCGAATGGAACGCGATGTAATTGCGCTGCGAGACCGGAGCCAGGGTTTTTCGAACCTCCGCATCCAGCGCCGTGAGGGCCGCGCCGAACTCCCCGGCGGCGCGCTCGAACGCTGCCGTCTGCGCGGCATCCGCGTGCCCCAGCGCCGCGGCGAGCGCCGGGACAAGCTGATCCCGGACCAGTATCGGGTCGAGCCAGACGTGCGGGTCGCCGACGGAACCGGGAGTGGAGGTAAGCGTTACGTTATCACTCATGGTGATGATACGGAGCGCCGGGCGTGGCGCGGCGCTCAGCTTGTCCGTCCAGTTATCGAGGCCGGCGCCAACGCGGACCAAGAGGTCCGCCTGCGCCAAGGCGCGGATCTGCGACGGCGCCGCTTCGAACGTGTGCGGGCTGGCACCCGGCGGCAACAGGGTTGTGACCTCGACGTCGCCCGCACCGACTTGCTGTACGATATCGGCAAGTGGGAAAATCGTCGCCACGACGTGCACCTTTGCGGTCACGGGTGCAGCGCAGACCAGACCTGCCAAGATCGACAAGAGGGAAACCATGCGGCGGTGGTACATCGAACGCATGGTGGCCGAATTCGTCCCGAGCGTCAAACCGGGTACTGTCCGGATTCGGACAGTACCTCAAACCGGCGCGCGCAATTGGGTCACGGTAAGCAACTCCCGCTCCGGCAATTTACCGCGCTCTGTTCCGTGTCGCTCGGGCCTCCGGTATAAACCGATGGACGATGCGACGTGACCTGATCCTGTGCTGTGCACTAGTGCTCGTCGGAGCCTGCCACCGTGAGTCGGTGCCAGCGGGGCATGCTTCGACGACCCCACCGGCACGCGCCTTCAAAGTCGCGCTGCTCAGCCCGGGCCCGGTGAGTGACGCCGGGTGGAACGCGCTGGCGTACGAGGGTTTGCTCGCCATTCGCGATCAACTCGGGGCGGAAGTCAGCCAGATGCAGACGCAGACGCCGGCGGAGTTCGAAGAAGGGTTCCGCGACTTCGCCGGCCGCGGCTACCAGCTCGTCTTCGGTCACGGCTTCGAGTTCCAGGATGCCGCGGCTGCCGTTGCTCCGGATTTTCCGCGCACGGTGTTCATCACGACCTCCGGCAACACCGTGCGGCGCAACGTCGCGCCGCTGCGCTTCCTGCTCGAACAGGCGACCTACCTCGAAGGCATGCTTGCGGCCGGCATGTCGAAGACCGGCAAAGCGGGCGTCGTCGGCGGCATCGAGATCCCGTCGGTGAAGAGCACGGTGATGGCATTTGAAGCCGGCGCGGAATCGCTGCGGCCGGATTTCACCGTGGTGACGACCTACATCGGGAACTGGGAGGACGTGGGTGCAGCGAAGGAGGCCGCATCCGCACTGGTGCAACAGGGGTGCGATTTCCTGTTTCACAATGCCGATGCCGCCGGACTTGGTGTCTTGCGGGCGGCCCAAGAGAAAGGTGTGTTCGCATTCGGCAGCAACAAGAACCAGAACGACGTGGCCCCCGATGTGGTCATCGCCAGCGCGGTCATCGACATCCCACGGGCGTTCGTGCAAGTGGCGCGCGAGGTCCAAGAAGGCCGCTTCGATGGGAAAATCGAGCGCGCCGGGATGAAGGATGGCGTCGTGGCCCTCGTGCTGAATCCCCGTCTCGAGATGCGCATCCCGCCGGACCTCAAACGTCGCATTGACGACACGCGTGCGGCCATCATTGCCGGGACGCTGCAGGTACCGACTGCGGAGTTCTGAGTGGAGGCGCCAAAGGCAGATGTGACTCCTCTGCTCTCCGTGCGCGGCGTCTCGAAGCGCTTCGGCGCCGTCCAGGCGCTCGCGGACGTGACTCTCGATTTCCACGCGGGGGAGATCCACGCGGTCCTCGGCGAGAACGGCGCCGGCAAGTCGACGCTGATGAGCATCCTGAGCGGGCTGTGCCGCCCCGATGCGGGGACGATTGTCTTCGACGGGCGGCCGATCAGCTGGCGCTCGCCCCGCGCCGCGCGCGCTGCGGGCATCGGCATGGTGCATCAGCACTTTACGTTGATCGACACGCTCACCGTCGCGGAGAACGTGGCGTTGAGTCTCCCCCGCAGCTCCCGGTGGCGCTTCGACGCCACGGCGGACGGCCGTGCGGCGCAGGCGCTGGCGCGCCAGCTCGGGCTGAGCATCGGCGCGCCGCAGCTGCGGGTTGCCGAGCTGCCGGTGGGGGCACGCCAGCGGCTCGAAATCCTGAAGGCCTGGAGGTGCGCCGGGCGCCTGCTCATTCTCGACGAGCCGACGGCCATCCTGACGCCGCCAGAGACCCGGCAACTGTTCGCGATGTTGCGCGCACTGCGGGCGCAGGGCCAGCTGGTGATTTTCATCACCCACAAGCTGCGCGAGGTCGGCGAAGTCGCCGATCGGGTTACGATCATGCGCCGCGGCCAGGTCGTCGGCACGTACCACGCCGAGGACATCACTGTCAGTGATATGGCGGCGCGCATGGTTGGCGGGCTAGTACCGGCGGCGCCGGCCGAACGGCGTGTCCTTGACGGGGCCGTCGCCCTGCGGGTCGCAGGCGTCAGCGTCCGGCATGCGCAGAGAATGTCGGGACTGGACGACGTCAGTTTCACCGTGCGCCGGGGGGAAATCTTCGGGATCGCCGGCGTCGATGGGAACGGCCAGCGGGAGCTGTTCGAAGCGCTCGTTGGTCTGGCGCCGCCCGTGCGTGGCAGCGTGACCGTAGGGGATGTTCCGATCACGGCGTTCACGCCGCGTGCGGCGCTCGCCGCCGGGATCGGCCACATTCCGCCGGACCGCCGTCGCGAGGGGCTGGTGCTGGCGATGTCAGTGCTGGACAACTTCCTGTTGAATCGGACGATCCTGGACCGTTTCGGCCGGCGCGGGCTGCTGCGCCGCGCGCCGCTGCGGCGCTTCGTGATGGAGTTGGCGCAACGCTATGCGATCCGGCTTCCCGACGTACAGCTGCCGATGCGCGTGCTGTCGGGGGGCAATCAGCAGCGCGTGCTTGTCGCCCGTGAGCTGGCCGAACAGCCGGCGGTGTTGGTGGCCGTAAACCCGACGCGCGGGCTCGACATCAGCGCCACCACCCTGGTTGCGGGGGCACTGCGCGCGGCGGCGCGCCGCGGCTGTGCGGTGGTGTTGATCTCCACCGACCTCGACGAGGTGCTCGATCTCAGCGACCGTGTCGGTGTTTTGTCGCGCGGCCGGTTCAATGGGCCGCTCAGCCCACCGATCGATCTGGGTCGACTGGGCCTCTTGATGGCTGGCGCAGCATGAGCGCGGTGCCGAGTACCGTCAGACAATTCGGCGCGGTGCTGCTGCCACGGCTGACGGCACTGCTTGGGGCGGTGGTCGTGGGCGTGGCTATCATCGCGGTGGCGGGCGGAAACCCGGTCTTGGCGTTTCGCGCCATGCTGGCGGGGGCGTTCGGCAGTATTGATGGACTCTCCGAGGTCGGTGTCAAAATGTGCCCGCTGTTGCTGACCGGGCTGGCGATTGCCATCGCGTTTCAGGCCGGGGTGTGGAACATCGGTGCGGAGGGGCAGCTGCTGATGGGTGCGCTGGCCATGGCGGCGCTGGGTCGGGGCGCTGGCGTGTTGCCCGGACCGATCGCTCTCGGCGTCGCCCTCGCGGTTGCGGCAGGCGCTGGCGTGGTCTGGGCCGGCATCGCCGCCGCATTGAAGCTGCAGCGCAACGTCAACGAAGTCATCAGCACGATCATGTTGAATTTCATCGCGCTCGGCCTGGTCAGTTACTTGGTGCAGGGGCCGTTGATGGAAGTGGCGGCGCGCTATCCGCAAACCGACGCCATCGATCCGGCGTTGTGGATGCCGCGCTTGCTGCCGCCGCACCGTGTGCACTACGGTTTGATCGCTGCGCTGATTGCCGCGGTCGGCGTGCACGTGCTGCTGTATCACACGGTGATCGGCTACGAGCTGCGTGCAGCCGGGTTGAACCCGCACGCGGCGCGTTTAGCCGGCATTGCAGTCGAGCGGCGCTTGCTGTTCGCCATACTGCTGAGCGGTGCGCTTGCCGGGCTTGCGGGAGGCATTGAGGTGAGCGCAGTAACGCACCGGCTCTACGAGCACTTCTCGCCCGGCTGGGGGTTCACGGCGATCGCCGTCGGGTTACTGGGTCAACTCTCGCCGCTCGGCGTCGTGGTGGCGGCGTTCTTCTTCGGTGCACTGGACGCCGGATCGAACGCCATGCAGCGCGTCGCCGGCGTGTCCTCGGTCCTGGTCTCGATCATCCAGGCCACCGTCATCGTATTTCTCGTGGCGCTGGAGCGCAGCCGCTGGTTGCCCGAGCCGCATCTGGCGAAGGAAGAAGGGCCGGCTGAAACCTGATGTGGGACTCCCGCCAGACCGTCTGCAAAGTGATCCATGAGCCACTTCCGTACGGAGGTGAACATATAGAAGGAATAACCTCTACACCAATTGACTTCTCATGTGTTGCGCTATATCTTCGCGTCCGGGCATTGGAGGCCGTCATGAGTGACCAGCAGGCGGTGCAGCGAGCAAGCGGGGATGGGGGTAGGCAAGTATCCGAACGCGGATCGCGAGTGGGGCTGGCAGTGGGTCTTTCCAGCGTCGCGAATCTGCACCGACCCGCGGTTCGGTGCGCCACAACGTTATCATCTTCACGACTCGGTGCCCCAGCGTGCTATTCACGGGGCGGCGCGTACGGCTGGTATCACCAAACCAGTTGGTCCGCACACATTACGCCATAGTTTCGCGACGCATCTACTTGAAGCATGGTATGACATTCGTACAGTACAGGAGTTACTGGGGCACCGCGATGTCAGGACGACAATGATCTATACGCACGTGTTGAATCGGGGCGGGCACGGCGTCCAGAGCCCCGCTGACCGGCTGGTAGATGGGCGCGTGCTAGGCCGCGAGGCTGGCGGCCTAGCACGCGGAGAACGGAGGTGACTAGCGGTGACCTAACCGCTTGACTTCCGCAGGCATTGTGAACTAGCGTCCGTACGACGAGGCGGACGCTATGCTGCAGAGATCCGCAGGGGGAGCGGATTTCATTCGGGAGTCGAATAGTAGTTAGACACGCCGACACGATGGGAAGGACATTGTGCCATGAGCACTGACGCGCCGCGGGTGTTTGTGAGCTATGCGCACGAAGAGCCGATCCACGACGACTGGGTCACGAGCCTGAGTGCAAAGCTCCGCGAGAATGGCGTTGACGCAAGCTTGGACCGCTGGGACTTGAAGCCCGGGCAAGATACCACTTTGTTCATGGAGTCCCAGATCAGGGACTCCGACTTTGTGATTCTGGTGTGCACGCCTCTGTATCGGGAGAAGTCAAACGTTCCCAAGGGCGGCGTGGGATATGAAAAGAACATCATCTCGGCGGAGATGCTCCAAGCGAGGGACTTAATTCCGAAGTTCCTGCCGGTTCTCCGCAAAGGGGCTTACGACACAGCGCTTCCGACATACCTCGGGAGCAAATACGCCATAGACTTCCGTGACGACGAGCGCTTCGACGGTGCGCTTACGGAACTCTTGAGAGCGATATTCAGCCAACCTCATCCGGAGAAGCCACCTCTTGAGCAGAACCCGTTCACGCGATCGAAGGACCGCCTCGGAAGAAGCATACCGGAGACGGCAGGCCTTGCGGGCCAAGACGTCGATCTCTGGCACAAGGAAGTGCGTGGTAGGTTCGATCACCTGCGCGAGGAGCGGATCACAACAGGTCAGAACCCTTTCGAGCACGGATTCTGGCACGCGAGCTTCGTCCTCCACAAGCAACCCCCACCGATCGACCTGAACCAGTTTCTCCAGCGCCTTCGTGCTGCCAAGACGGGCCGAACCGGTTGGGACGTAGGATGGGTGCCTACGCGGCAGGGCATCGCACCTTATCCGTATAAGGGTGGGATCGAGGTATGGCTGGCGGAGTCTGGGGACAAAGGCGCCGGTCACTCTGACTTCTGGCGCGCAGAGCCCAGCGGCCGTTTCGCGCTCTTCCGCGGGTATCAGGAAGACGAACAGGGATTCCGGACCAGCAAGCCAGGCCCGAGTCTGGACTATGCTTTGGTTCTCTGGCGCATCTCGGAGATCCTTCTTTATCTGGAGAGCTTTGCGAGCCGCCTGGAGGTTCCCGCCGCCCCGGCCACCTTGGCGCTGACGTGGCAGGGGCTTGCAGGAAGGCGGATCGGACATCACGATCCACTGGGCGCATTCTACGACATGGACGAGGATCATATCTGCCACCAAGAGGCCGTCGCAACAATCTATTCGATCGCGCGCAGTAACGAAATTAAGGCTAACCTCGTTCGGGATGTACAGCGGATCACCGCTCCCCTTTTCGAATCGTTTGACTTTTTCTCCGTCACCCAAGACGGCATCAAGGGAACCATCAAGAAGCTGTTCGATGCAGACAGGGAGGGGTGTCTAACTCGCGGGTCGCAGCCGACGCCAAAGGAAGGCGCGGCTGAACCCTGAACGTTCGGCGTGCACGATGCGGCTGCGAGTGTTGAGGTTCCTTCTTGTGGTTGCGACATGCTCCGCGGCATCTCTCACGCGGGCGGAGCAGCCAACCCCGTCGGCGCTCCAGGCAGCGTACGTTGTCGTCGAGTTCTTCCGCGAGCTACCGCCTGCCGTCCGCCATGAGATCGAGCGGCGGTCTTCCGAGCCAATTGCGGACGTGGGGGAGCCGTTCCGTGCCACAGACGTTGTCGTTGATAACCGTCCCTGCAGGCGCTTCGTCTTTGCGGGCCATGCCAGGGCGCCTTCGGACCTGTGGGTCGTATGTTATGAGCATGGTGGACGTGGGTATCACTACCACGTCGCGCTGTTTGAGCTGATTAATGGATCTGTCCACGTCATCAAGGCCGGCCAATGGCTGCCGGAGGACCCTGAGAAGACCGTACAACTCGAGGAAATTCTTTCTGCGCTTCGTCGGGGCGAGATCGGGTATGACAACCATTGGTGAAATCGAGCCGAACAAGGGCCATGCAGCGGACGCGCACAAAGACGCGCACGGCTGACGGCCAGCGTTCGGCTCGTAAGGCGCTTGCCAGTCGATACGAATGTTCGTATAGTCGACCCGGATGAAGGAAGCGTGCTTTGTCGGTACGGCTCGCAAGGACTTGGCAGGATTCCCGGAGTCCGCACGGCGACGAGCCGGGTACGAATTGTTCATGGTACAGGTCGGGCGCGACCCCGCGGATTTCAAGCCCATGGCGAGCGTCGGGCCTGGTGCCTACGAGATTCGCATACGGAATGAGACTGGCGCGTTTCGCGTGATCTACGTTGCGAAATTCGAGCATGCCGTCTACGTGCTGCACGCCTTCCAGAAGAAGACGCGAAAGACCGCGCGGGCGGACATCGAGCTTGCAGCGGAACGCTACCAGTTGATCGGAGAGAGACTATGAAGAAAGCCAAGACGCGTCTGACACGGGGCAGTGGGAACGTGTTTCTGGATCTAGGCTTCCCGCCGCACGAAGCGGCGGTCATGTTGCTGCGGTGCGAGCTCGCAGAGGCGCTGCGGCAATGGATGGCTCGCGAGGGTCTTACCCAGGTGCAAGCCGCCAAGCGCCTCGGCGTGGTGCAGCCGCGCATGTCTGAGATCGCGCGCAATAAGGTGGACAAGCTCTCGCTCGACTACCTGGTTGGACTGTGCGCCAAGGCTGGCGTGTCGGTTGCCGTGAGGCTGGCGGCATAATCGACTGGCCGAACCCGCCGCTCCAGGCGACGGCCAAAAACGGGCCGCGCCTGAGCGCCACGACGTTCGGCCACTGGAGGAGTCCACCGCGATGACAGCTATCCAGTTTCGTTATAAATTATTCTCGCAGGCCATGGGATCAGGGCTACTGGGAAAAGAAAGTGGAGGCGAAGGGAGTCGGCCCTCGACCTCTAGAGTGCGATATGGTTCTGAGCCTTGCAGGCCTTGATTTTCCCGGCTTTCCGAGTGCAGAACGCGGCAGGTTGCGGCACCATCCGCAACCCAGCTGCGCAGCTGCACCGCGGCGGTGCAATAGTTCGTCCAAGCTGTGCACCAATGAACGTGTACCAAAGGGGGTACAACATGAGGAGCAAGAGGAGCCGAGGCGCCTGTTGCTGGGTCTGCGGTTCCCTTATCGCGGCCGTCTTGGTCCCGAGGGCGGTAAGCGCCCAGCACGGGACCTGCGTCGGCGACTGCGGTGGGGACGGATCGGTCACCGTTGACGAGATCATCGTCGGCGTCAACATTGCGTTGGGGCTGGCGCCCGTTGAAGCGTGCCCGTCTGTTGATCGAGACGGGAATTTTCAGGTGACCATCGATGAGTTGGTCGGGGCGATCCTCAATGCGCTCGAAGGGTGTCCAATGGTGCCGACTGCCACGCCAACGCCGAGCTGCACGCCGGGCACGCCGACGCCGATCGAGTGCACATCCCCTCCCTGTCCAGACCTCGTGGGCCAGGTCGTCAGCTACACATTCCCGCTGTCGCGCGGCTGTGATCAACCACTGGAGGGCATGTTCACCATCACCGTCTGCGCGCGGAATCAAGGCGAAGCCCCGGCTGGACCCTTTCACGTCTCTGCCAGCGACCATTTTTTCGATGAGGTTGCCTTCGACGGACTTGCGGCTGGCGCGCAGGACTGCCGCGTGCAGCCGCTGCACAGCATTGGCGGCTATGGGGTTCTCAGTGTCGACTCGCGCAGTGAGGTCGCCGAAAGCAACGAGGGCAACAACAGCAGCGAGTTCTTCGTGGCAGCGCTCTCGGCAACCCCGTCCTGCACGGCGCGGGCAACTCCGACACCATCGCCCACGCCGCCGTCACAAAGGAATCTGAATTCCCCAAATTGAATCGGCGCGGGGTCCCTTGGCGCGAGCAATTCGAAGAGCCGTCGAGCTAGCCGAACCAGCCGTTCCAAGCGACGGCCAAAGGCAGGCCGCGCCTGAACGGCAACGCGTTAGGCCGCTCTGGTATGATTGTCCTTAAACGAAAGGCGATTTCATGACACCCGAAGAACTCGGCCGGCTCAAATCCACTCTGTTCGAACTCATCCCGGCAGACGGTCGGTCAGCAGGGAACACATCGCTCCGAGTGGCCCTGCGTGACAAGACGAAGTCGCAGCTCGGGCAGCCGCTCACGGACGACGAGTACTGGCTGATTCATAGCCAACTCGTGTCCGAAGGTAAGGTGCAAGTAGGCCGCGGGTACGGGTACCGACCTAATTAGGTCACCCAGCTAGGTGACCTAATCCCCGCCCTCAGAGCATCTCACCTTCTCGCCTCTCACGCGAAGATCTAGTCTTCTTAGGAGCGCGCGCTTCTTCAGCGGCGCGTTCGAGATTTAGAGCGAGCAACCTTTCTAAAATCTGGTCGTCGGTGAGATCGCTGGGCCAGCCATAGGCGGCAGCTACGGCAGCGTCGAGCTTCTTGTGGGCCAGCTCCAACCATGCAGGGCGCTCGTTGTAAAGGTTTGTCAAGGTCCGCTCCTTGAGTTTCGCGGTGCAATCGGCGTCGCGGGGCTCCAGGCGCGGATAGCGCACGGTACCGATGCCCTGTTCATCTGGGTTGACCACATAGGGCGCCCAAGGGCCATTGGGCGTGCCAGGAAATTCCAGAATGCGTTCCGCGATCCATTCGGGTGGGGTGAGCCAGCGTTCGCGCAAGTCGTTCAGCTCTTTTGCGGCGGCCGCGATGGCGACTTCCTGCGCTGGTGCCGGGCACGGAAACGGAAAGGTCTCAAAGGATGATTCGACATTATAGTTAAGACCGCTTTCCCTTTCCCGAAGCTGCGTGCCGATTGCCCTACACCAAGCCTGGTGGGATTGAGAATGAAGAATCCCAAAAAAGTAGTCATCCTGCCGGACGAAAACGATAAGCTTGTGGTCTGGTAGTACTGGATGGCGCAACCAGGCAAAAAGGCGATGCTTGGAAGTTGTAGGCGTAACAATGAACCGCTCAAGAGGAGCTATCCCGCGTCGCATTTCGGGTCGCATCCGCTGAGGGCGCCACCAGTTATCGCGGAGCCATTTGTCTCGGTTTACGTCCCTCGTGGGTTTTACCCGTTCCACTACTAAGGCATGGGGCTTTTCATAAAGCGCCGCTGACTCCAGCGAGAGTCCAGCGTTGTCAATGATCCAACGAATCCTACGAGAGTGGGTAAGGTCATCGCTGTTGACTACCGGCCGTACAACATCGCTGTTCGGCATCCCATGCGGATTTCCGCCCGCGCGAAGAAGATTGACCGCTTCCTTCTCTTCGATATCGAAGCTACCACCCTTGCAACTGCCCAAAAATCCAAGCGAGAAGTTCCGCGTAAGTCTCTGGGCCTTGGTTATGTCAGCAGGCCGCGCCGATAGGTTCGGATGGATTATGGGTTCGCGCTGGCCATCTAACCATCTATCCGTTTCGCTGCCATCATCAAAGCCAATCATTGAGATATGCACCATCGCGCCGTCAAGCACCCATTCTCTATCACTCACAGCGAAAAAGATGTCACCGGAAGAACTAATGCGGTCCAGTACCTTGCGGCTCGCCCCTCCACGAATATTCTGTGTAGCGAGCAAACCGGCGCGTTTACACCTGCCGTCCTGAATCAGTTGGCGAGCTTTTTCAAACCAGTAGCAGCACAGATCGGACTGACCCGGTATGCGATCACCGTAGACTTGACGAAGATCTTGAACATATCCGTCGCCTAATTCCCTACGCATAACCTTGTCACCAAGAAATGGTGGATTGCCAACAATGACATCCGCTTCGGGCCACCTACACTCGGTGTGGAATTTTAAGGCGGTGTCTTCCTTGTGCTCTCCGGCTTGCGCTTCCTTCAGCGTTTTCGGCTTGCTTCGGTAGTGCGGAAGTAGAAGCGCGTCTTCATTTTGAAAGCCATCGAGATTCTGCAAGACAGGTGTACGGTCGTTGTCAAAGCCGTTGTCCCGTCGCCATTGTAGATAACCGATTTGTACGGAGACTTGTGCTAACTCGAATGCATACGGATTGATTTCAATGGCTCGCAACTGCTGTACACTCACTTCTGGCGTGAAGCGGAAGCCCAATTGCGCCGCGAATGTGACGACTTCTTTTTCCAGGTCCAGCAGCAGCCGGAGCGAG
The DNA here is from genome assembly GCA_963729835.1 of uncultured delta proteobacterium. Lineage (GTDB taxonomy): Bacteria > Desulfobacterota > Binatia > HRBIN30 > HRBIN30 > CAVSQF01. The sequence goes on along the minus strand of CAVSQF010000016.1, from coordinate 216,359 downwards.
ACGTAAAGGAAATTTCCGCTGCCGCAAGCCGGGTCTAGGACCACAATGGAACGAAGCTTCCGCAGGAAATTCTCGATGCGGGCACGGTCGTCTAGGGTGCCCTTCCCTTTCTTGAGTGAGGGCCGAAAGCTCACCTTCAGTGCCTGCCATTCCCGATGAAGCGGGGCCATAAGCACCGGCTCAACCAAATCCCGAATGTCCGCCTCGCCGGTATAGTGCGTACCCAGCTGTGCTCGCTGAGTTTCATCCATGGCGCGCTCAAAAAGCGTACCCATGATACTCGGCTGAATGAATTGCCAGTCAGCCTCGGCAGCGTCTATCAGTTTGCGGAGCTCATCTTCGGTCAGCTCAAAGACGGTAGATTCCTCAAATAAATGCCCGTTGAAGTGGCGAATGGTCTTTGCGCCGAACCGTCCGCCTCTGGCCATGACGCGAAACAGGTCGCCCAGCGTTGCAGCGAATAATCTAGGGTCTTCCAAGCCGGTCTTCACCACTTCTGAAAACAATCGAGCTGGCAGCAAGGCCGTATCTTCGGCGAACAGGCAGAAAACAATGCGATTGAGGAAGCGGGCGATTCGAAGATTTGTCCTCTGTGCGACTGTAACTTCCTTGCGGGTTCGGGCATCGGCGAGTTCCACGCACTCGCGGTTTTGCAGGGAGCGTGCTACTTCCGCGATAGTCGCAGCGAGATCTTGGGTAACTTGATCCGTGGTGCGTTGCGGCTTGAGAGACTCGGGATTCTCAAATAAGGCGCGGAGAATCCGCCAATTCTTTGGCTCGTCAATCTGATCGTTGGTAAACTCATGCGTTTCCTGGACAGTGCCATTGAAATTGGTCTTGATGATGTAGCGCTCGAAATCGCAGACAACTAACAAGGGTGGATTGAGGAGCGCTTCCCGGTAGCGGAGGAGCTGTTTGTAGGCTTCATCAAGATTCTTCTTCTTGCCCTTGTATTCCCAGCCGAAACAATCCTTCTTCCAGACATCGGCAAACCCGCGTTCGCTGGGATCGCCGGAGTCCGGCATCTCGAATAATTCGCGGTCTTTGATAGCGCGCTTTTGGTAGCAGAATACATCATTGCCGCTCGGATCTGCCTCGGTCGGAGTTGATTGATTAAGGATTCGGCATAGGTCGTCAAAGTGCCCCTGATATGCGGAGGTTTCTTTGCCTTTGTAGCGAGCCCACTTCGCCTTGAACTGTGCGACCGTCATGCTGGGCATCGTGCGGTCAGCTATCATGCCGACCGCATCATGTTCAATCGGAATCGCTAGGCTTTCCCGCCTCGGATCACTCTCAGCGTGAACGGCCGTATGCCGTGGCGCGCCACCGTGGCCGGAACCTGCGTTGTCGGTGGCACCGGTGCTTCGGGCGGGAGAGCGACGCCTGCTTCAAGAGTTCCTCGATGGTCCAAATGTGATTCGTCACTCCCAGCTGCATGGCCGGCGTGCACCGCAGCGTTTCGTGTACCCGACAAAAGTTGTAGTGCGCAAGATGCAGGGCGATCGCCGCCCGGTGGTTCTCGAATTTCTTGCTGAACCCATTGGTCAGCCGGGTAAAGCGCCTCATTGCCATCCGCGTGGTGAGGTTGAAGCGTTCCACATAGCTAGTTGAGATCAGGTCTTCATCCGGGTTGCCACGGATCACGTTCTTTTCGAGTCCTCTTATTGAGCCCGGAGAGTAGCGGTGCGCGGCATCGTTGCCAGGTGTTGCCTGGTAGATCTTGATCAGTTGCGCGAAGTCCACGTTCCGACCGAACGCGGTATCAATGGCGCCGACGTACGGACTATATCCATCGCTGGTGATTTGTGCGCGTGTGGTGAGTCGGTTTTCCAGGTCAATCGCCAGAGCGTCGGCGTTCTCGGAGGTTCGTTTGCCCACCACGTAGCTCAGCACGGCCTTTTGATTTGCGGCCAACGCCACGAACAGCCACACGTCGCCGTACTCGGCGGGGTCGGTGTCCTTCACCCGCTTCTGTTTCTTGGCGATGAAGGCCCACTGTTCGTCCAGTTCGATCAGGTTCACATCGAGGTCGCGCATCAACTGGTCGTGCAAACGGTGGCACGCTTCCCCGGCCTTCACGCCGAGCCGCATGATGGTGTCGGGGTGAATGCCCGTGATCCGAGAGACGGATTTCATGGAGCATCCTTCGACCAGACCGGCGATGACCCGAATCTGTTTTTCAAAGGGCAACACGTTCATGTGGCTCTCCTACGGTGCCCACGAACGTGCTACGCTTTAACTCGCCCTGAGCCTTGCGTGCATGTCGCGCGGGGTTCGCGCCCCACCCATGGCTCCAACCGTGGGTGGGGCGGGGTTTCACTTGCGTTTCCATCTAGAAACTTTATATATACGTTCCATGCCTTTGTCAATCAAGAAAGTGCTTGATCTTATCTTATTTTTCTGCCTATACTATCCCCATGCCGAGACCCAAGACGCCAAAGGCGAAGCAGCGAACCGAGACAATCCAGGTGAAAGCCACGCGCGAGCAAAAGCGCATCCTGACGGAGAAAGCAGATCGTGCAAGCGAACCCCTTTCGCTGTGGCTGCTCAAAAAAGGATTGGCCGCGTCAGACTGATTCTGCTAGCTGTTGCTTTCCCGTAAGGGAGCCCACCACGGCGCACGCTCCCGCTTCCCCGCGAAGGTGCAGGGAGCGGCGCCTTACCGGGCAATGCCCCGCACGCCGGTGAGCGTGGGCGCCGGGGCGGCGACTCTTCTCATCCTCACCACCTCCCATCCCAGGATCGATCTATCGAGCGGCGGGAACCGAGTCCCAACCAAACTCCATCTGAAGGGGGCTCTTCTTGAAAACCCTCGCGAATTTTGCACGGAACTCGTCCATGGTGTCGCAGAGCTTCATTATCGTGACCACGCGTTCGATCTGGTCGTGAACTTTCTCTCGCCCAAAAGTCTTGAGCCACTGGTGATGGTTCCGCAAAAATCGTGGACTTGGGTTTTTAGCACGCAATTCCCGTCCAACATCTGGATCGACAGCATCGTAGACGAAAAGCATTATGTATCGACCCCAGCGCAGTGGCCTCGAACGTGGGGAGTAACGCACACCTTCAAGCCGGGCCAGCTCGAACCAGAACTCATCCGGGAACATCCGAGCCCATTCCTGCATCTCCTCCGCAATGAATGCCTGGAGTTTGAGTTGCAGGGCGCGTTTTGCCCGGATCTCTTGGTAGCCGGTTGCTTCATCGATCAGGGCGATGATGCCAACCTTAGCACACGCTCGAACGACAATTTCGGCCTGTTTTACCAGCTTGTACTGGCTCCTCTTGAGCAAACCTTGCTCCCAGGCCGCAAGATATTTTTCGCAGATTTCAATCAGCAGGGTCGCCTCATAGCCGTTCGCGATCATCTTGCTTGCCGGCACTCGGAACCGAATAATCGGGCCTGACTCGAAGTCCGCAGAAATTAAGGGATTTCGATCAAAATACCGCGTCAAATTGCCACTTTCGCGCCCGCCACTCAGAACGCGCACAACTTCGCGTTGGGTCAGTACGCGCCTCCCGTCATTTAGGACATGACACTCCATGTCGACATTCCCGATGGTCAGTTTGCCGGGAAGCATTGAATACGGCATCGTGGCCTTCAGTGGCCGTTCCTCGATGGCCGGAGCTTCGACGTCAATAGGCTTGTCTGTTCCCGCCTCGATGGCCTTCAACTTTCCAGCCTTGAGCCAACGGGCTTTCACCGCCTCACGGGCGATGTCTCGACGTTCCTCGGGAGTCAAAACGCTTGCTCGGGCGACTCCGCCTTTGCTTGCTCCTAAGCGTGACAACTCCCTTGCTGCTTCGTTGGCCGGCGCACCCCGATCGGCGTTACGTTTGTCGTCTGTCACCTGGACCTCCATACTTGCTGGAGCAAGTGTAGCACGACAATACTTGCCCTAGCAAGTAGGAAGCGCGGAAGAAATCAGGGCAGCCGCCACGGGGAGACGGTAACCATCCGCGGCGGCAGACACGGGCAAAGCACCCTTGCCCTGATGGCGTGAGGCTACCGCACCAGAACGGTGGGAGCAAATGCCAAGGGGGGAATCGAAACTAGGTCACGGAGCCTCAAATTAGGGTAATAACCAACTTGACTCACCCGCGATTGTGTGTTACCTTGCAGGTGAGGTTGATGGAAATGGCAAACGACAGCTGGCCCCGGACATTGCAAGAAGCGGTAGTGTACTTCTCCGACTTGGAACGCGCGCAAGAGTTTCTCGTCGCGCTGCGTTGGCCTCACGGTATAACCTGCCCGATCTGCGGCAGCAAGGAAGTCAGCTACCTCTCGACTCGACGTTTGTGGAAGTGCAAGGCTGACCATGCGTGCCGTCAATTCTCGATTAAGAACGGCTCGATCTTTGCGGACTCCCCCCTTGGTCTCGATAAGTGGCTGGTTGCCATATGGATAATTGTGACCTGCAAGAACGGTGTCAGCAGTTACGAGATTTCCCGTGCGCTGCACGTGAGCCAGCAGAGCACTTGGTTCATGCTCCATCGCATTCGCTTGGCCATGCAGGACCAAGACGGCGGACAACTTGACGGCGAAGTAGAGGTTGACGAGACCTTCATCGGCGGAAAGGCCCGCAATATGCACGCGCACAAGCGTGCTGAAAAAATCACAGGCACAGGCGGAAGCGGAAAGGTTGCCGTCGCCGGACTCCTGGCCCGGCACGGCCATGGCGGCAAGAAGCACAGCACGGTGCGGACCCAAGTCGTGAACACTCGCAAGCGCGTGGAGCTTGATCCGCTCGTCCACAAGCACGTCAAGCCTGGTTCGGCAATCATGACGGACGAATTGAAATCCTATGATGCGCTTGCCCCGGACTACGTGCACAACGTCATCAACCACGCGGAGAAGTACGTAGAAGGCAACGTCCACACCAACGGGATGGAGAACTTTTGGTCTCTGTTGAAGCGCTGCATCCGTGGAACCTACGTAAGCGTCGAGCCGTTCCATCTGTTCCGCTACCTCGACGAAGAGGCGTTTCGGTTCAACGAACGCGAGCACGAAGACGGCGACCGTGGCCGCTTCGTCAAGGTGTGCCGTGCGATCTTCGGCAAGCGCCTGATGTACAAAGAGCTGACCGGCAAAGTCGCGATGGCTACGACGTGATGCACCGAAACGGCCACGCGAGGGAAGGGGCAAGCGTATCAAGACAACACCCGCTGGATGATGAGCTTTCCGGCTAGTTTGATTGCTTCTACTGACACCTCAAGCCCCTTCTCCCTGATCGTCTTTCTGATGTTGTTCCACATGCCCTGATCCCGCATGTTGTCTAACAATTCATGCCCTTGCCACGTAAGCCGTGACGCCATGCCGAAGCCGGAGCCACCCAGACCAGAGGTGCAATCAGCCTCAATCAAGCCCGCCTCGCTGAGCAGCTGCATCTGATACGTGACATTCTGTTCATCGAATCCCGGAATCTGCCCAGCGCAAAGCACGCTAGTCGAATCGCCAAGCGCTTCCAATTGCAATAAGATCTGGCGCACACATTCCCAATCGCGCTTCATTTCTTGTTTCCCTTTTTGCGTTGTCGTTTCTTCCGTACCCGCTCTTTCAGGTACTCTGCTTGACGGCGCTCCAACTCGGTCTTCGGTATGGTGAATAGGTGCCGTGCCAGATTCTCAAACCGCTCACGCGGCGTATCGCCGGGCACCACTTGAAACTGCATTCGTGGTCGGCTCATAACTTCCTTGTCCGTTTCTTCTTGCCGTCGATCTTATCAGCCCCAAATTTGTTGAGGAGTGTCTCGCGATTCTTATTGAGCCATTGAAGCATTGTGGTGGAAAACATCGGCGCGATACCATCGGCGACGATTCCGCCCCGTATGATGCTGTAATAATCTTCCGCAATGGCCTGACCACGAAAACGATTGGTAATAACCGAACAGCACACATCCGCTAGCTGAAGCCCGCGTGATTCCTTGGAGTCGCCGAAATAGATGGGGTCAATGATGGGCGTTTGGTGCGGCCGAACGGTTGGGTCACCCATCAGGCGGTCTATCATATCCTCGGGGACATGCGGTAGCTTGTCCACCTGCGTAAATTCCCCAAGATCTCTCAACCGGCTCCTATTCGCCGCCTCGTACCCACTCTTGTCGGAAATCCACAAGACGCGCTCGTTTGGAAAGGCCGTCACGATCAGCTTGTCCACCAAGTCCATGCAAATATGAAATGCGACCTCTTGGGGTGACCATGGCGTCGCATCTGGAGCGATAAGCTCCGCCGCGCGCATACCTGCACGGTCGCAGGCACCGTAAAATACAAAAAGCGAATTGTCTGGAATTGTCTGCAGGACGCCCCTTAGAAGCCTGTCAGCCTGCGCTCGTTGGCGTCCGTTTCGCAATGCGCCAAATAACTTTCTTCCCTTAAATTCATATTCGGGTGAAGGCGCGAGCTTGTCGAGGGCCGCAGCCATCGGTTCCCACTGCGTGTCCATGTTGAACATCAACGCCGTCACAACGGTAAGCGGCTCTATGGCCTCATCGCCCGTGCCCGATTCATCCGAGAAAACGACGCGCATGTTCGGGTCGATCCCCCTAGGCCTTCCAGCTGAAAAGACAACGCGCATGATCACACGCGAGCCACAACGGATGGCAAACGAAGTTGCTGTCGAGACAGCTCTCATTCCAGGCCCCTGCCATAATCGCCACCATCGCACACCTTCCCAGGTGAGTCAACTTGGTTGTTACCCAAATTAGGTCGGTACCCGGGTACGGCGGCTCGTTGCGGCGCATTCTACAAGTGACACCCAAGACACCTCAGACCGCCGCTGCCGAGTATCGGCTCGAGTCCCAGCTCTACAAGCCGTTTCATGACACCATTCGGGGCGACTGGGCCAAGCAGAAGGGCATCTCATCGTTCGTGTCAGAGGTCACGGCAAACAAGGGTTCCAAGGACACTGGCGGCAGGTGGACGCGTCCCGATGTCGTTCTCGTCGCCGTGCGCACGTACCCATTCATCCCTGGGAAGTCTCTCGACGTCATAACGTTTGAGATTAAGCCACTCGATAACTACGGCATCGAGGGAGTGTTCGAGACCGCCTCTCATTCAGCAGTTGCCAATCGAAGCTACCTTTGTCTCCACGTGCCAAAGGACTTCGACGAGGCACGCCTCGATCGCGTCCAACGGGAGTCGGAACGTTTTGGGGTTGGCGTCGTCACTTTCTCTGATCCCGCATCGTTCGCAACCTTCAATATCCTTCTCGAGGCCGAGCGCCAGGTACCGGATCCTGCCGAGACCAGCCGTTTCATCGGCCCGCAAATCAATTACGAGAATCAACTGCGTTTGAATGAGCTCATTCGCTAGGCGGCCCAACTCAGCGCATCCAGCCGGCGAGCAAGAAACACGCGCGCGGCTCAAGCGCAACGCGTTAGGCTTGATCTCTCGACCGTGCTAGAAATCGTCCGTGGCGTTTGCGGAACTCGCGGCCGAGTGGGACGACGACAACCTCGAACACATCGCGCTTCACGGAATCGAACCACAGGAGATCGATGAGGTGGTCTTTGAGGACTGCTACCCGTCGTGGATCGTCCGTAAGCGTAGGCGTCAGCGGCGGCGAGCAGAGAATCGGTTTATGATCTTCGGTCAGACGTGCGGAGGACGGTACCTGGTCGTGGTGATCGCAGTCTACCGTGACCGAGGAGTTTGGCGTGCCGTCACGGCTTGGCCAATGGAGCCGCAAACGAGACGGAGGTATCAGCAATGGCGCGGAAACTAACAGTGGCGGAGCGTCGCAAATTGCGAGAAGAGGCGGCGGAATGGGATCGCCTGTCTGACGCAGAGGTGGCTGACCTCTTCGATTCGGGCGAGCCCGTCCGACTTCGCATTCGTCGGCCACCGCCAAGGGTTGTGCCTGTGGCGCTCGACGAGCGGGTGTTTGGCAGCCTGACACGGATTGCTCGCCATAAGCAGGTTGGGCCGCGGGACCTGGCCGCGATGTGGATTGCGGAACGTCTCGCGCAAGAGGAGCGCCGACGCGGTCGAGCCTAACTCAGCGGCTCCAGGCGACGGCGGGGAGATCGCTCGTGTGATGGGTCGCGTTTCTTGTTCGGACTGCGTGCCGGTTCGCCGCCGCGCCTGAGCCGCGGCGTTAGGCTGGCGCGAGGCGCATGAACCGGTCCGAACTCGGGTACGTTGTGATCACGGGGCTCGGTTTAGGGCTTGTCGCAGAGTCCGTTGTGTATGCGGCGGGGTATCTTGGCTTGTTAGTCACCTCAACCGCAGCTGACTTTCGGTACGCTGCACAGGCGAGCATTCCGACCGGCGTGGCGGCAATCGCGGGTGCTACCGTGATCGCGCTTCGAAGTCAGCTCACTCGCTTACTGTTCGCCCACGACGGTGGGTTGACAGACCCTGAGCCGTCGCCGTCTGCGCCGCTGCCCAGCACATTGCAGTCTGCCCTGGGCTAACGATGCTCACCGCCGTCGGCTTGTACTTCATTCTGCGGTCGGTAGCCTACACCGGGACCGCGCTTGCCTTACTGCTGTGGCCCGAGTACACGATCGCTCGCGGGATTGCACAAGCCGCTATTTCATCCGCTGCAGTCGCAATTGCTGGTGGACTTGTGCTCGCGTTCAGAGATCGATTGGCCGCTGCGTTGTTCACCCTTGCGGCTGAGCCTCAGGCGTCAGAGGCATCCCGAATTGTCGCAGCACTACTTGGGATTCTTGGGGTGTACCTTGCCGTCACAGCCCTCATTGAAACCGTAGCGACGGAGCTAGAGCAGTTCAGCGGCAGCACGATTGCTCGCAATGACTTCCTGACCTTGATGCTCGATCCACGTGTTCCCACCCTTTTTGCTAACGATTATGTCCCTTTATTTATACGCGGATGTATAACACCGCCACATCGAAGTGGATCGCTCCGAGGCCCGACCAAAGCACGGCAGTTAATCCGAGCTTCGGCAACCTGCCGGGTCAATATACGTACAGAACCACATTTGACCTGACCGGCTTCAAGCCCCAGACTGCGACAGTCACCGGTCAGTGGTCCAGCGACAATGTCGGGCTCGACATTCTTGTGAATGGGGTCAGCACCGGGATAACCAACCGGGGTCAGTTTCTCGCGTTCAGCGCATTCGCGATAAACAGCGGCTTTGTTTCCGGGCTCAACACCCTGGATTTCATCGTAGACAACGCCGCTACGTTTAGCCCGAATCCGACAGGGCTCCAGGTGCAGCTGAGCGTTAGCGCCGACCCTGTTCCGGCGCCGTCAGCTCCGGCACTCTCGCCCCTGGGATTAGCAGCACTGGTTCTTGTTCTATCCGCAGTTGCCTTCCGGCGGTTGTTTCTCCCGACGAGCGTCAGCTAGCGTCAAGCTGGCCAGCTATAAGTGCGATGACTCACCGTTCGACCGGGGGTGCGGCAGGCCGAACAAAACGCTCCAGCCGCCGCCGGCCACGAGCCGTTCTGGTGAATCGAAGGGTTGCGGCGCGGCTGAGCGTCGAGCGTTCGGCCGCGGCGGAGCAGTGGCAGTTGACGGCGGGGCGGAGACGGATGTACGGTTCCTGTCATGGACTACCGTGACTTGATCACCATCGAGCCGGGCAAACGCAGCGGGAAGCCTTGTATTCGCGGGCTGCGGATCACCGTGTACGACGTGCTCGAATATCTCGCTTCAGGGATGTCTGAGGATGAGATCCTCAGTGACTTCCCGGATCTCACCCGCGAGGATATCCGCGCCTGCTTGGCATTTGCAGCCGATCGAGAGCGACGGCTCCTTGAAGTTCCGCCAACGTGAACCTGCTCTTCGACCAGAATCTGTCGCACCGGCTCGTGCGTTCGCTGGCAGATATATTCCCGAACAGCAATCACGTTCGTAATATCGGACTTGGCCGTGCGGACGACGATGCCGTCTGGCAGTACGCGGCGGCGCAGAGCTTTCTCATCGTCTCCAAGGATTCGGACTTCCATCAGCTTAGCTTTCTGCGCGGCCACCCGCCGAAGGTGGTCTGGATCCGCCGGGGCAACTGTTCTACGGACGAGATTGAATCGTTGCTCCGGGAGCATGAGGCCGATCTGCACACCTTCGAACAGGACCCTGATGCCTCTTTCCTGGTGTTGTCGTGACCAGCGTGGGCCGAACCAGCCGCTCCAGGCGACGGCGGAAAGCACACCGCGCCTGAGCGGCAAGCCGTTCGGCAAGCGCAAGATTGACATTCGCAAGGGCTGCTTCTAAGAGGGCGGAATGCGAGCAAAGAGTGGTTCAGCAACGATGATTATACCGGAAGACATAGGCCCAGCAAAACCGCGGGGTGGCCGCAGCGAGCGGAGCACGCGGGGAGTTACGGCTGTTGTCCGGCCGGCAAAGGCCCAAGGAAATGAGGCGGCCGGAGACCTGGGAATCCTGAACCGAAATGCGCGCAGGCTGAATCGGGAAGCCCGTGACGTCCTCAGCTTTCAGGTGCCCGTTTGAAGCGCGGCGAGCTGTATCGAGTTCGCCACCCCTCCAGCCGAGACCCGAAGCGTTCTCGGGTCTTTGTCATCGTCAGCCGTCAGCTCGTGATCGACTCCAAGTTCTCGACCGTCATCTGCGCTCCGGTGTATTCACGTTATGATGCCTTGTCTTTGACGCAGGAATCGGTCAACATTCGTCGCATACGCAACGCAGACCGAAAAGCGCATCGCCCAACTGAGCCGGGCTACGAAATGGCAGTAGGCGAACACCACGACGAGAACCAGTGTGCTGGCGGCGCGCCGCTGGCCCGCTGGCGTTCGCGACCGCGGCTCAGGCATCCGCCGCGCGTCGCTCCTGGCGCTGCCCGGGTGTGCCGTTCAGGCGCCGGTAGATGCCTTTGTTGCGCTTGTGGATCATGAGGAAGGCGGCGAACAGCTCGTCGTAGATGCGCCGGTTGGCCGGATCGGGCTCGTAGATCTTCTCCACCGCGACCAGTTCCGGGATGTCCTCGAAGCGCAGCCAGCGCAAGCCGACCGCGGCGATGAACGCCGCGCCGCGGGCGTTGGCTTCGCGCGGCGCCACCACCTTGTGGATCGTACGGTCGAGCACGTCCGCGAAGATCTGGCACCACACGTCCGATTCCGCCCCGCCGCCGATGATGCGGATCGGATCGAGGCGGCGGCGCACGAAGCGCTCGACGCAGCCCAGGCTCCAGCGCGTGTTGTACGCCACGCCCTCCATCACGGCGCGCACCATATGATCCAGGTTCGTGGTGGTGGAGATGTTGTGAAAGCCGCCGCGCAGCGCGCCGTCATCCACCGGGGTGCGCTCGCCGTTCAGCCACGGCGTGAATAACAACTTGTGACTGCCCGCCGGCACGGAGCGGGCGATCGCGTCAAGGAGGTCGTACGGCCGCTCCGGCGGCGTGATCGACAGGAACGGATTGCGATGGAAGAAGATGTTGTCGGCCAGGAAGCTGAGGGCCCCTCCCGCCAGATCCTGCTCGTTGATGCACTGGTACGTGCCGGGGATCGCCGTCGGGAACGACGCAATCGAGTGCAGCAGGTCCGTGCGTTTGAAGGGGACGATACACTCGATCCACGACGACGTTCCGACGTAGAGGTGCGCCTCGTACGTCCGCACGGCGCCCGACCCGATCAGCGCGCACTGATGGTCAGGGGCGCCCATCACCACCCGGACGTCGCGCCGCACTCCCAGTGCGTCTGCGCATTCCGGGCGCAGAGCTCCCAACACGTCCGTGGCGGCGCGCAGCGGCGGCAGCTTGCTGGGCTCGATGCCGAGGAGCGCGATCAGCTCGTCGTCGTAGCGAATGGCGTGCGGGTCGCGGGCGTCGGTCACCCAGAACAAGTGCATCGAGTCGAAGGATGCGGCGCATTGTCCGGTGAGCCGCAAATTCAGGTAGTCCTTGCTCGGCAGGAACACCCGCGCCGCCGCGTACACCTCCGGTCGGGCGTATTTCCAGAAGAGCACGTGCGCCGCATCGTCCTTGCCCGACAGCGAGGGCGCGCCGCCCGTCTTCGAGATCCACGTCCAGACCTTGCGCACGTTATAGCCGAGGAGGCTGGGGAAGCCGCCCATGAGGCGCTGCACGTACGGCGCGCCGCGCGCGTCCATCCAGGTGAGCGCATTCCCGAGGTGGTGGCTGTCGCCATCGACGGCCACGGTCGTGGAAAACGTGCTGGAGACGCAGAGCGCGTCGATCTGCTCGGGCGGCACGGCGGCGCGGGTGACCAACTGCCGCACGGCGCTGGCGATAGCGTTCCACCAGTCGTCCGGATCCTGCTCCGCCCCGCCGCCGGCAAGCATGGAAATCGGCGTTGGGGCAAACGCGAAATCGGCGACCGCGCCGCGCTCCGATACGATCGCCGCCTTGATGCCCGAGGTGCCGTGATCGAGCGCCAGGACGTAGCGGCTCATGCGCAGCTCAGAGCTTGTGATCGGGGCGCAGCCCTCAGAGATTCATTTTCGTCACGGTGCCGTCAGCCGCTACCGACTCGAACAGAATGCCGGCGCCGCTGCCGCTGGCGCTGCGCGGCATGAATTCCATCGCCAGCCCGAGGAACTCGTTCGCGTCGATGCAGCCCTCGGGTGGCAGCACGCCCGGCGCGGTGATCCGCCGGCGCTGCAGCAGCGTCGCGCCGATGGCGGCGGGAATGCCCGTCCCCTCGCCCAGTCCGCCTTCGCGCGACGCCAGGTGGACGCGCAGCGCGCGTGCCTCGCCGCGCTTGCGGCCGGTCACCACCACGGACATGCAGCCGCGCTGGCTGCCGAACTGCGTCGCACGCAAGATGCGCTCGCGCTCGCGGATCAAAAAGGCGACGGCGACGTCGTACGGCAGCACCGGCTGTCCATTCACCTCGAGCGGCTCGCGGCTGGCAAGCCCGAGACGGCACAGCTCCGCGGTCAGCTTGTAGTACTCCATCGGGATCACCGATCCCTTGTTCGTAACCCGTCGCACCTTGAGGTAGCGCGGCAGCGTCACTTGCTCCGGGTGCGGATACGGAAAGATTTCCACCTTGCCGAGCACCGGGAAATCGAAGATCTGTCGCAAGGCAATACCATCCTCACCAAAGTAGCTCACCGTCGTGAGCTTGCCGTCGAGAAACATGGGGATGTCGATGCTCATGCAGTGGAAGCGATGGCCGATGACGCCCGCGCCCTCGATCGGCTCGCCACCGTGGCAGTGGAAGATGTCGATCGCCTCCGCTTCGTCGAGCTGCGTTTCGACGAGGTACTTCGCCAGCAGATTCGTCGCGCCGGGCGACGCCCCCATGCCGATGACCGCCGTGACGCCGGCCCGCTTCGCGGTCTCGTCCATGGCCAGGATGTCGAGTGTGACGTCCACGTCGTCGCAGATATCGACGTAGTTGATGCGCGATTCGATCACCGCGCCCAGCACCGTGCGAACGGTGCGGTAGAAAGGGCCGACGCAATTCAACACGACCTCGGCGCCGGCAATGGCCCGCGTGATGCTCTGGGCATCCGACGCATCGACCTGGACCGCCGTGATCTTGCCGCTGCTCGCAGCGAGCTCGCGCGCCTTGGCAAGGTTCATGTCTGCGATGACCACCTCGGTGAAATCATTCTTTTCGGCGAGTGTCTTCGCCGCGACGCTCCCCACCGCGCCACAGCCGCCGAGTACCACCACCTTGCTCATGATCCGTGCCCTCCTAGGTGCTTGTTCGCTGGTTGCGAAGCCACATGTTGTCAGAGGCACCGGCGACGAGCAACCCGCAGCGACCAACGGGGAATGTCCTGAGCGACGCAAGCCGGGCGGGTGCCGTGCCGGCCGCGGCAGCTACGATCGGACACCGCCGCCGTTGCGGCAGCCGAGTCCGCAACGGTAGCCGCGTCCGCAGCCACATCCGAGACCGTTTCGGCAACCGCATCCGTCGTCGGTCTGGTCGAAGGGCTGCGCGGCCGCAGCGAACCGTTACTTGATCCCGACCACCATCGAGTCGGGGCCGAGCAGCGGCTCCGACCCAGGTCTCGCGGAACCCTGCGGCACGCATCCAGGCGGAGCAGTCCGCACCCGTGTAGTCGAAGCCGCCCGGCGTCTCGACCAGCATGTTCAGGCTCATGAGCAAACCGAACGTGTTCCGGCGCCGCTCGTCATCAATGAGCCCATCGTACACCAGGAACGCGCCGCCCGGCGGCAGCGCCTCGTACGCCTTCCGGATCAGCATTTGCTTCTCGTCCAGATTCCAGTCGTGCAGGATGTGCCCCATGATCAACACGTCCGCGGCGGGCAGCGGATCGGTGAAAAAATTCCCGGGATAGAAACGCAGACGTTCGTTCAGCCCAAAGGACTCGACGTACGAGTGGAAGATCGGCTCGACGGCCGGCAGATCATACCCGCCGCCGGTGAGGTGGGCGTGGGCGAGAGCAATCTGCACTGGCGCCGCGCCTTGCGCCGCTCCAATGTCGATGAAAGTCTTGTACCGCTTCCACGGAAACTTCTTGGCGATGGCTTTGGCGGTGCCGAGGCTGATGCCGGTCATCGCTTGAAGGAACAGCCGGAGCCGGTCGGGATCGCTGTACAGGGCGTCAAACGGGTTGCCGCCCTGCGCCTCGTTCTGCGGTTCACCGGTGCGCAGCGCTGCGGTGAGCGCACCCCAGGACGGGTACAGCCGGGCATTCGCCATCTCCAGGATTCCGCCGATGTACGACGGCTTGGCGCGATCGAGCAGGTAGGCGGTCTCAGCGGTGTTGGTGTAGACATCGCGGCGCCGATCGAGCAAGCCGAGCGCCACCAGGGTATCGAAGAAGTCGCGGTAGCTGCGCACGTGCAGCCCCAGCCGTTCGGCGAGCGCTCGTCCCGGCAGCGGTCCTCTCGCCAGCTCGGTGAACACACCCAGCTCGACTGCGCTGAACAAGGCCTTTGAGCTCCAGAATCCGAGCCCCAGCTGGATGATACGCTCCGGCGTCGGTTCGGACGGTCGCGGCGCGGTTGCCCGGGAGCGGCTCGCGGCGGCGGGCAAGCTCGTGCTCGTCGCGTCGCGCCACATCTCGTACGCCGATTCCTTGGCGATCCGGCCATCGAGCATTTCGAAGATGTGCACCAGCCGCACCTCCGCGCGCGCTCCGATCGGCAGCGGTGCGTTGACGATGCCGTCGCCCGTGACGGTAAACGTCGCGATGCTGTCGTCGACGACGCGCTCCTCGGTCGCGAAGCGCCGTAACGGGGTCACCGTCACGTCCGCCATCGAACCGAACATCTCCCGGTAGTTCTCGGCGGTCGCCTGCTTGCCGTGCAAGAGCAGCTGCCGGGCCGGGGCCTCCCAGGTGATGTCGTCCGTGTACAAGTCCAAGACCGGCTCGATCTCATGGTTCGCCTCGCTAGCAAAGTGGGCCCTGACGGTGGCAAGATTCGCCGCAACGGCACGTTGTTGCATCGCGCGTTCTCCTTCCGCTCACGCTGTCCGATTGAAATGAACGTACGCGAATCAGGCACCCGAGAAAAGACGGGGCACGACGAATTGCGCCCGCCCCTCTCGACGCGCTGTCCCTACGCGGCCACCCGTGAATCACGCAGCAGCCGCAAGACCTCGCGGATCTGTGCCGCCGTGCACGGCTTGCTCAACGTCGGTTGCGCCGGGAGCTTCTCGCGCAAGCCGCGGCTGTCCAGGCGCCACAGGCCGCCGGTCACGAAGACGACGCGCGCCGCCAGGTCCGCATGCTGGGCTGCCAGGCGCGCGTAGACCTCTTGGCCGGAGATGTCGGGCAGGCGCACGTCGAGGAAAATGGCGTCGAAGCCCGGCTGCGCCGCCAACAGTGCCAGCGCCTCGTTGCCTGTGGCGACCCGCTGTACGGTCAGGCCCTCACGTTCCAACATGCTCCCCAAGCTCTCCGCTACGGCATCATCATCGTCGACCAAGAGGACGCTCTGGCCGGCTTCCGGACGGTTGGCGACCGCAGCCGGCAGGCGGATCGTGAACGTCGTGCCCTGCCCCACTGAGCTGTGCACCGTCAGATCGCCACCATGCGCGCGTACGATCCCATAGCTCACGCTCAGCCCGAGCCCGGTGCCTTTCTCCTTCGTCGAAAAGAACGGATCGAAGATGCGCGGCAACACCTCGGGATCGATGCCCACCCCGTCATCCCGCACCTCGAGCAAGACGGCCTCGGCACCGTCCGGTGTCAATGTCACTATCAGTGTTCCGCCACCCCGTGGCTCCACGGCCTGGATGGCGTTGGTGAACAGATTCACGATCACTTGCTGAATCTGTTTCGTGTCGGCCAGCACCGGCGGCACCTCGGCGGCAAAATGGGCTTCGGTCCGCACGCCCGCCCGCCCCAGATCGTGCGCCATCAAGCCCAACGTCTCGCGTACCACCGTCGTCAGCTGGACGCGGCGGCGCTCGGGGGGCTGCGGGCGGGCAAAGCCCAACAACCCCTGCACGATCTCGGCAATCCGATTGCCTTGGGCCTCCACACGCGCCAGCGCCGCGCGCAGCGTTTCGGCGTCTTGCGCATCTTCGGCCAGCTCGGTTTGGCCGAGAATGCCCACGAGCGCGTTGTTCACCTCGTGCGCCACCCCCGCGGCGAGTTCACCGGCGGCCGCCAAACGTTCGGTGCGTTGGAGTTGCTCCTGTAACGCCTTCTGCGCCGAGATGTCTTCCATAATCACCACGGAGCCTTGAATGCGATTGTCCTCCGCCCGGATCAAACTCGCATTCAGTGACACCGGGAACGCCGCGCCATCTTTGCGGCGCACGACCGCCTCACCACGCCAGTTGTTCTCCAACACGTGGTGCTCGATCTCGCGGATGCGCTCATCCGACATGACCACACCGAGGGTGAGGGAATCGCGTCCGAGCACTTCCTCGCTGGTGTAGCCGAACATGCGGAGAAAGGCTTCGTTGACATACACGACGCGGCGGCGATGATCGGTGATCAACACGGCCTCCGTCGTACTCTCCACCGCCCCCCTGAGACGGCGGCCCTCTTCAGCCAGGCGCGCGCGCTCCAACGCCACCGCCGTCTGCCGCGCAACGCCATCGGCGATCATCAGATCACGCTGCGTGAAGCCGCCCTGTCTTTCCGCGCGCGCGAACACGACGACCCCATAGAAGCGCCCCCCACTCAGCAGCGGCGCAGTCAGCAGGGCGGGCGCTTCCGGAACGCCGACCCCCGCCAGGCCGCGGGGCCCGAGAACGGCGCAGTGCCCGAGGCGGCGAACCCATTCGAGATCGGGAACCTCGGCGGGACTGAAACGCGCTTTGGTGAGCTGGCCCGCCAGCGTCGCGTCGACGCCCGACACCGCCGCACCCCGATACGTAGCGCGCTCCTCGTTCCACAGCAGAATGGCGCAGTACCGCACCTGCAGCACGCGCGGCGCCACATCCACCACCGCGTTCAGGATCTCACCGAGCCGTGTCAGGCGGCTGACCGCTTCACTGACCGAGAGCAGCGCCGCGGTGACCGCCGCGGCGGCGCGCTCGCGTCCAGCGGCATCCTTTGCCCGTCGTGCTTCTTCCACAACCTCCCGTTCCTTGGCCGTGACGCGATTGAAAAACCATGTCGCGCCGGCCAGGATCAGGATAAGCGCCAACAAGCGGAACCCGAGCTCGATGTCGTTTTCGGTCTCGTGTTTCAGGACGTCTTCGAGACGTACCACCGTCCACCAGCCCTGGTCCGCCCCAGCCACCAGCCCGCCAAGCCCCAGCACCGTCACCACTGCGGCCACGATTCCCGAAAAGGGACTGTAGATGAACGCGAAGCCTCCGACCTTGAAGATACAGACCAACACCAACGGGCTGGCGATGCCGCCGGTGCATGCCACAGCGGCGATCATCGTCCCCATGTTGATGGCCTGGTCAGCAACCACTTCACCAGTCGTGATTTTCCCTGCATGGTAGCGCAGGGCGAACATCAAGTTGGCGACAAGGTACCCGACGAAGGCGAGATGGAGCGGCCAAGCGGCCGGCTCATCCGTATAGAACTCGAACGTAAAGACGAGCCAGGCAGCGAGACCTTCGAGCACGCGGAAGACGAGGGCAGAGTACGCCGTTTGCTGAATGAGCTTGCGATTCAGATCGTAGCGAAGCCAGCCCCGCGGCCAGTCGAACCTGGACAGCACGGTCCAACTCTACTGCGCGCGCAGCCAGCTGTGCAAGCGTCGCCGTCCTCATCATGCCGGTTCCCCGCACCTTCAGACTTGCCTCCTTGAATCGATCTCCGTCGTCGGGCATCTTTGCAGCGCGCGAGGGCTCCTCATAGTGCACGGGGCCGGCGCGCTCAGGCGGACGCACAGAGTAGAGAGCACAGATCATCGAGCAGAGGCGGAGAACGAAGATGGCAGAGCCAAGTTCCACCGCGGTTGATCGCGCTGCGGAGTTGTTGCGCCGCGCCCGGCATGTGGTCGCCCTGACGGGGGCCGGGCTGTCGGTGGAAAGCGGCATCCCGCCGTTCCGCGGTCCGGGCGGCCTGTGGACCAAGTATGGCGAGCCGCCCATGAACGGCTACCAGCGATTCCTTGCGGATCCGGCCAAAGCGTGGCGCGAACAGCTGTCGTCCAGCGGCCCGTTCCGGGAGCTGTGGGAGGTGTTGACCACCGCGAGACCAAACCCCAGCCACTACGCGCTGGCGCAACTGGAAGACGCGGGCATCCTGCACTGTCTCATCACCCAGAACGTCGACAACCTGCACCGTGCCGCCGGCAGCCGAGTGGTAGCCGAGATCCATGGGAACTACACGTTGGCCCGCTGCGTCGAGTGCGTCCGCCGTTTTCCCTTCGACCAGATTTCTTTCGCGGACTTGCCGCCGCGCTGTCCGAGCTGCGCCGGCATACTCAAGAGTGACACCGTCTCCTTCGGCGAACCCATCCCGCCCGACGTGCTGAGCCAGTGCTTCGAGGCGGTCGAAGGTTGCGATTGCATGCTCGTTGCCGGCACCTCGGCAACCGTGTATCCGGCCGCGCAGTTCCCGCTCGATGTGCGCCAGCGGGGTGGAAAGTTGATCGAAGTGAACCTGTACGAAACTGATCTCACGGCATACTGCTCCGTGAGCCTACGCGGCCCGTCCGCGAGCGTGCTGCCGGAGCTGGTCGCACGCGCTACGCAGTCGAGCAGAACGTGAAATCGGGGCGTCCGAGGTGGCGGGCACCCTTCGAGACGCCGCCAGAAGAAGGCGGCTCCTCAGGGTGGGCGGTGTTTCTCGATGCTACAACCATCTTCCGCTCATCCTGAGGAGGCGCCGTCCTCTCAGGCGCCGTCTCGAAGGATGCGATCTTGGCACGACGGGCTTTCCCCTGCCTGCGGCGCTGCCATTGCCCTGCTCATCGCCGTCGCCGCCTGGGCGTTTTTCTTCCAGCTGGGCGCCGCACCGCTGTTGGACGACCCGAACGACGGTGAATACGCCGAAGTCGCGCGCGAAATGGTTGAGACGGGCGAGTGGCTCAGCCCCCACCTCAATTACGCCCTGTTCCTGAACAAGCCGCCGCTGGCGTACTGGGGGATCGCGCTCGCCGACCTGCTCTGCGGAGTCAACGAGCTGGCGGCGCGTATCCCGAGCGCCGTTGCCGGCCTGGTGATCGTCCTTCTGCTGGCCCGTCTCGGCACGGTGCTGTTCGATGCACAGACCGGCGTGCTGGCCGGTTTTCTGCTGCTCAGCACAGCGGGGTTCTGGCTCGAAACACATCTCGTGCGGCCCGACCTGCTACTCACCGCGGGCACCCTCGGTGCGCTGCTGTGCTTCACTCACCTGATACAGGCCGACGCGGCTGCGCGGCATTCGAATGCAGCGCCGGCGCGGCAGCCACGCTGGCCGCTGCTTGGCTTGCAAGCGTCTCTGGCTCTAGGACTGCTGGCCAAAGGTTTCCTGGCGCTTCTCCTCCCGGGGCTGGTGATCGTCGTGCTCGCCGTGGCCGAAGGGCAGACACGCATACTAGCTCGATTGCTCCATCCACGGTCGTGGTGGCTGTTTGCAATCCTCGTCGTGCCCTGGCACGCGCTGATGACGGTGAGACATCCCGGCTTCCTCTGGGACTACGTGGTACAGCAGCACGTCCTGTTCTTTTTCGACCGCAAGCTGCCGCGCGATTCCGAGCCGATTTCGCTCGGCACGTTCTGGGCGGCGTTCGCCTTCCGGCTCTCACCGTGGGTCATTTTCGCTCCACTCGCCGCCGTGGCGGCGCTCGTGCGACTGCGCCGTGCGCCCAATTACGGAGACCGGCTCGCGCTCACGTGGGCCGCCGTGGTGTTGGGATTCTTTTCCGCCACCGCCGCGCGTCTGGAGCACTACTCGATTCCGGCGCTGCCGGCCTGTGCGCTGCTGGGAGCCAGACTCTTCCGGGATTACGCTCGTCCGGCCCAGCGGTCGTTATCACAAGTAGTGAGATGGCATGCCGTGGCACTGGGTGCCCTGGCCATGCTCGGGCCATTCGTGGTGCCGCGCGTGATAGCCGGCACTGCCTGGCTGGCGCCGGTGCATGAGATGCCGGGGCTGGCCACCCGGACGTGCCTGCTGTTTGCTGCCGGCGCGGCGCTGGCCGGGCTGGCGGCGCTCACGCAACGCCGCGCCTTGGTGGCGCCACTCATCATTGCAACCATCGTCCTCGACGTGCCGTTTTTCGACCAGGGTCTCCACCTGGTGGCGCGGGTGAACTCCAGCGCGGGCCTGGCGGCCGTAATCCGCCAAGTCGCGGACCCGGAGGATACGGCGATTTTCGAGGCTCCGGTCGAGTACCAGAACTGCGCCGGGTTGAACTTCTACCTGCGTCGCAGGCTGGCTCTCGTCCAGCCGCGTGATTTCGTGCCGCCGGCATATCTCGGGCCGCACATGAACGAGCTATTCATCAGCCGCGAGCGGCTCGACGAGCTGTGGCGCGAGCAGCGCGTTTTCCTGGTCACCGACCCGCTCGCCTTCCGCGCGCAGCTCGACGGTACAGTGCCGCGCCCGTTCTACGTCGTCGCCCGCGACCGCCTGCGCTGGGCGATCGCCAACCACCCGTTGCACTGAAACTTCGGCGCGCGCGTGGCCGGCGGCTGCTATAAGAACCCGGCCTCACGGCCGCATCAGAAAGCTGGGAGAGGTCGGACTTCGTCGCATCCATCTCGCACGACCGAGAGACCCGGGCACACCATCCAGCTCACGGCCAGCTCGGATTGTCCAGGTGCCGGGACGGTGGGCATCCCCGATTTCGGTAGAGGGAGTAATGCCGTTCTGGTTGCCGGTGGGCAGTCAGCGACTGCCGTGGTGCTGCTCACCATTACCCGCGGCGATTTCACCAATTTCAATCATCGGGTGCCGCACCGCTGCACGATCACGTTGACCGTCACGTCGATCGTTCCGGGGAACACCGAGCCGACGGCGTCCAACAATACAACGACCGTGGAGCTGAACGTGATCGACAAGAACCAACCGGAGAACACCGTGCTGCGCGCCGTTGGCCCGACGGATCCGGACCCGGACTCGACCAACAACGCAACGCAATTGGTGATCGACGTCAACGCGAGGCAAACGCAAAGCCGGTGGCTGGGAGGGGCGAGTGCGCATGAGCAAGGACTTTGATGCGCCGTTGCCCAAATCGTTACGTGCAGCGTTCGCGGGGCGTTCGTGAAGCTCCTGCTGGATACGCATGCGTTCCTGTGGTGGCGTGCCAACGACCGCAGATTGGGTGGTGCCGCACGGTCGGCGATTGCCAGATCTAGAACGCCAGCGGCGAATGCGCGGCGCAGGGCAGGCTGAGCAGCGTCGTTGCCGCGGCGGGAAAGACGACCAGCACGTTGATCACCGTGTGTGCGAAGATGTCAGGAAATATGTTTCCCGACTTCTGGTAGACGATCATCCAGAGCAAGCCGGCGACGAAGGTTGAGGCGATCGTGGCAATGAGCGCCGCGGCCCGCATCTCGGGCGGAAACAGGAACACGATGAAGATGAAGTGCCAGCTTCCGAACATGGCCGATGAGTACCAGAGGCGCACCTTCTGGCTGATGCCACCATCTCGTCCGGAGCGTTCGAGCAGGAGACGCCAAAAGATCTCCTCCGATGGGCCGTTGACCGCGCTGAAGACGACGCCCACGACGAGCCAGCCCCACGAGAGGCAGGGGGCGAGCAAGCGGAAGTGGTGTGCACCGGAGAGGATCGGGTACGCCACCGTCCAGAGCACCATCCAAAGCGATAGCTCGCGGAAGGCGGGCCGCAGCTCAGCACGCTTCAGCACCGGCTCCTCGCCGGCGAGAATGCGCTGATACATCACGACGAACAACCAGATGACCGCGTAGTACGCCACGAGGAGTGGCAGGGTCAGCCACAGTGGAGTGAGGATGGTGGAGAAGAGGAGGGTGACGAAAAACACGGTGGCGATGAGAAGGACGGGGCCGACAAAGAACACGAGGCGAGATTGTTGCTGGTGGCTCATCACGTTCGCTCCCCTGCGTCAGTGCCGCGCAAGCATCGAGAAAAAGGGACGGAGGAAGGTCGCTCACCTCACGGCCCGCATCGATTCCGGCACGACGATGCAGGCCACGGCGATGGCCAATGCGCCCCACGTTAATCCGAGGAGGACCGGCAGCGCCACGTGACGCTGAGGGACGTGCGCGTAGCGCATGAACGCCATGATCGCCCAGGGGCCAACGAGTGGCGTCAGCGCGACGATCGGCCAGAACGCCCCACCCGACGCGATCAGTCGTTCGATGCGGGGGCTGCGCCGGCGCTCGAGTAAGCGGTGCCACCACCCGAATCGCATCAGCTGCGTCCATCCGGCGTCAACGACCGTGACCTGCACGTACGCGAGTGGCACACCACTCACGACGGCCAGCCAGAGCGGATACTGGAGGGTCAGCATTGCCATCGGGATGGCGAGCAGCAGCCCACCCAGTGGATTGATGGCCAGGACGATGAAGGCAAAATCTCCGTTCGACATGCTACGACTGCCGAGCATCTTCATCGCTGGTTCGGGAGCCTATTGCAAACACGTGGGCGCGCCAAATTTGCTGGATCGCCGGCTCAAGCGAGTCGGGCGACCAGTTCAAGGCGTGCAAAGGGGCGGCGTCTTCTGGCGGCCGGCGCGTTGCTGTGATATGCGTCACCCGAATGGCGCGGCCGCAGCGCAAATACACTCTCGACGACTACTTCACGATCGAGGGCGTGTCGGAAATCAAGCACGAGTTCTCCAATGGCGAGATCTTCGCAATGGCGGGCGCCTCGGCGGCGCACAACGAGATTACGGCGAACGTCCTCTCGCGACTGCGTCTTGCGCTGCGGCGTCACGGATGCCGCGCGTACGGCAGTGACCTGCGGGTGCAGACGCCTGCAGGCCTGTACACGTATCCCGACGTGTCCGTCTTCTGCGGCGCGCTGATGTTGGCAACCGGCCGCGACGACACGGCCGCGAATCCGGTCTTACTCGTCGAGGTGCTCTCGGATGCGACGCGAGACTACGACCGGGGCGACAAGTTTACTTTGTACAAGTCCATTCCAACCCTCCGCGAGTACCTGCTGATCGAGCAATCGGTAGTGCGGATCGAGCAGCGAGTCCGCCGTCGCGGCGCTCGTTGGTCCGCCGCGGTCTACGAGCGACTCGACGATATCGTGCGCTTCACCAGTATTCCGCTGACGCTCCGGGTTGCGGAGATGTACCGCGAGGTGTTTCCGAAGCCGCGAGCCCCGGTTACCGCCCGCCGGTGAGAGCCGCAGACCTGTGCCGATTGCAGCTGCGCATTCACTGTCCCAATCGCAATGCGTCCAAATTACGCGCTTTAAGAACGGTAAATAGAAAGACCAAAAAGAATCGGAGCCAGATCTCCGTCTAACCGAACGGACATCTCTAACTGCTAATGACCCGGACTTGTGTAAGTGCCAGCAACAGCGGTTCGATCATGCACGCATCCGGCCCACCGCTTCACGATCTCACGCTGACTCGATCCGCACGCCACGACGATTTGGATCAAGCTCTGGAACGAATTCTGTGGATGATCGCGTCGGGCGCAAATTCTCATGCTCGTCATTCCCGCAATCTTCTGGCGGGAATCCATGGCTGCTCGTCGACCCCGCCGCCCCGCCTGGAAGTCGCTAGGAGATTGCGGGCATGACGGAATGCCGCTCGTTGAGGTTTGCGTTGCGGGCGGGAGCCCGCGCTGAGACGCAACCCGCGGATGATCGCGTGGCGCGAAGAAATTTAGGCTACGGCGGAGCCCAATGTTGGAGTACCGCCTTTAGGCGGCGGGACAGACCGCACCGGCTAAAGGCCGGGACTCCAACGATCTCAGCTGTCAGGCTTTGCCCTACAGCTGATTTACGTTGGGTTGCGGGCGGCAGCCCGCGCTGAACTACGCAACCCGTGGATGATCGCGTCGCGCGAAGAAATTGGCGAGGCGCGGCCTCGCCACTCCGGAGTCTTGGTAGCGAGGCCATGCCTCGCTTGGGTTGCGGGCGACAGCCCGCGCTGAGTTACGACGGCAAGACCTGTAGATCCTGATTCGCTCCCAGCTCGAATTCGACCTCCCCGAGATGCCGGTGCAGCGCGCCGCCGCGCGCCTGCGCGCCGTGCAAGCCGGCGCGTCAGGCCTTCCATTCTCCCTTTTCCATTTTCCGTTTTCCATTCGGTTGCCATAGGTGCCGTGGCGGGGCTATCGTTGTTGTAGTTGCCAGGAAGATTGATGTCCCAGTACGTTGCCGACCGCAGCGCGCCGATCCCGCTTGAGGGGTACGAGCAGCTCATCGCCTCCTTCGAGCGCGCCTGCAAACCGCGGTCCGCCTGGCGCATCGGCACGGAGTACGAAAAGGTCGCGGTGTGGGCGGCCACCGGTCAGGCGGTTCCTTTTACCGGTGGGATCGAGGAGGTGCTGCGGCGGCTCGCCGAGCGCTACGCGTGGGAG
Source organism: uncultured delta proteobacterium (assembly GCA_963729835.1). Lineage (GTDB taxonomy): Bacteria > Desulfobacterota > Binatia > HRBIN30 > HRBIN30 > CAVSQF01. The sequence continues at coordinate 191,625 of CAVSQF010000016.1, read as the reverse complement.
CCGCTCATCGAAGAGGGGCACATCGTGGCGCTGCACGGCGCCAGGGCGTCGATCACGCTGGAGCCGGGCGGCCAACTCGAGCTCAGCGGCGAGCAGTGCGACAGCGTCCATTGCGCGCTGCACGAATTCCGTGAGCACGTCCGACAGATCATCACCGTTGGTGATGATCTCGGCATCGCCTTTCTCGGCCTTGGCATGCAGCCGTCGAGCACCCTCGACGCGATCGAGTGGGTACCGAAACGGCGCTACGCGATCATGGCTCCGCACATGCAGCGCGTCGGGACGCTCGGCCACCGCATGATGAAGCAAACGGCCACCGTCCAGGTGAACATCGACTTCTCGAGCGAGCGCGACGCGGCGCTCAAACAGCGCGTCGGCATGGGCATCGCCCCACTGCTGACGGCGATGTTCGCCAACTCACCGATCAGCGACGGGCGCCTCAACGGCTATCTCAGCTTCCGCGGCCACATCTGGACCGACACCGATCCCGCGCGTTGCGGTCTGCTGCCCTTCGTTTTCAGGGATTCGTACGGGTTCAGTGACTATACCGAGTACGCGCTGGATGTGCCGATGTACTTCATCGTCCGCGGCGGCCGCTGGATCGACATGACCGCCCTCACCTTTCGCCGGTTTTGGACGGAAGGCTACGGCAGCGAGCGCGCCACGTTGGAGGATTGGAACGCGCACCTCACCACACTCTTTCCGGAAGTCCGCCTGAAGGGGTATATCGAGATGCGCTCGATCGACAGCCAGTCGCCGGAGCTGATGCTGGCGGCACCGGCGCTCGTCAAGGGCATCTTCTACGAGGCCGACTGCTTGGATGCCGCCTGGGACCTGGTGAAGCGGTGGAGTTGGGAGGAACGACTGCAGCTCTACCACAGCGTGCACCGGCAGGCGCTCAAGGCACGCATCCGCGGCATCGAGGTAAGCGAGCTGGCCCAGGAGCTGTTGGCGATCGCCGGCATCGGGCTCGAACGCCAGCACCAGCTCAACGCCGACGGCGACAGCGAGGCGCTGTACTTGGAACGGCTCGGCGATCTGGTGCGCCACCGCCAGTGCCCCGCTGAACGTCTCATCGAGAAATGGAACGGGGCGTGGGACCGCGACATGCTGCGCCTGATCAGGGGCACCGTCTATCGGGGCGAGGTGTGAGGGCGCGGTGCGAGGTACGTGCGTGAGAGTGTGAGTGCGTGCGGCATCCAATCATCACCCTGCTGACCGACTTCGGCAGCACCGACGTCTTCGTCGGGATCATGAAAGGCGTCATTCTCGGGATCAACCCGGTGGTGCGCCTGGTCGACCTCACGCATGGCATTCCGCCGCAGCAGGTTGTGCCTGCCGCCCTTGTGCTGCGCAGCACCGTCGGCTTATTCCCGCCCGGCACCATCCACGTCGTCGTGGTCGATCCGGGAGTCGGATCGCAGCGGCAGCCCCTGGTGATTGAAACCGCGGGGGCGATTCTGGTCGGGCCGGACAACGGCGTACTTTGGCCAGCCGCCACGGCGCTGCACGGCGCGGTCGTGCGGCGCGTCGAGAATCTCGACCTGTGCCGTTGCCCGATCTCGCAGACCTTCCATGGGCGGGACATTTTTGCGCCGGTGGCGGCCCACCTCTCGCGCGGCACAGACCCACAGAGCGTGGGACCGATCACGTCGTCCGTTGTTGAGATAAGCATTCCCGCCGCGCACTGCATCGGATCGGTGATTCACGGCGAAGTCATCTATGTCGATCATTTTGGAAATCTCATTACGAATGTCACTGCGGAGGACCTGGCCTGCTTTCCCGCGCCAGAGCTTTCAGTTAGCATCGGGGATGAGCCCGTTGCCGGATTGGTCACCGCGTACGTTGCGGTGCCGGTGGGCGCGCCGCTGGCGATCGTGGGGAGTTGGGGCACGCTGGAGATTGCGGTGCGCAACGGCAGCGCGGCGAGAATGTTTGCTGCGGGACCGGGAACCCCCGTCACCGTAGTTGTGGAGCGACGTGACGCATGAGAACTTTCGGTCCGGATCCCGGCTTCGACGCATACCCGGCAACGCCGGCAAGCCTCCCGTGGGAGCGGCCGGTCGTCGTCCGGCGTTCGCGGCGGCTGCCGGTTGTTCACATCGTGTTGTTCGTGCTGACGTTCATCACGACGGCGATGGCCGGCGCGTTTCAGGTGGGGGCCAATCCCGTGGCGGATCCGGGCAGTATTCGGGCTGGATTCCCCTTCGCCATCACGCTGCTGGCCATCTTGTTGAGCCATGAAATGGGACATTACATCTTGTCCGCCGTGCACGGGGTGCGCGCCACCCTGCCCTACTTCATCCCCGCGCCGCCGATTTTCGTGGGGACGTTCGGCGCCTTCATTCGCATGAAAACGCGGCCGGCAGGTCGGCGTGCCTTGTTCGATATCGGTGCCGCCGGCCCGTGGGCCGGGCTCATCGTCGCCATTCCTGCGATCGTGATCGGGTTGCGGCTCTCCGAGGTGCGCCCGCTGGCGCTTGATGAGGGCGGATTGATCTTGGGCGATTCGATCCTCTTTTCGTTCCTCACACGCCTCGTGCTCGGAACGACGCCCGATCAAGCCACCATCATGTTGCACCCGGTGGCGCTGGCCGGCTGGTTCGGGCTGTTCGTCACCTTTCTGAATCTGCTGCCGGTCGGCCAGCTCGACGGCGGGCACGTGTCGTACGCCCTGTTCGGCCGCTGGCATCGTTGGATCTCGCGGCTGTTCATCGCGGTCATCGTGGTCTTGGGATTTCACGGGTGGCAGGGGTGGTTCGTCTGGGTCGTGTTGCTGTTGTTCATCGGGCTCGATCATCCGCCTCCGGTGGACGCCTGGACACCGCTCGATCCACGCCGGCGCTTGGCGGCCTGGTTGACCATCGGTGCCTTTATCGTCACGTTCATGCCCAATCCCATCTCGCTGTCCGAGACCCCACCGGTTTTCGAGGGCGAGCGGACGCCGGTGGCGTGGCATTCTAGCTCAGCATCACACCATGGCGGCCTCGTCGTACGCATCCCCTTTACTGCAGCACCGCGAGGAGTCCCGATATGAGCGCACGCTTGAGCTGGGACCAGTATTTCCTGATGATCACGCGTCAAGTGGCCGAGCGCTCGACCTGTTTGCGGGCGCACGTCGGGGCGGTCATCGTGCGCGACAAGAACATCCTGGCCACCGGATACAACGGGTCACCAGCGGGGATGCCACACTGCACCGACGTCGGCTGCCTGATTTACAAATCGCAGACGCCCAGCGGTGAGACCGAGGAGAACTGTTTTCGGACGATTCACGCGGAGATCAACGCCATCGCGCAGGCCGCCAAGAACGGGGCTGCGATTCGAGACGCCTCCATCTACATCACGCACACGCCGTGCATCCATTGCTTCAAGGTCTTGATCAACACCGGCATCGTCCGCATTTGTTACGAAAAGGAATATAAGCTGCTCACGTTGGAACCGCTGCTGGCATACACGCCGCACGTCCGGCTCGAACGCATCCTCCTCCCCGAGCACCCTACCAGCTGAGGCCGGGCGTGCGTCCCGGCTGACGTTGTCATTTGTCGCGGCGCTGTGGCATAGGCATTCTGCGACGCACCAGAGAGCCAGAGATGGAAGAGGCAACCGTAGACGGTCCGGATCAACTCATTGCCGCGGAAGAGCATGCGTTCCTGTTCTTCTCGAGCTGCTGAACAAGCCGGTGCACGACGCCAACGGCGTGCTTGTCGGCCGGCTCAGCGATCTGTCGGTTTCGGTGGCGTACATGTTCCCGCCGGTGGTGAGCTTCGTCGTGCAGCGCGGCCGCTGGGAGCCTTTTCCGCTCACGGGGCGGTGGACGGACGTTGCCGACATCAGCGGTGCGGCGATTCGGCTCGCCGTCGGCATGCAGGCCCTGACGCCGTCGAAAATGGACACCGCCGGCGAGATCCGCGTGCGTGAAGCGTTACTCGACAAGCAAATCGTCGACATGGGCGGCGCCAAGGTGGTACGCGTCAACGATCTGCACTTCTTGAAGCTGGGCCGTTGCGAGCTGCGCCTGGTGCACGTCGACGTAGGCACGCGCGGGCTCGTGCGGCGCATGGGGTGGGACCGTTTCGTCGACGGGCTGTTGCGGCGCGTGGCGCCGCGTACCCGCTACCTGAGTGCGGAGCGCCTGATCCGCTGGCAATACGTCCAGCCGCTCTCGCTCGACGCCAACGCGCAGAACATCCGCCTCAGCGTGCTGCAGAAGCAGCTCAAAGAGCTGCACCCCGCCGACATTGCTGACATCCTCACCGATCTCGACACGCACGAGCGCGCCTCCATGTTCCGCTCCCTCGATCCGGAAACCGCCGCCGACGCCCTGGCCGAGGTCGAAGATCCACGGATCCAAACCCAGCTCCTCGAAACCGTGTCGCAAGAGCATGCCGCCGACATTCTCGAAGAGATGCCGCCGGACGAAGCCGCGGATCTGCTCAGCGAGTTGCCGCAAGAGACCTCAACGGCATTGCTGCACAAGATGGAGTTCGAAGAGGCGCAAGACGTGCGCGAGCTGCTCACCTATGCGCCGGACACGGCAGGCGGCATGATGACCACCGAGTTCGTGGCCTTGCCGGCGGACCTCACGGTGGAGGAAACCTTCGCCCGCTTGCGCAGCGCCGCGCCGGATGTGAAGGCGATCTATTACCTCTTTGTCGTCGACGTCGACGATCGCTTGGTCGGCGTCCTCAACCTCCGTCAGCTCATCATGGCGGAGCCGACCGCACGGCTGCAGGAAATCATGATTGCCAACCCGGTGCGCGTGCACCATTCGGACAGCCGCGACACCGTGGCGGAGATCGTCGAGAAATACGATCTCCTGGCGCTGCCGGTGGCCGACGATAACGACCACCTGGTCGGCATGATCACCGTAGACGACGTCCTCAGCCACATCGCGAAGCAAGCATGGAAACACAAGCTGGCGCGCTGAAACGGCTCTTGCCGACGGGGGTGCGCGACCGGCTGCGGTGGCCGTCCCGTCCGCACTTGGGGGTACGCCGGTGGCTGCGTTCGCGCTTACCGGCTCGCTTGATGCTGATCCTCGCCGTAGTGGGGCCCGGCATCATCACGGCCAACGTCGACAACGATTCCGGCGGCATCGCCACCTATTCCCTCGCCGGGGCACGGTTCGGATATGGCTTGCTGTGGACCTTGATCCCCGTAACGGTCGCTTTGGTCGTCGTGCAGGAAATGTGCGCCCGGATGGGGGTGGTGACCGGCAAAGGGCTCGCCGACCTCATCCGCGAGCAGTACGGTGTGAAGGCGACGTTCTACGTTATGGTGGCGTTGCTGATCGCAAATCTCGCGAACACCGTGGCCGAGTTCGCCGGTGTGGCCGCGGCGCTCGAAATTTTTGGGGTGAGCAAGTACATCACCATTCCCGCCGCCGCGCTGTTTGTCTGGTGGCTGATCGTCTACGGGACGTACCGACGGGTCGAGAGCGTGTTTTTAGTCGCGTGTCTCTTCTACATCGCGTATCCGATCTCCGGTTTTCTCGCGCATCCGGCCTGGGGCACGGTTCTCACCCGGCTGGTCGTGCCGGAGATCACCTGGCGCACGGATTATCTGGTGATGCTGGTGGGCGTCGTCGGGACCACCATCGCGCCTTGGATGCAGTTCTACCTGCAATCCGCCGTGGTGGAGAAAGGGGTGCGGGTCGCGGACTACCGCTACAGCCGCTACGACGTCATCGTCGGCTGCGTGTTCGCGGTGTTCGTCGCGATGTTCATCGTGGTGGCGTGCGCCGCGACGCTGTACCAGGAGCACATCCCGATCGAAGACGCAAAGGACGCCGCCTTGGCGCTGGCGCCGTTGGCCGGTAAGTATTGCTCCGGCCTGTTCGCCTTTGGGCTCTTCAACGCGTCGCTGTTCGCCGCGTCTGTGCTGCCGCTATCGACAGCGTACTACGTATGCGAGGGACTTGGCTGGGAGGCCGGCATCGATAAGAAGTTCCGCGAGGCGCCGCAGTTCTTCAGCTTGTACACCGCGTTGATTGTGCTCGGAGGCGCGTTCATTCTGATTCCGCACTTCCCGCTGCTTGCCATCATGTACGGCTCCCAGGTCTTGAATGGCGTGCTGCTGCCGTTCATCCTCATTTTCATGTTGTTGCTGGTGAACCGCACTGATCTGATGGGGAGCTACGTGAACTCGCGGGCGTACAATGTGATCGCCTGGGGCACCTCAGTAATCATGATCGTGCTGACCATCATCATGGTAGGCAGTCTGCTCGTCGGCGCCGCCTGACGAGTGCCAGCTTTCATCTGTCAAATCGTAAGGTGTCCTATGAAAGCCCAAATCCTTTCACACATCGGCCCCATTGAAACAGCGCCGCTGGAGCTGCGTGAGTTGCCGGTGCCGCCACCGGCGGCGAACGAGATCCGCGTCCGCGTCGAAGCGTGCGGCATCTGCCGTACGGACCTGCACGTCATCGAGGGGGAGCTGCCGCCGCAAGTCGAGCACATCGTTCCGGGGCATCAGGTGGTCGGGGTGGTTGACGCGCGCGGCGCGACCGCAAGGCGGTTCAAAGAGGGCGATCGCGTCGGCATCGCCTGGCTCCGATCGACCTGCGGCACCTGCCGGTATTGCCGCGCGGGGAATGAGAACCTGTGCTTGCAGGCGCGCTTTACCGGGTATCACGAAAACGGCGGCTACGCCGAATTCGCCGTCGTGCGTGAGGATTTCGCGTACGCGCTGCCGGCCGGGTTGGACGCCGCGGCGACCACGCCCCTGCTGTGTGCGGGCATCATCGGCTATCGCGCCTTGCGCCGCGCCGACATGCACCCGGGGTGCCGCTTGGGATTGTACGGCTTCGGGTCGTCGGCGCACATCGCGATTCAAGTGGCTCGCCACCTGGGTTGCACGGTGTACGTCATGACCCGCGACAAACGGCATCAACAGTTGGCGCGTGAACTGGGCGCGACCTGGGCGGGCGGTGCGGAAGCCAAGCCGCCCGAGCCGTTGGACAGCGCCGTCTTGTTCGCACCCGTTGGGCATCTGGTGTTACCGGCGCTCGAAGCACTCGATTACGGCGGCACCCTGGCGCTGGCGGGCATCTATCTGAGCGACATTCCGACGCTGAACTACGAACGATACCTCTTTCACGAGAAGAACCTCCGCAGTGTGACCGCGAACACACGTGCGGATGGCGAGGAGCTGCTGCGTATCGCCACCGACATCCCCATCCGCCCGCAAACTACGTCGTTCCCACTAGAGGAGGCGAACCGCGCCTTGCAGCAACTGAAGCGTGATGGAATCCAGGGATCGGGAGTGCTGAAGATAAGTTGTTAGGTTGTTAGTTTATAGGTTGTTATGAACCTAAAAACTCACAACTTAACAACCTAACAACATGGTATTTACACGCGAGCGCGTTGGTGTGGGCGCACGCTCCGCGGGCGGGTAGGGTGGCGCGCCGCCAGCTGCAGTGGGACGCACTCGAGAATCTCCAGGCCGTAGCCGGGGAGGCTGACCAGGTGGCGGGGGGAGTTGCTGAGCAGCCGGATCTTGCCGACGCCGATATCGCGCAGAATCTGTGCGCCGATGCCGTATTCGCGGAAGTCACGTTCTTGCGTCCTGGGCTCGGTGCTGGGCGCCCGCACCGCGCCGCGGCCGGTGCGGCGCGGCCCGCTCGACGACTCGAGGATCTCGGCGCCTCGTCCCTGGCGCCGCAAGTACAACACGACGCCCTTCCCCGCTTGCGCGATGACCCGCATCGCCTCCTGCAACAGCGCCGCCGTGTTGCGCTCGGCCATGCAGAACACATCGCCGGGAAGGAACTCCGCATGCGTTCGCACCAGGACCGGCTCGTCGGGCTTGATCTCACCTTTCACCAACACGAGATGTTCCCCCTCGTCCACATCGCTGTGGTAGACGAGCACGCGGAACTCGCCGCCGTAGCGACTGTTGAGCCGCGCTTCGGCGACCCGGTGCACCAGCGAGTCGCACCGCAAGCGGTACTGGATGAGATCTGCAATCGTATAGATCTTGAGGGCGTGCGTAGCCGCAAACCGCTCCAGGTCCGGCAGGCGGGCCATGCTGCCGTCGTCCTTCATGATCTCGCAGATGACGCCGGCGGGCTTGAGGCCGGCCAGGCGCGCCAGATCGACGGCGCCTTCGGTTTGCCCGGTGCGCACCAGCACGCCGCCGGGCCGGGCGCGCAGCGGGAACACGTGGCCGGGGATGACCAAATCGCCCGGCCGAGTCGCCTCGCGGGTTGCCGTCTGGATCGTGATGGCGCGGTCGACGGCGGAAACGCCGTTGCCGATTCCATGGCGGGCATCAATCGAGACCGTGAACGCCGTGCCCAGCGGGGCGCGGTTTTCCGCCACCATCATGTTCAGACCGAGCTCCCGGATCCGCTCTTCGGTGAGGGCGAGGCAAATCAAGCCGCGGCCGTACTTCGCCATGAAATTGATTGCGGCAGGCGTGACGGCTTCCGCCGCCATGCACAGGTCGCCTTCGTTCTCACGGTTTTCATCGTCCATGAGGATGACCATTTTGCCGGCTTTGATGTCGGCGATGGCATCTTCGATCGGGCTGATCGGCCGCGACCGCTTCGGCGGCGGACGGAAGGTGGTGAACATGCCTGTCAAACATATAGCGGGCTGCCAGCTTTATGGCAAAGTTGCTCAGGGCGGGCTGCCGCCCGCAACCCAACTCGTGCTCGTGCACTTCGTAGCTCAATCGATATACGGAACCGCTTCCCATTCACTGCGATAACGCGCTACTAAGGGACGTGGAGGAATGTGTCGATGGGCGTCAGCGACGCGTTGGTGGCCGGGGCCGTGATCCTGCGGCCAGCGTGGGGCAACTTCGAGGCAACGATCGCGGGAATGGTGGAGCATCTCGTCTCCTGTGGTCGCCTCCCGAGCCGCTTGGCCGAGCACGCCGTGCAGGGCATTTGCGAGCGCGAAGCCATGGCGAGCACGGCGATGGTGGATATCAGCGTCAGCATCCCGCACGCGCGTCTGCAGGGCATTGAGGGTATCGTCGGCGCCCTCGCCCTGTCGCCGCAGGCGGTGTACCACGCCGGAGACGGACTGCCCATCGGCATCGTCGCTCTGGTCCTCTCCTCCCCCGCCCTCACCGGCGAGCACCTCACTTTCCTCTCGGCACTCTCGCTGCTCCTCCAATCAGCGCACACGCGCAGCCGATTGCGCAACGCCGCAACCACAGACGAGGTTCTGCAACTGATCCGCAACGAAGAGCAGCCGCGCGGCTTTGCCGCCCGGCGCTCTGCCGCGCCGCTGCAAAAGTAGGGCACCCGACCCACCGGGACGCGTCCTGCTTTCGGCCTCCACCCTCCGTACAGGCGTGACGGCACAGGAGCGAACCAGCTATTCCTTCAAAAACACTTGATGTTAGTTTGGGTCGCTCTTCCATCACAAAACGCGGCTCGCCTCCCACTGACCGGTCACAAGCGTGCATGCCCCAATTTCCCTGCATGCATGCGAGAGTAGTTGGAGGCTCTCCAGCCGGCACTCCAGCCTTTCTAGCCTGGCGCCCTTGGACAAACCGGAAAGGCACCCGTGCAGAACACGTCTGGTAGTCGTGGGCCGCATGGATTAGGCTATCAGGAGGAGGAGGTTCGCCATGCCGATCCTAAGCAAGTTGCACGAATTCCTTGACGCGAACGGCGTGCAGTATCAGGTCGTGACGCACCGCCAGGCGTTCACCGCACAAGAAGTTGCGGCAACGGAGCACGTCTCGGGCAAAGAAGTCGCCAAGGTCGTCATGCTCCGCAGCGGGTCCGAGTTTCTGATGAGCGTCCTGCCCGCCCCATATCTCGTCGACCTAGACCGGGCCGAGCGTGTCACCGGAAAACCGCACCTGGTTCTCGCAACCGAAGCGGAGTTCAAAGGCCTGTTCCCACAATGCGAGGCGGGGGCCATGCCACCGTTCGGCAATCTGTACAATTTGCCGGTGTACGTTGACGCGGCGCTCACGCACGACGAATACATCATCTTCAACGCCGGTACGCACACGCAAACGGTGCGCATGAAATACGCCGACTTCGCGCGCCTGGTGCAGCCGAAGGTCGGTTCGTTCGCACGGGCGTAGTAAGCGGCGGGCAGCTGTTGTCAGCCAGGCCACTCATGCCCTGGCTTGAAGTCGGGACACTTATCGATCGGTGCAAAACCGCGAGGCATGGCCTCGCTACTCCAGAATTTGGGAGCGGCGGCCAGTTTCGGAGTGGCGAGGCCATGCCTCGCCGGCTTTGCGGAGTCACGACCGACCCCGTTTTCCCGAGAGGTCGTCTTGCGCGTCGAGTATGTTTCGGGTATGGGCAGCAATCACACACTGCAATCCGACCACGACATTCCCGACGAGATGAAGAGGATCGTCTGACATGCACTTCTACGAATTCGAGGCGAAACGGCTCCTGGAAAAGCACCGGGTTCCCGTGCCCCAAAGCGGAACCGCACGCACAGCTGCGAAGGCGGAACGGCTGGCCTCCGAGATCGGCTGTCCCGTCATCGTAAAAGCCCAGGTGCTCTCTCCCCAAGCACTGAAAGGGCAGCCGGTGAAGGTAGCTGAAAGCCCCGCCCTCGCCAGGCAAGCAGCGCAGCAACTCCTGCGGATCGATGACGGCGGCCGCAAACCCAACGGCGTGCTCATCGAGAAGAGACCGCAGGCCATCACAGAATACTCCCTGAGCGTCACCTACGACGGCACCGCCAAGCGGCCCGTCATGCTCGCCAGCGACATGGCCGGCAAAATCGACGAGATCGCAGACCAGCACCCCGAGCGCGTCCACCGGCGGCACTTCTCGGCGCTTTTCCCGTTGTCCGATTACGTGGCCAAGGAGCTGGTTGCGGCGCTCGGACTCACAGGCGATGACCTCACCCGTCTGACGCCTATCGTCGCACGCCTCGCCCAGCTGTTCCTCACGTACGACTTGACCCAAGCCGACATCACCTCGCTTGCCCGGCTGGAGGACGGGCAGTTTGTCGTCCTCGACTGCCAGATGGACATGGAAGTGGAGGCGCGCCGCCGGCAGAAGGCGATCCTGAGTGAGCTCTGGATTCGGCCCGACGATCCGCGCGCACCACGCGTACCGACCGCGTTCGAGATTGAAGCGGCGAAAATCGACGCCGAGGATCCGCGCGGCGTGGCGGGGCCGGTGGTCGAGTTCGACGGCACCATCGGCTTGGTGATCGGCGCCGGGGGCGGGTCGCTGACGTTCACCGATGCCGTGAGGAAACACGGCGGCCGGCCGGCGAATTACGCGGCGCTCGGCGGCAACCCGAGCGTGAAGAAGGCGCAACGGCTGGCGAAGCTGATTCTGTCGAAGCCGGGAGTCAAGAAGATCGCCGTCATGTCCAATGTCGTGTCGAACACGCGCGCCGACCTCGTGGCACGCGGGGTGATCAAGGGTGTCGTCGAGATGGGGCTCGACCCGAAGGAGACGATCGCGATTTTCCGGGTTCCCGGCGCGTGGGAGGCGGACGCGTTCAAGATCCTCCAGAAATATGGGGTCGAGTACTGCGATCGCTCCGTCTCCATGAGTGAAGCCGCCAGACGAGCGGTACAGAAGATCGGGCGCTGAGGGATCGGTCATGGGCGTTCTCGTTCACAAGGATTTCGAGTTCATCGTACAGGGCATCACCGGCCGTGAGGCGCTCAACTTCACCCGTGAATGCCTCGAATACGGTTCCAAGATCGTCGGCGGGGTCACGCCGGGACGCGGCGGGCGGGAAGTCTACGGTGTTCCCGTCTACGATACGGTTCGGGAGATCACTTCGACGCGGAAAGTGGATGGCACAGTGATTACGGTGCCGTTGGCCTTCGCGCCCGACGCCGCCTTCGAGGCGATCGACGCCGGCATCAAGCTGCTGGTCATCATCACCGAGGGCATCCCGCGGAAGGACACCGCGGCGGTCGTCGAGTATGCCGACCTGCACGGCGCCCGCGTGATCGGACCGAACTGCCTGGGGATCATCGTGCCGGACGTGTGCCGCTTCGGCAGCCTCGGCGGGCCAGCGGTGGACTGCCGCAAGGCGTTCAAGCCGGGCATCGTCGGCGTGATGTCGCGCTCGGGCGGCATGACGACGGAGATTTGCAACGCGCTCTCGGCGGCCGGGCTGGGGGTGAGCACGGGCATTTCGATTGGCGGCGACCCGGTCATCGGGTCGACCTATGCCGAGCTGATGCCGTTGTTCGAGGAGGATCCCGATACCAAAGCAATCGTGATTTACTCCGAGCCGGGCGGCACGGCGGAGGCGGAACTGGCGCGCTGGGCAACGGAGAACAAGAGCCGGTTGCCGATCGTAGCGTTCGTCGCTGGTCGTTTCATGGACGAGATGCCGGGGATGAGCTTCGGCCACGCCGGCACCGTGGTCGAGAAGAAGGTCGATTCGCCGGCCGACAAGATCCGCCGGATGCGCGCCGGGGGCATTTCCGTCGCGGAAGAGATCGGCGACATTCCACGCCTGGTACAGGAACGGCTGGACGGCACGGTGGCAAGAGGTTGATCATGGCTATGTTCATTCGCGTTGATGTGAACCACGACGTCGTGCGGCGCACCGCTGGCCTCGCCAAGAAGCTCGTCGAGGTGTGCCCCGTGAACATCTTTGCACACGGCAAAGAGGACGACGCGGTCGCAGTCATCGAAGACAACCTCGACGAGTGCACACTTTGTGACCTGTGCATGCAAGCCTCACCCGATGGGGTCAAAGTCATCAAGCTCTACGAGACATAGGGTGTGGGGCACCCTCATGCGGCCAGAAAAACCGGGCGCCGGCTCTTGCGTCTTGCGCCCCGTCACATTACCGTTTGCCATCATATGAGCGCATTTCGTAGCCGTACTACAACGCAGGGCCGCAATATGGCCGGCGCACGCGCCTTGTGGCGTGCCACCGGCATGACGGACGCGGACTTCGCGAAACCCATCATCGCCGTCGCCAACAGCTTCACGCAGTTCGTACCGGGCCACGTGCACCTGCACGACGTCGGCCAACGCGTGAAACGCGTGATCGACGCGGCGGGCGGATTCGGCGTCGAGTTCAACACCATCGCCATCGACGACGGCATCGCGATGGGACACGGCGGCATGCTGTACTCGTTGCCCAGCCGTGATCTCATCGCGGACAGCGTCGAGTACATGGTTGAAGCGCACGTAGCCGACGCCCTGCTGTGCATCTCGAACTGTGACAAGATCACGCCGGGGATGCTCATGGCAGCCATGCGGCTCAACCTCCCGACCATCTTTGTCTCCGGCGGTCCCATGGAAGCCGGCACGTCGGTGGGCACGCACGACGCCGAGGGCAAGGTGCTGCCGCGCAAACTGGATCTGATCGACTCCATGGTCGCGGCGGGAGAGCGTGACGTGAGCGACGCGGAGGTGCTCGAGCTGGAACGCTCCGCCTGTCCGACGTGCGGCTCATGCGCCGGCATGTTCACCGCCAACAGCATGAACTGCCTCAATGAGGCGCTCGGGCTCGCCTTGCCCGGGAACGGCACGGTGCTGGCGACGCACGCGGCGCGCTGGCAGCTGTTCGACGACGCGGCGCGGCAGATCGTGGCGCTGGCGCGGCGCTACTATGTGGATGGCGATACCAGCGTCCTGCCGCGCAGCATCGGCACCATCGAGGCATTCGAGAACGCGATGACGCTCGACATCGCCATGGGCGGGTCGACCAACACGGTGCTGCACATTCTGGCCATCGCACACGAGGCGGGCGTGCCGTTCACCATGCAGGACATCGATCGACTGTCGCGCCAGGTACCGAACATCTGCAAGGTGGCACCCTCGTCGAGTTACCACGTTGAGGACGTCAACCGTGCCGGCGGGATCTTCACCATCCTTGGCGCGCTGGATCGCGCGGGGTTGGTGCATCGCAGCACCAGGACAGTGCACGCGCCGAGCATGGGCGACGCCATCGATGCCAACGACATCCGCCGGCCAACAGCGACTGCCGCGGCGCAGCGGCGCGCGCTCTGCGCCCCGGGCGGGGTGCGGACCACGGTGGCATTTTCGCAGGACACGTACTACGCGGAAGCCGACACGGACGCCGTCAACGGTTGCGTGCGCGAGGTCGAGGACGCCTACAGTCAGGAAGGCGGATTGGCCGTGCTCTACGGCAATCTCGCCAAAGACGGCTGCATCGTGAAGACGGCCGGTGTGGACGAGTCGATCTGGCGCTTCGAAGGGCCGGCGCGCATCTTCCACTCGCAGGAAGACGCCGGCGCCGCCATTCTCGGCGACCGCATCACACCGGGTGACGTCGTCGTGATCCGCTACGAAGGGCCGAAAGGCGGCCCGGGAATGCAGGAGATGCTGTACCCGACCTCGTATCTGAAAGCGCGCAATCTCGGCAAAGTGTGTGCGCTGATCACCGATGGGCGGTTCAGCGGTGGGACATCGGGCTTGAGCATCGGCCACGTCTCGCCGGAGGCGGCGGAAGGCGGCGCCATCGCGCTGGTTGAAGAGGGCGACCGCATTCGCATCGACATCCACAAGCGCCAGCTCGATGTGCTCGTTGACGCAGGTGTGTTGCGCGACCGGCGGCGGCAGATGCTGGCGCGCGGCCGACAGGCATGGAAGCCGGTGGGCCGCAACCGCAAGGTATCGCCTGCCCTCGGAGCCTACGCGTTGTTGACCACGAGCGCAGCCCGGGGCGCGGTGAGAGACATCAGCCAGATCGGCCACCCGTCGACCCCCAGCTGAATCTCGACGAACAGGTCGCCGCTGCCGCCCACCTCCCCGCGCTCAGCCCAGCGCGGAAGAGATCAAGCCGCTGCTGGCTGTCGCGGCGCGGCGCTCGAACTGGGTAACGTCCTCCCACGCCCGCGTTAGGGCGCCCGGTGCCTTTGCCCTGCTTGCCCCGAGGGACTAATACAGTGCAGCGAAGTGATGGATGAGGAGCGCTGGGCAGCCACAGGTAACACGCAGCAGGCATCTCGGCCGAGCACGCCGTGGTTGCGTCGTAGGCGCTACGGCGCAGGCAGCGCGCTGGCACTGGTGCTCCTTGTGGTGGTTGTGTTGCGTTTCTGGGCGATCGGTTGGGGTGCACCGTACCTCTACCATCCGGATGAGCATCTTGTTCTGCATCCAGCGCTGAACATCGTACGCACCGGTGATGTAAATCCCCGTTGGTTCCAGTACCCTTCGCTGCTGATTTACCTCCAGGCAGGACTGGTGGCGGCGGTCGCGCCGTTCCTGCACGCGCCGTTGACCACCGACCCGGCACAGAACCACACGGGTCCGTGGGATGCGCTGCCTGCCCAGTGGCCGTTTGCGCTGGCCGGCCGTTGTGTCGTGGCCGGGTTCGCGGTCCTCGGCACGTACTGGATATACCGGCTTGGAAGGGGATACGCAGGAACGCCGGTGGGCCTTGCTGCGGCGCTGTTCTTGGCTGCGGCGCCACTGCACAACGAAAGCAGCCACTTTCTGACTACCGATGTCCCTGCCGCGACACTACTGACGGCGGCGCTCGCGTTGAGCGTCGACACCGTGCGCGCGCCCCGCGTGCGGCGCTTGTTGCTCAGCGGCTGTGTTGCGGGGCTTGCCGCAGCGACGAAGTACACCGCCGGCATGGCCGTGCTGGTGCCGCTTGCCGTTGCTTTCTCGTTTTCTTCGAGCCGACGCCTGCACGCCGTCGTCGCGGTCGTCGCCGCAGCCGCGGTAGGGTTCCTGGTGGCGTGTCCGTTCGCCGCACTCGATTTCCCGGCATTCTGGAGCGGCATCGTGCAGCAGCGCCAGAACTATCTCGGTGGCTACTCCGCGGGGCCGAATTGGCGCTGGTACGCCTTGTATCTGTACAGCCTCGGTCTGCGGCCACCCTTGGCAGTGGCGGCCACCCTCGGTCTGCTGCTCATCGCAATCCGGAGCCTGCGCCATGCCGATCTGCGCCGGCTGAATCTCACGCTGGCGATGGTTCCAATCCTCTACTTCGTGGTTGTCTCTTCCTATCCGTCTCGCGCCGAGCGCAACCTCATCATCCTGCTCCCATTCCTCTGCTTGTTTGCGGCGGATGCCGTCTGGCGCATCGCGCAAGCAGCGCGGCCACGGCGCGGCACGGGCGCGCTGTGTGCGCTACTCGTTGCGGCGATTGCGATCCCAGGCATCGTCGCCTGTGTTCAACACGACCGGGAACTCACGCGCCCCGACACTCGGACCGTCGCGCTCCGATGGATCGAAACCCACCTTCCACCCGGCAGCCGCATCGCGCGCGAAGAGTACACCCCGCAGATTTCGGGAGAACGGTACCGAGTCACGTATCAATGGTCGCTCGCTCAGCACGATTACGGTTGGTACCTGGCCCAGCCGATCGACTACCTCGTGGTCAGTGCGAACGTGTACAGCCGCGCCCTCTACCCGCCCTACCTTGCGGGTCCCGCCGGCCCGCGTTTCTACACTTTCATCTTCCAGAAGCTGCCGCTCGCAGCAGAGTTCAACCCCAGTCCAGAGATGTCGGGGCCTACGATCCGCATCTACACCGTGCCGCACGCTGGTGCGGACGGATCCTGAGCTTGCTACGCCACGGTGAAGCGGCGGCGCGGCCCGTTCACGTACCGGTGCTCTCGAAGCCGTCGGGCAGCGCCACGCCGAGATCCCCCAGCTGAGCACTTCGCCGCCTTCCAAGGCTGGCTCCGGATCGGTTTTAGCGGACCCGGCGACCTATGAGCATTGTCAATAACCCACATGATATAGGTCATGCACATCAGAACGCGTATAGCCGGCAGCGACCGTGAGTGTATATCTGGGGTAACAGGTTCCGGGCGCAGAGATCCAGAGGCCGGAGTATTCCCGCTCTGCAAGACCAAGCCATCGGAGAACAAAGATGGAGACGAGACAACTGCCCCTTCCTTTCGCATCGCGCGCGTCCATGCTGCCGGCCGATGCACTGTTCTGGTATGCTGAAGAAGTTGCACCCCAGGTCCGCCCACAGATCGCCGGGTTGCTGGTCATGGATCGGTCTCCCGACCGTCAGTGCTTTCGCACTTCGGTGAAGCAATTGGTTGCGTGTCTGCCCCGTTTACGGCAGCGCGTCATGGAATCTCCCTTGCGGCTAAGCTGGCCGGAGTGGCAGGACGATTCGAGCTTTGATTTGGATTACCACCTGCGTACGGTGGCATTGCCGCGACCCGGGACGCACCGGCAGCTCCTTGAATTCGCCAGCGCGGCGTTTGCCGACCCCTTCGACCGTTTCCGACCGCTGTGGAAGGCGTACTTGATCGAAGGGCTCGAAGGACACCGGGCGGCGTGTTTGTTCAAGCTGCATCACTCCATCATCGATGGGGTGGGTTCGGTATCCTTTTTCGAGGCGTTGACGCAGCCCCAGCGTGATGATGTCGCGCGCGGGCCGCAGCGGCGACCAATCACGTGCCATCCGAGGCCGGGGTCGGTCGCGCCACAAGCCGGGTGGGGAGCAGCGTTCGAGACGGCGGTACGGATCGCCGCAAATCCCGTCGGGACAGCCCGCCAGTTCGTCAAGGCGGCGGGCAGCCTCAGCAGCATGATCAGCGAATTCACCGGCAAGGCCGACAAAGATCCGTTGGCGGCCGATTGCACCGGCCTTGGCCGACGCCTCGAAGTTGTGTCGCTCTCGATGCCCCGTATGCAGCGCATCAAAGAGGCGCTTGGCGTGACCTTGAACGACCTGGTTTTAGCGGCGGTTGCAGGTGCGGTCGGGCGCTACCACGACCACTGCCGGGTGCATGTCGAGGAGCTGCAGTGCGTGGTCCCAATGAACTTGCGGCAAGCCGGTCGGCGCGACGAGCCAGGTAATCGGCTGGGAATCTTCTTCGTGACGCTTCCGGTCGGCGAACGCGACCCCTTGGTGCGGCTGCGGATGATTCGGCAGCAAACAACCACGGCAAAGGGTGACGGTCGTGGTAGCTCCTTACCGGTGCTCATGGAGGCACTCCGCTTTATCCCGGGCCGGGTACTGCGCGCACTCGCGGATAGCGTCAACGGCCGGATCGGTCTCATCTGCACCAATGTTCCTGGACCGTCCGCGCAACGCTACCTCGCTGGGGCAAAAATCGAGGCGATTTATCCCTTTGTGTCGGTCATGTTCGGCATGCCCCTCACGATCGCATTGCTGTCGTACGGCGACTCGTATGCGGTCGGAATCGCGACGGATCCGACGGCTATTTCCCTCCCGCGGCTGCTCCATCGGTACGTCGAGGAGGCGGTCGAGGAGATCGAACACCGCACCTTCCCGGCGCACGCCGAGCGGGCGCGGCCACGTTGGGCGCGCCGCGCAGTGGGGCTGGACGCGAGCACAGAACCCAAGGCGCCCACGGACACGTCACCCGTGGCTAATCCGATCTTCCACGGCGCGACTGCCGCGTAGCCTGCACCGGCCAGCGCTCAGTTCTGGCTGGGCTGTCTAGCGTCCGGCCCGGCGAAGCGGCTTGCCATCGGCGCCGTCAGCGCCGTAGGCGCGGCACTTCGTGAGGCGCAACGCCCCTGGCTCTGCCGGCGCCTGCAGGTTCAGCTGGCAAACTGATCTCTGTCACCTGAATTCATGACCAATGCTCTCTACCTCCCTACCGATCGGTAGGAAGATTGGGCGTCGGCGGATGCTTCAGAGCGCTGCGGTGTGACTTTCTACTCTGCCGCGATGCGAAAACACGGCCGTCGAGGGGAGGAGCTGCGAGGATGGAAAAGCGTGTGGTTCAAGGCTTCGCGGGGGCGTTTTTGACGGCGCTGATCGCTACGACGGCTGGCTCGCAATCGGCACACGCCAGTTTTCTGCAGGTTCCACATATCGGCGGACGCGACAGCGGCATGTCCGGCAACGTCGTGGCCGCACCCTCTGATGGGCAGAGCATTCTGCTGACCAACGCCGCCGGTGTGGTGGGTCTGCAGGGGACGGAGGTCACTGCGAGCTTTGGTACCAGCACGGTGTCGGGCCGCTACACCAACACTCTGACCCATTATGATCAGAAGAGTAGCGAAGCTCCGTTCGCTCCTGTCCTGTGGATCGGCAGCGATTACTTCACGCCCTGGTATGTCGGCGCCGGACTCTACGGATCGGTGGGCGCGTCCTTCAACTTCGCCGCCGAACCGACAGCAGGTGTGCCCAGCCAGTACCTCACCGACTCTGGGCTCGTTCAGATGGGGTTCGTCATCGGGCGGGAGATCGTGCCGGGGTTGCGCTTCGGGGTCGAGGCGGGGCCGAGTTGGGGTCGGATCCGGACGCATGCACCCACCCCGCTCGGACCGTTACACTTCGATGTGGACGGGTTTGGGGTGTATGGCACGACCGGCCTTCTGTACGACATCACTGATCGGACGACTTTCGGCCTCTCGTATCGCAGCCCCGGGGTCGTGTACATGGGCGGCGGGGCCAGAGTTAGCAGCGTGCCCGATCACGTTGATATCAATTTCCATACGCCGCAAAGTGTTATTTTTGGGCTCGGACAGCACTTGACGCCGAAGCTGCTGGTCACCGCGCAAGCAACCTGGACCGACTATCCGAACTTCGAGAAGGGCGTGTTCGAGTTCGAGCGCTTCTCGGTATTCAATCAGCGCTTCATCAACCGTGCGCGCAGCACGGTGCGCTATGGTGCCGCGTTCGAATATGAGTGGGCGGAGTGGCTGTGGCTGCGCGGCGGCTTTTCGCGCGAGGAATGGATGATCGAGCCCTCGGCCGTCAGCCCACTCCTCTATGACACCAGCGATTCGGAGGTTGGAGTCGGGTTGGAAATCGTCCATGGCCGATGGGCCATCGATTCGGCCGTGGGCGTCGGATACATGGAGGACCGGTGGGTCACACCTGCGGATCAGAAAATGTTTCCAGGCCGCTACCAGATGGAGACCAGTCCTGGAATCACCGTCGCGCTCACTTACCATTTTGGCACCGTACCATCCGTGACGACCTACAGGCCGTGAACGAGGGATGAGATGCGGTAATCCCGCTCTGATCTACTATTTCGAAAAATCGTCGCACGGTGGCAAGAATTTCGGATTGCGGATTTCGGATTGCGGGTTCTGCAATCCGCATTCTGCAATCCGAAAGGGGTTGCGGGCGCAGCCCGCGCTAGGAGCAACATGCACAAGGCGCTTTGTATGACGGGAAGGCTGGTGCCCATGGCGCAAGCATCATCAACGGCGTATGGCCTATGGCAAGGAGAGAGGCCAGGGGGATCCAATGCACGTCACGATTGACTACTCCAAACGCATCGAAAACATGCAAGCGTTGCTCCGCCAGCGCGGCATCGACGCCCTGTTCGGGACCCGGCTGAAGAGCGTGACGCACGTGTCCGGCGCCTTCTGCCCGTGGCGCAGCGCCACGGTCGTGCCGGCGAGCGGGCAGCCGCAGGTCATCACGCTCATGATGGACGCCGCACGCATCGCCGACGACAGCTGGCTGAAGGAAAACGTGGTGCCCTACGGCCCGTTTCCCGGCCAGGACCTGGTCGAGACCGCCGCGAGCTATATCCGTCAGCTCGGGCTGCAGACCGGGACGATTGGGATCGAGAGCGGCACGTCGAGCTATCTGCCCGACGGCTACATCACGCATGAAGAATACGAGCGGCTGGCGCGCCGCCTGCCGCACGCCACGCTCGTCAACGCCGCCGACATCATCGATCGGGTGACGCTAATCAAACAGGATGCGGAGGTGAAGCTCCTCCGGCAGGCGGCGGCGATCTGCGACCATGCCATCGAGACGGTTCGTGACGAGTTGCGCGTCGGCATCTCCGAGCAGTACATCGCCGGAATTGCCGAGCGCGCGGCGCGCGCCGTCGGCAGTGAGTTTGCGTGGACGTTCACCGGGGGCATGGAGATCGCCTCGGGGTATCGGACCGCGTACCCGATGGGTGGCTGTACGCCGGCCACCGGCAAGCTGGTCCAATGCCACGAGGCCGTGCTGCTCGATGTGCACGCCATGTACGGTTTGATGCTCGGTGACGTGTCGCACAACGCGCTCATGGGCAAGCCGACGCCGGGGCAGCACGCCCTGATGGGTGCGTACGTCGAGTCCTGCAACAAGCTCGTCGAGTTGATGCAGCCGGGGCAGCGGCTCGGCGAAGTGGCGCTACGGATGAGCGACTTCGTCGCCAAGAAGGGATGGGCCGACGTCGTGCTGCCGGGTTACGGCCACGGCATCGGCCACTTCGGGCACGAGTGGTTCCCGTGTGTGGTGAGCAGCGACGATCCGTTCGTCACCGACCTGGAGTTCGAGCTGCAGCCGAACTACGTTCAGGAGATCGCGATCGTCTGCAACCGGCCGGGGGTCGCGGGCTTCCGGATGGAGCGGCCGCTCCTCATCACCCGCGACGGCAACGAGCTGCTGTCCGGGCTGCCGTTCGCGCCGTGGGTGGTGGATGAAGCGTGCGTGTGCTGAGGCGCTGGGAAGGCATCCTCAGCAGCGGTCGCCGGTGCGGTGCCTCGGAGTCGGAGCACTCCAGTAGCGGGACTGCAGCCGGTTGACGGAATCATTCCCGGCTGGCCGGCCCGCCGCACGCTTGCGCTTGCAGGGCGGCGCGTGACTCGAAGTCGGGCCTGTCGAGACGCGCCAGTCTCGGACTCCACATGCCCTGTTTTTGCAGCATTCGCACGTTGTGCACGTGGAACGCCATCGCGCCGCCGAGCATGCTGGCATCTTTGCCCCGGCACAGCTTCACGGCCTCTTTCGGGACACGGCTGAACTCCGGCCCCAGCTTGTCATAGGCCCGCAGCAGGTTCTGCCAGATCCGCGCATAGCGCATCGGCGCCCAGCCGAGCGGGAACGCCGCAGTCGGCCACTGTGCCACGAGCACCGCAACCCGCTCGAGAAAATTATCCGCCGAGAATAATTTGTTCAAAAGCCATATCGTGCCATATTGTAACTGATCGAGTGTCATGTTCTTCGGCACGATGTTGGTTTGCATGTGCCCGGCTTCCATCGCCAGCGCCAGTCGATTCTCGCTGCGTAAGCGTGCTTCGAGCGGCGTGCCTTCCGGAGCGGACAACATGTTCACCAACACGTGCGGCGTGCCCGCACGCTGCAGAAAGTCGAAGAGCGCCGCGAAGGAATCGCAGGTGTCGGCGTCGAACCCGGTTATGATCCCCGCCTGTACGGCGATGCCGCGCTGCTGAAAGGCGCGGACATCGGCGATGAGGTCACGGTGTAGGTTCTGCCGTTTCCGGGCCTCGCGCAAGGCCTGGGCGTTATCCGTCTCGATGCCGATGAATGCTTGTTTGAGACCCGCTCCCGCAGCGATATCCAGCAGATCCGGATCGCGCGCCGCGTCGATGGACATCTGGGCCACGAGCGCGACGCGTTCGGACTTGCTCCGGTTCCATTTTCCAACGGCCGTGAGGATGGCGGCGGCTTTCTTGCGAAAGGCGGTCAGATTGTCATCAGCCAGGAAGATGTTCCGGTAGCCTATTTCGTAGAAGCGCTCCATCTCCTGAACAACCCGCTCCGGTGTCTTGTGCCGCTGCTTGCGACCGAGATAGACGATCACGTCGCAGAAATCACATTCAAACGGGCAGCCGCGGCTCGCCTGGACATTCCCCGCGAAGTACCCGCCGGGTTTCAGCTTGCCAACCGCGGGCAGCGGCGAGGAGTCGAGGTCGACAGCTGTCGCCTCACGGTATTCGCTTTTCCAAGATCCGGCGCGCAGATCAGCGAGGAATTGCGGCCAGGTATTCTCCGCTTCGCCGATGAACAGGACATCTGCGTACGGCCGTACGGTTTTCGCGGACAGACTGGCGTACGCCCCGCCGATGGCAACCAGCACGCCACGGCGGCGGAATTCATCGGCGAGCGCCAGCATGCGCTCGCGATGCGTGCAGTAACCGGTAATCCCGACCAGGTCCCAGCGCCGCTGCAAATACGGATCGAGTGGCTCGACGTTTTCGTCGACGATGGTCATGGCGAAATCCGCTGGCGTCAGAGCCGCCAACGTCGGCAAGGCGAGATTGGCTATGTAACCCGGAGCGCCGGTGATGTCAGCAGTCTCCGTCATGGAAAACAGCGAGCCTTCCTGACCGGGATTGATGAGAAGAATTTGCATTGGGCCCTTTTGATTACTTCCTATCACTCGTTGCAACGACACGCGGCGTCACCTGGGCGCGCATTGCCCCTGTCCTGGACGATGCTCACGAAGCCGTGCGCACATGGGCGTCTTCCGGCACAGGAGCTGGATAAGCGCTCTCCGATGAGAAACCGGGTAAGTCAACGGAAAAGCTGGAGCCGCGGCCCTCCGTGCTCTCCACCCTGAGGAAACCACCGTGCTCGGTGACGATGCGGTGCGCGATCGTCAGGCCGAGACCCGTGCCCCGGTCTTTCGTCGTAAAGAACGGGTTGAAGATATCGCCTAGGCGCTCCTCCGCAATGCCCCGGCCGGTATCGCGGATCTCCAATCGGCCGAATGTCGCGCCCTGGTACTGAATGCCGCGGCTGACGACCGAAATCCAGCCGCCGGCCGGTGTGGCCTGGATCGCATTGAGCACGAGATTGATGAGCACCTGCTTGATCTGGTCGGCATCAGCATACACCAGCGGCACGTCCGCCGAGAGCGCGCGCGTCAGGGTGAGCTTGTGCTTGCGGGCCTCCGGTTCGAGCAACGTCACGACCCGTTCGGCAACGTCGTTGACACTGATGGCGCCGAGCGACCGCGTCGGCGCACGCGCAAAAGACAGCAGCTCGGT
Source organism: uncultured delta proteobacterium (assembly GCA_963729835.1). GTDB lineage: Bacteria > Desulfobacterota > Binatia > HRBIN30 > HRBIN30 > CAVSQF01. Next base: position 168,035 of record CAVSQF010000016.1, on the reverse strand, counting down.
GATCAGGTTGGAGATGCGTTTCACCTCGTTTGCCGTCATGCTGAGGAAAGTGGTGAAGAACTCCTCGTCATGCAGGCGCTCCGGCGCGAGTTGGAAGAATGTTTGAATCGACACCAGCGGATTACGGACTTCGTGGGCGATGCCCGCCGCCAATGTGCCCAGAGCGGACAATCGGTCGGCGCGCCGGATGATATCTTGCGATCGCTTCAACTCCTCATAGAGACGAGCGTTCTCTAGGGCGACCGACACTTCTGCGGCGACAGCTTCTAATAGCACCAAGTCCTGCATCGAGAAGGCACGCAAGTTGTGTTTGCGCCCCAAGCTGACGAACCCAATCAACTTGCCGCCGATCGTCAGCGGAACGCAAACTTCGCAGGCGAGCATGCGGCAGGCCGCCACCGCGTTGACTCGCTCCCTGGGGTCGCTACTGGCTTCGAGCTCATCTCGGAGCACCGCTTGGTGGCGCCGGCGCAACGACAGTACCAGATCATGATCCTCGGCCAGCTCGGACACCATCAGTGGCTGCCCAACGGACGCGGCCACCGTATATTCGTGCTTCGCCTCATCCAGCAGAAGAACCGCAGCCCCCTCCAGCCTCAGCGCTTGGTGCAAAGTCGTGGCCATCTGCTGAATCAACTTCTCCCGCTCGATGATGCGGACGATCGAGTGGGAGAAGGCGTTGAGCGCCGCGCGGTACTCGTGCTTTTCCTGGAAGAGGGATCGGAGAATGCGTGACTGTGCTTTCAGCCGCAAGGGAGGAAACAGCGCCACCATCACCACAAACAACAGCAGCAGCACCACCGAGAAATCGACCTGAATGCGTCCGAAGGAGCGCTCTTCCAACCACAGCACCAGCGCGAACGCCGGCCCGATCACGATCAGAGAGACGGCGGCATACGCCAAGCCTTCCGTGACCGCGAGATCCACATCCATCAGACGGTATCGCAAAATGCCGTACGCCAGCACGCTGACGTACACCGTGTTTGCGAGGTTGCCCAAGGGCGGGATGTACGCGCTGGGAACCCTGAGCAGGTTCGTGAGCGCGAACGGGATCGCCACAGACGTGGCGAATAACCATAGCTTGGCCTGCAGCCGTTTGCGCGGAGAGGTGGACCGCACAAACTCGGAGATCAACAGGTAGAACGTCACCACCGCACACACGAACGCCAACGACGTGTACAGCGGGTAGAGACGCGTCCCGACGAAATAGAATCCCGATTCGTAGTGATGCAGATGCGATACCAGCAGATCTCCCGCGTTCAAGAGAATCAAGGCGCATGCGACGGTGTAAGCGAGCACCAAGAAACGTCGCACCCAAACGGGGCGCCTTTCCGAGAAGACAAAAAAGAAGTGCATCGCCGTCACCGGCATCATCAGGGTGCCCACCCGGAAAACGCGCGACCAATAGAAGGCAGTGGCAACGTGGCTGACGGCGGAGTAAATAAAAATGTTCAAATTCCAGAATACCACCATCGTCGTCGCGAACGCGAAGATGCGGTTCAGCTCGTTGCGCGGGTCGCGGCGCAGGACGATGGCCGCCAGGGCGCTGTTGCCGACGGCGGCGAGCAGGGGCGCCAGGAAGAAATAGCTCGTACTCATTGCTGGCCGTGCCCCGGGTCACCGGAGGAGAACGGTCCGGCACTCGCACCGGGAGATGGTCCGAACAGAAAATCGGCGAGCGGGTGCTTGCGCCTGCGGTATTCGGCTTCCAGGTCGCGAAGATTGACTCGCATGACGTGGTATTCGTTGCCGCCAAAAAGCGGGTGCACGAAACTGAGCCCGGGGACTTGGCGAAAACCGATGGACCCGTAAACCGGGACCACCGGCAGCGTCGCCCAGCACCAGATTTCGGTAATCCCTGCGGCCGTCGCCGCCGCGTAGGCAAGCTTCGACATGCCGGCGTGCACGAACTGCGTGCGCGCGATTCTTCTGAATTGGGAAAGAATGCACATGCGGGTCATCTCTGCCGGCCGGCCAGCTCCGGTCAGAAACGGGGCGATGCTGACGAAGGATTCGAGCTCGAAGGGCCGCGCGCTCTCGTCGATGGTGCGCATCGCGGCAACCGGCTCGCCGGCCCGGGTGGTCCCCACGAAGTGGCGCGCGCGTTGGTCGAACGGGTCTTCCAGAACCCGCGCCCCGCCTCGTACCGCAACTCATCGACGTATACCGCCCTGCGAACAGCAAGCGCCAGTGACAACTCACTGGGGGCGAGCTCGCGGAAAATGAAATCCCTTACGAAAGGGTGATCATCCATCTGAACGCCCGCTCGAGTACCACGCGGCCGCCCGGCGCGACCTTCCCCACATTCTGCCTGCCTTTGCCAGTCATGCTTGTGCATACTCGCCTAGAGCTTCGGAGCGTGTCAAGGGATATATGGGCCGCCGGTTCTGGGTTCACTTGCCCCGGGGCGCCGGCGGCGTGCCGAGCCGAGAGGGTTCAATCGGCGGGAGTTTACAGATGAAGGCATAAATTGATCCTTGACATTTCTCCCTCAGTGTTGTTTTCTTCGTGGCGCGGGAGAAGCGAACAAACACATGCCGACTGCAGACGTACAGGGTCAGAGGGATGGTCATCCGAGCCGTGAAGAGATCCGTGCTCGGGTGACGTCGCTGATCAATGAGATCGCCAAGATCCCACTCGAGCAGATCACCGAAGAGGCGACGATAGACGAACAACTGCAAATGCAGTCCGTGATCTTTGTGGAACTGCAGGTCGCCATCGAAGAAGAGTACGGGATTCAGGTGGATCTCATCCATGTCGTCGAGCTGAACCGATTCGGGCCCATTGTGGATTACCTGTACCAGTGCACGCAGGAGGCGCGCGATGAGGCTCTTGGCGGTTGAGTCCTCGGCGGTTCGCGCCGGCCGATCCAACTGGGCCGTTTGCGTCCGCCGCCACGCCCCGCGGTCAGCGTCCCTGGCGCCGGGCGGAGCCGATCACGGCGGTCCCGTCCGCAATCTCTGCTAAAGGCGACGGCGTGCGAGCGGTAGCCATCACTGGGATCGGCGTAGTTGGACCCATAGGACAGACGCCCGCCGCATTTTGGCAGTCGCTGCTGAGCGGGCGCTCGGGCATCGGCCGGATCACGCGTTTCGACCCGACATCGTATGCGTGTCAGATCGGCGGTGAGGTGCGTGATCGCAGTTACGAGAGCGTGCTTGATCCGCGCAAGCTCCGAACCACGACGCACGTCACCCAGCTCGCCCTGGCCGCCACCGAGTTCGCCCTGCGCGACGCGCGGCTGTCCGCCAACGAATATGAACCGCATCGCATCGGCGTCGCCATCGGCACCGCCCTGGGTGGATGGAGCGAAGCGGAGCAGCAGCACAGCATCCTCCTCGAACGCGGCGTGCGGCGGGTGAATCCGTTCATTGCGAACGGGACGCCGAATCACACACCCGGCGTCGAGATCGCCAGTGCTGTCGGGGCGCAGGGCTCGCAGACCACCTTCTCGACAGGATGCCCGGCCAGTTTGCAGGCGATCGGGCACGGCGCAACGCTGGTCGCCACCGGCGAAGTAGACGTGTGCATCGCCGGCGGCGCCGAGAGTCCACTCATTTCGATGGTTGTTGCCGGTATGGGGCGTACGCAAGAGCTCTCAACCCTCAACGACGACCCGCCACGTGCCTGCCGCCCGTTTGATCGCGCGCACGCTGGTCTCGTGTTGAGTGAAGGCAGCTGCATCCTGGTCCTCGAATCGGACGAACACGCATTGCGGCGGGGAGCCGTACCGTACGCGACGGTTGTCGGCGCCGCCGCCTCGTGCGACGCCCGTGGACTGTACAACTTCGACCCGTCCGGTGAAGCCGGCGCGCGCGCCATCTGCCGCCTCCTCGAACACGCGGGCCTCACGCCGCTCGATATCGACTACGTGTGTGCGCACGCGAACTCGTCGCCCGCGTTCGACCGCAAGGAAACGATCGTCATCAAGAAGGCGTTCGGGGAGTGGGCCGCGCGGCTGCCGGTGAGCTCAATCAAGGGCGTGCTTGGCCATCCGTTCGGGGCTGCTGGTGCATTTCAAGTCGCCGCCGTCGCGCTGGCGCTCAAGCATCAGACGATTCCCCCGACCCACAACCTCGAGAGTCCGGATCCCGAATGCGATCTGGACCACGTTCCGGGCGAGCCCCGGCAAGCCCAGCTCCGCATGGCATTGGTGACGAGCTACGGCTACGGCGGCGCCAATTCGTACCTGCTGGTGGGCAAGCCCAAAGCGTAACGGCTTTCGCTCAGGGGGGTGACGAGCTTCCGCCGGTCGCTACCCGACGCGGCGCGTCCTCGGTCACACAGGTGGGCGCATTCATCACAGCAGGCGCGCCGTCCCGATGCGGTGGATCTCGTTGGTCCCGTCGAAGATTTGCATGAGCTTGGCATCGCGCGCCAGCTTGCTCGCCGGATGACCACCGGCCAACGCTTCGGCCCCGATGATCTCCAGGGCATCGTCGACGAGCCGCACACAAGCATCGGACGCATACACCTTCGCCATGGCGGCCAGCCGGAGACTCGGCGCGCCGCGGAGGGCGCCCGTCTTTGGGTTGACCCGCTGATCATTTTCCCAGAGCGCCCGCCACACGATGAGACGGGCCGCCTCGAGGGTCGTCGCCATGTCGAACAGCCGCATCGCCACGCCTTGCTGGTCGATCAACGGTGAGTCGCCGCGGCGCGCGTGCTGCTGCGCCAGGGACACTGCCGCGCGGGCCACACCGACACAGATCGCCGACACCAGGGGGCCGGAAAAGGAAGCGGTTTGTGCCAGGGCGATGCCGCCGATCCCTTCGCGCCCAAGGACATCACAGGCAGGCACCACAACATCATCGAAGAGCAGTTCTGTCGTTGGGCAGGCGCACTGTCCCATCTTCGCCTCGACCTTGCCGATGTGCAGCCTGTCACTCGCCTCGACGGCAAAAAATGACAACCCGCTGAGTGCCGGTTTCGTCGGATGGGTACGCGCCAGTACCGTGTAGAGACGAGCCACGCCGCCGTTCGAGATGAACCGTTTGCTGCCGGACAACACGTAGCTGTCCCCCTCGCGGCGCGCCCGTAGCTGCACCCCGAACTGCGGGTGGCCAGACGCCGCTCCCGATCCGGCGCCAGCTTCGGTTACGGCGAAAGCGCACAGGTACCGGCCGGTGGCGTCTTCAGCAATCCGGCGCAGCAATCGCTGCTTCTGGTCCTCGGTTCCGAACAGGACAATTGGAGCGCTCCCCAGCAGGGCAGCGCCGAAAATGGTCGCCATGCCGGCGCAGACGGCCGCGAGCTCTTCGAGGACCAATCCCACAGACAGATGGTCGAATCCCCCACCCCCGTACGCTGCCGGGATCATCGGCGTGGTCAGCCCGGCACGGATGCCTCTCTCGACCACGTCCCACGGAAACCTGTGGTCTCGATCCACGCTCGCCGCAATCGGCGCAATGTGGCTTTCAGCGAACTCCCGCGCCATGGCCTGGCGGGCACGCTGTTCGGGTGACAATTTGAAATCGATCATGTCGGGCTTCCTCCTACGGGGACGCAGACTTGACGGCAGCTCCGGCCCTGCGTGCCGGCAGCTCCGCCAGGCTACTGCCACGGGTGGCACGCGCCAAGAACCGCGGTCGCCCAATCAGCAGCAGTGACGGAATGATTGTCAACACCCCGAGCGCGCTCACCGAAATGATGGTCGCGGTCAGGACCCCCAGACGCGTCCAGACGCTGAAACCCGCGAGGGGGAGTACCAGGTACCCCAACACCACCGCCGAGGATACGAAGAAGACGGCTTTGCCAGAGGAATGCAGGGTGGCACGAACTGCGTCTTCCAACGGCGCCCCTGCGGCGATCTCCTCGCGCACGCGAAAGATGAAATAGATGGCAAAATCAGCCCCAATACTGACGCCCATCGCGGAAATGGCGGCGGTGGTCATGTCGAGCCAGGTGTGCGACCAGCCCATGATGCCCAAGTTGATCACCACCGCCAGAAGCAATGGCAGCAGAACAATGCCCCCGCCCACCAGCGAGCGGAACACGATCGCGGAGAAAACCAGGATGGTTCCTCCCACCTGCAGCATGTTCATGATCTTCTCACGGACCACGACATCGTTCATGGCAATCTGCACACCCAAAGCCCCACCGGCGATGCCGACGGTTACGGGAAGACCGTCGAAACGGGCCGCAGCGAAACGCTGGAGCCGATCGAGGAACGGGCGTGCGAAGCGGGCATCATCGGTCTTGGCGAGCGCGCGAATCACCGTCCGCTGGTAGCTCGAATCGACCAGCGCGCTCAATCCGTCGGGTCCCGCGGCAGCACTGTACAGCAGCAGGTACTGCGCAATGAGGCGCAGGTTGTCTGGGATCGCATAAGAACCTGGGGCACCATCGTTCATTGCCTGGTGCATGCGCTTGACGTGATCAGCGATGGAAGTGACGCCACCGAGGTTGGGATCTGTCTCCATAAAGGCTTCCAGATCGCCCATTGCCTTCAGGACCTGTGGCTGCTGAATCACGTTTTCCCGGCTGCCTTCGATGAGGATGCGCAGGGACGCTGTCCCGGGGAGCTTCGCGTTCAGCAGCGCATCGTCTTTACGCACCTGGCTCGACGCTGGAAACAAGGTGCGGAAACTGTTGTCGACCTCGATGCGGAAGGCCCCAATCACCGCGATGATGACGACCAGCACGCCCACGCCAAGGACGGCCCGCGGTTGCGCAATCACCAAGCGCGCCAAGCCTTCCAGCAGGCGATCGAGCCAGCGCGTTTGGCCCTCCCGGCGGATTTCGCGCACCTTTGGCGCCGGCAGCAGGCTGCGACAGGCGGGCGTGAAAGTCATTTCGATGACCAACGCACTCAAGATGCCCGATGCCAAAAGCAACCCGAAGACGCGGACGCTGGTGATGCCGAACGTCATGAGCGACCCAAAGCCGGCGGAGGCGATTAAACCTGCAGTCAGCATCACGGGTCCCACCGCGGTCATCGACCGGACGACCGCTTCGTTGTTGTTCCCCAGCCGGCCGTACTCCTCGTAATATCGCTTCAGGATTTGCACCGCGTGGCCAGCCGCCACCGCCAGGATCACGACCGGCGTGATGGCACTCCACGTGTCCATCGGTTGGCCGACCAACCCCATGATGCCCAGCGCCCACACGACGCTCAGCAAGGCGGTCACCAACGGCAGAAACATCGCCTGCAACGTGCGGAACGCCTCGTAGTGCACCAGGCCGATCACCAGCACGGCGAGCGGAAACAGCGTGCCGATCATCGCCGTATAGCGCGCCAGTTCGGCGCGCAAGATCGGCGCGCCGGCCAAGGCGATGGTCACCGTCGGATCACGTTCCGACTCAATGATCTCGCGGATCCGTTTGGCAATGGCCACATCCGTCAAGCGGTCGTCGAAGTCGACCACGATCACCGTGGCGGTGCCGTCCGCTGAGACGAGATTGCCGTGGAAAAGCTTGTCCCGCTGAATCGCCTGCCGGAGCCGCTCGATCTCCGCGGCGGTCGTGAGCGGCCCGTCCATCAGCGAATGGATATCCATCATGCCGTCCGCACCCGGGACCACCGCCTTGACATACGGCGAGGCGATGCTGAGCAGGCCTGTCTCCACTACTCCCGGCGTGTCCCGCAGTTTCTGCGTGATGCGCCAAACGCGGCCGAGGGTCGCCACAGTGAAGATGTCCCCGCGGTTGGCCATGACGCCGATGATTGCCACCGCTTCGCCCCCGAAGAGGTCGGAGATCCGGTCTTGAATCTGGACGTAGGGATGATTCTCCGGCAAGTTCGCCCGCCGGCGGATCTCCAAATGCAGGTAACGGAGCTGTGTCGCCAGCGCTGCCGTCACTAGCAGGATGGTGAGAATCACGGCGACACGGTGTCGCACCACGAATCGGACATAGCGCTCCACAGACGCAGGCACTCCCCCCAAAGGGTGACTGCTCATAGTACATGCCCGCGTTTCCCGTCAACCGCGGAACGGGGAGGCCGTGGGACACATAGCCGCGGCCCTGCCTACTTTCCATGCAACGCCGCCGGCCTACGCCTCACAACCGTGCAGACGATTGCAAACTGCAACGCCGGCTCGTGTGGCTGCAAGTACAGGCAATGTGGCACGAGCGCTGCTTTGACCCACTCGCCAAAGGGAGGAGGCAATCATGCCAGCGACAACGACTGTGAAGCCGACGCTCGGGTTAACGGGCGTAACTGTAAACGCCATGGCGCTCATCGCGCCGGGCGCGTTCCTGTGGATCACCTATCAGTTGCAGGCGGCAGCGGCGGCACCCAGCGGTGCGTCCGTCAGCTCGGACATCTGGTTCGGCCTGTTCTTCGCGTTGGTCCTCTGTTTTCTCACCGCGTATTCCTATTCGGAGCTGGCGCGGCTGTATCCAGAAGCCGGGTTTGGCAGCACCTACTATTTTGCCGAGAAGGCTTTCCTCGATCGCGAGAACAAAGCGCACCACAAGTTCGCTCGTCTGGCGAAGATCGTCACCGGCTGGGCAGCGCACCTCTTTTACTGGGTGTATCCAGGGGTGATGGTGGCCATGATGGCCACGTTGCTCGGCTACATCTACCAGCAGCTCAGTGGTGGCACTCTATCGACCCCGGTGCTGATCGCGCTGGAGACGGCGACGGCCTTTGGGACCGCATACGTCGCCTACCGCGGCGTGACCGGTTCAACGATGACGGCGCTGATGATCAACATCATTCAGATCACCAGCCTGGTGTTCTTCAGCATTCTCGCCATCTATTACCGCTTAGCGAATCCGGGTCACGCCACGCAGTGGGCGTTCAGCGGCGGGTGGGACACGATCCTGCCGCACTCTTTCTCGGGGGTGATGATCCAATCAACCATCGCCATTCTGGTCCTGGTCGGTTTCGAGAGCTGCACGGCGTTCGCTGCCGAGGCTAAGGATCCGAAGCGGCACATTCCGCAGGGGGTCCTCCTTGCACTGATCATCCAAGGGTTGTTTTGTTACCTCTTCGAGTATTTCGCGGCCGGCTACATGGTCAGTGAGAAGTTGATAGGCACCGACAGCACCGGCGCCGCCGTCAACGGCATGGCCGCAGCCGCAGCGTCGAGCGCCCCGATCGGCGACATGGCAATCTTGGTTGGCAATAGCGTGCTGGGCGGCATCGGTTTCGGCCTGATGATCACGATTGCAATAACCGTCGCCCTGGCGATTTTCGGGACGACACTCAGCTGCTTGAACACGGCGGTGCGTATCAGCTACGCGATGGCTCAGGACGAGGAAATGCCGGAGCTGCTCAACGGGCTGCATGGCCGCTATGCCACGCCGCACCGCGCGATTTGGGTCCTCGCGACTGTCTCTTCCATCATCGGCGCGATCGGGGTGCAGTCGGTCGTCGGCCTGACGGGAATCACCCTCGCCTCCAACTTCGGCACCTTCGTGCTCTACGGCCTCACCTGTATCTGGACAATCGTCGCGTTCGGCGAACGCCGGGACAAGCACACGGTGAAGCACCTGATTGTGCCCGCGCTCGGCCTCCTGGCCAACGTCGCAATGCTGCTCGCGATCATCTACCTGTACATCATCGGCAACGCCGACTCGCAGCATGAAGCGTACATCTGCTTCGCGATTTCTGGGGCGTGGGCGGCAGTCAGCATGGCATACGTAGTGGTGAGAAGCCTCCGGTCCGGGCGGTCGATCATCGCTGCACCGCGGCAGGTTGTCTGACAGGTGATTTGCTCACCGCTCAGTGTAGGGTAACTTGACGGGGCTGGTGGCATCATGCCGCCAGCCCTGTTGTGTCATGCCAGAGATCGACTTCGCTCAATTGACCGACGTCGGCTGTGTCCGCGAGGAGAACGAGGACGCGGTCGGGTACTGGGCCCACGAGGACGGCTTGCTGTTCGCGGTCGCCGACGGCCTCGGTGGACACAACGCCGGACAAGTCGCCAGCGCGCTGGCGCTCGAAGTGCTCGCGCGCGAGATGGAACGCGCGCCCGGCAGCTGGGCGATAACGAAACGACTGCGGCGGTCAGTCCAAGAAGCCAACCTTGCCATCTACCACAAAGGGGTCACTGTCCCCGAGCTGCATCGCATGGGCACCACCCTCACGGCGAGTGTGTTGGCCGGTAGCACGCTGGTGGCCGCGCACGTCGGTGACTGCCGGCTGTACTTGCTCCGGGCGAGCACGCTCACACAGCTCACCAAGGATCATACGTGGGTCGGAGAGCAGGTGCAGTACGGGATCCTTTCACCCGAGGAGGCGCGCACGCACCCACGCCGTCACATCCTGAGCCGCTGCCTCGGCCACAACCTCATCGTCGGCACTGATGTGCTCAGCATCGGTGTCCAATCGGGCGACTTAATCTTCCACTGCAGTGATGGCATTCACGCCGCACTCCCGGAGCCCGACATCGCAGCGGTTCTGGGCGCACGCGCCCCGGAGGCGGCCTGCTGCGAGCTCATCGAGCGCGCGCGGGCTGCCGGCGGCGAGGACAATCTCAGCGTCCAGGTAGCCAAAGTGGTCGACTGCGCGCTACCCGCCACACGCCGGTGGTGGCGGCTCCGCTAGCAGCCTGCGGCATGCAACCTGCAATCCGCAGGCGCAAGGCGCTTGTTTCAAGGAGCCGACCCGCGAACCCTTGGACCCTTGAACCCCGCGGCATGACTGAGCCGCATGTGCGCCTTGAACCCTCGTACCCTTGTGCCCTCAAACGGCCGAACTTGCCCTGTCCCGGTGTAACCGGCTAAGTTGCCCCCCAATGGCCGAACTGGTTCCGGGGCAGCAGCTCGATCAATATGAGCTCCTCGATGTCATCGCGCGGGGCGGCATGGCAACCATTTTCCGCGCGCGCGATCTCGAGAACCAGCAGACAGTGGCCTTGAAGGTTCCTCACTTGCAGTTCGAGAGTGACATCGTGTTTCACGAGCGTTTCTTGCGCGAGGAGCAGATCGGTCAACGCCTCGCGCACCCGGCGATCATCAAGGTCCTGCGGCCGCAGCACAAGAGCCGCATGTATCTGGCCATGGAGTTCGTCGCCGGAGAACGACTGAGCGACCGCTTGCGCCGCGAGCGGCGATTCGCCGTCGATATGGCGGTGCAGTTGGCGATCCACATCGCCGACGCGCTGATCTACCTCCACGAGCACAACGTGGTGCACCGCGACCTCAAACCCGAGAACATCATGATCATGCCCGACGGCGGGGTGAAATTGATGGACTTCGGGATCGCGCTGGACAGTACGTTACGCAAGATGACCTGGTCGGGTCTGTCGCAGACGATGGGCACACCGGACTACATGGCACCGGAGCAGATCAAGGGGCAGCGCGGCGACGCCCGTTGTGACATTTACAGTCTTGGAGTGATCCTGTACGAGATGCTGATCGGGCAGGTGCCGTTTCCCGCCGAGAACGTCTACGCGGCGATGCGCATGAAGGTTCACCACGCACCGCCTGCGCCGCGTCGTTTGCGCCCGGAAATCCCCGCGCCCGTGGACGAGGTGGTCGTGCGGGCGCTCGATCCGGACCCGCGCGGGCGCCCGGAAACGGCTCTCGAGTTGCGCGACCTGCTCGCGCATCCGGACAGCGTGGTGGTGCGGCAGCGCCGGGCGCAGGGGACTTCACCTCTGCGCACACCGCTCCGGACGGTGGCAACGCTGCTCGGTGCGATCCTGGCGTTCGCTGCGCTGTTCTGGGCGATTTCGCTGCTCAGCTCGTGGATGCTGCGCTAACGTGATGCACAAACCCAGCGGGTTGGGTTCACGCCTCACGCCCCGTGTGTTGCTACTTCGGCGTGCGCGTCGGCGTAACGGTCCGTGTCGGCCTGGCCGCCCCCAGTGTGCTCGTCATCGTCGGGGTGGCACTCCTCGGTGTGTTCGTTACGCCGCCTGCCGTGGGGGTGGCGGTGGGCGACCTGATGACCGGGCTGCCACCAGTGGGAGTTCGGGTGGGCGTTTTCACCCGCGTGTTGGTTGGCAGCGGGGTCGCTGTCGGCTGGGGCAGGACGAGATCGGGGTAATGGAAGCCAAGGTCAAGGGGGAGATCATCAGGCTGGCCATCGACCTGCGTGACCCGGTCGCAGCGCGCAGCGCTGGGGCAGGAAGCCCCCTGAATGATGTCGATGAGATCGAGATCCGTGCTCGGATCTCCGGCGTCGATCGCTGGACTCCCGCTCGATAAGAAAAAGCCAAAATCTTCTCCCTGAACCGTGTCGGGAAATCGGAAGAGCGGATCGAGACTCGGAATGTTGTCTTTCGTGAGGTCGTTTGGGCCAGCCAGAATGCCGGAATATCCGCCAGTGTTGAGATTGAAATTCCCCTCGGCACCCGAAGCCACGACGGCGATGCCAACTTGGGCGTTGTCATGGACGATATTGTTCTCGAACAGGATACCGTTCGAGGGGCTGCTCGCATCGCCGATAAAAATCCCCGGGGCCGGTGTTCTGGGTGGCGGTATTGTTGATCACGCGCACACTGCTCGTACCCACGGTTTCTGATTCCCGACCCATTGTTCAGAAACACCAGGTTGTCAAAGACGGTGCCGCCAAACGAATCTTCCAAGCGGATGCCGTCACCGGTGTTGTGCTTCACCGTGCTGTTCTGGATGGTAATGTTGTTGCTCCCGCTGACCCGGATGCCCGCGTCGGTTGCCCCGCGCACCGTCACGCCGTCGATCACGATCGAGCTTTGATTCGAGATATCGAGGGCCACGGGGCCGTCATGGGCGTCGATGACCACCGGGCCGGGCGCGCTCTCCGGGCTCAACTGCGCGGTGACATCCGCATACACGGTGATCGGTCCGCGGTCATCCGATGGGAATGCCACCGGTCCGTAGCTGCCGGGCGGGACGATGAACATCGAGCCTGGCAGAGCGCTGCTGATTGCCGCGGCGAGATTTCCACCCTGCTGGATATGGACGGGGGCCAGTGTCGGAGTCACGCTAGGCATGGACTGCGACGACACGGGGGTCGGTGTCAGCGTTGGTGCTCCGCTGCGGCGCGGGCTTCCGCCGCCACCACAAGCTTGTAGGAGGATTGCTCCTAGACAGAAGGCTGTGCACGCTAACCTATGACGTGCCAGAGAGGTTGTACCCATGCGCTCCGTTGCTCCCTTGGTATGATAGCCTGAATATTTACGCATTGTTTCTGCCGAATGTCCAATGTAATTAGGCGGGCAAACGTGAGCCGCGCAGAGTCGAGGCAACGGAGCGTGTAAGGCCCGTGATGCCTGCAAGACTGGTTCTGCAGGCTCACGCATCAGGTCTTTCGCCGCCGCACGAACGCGTGCTCAACCTCGACGCTGCCGAAGCCCAGCTTGGTCAGGGCGCGCGGCAGATCCGCCAGCTCTCCCTCCACGCGCGCCACCTGCGCCGGCGTCAACCGCTTCAACCAACGCAGCCGGATTTCCGCGACCGTCCGTCCTTGCGCCTCGGGCATGACCCACTTGCGTGACTGGAGAGCCGGAGGCCGCGCGACCGCGCGTGGCACTTTCTCGTGTCTTGTCTTTCGCGGGGCGTTGTCGTCGAACAACGAGGCCTGGCCGGGCAGCGATTCGCGCTTGCGCATGACACCGGCGCACCTTTAGCGCGCCCCGGAGTTGAAGTCCACTCGGCATGCGGGCGCCGCGAGGTCCCACTGCGCCGCCTCGCGCGCGTCGACCGGTCGCCGCAGAGGTTCCGCCTCCCTCGACGAGTGCTTCGAGATTTCAACGGACGAGTTCTTCGATGAGGATTCCCTCGGATCGTATGACGACTGCCGACGGAGCGGTCTGGCGCCTGCGCCCACGGCGCCGTTGTCAACGCGACGGCCGTGATCCAGCGGTAGTTCGCTGCCGGCCCGGCTCCGTTCCCGGTGTGGCGCGATGCTGGGCGGCCGCGACAGGAGCGTTGCGGGCCTCGAGCCGCTCCGGCTCAGGCACAACGAAGAGTACGCAGTCCGGATCCTGTTTGTTGGGGCGTTTGGTGTTGCCGAGGATCAGAAACCGGCCGCCGTCGCGCAGCAGCTGCACCGCCGCGTCGAGATTGTCCTGCTGGACGCGGCCAGACATATAGGGTTTCTTGCCTTCGCGGCTCACGTTCTTCCACAGCACTCCGAGCTTGATCTTGTCATCGTCCATGGTTTCTCCTCGTCGGTCTCGGGGCTCGCGGCATGCGTGCGCGGCCCAGTATCCCATTGGCTTGTGCGAGCGGCATCGGCTCACCACGCTATAATCATAAACATACACAGTTGTATACCACACGTGTAGGATTTGTGTCAACTACCCTACGCAAGCCACGGATAGCGGTAGGAAGGCGTCCGGGCGTGAGCGCGTCGCGGTCACGCCTCAGGCGTTGCCGTCTCGATCTCGAAGCAGCTCCAAGAGCTGCTCGTGTAGCAGCCCGTTGGAGGCAATGGCATTGCCGCCGTAGATGGTCGGCGTGCCGGTGAAATCGGTGAATCGCCCCCCGGCCTCCTCGATGATGATCTTCACCGCCGCCATGTCCCAGGGCTTGAGATCCGGCTCGACCATCGCCTCGGCTTGGCCGCGCGCGACGAAGGTGTGGCCGAAGTAATCGCCGAACCCACGCTGCCGGCCGGCGGCTTGCACGAGTCGCTCGAAGCCCCGCCAGTGCCCCAGCTGGCGAAAAATGTCGACGCCGCCAAAGAGCACCAAGGACTCTCCCAACGAAGTGATGGAAGAGACGCGCAGGCGGCCGGAGCGGTCGAAGGCGCCGGCGCCCTTACGGGCGTACAGCAGGTCATCAACGGCGGGCGCGTAGACAACACCCGCAGTGATTTCTCCCTCCTCCTCGAGCCCGATCAGCGTCGCGAAGTAGGGGATGCCACGGATGAAGTTCTTGGTGCCGTCGATCGGGTCGACGATCCACGTGGCGCCGGCGCCGGCGCGCACCCCGAACTCTTCCCCAACGATACCGTCGTCGGGAAATGCCGCGCGTAGCACCGCAGCGATGCGCTGTTCGCACTCGCGATCGGCCCGGGTCACCGGGGAGTTGTCGCTCTTGTACTCGACGGCCAAGCGCGTGCGAAAGTACCGGAGTGCGATCTCACCCGCGGCCTGTGCCGCCGTAATTGCCACCTCGAGCCGTTTATCCATTGTGACAGACTCTAACACAGAGCCGAAGAGGCGCGAAGCCACCACTCACCATCACGACGGCGCGCAGCGTTCCACGCAAACGGGCACACCACTCAACACCGCGTTCCCTGACAGCGGATCGATCTCGGCGGGGTCGGTGAGATCGTTCATGCTGGCGCCGGCGTGTTCGGCGGCGACCTGCAACCGCATGCCGTCGCCGCGATGACCGTAGCCGTGCGGCAACACCACCACGCCCGGCATGACGGTATCGGTCAACCGCACGGGAACCTCCACCGCCCCGACACGGCTGGTGACCCGGGCCCAGTCGCACGCCCCGATCCCACGCGCCTCCGCGTCTGCCGGATGGATGTACAACACGCACCGCATCGGTCCCGTGACCAGGCTCGGCAGGTTGTGGGACCAGCTGTTCACGGTGCGCGCCTCCCTCCTGCCGACCAACACCAACGAGGCAGCGCCACGCACCGCCAGGCTCTCCCGCAGACGCTCCATGTCGGCGACAATTGCGGGCGGCGCCAAGTCGATCCGCCGCTCCTTCCTCCCCGTTCGGGCCGGAAGTCGATCGGGCAGGCCGGGCTCTAAAGGTCCGAGGTCGATGCCGTGCGCGGCCGCGCGCAGCCGCCTCAAGCTCAGGCCTGGTCTCCACACGCGTATACCGCTGCCGTAGGGCCCCGTACGCAGTCCCAAATCGAGCACGATTCGCAGGGCACGCGCGCTTCCCAGCGCCAGCAGCGCGCGCAGGGCCACCGCCAGCACCCGTCCCGAGCCGCCGCGCACCCAGTGGAGCCGACTTGCAAGCCCCAGGAGAATGTCGGCGTCACTCCTCGCGTCCGCTGGCGCATCGAAGACGGCCGGCGACCAGTGCGCGGTGTTACAGACCGAGAAGAGCTGAAACGCCACGTCGAAGTGATCGCGTTCGAGGGGCCCGACCGGTGGGAGAATGACGTTGGCGTGGCGCGTGGTCTCGTTCAGGTAGAAGTCGATCGACACCATGAAGTCGAGCGTGCGCAGCGCCTCGCTCAACCGGTGGCCGGCCGGCGCGGAGAGTGCGGGGTTGCCCGCCAGAGTGACGAGGGCGCGAACCTGCTCGTTTCCGGGTGTGTCAATCTCTTCCGCGAGCGTTGCGGCGGGGAGCTCTCCCATGAACTCCGGTGTGCCGCGCGTGCGCGACTGCCAGCGCCCTCTTTGCGTTGGCGGCTGAAGACTGATCACGTCCACCGGCGGCTTCGGGAACATCGCGCCCCCGGGGCGATCGAGGTTGCCGCTGACGATGTCGAGGATCTCGATCAGCCAGCTGGTCGTGGTGCCGAAGGGGACCGTGCTCGTTCCCATGCGGCCGTAGCAAACGGCGCGGCGCGCCTCCGAAAAGGCGCGGGCGATGGCGCGGATCGTCTCCGCCTCTATGCCGGTGCGTTCCGCCACCGCCTCAGGTGTGAACTGCGCCACCGCCTCTTTCACGACTTCGAGCCCATCGGCGAAGGAACCGAGCAGGCCCATGCGCATGCGGTTCTCGGCAAACAAGCACTGGACCAGCGCCGCGAGGAGCAGCGGATCGGTGCCCGGGCGGATGAAATGGTGCTCGTCGGCGAGGCGCGCCGTCTCCGTGCGCCGGGGATCGATGACGACGACCCTGCCGCCACGTTGCTGTACGCGCCGCAGGCGCGCCGGCATGCCGGGTGCCGTCATCAGGCTGCCGTTGGATATCACCGGGTTCGCCCCGATGATCAGCATGTAATCCGTGCGGTCCACGTCCGGCACTGACATGAAGAAACCGCTGCCGTACATCCAGTGGCTGACGAGTTGCTTCGGAAACTGGTCGAGCGAGTTGGCGCTGAAACGCTTCTTCGTCCCGACTGCAGCCACCAACACGTCGCCGAACAGGAGGGCACCGAGGTTGTGGACCACCGGCTCGCCGAGATAGATGGCGGCCGCATCGGCGCCGTGCGCGCGCTGCACCGCCCGGATCCCCGCAGCGGCGTACGCCAACGCCTCGTCCCAGCTGACGCGCTCCCACCCGGTCGCGGTGCGACGCATCGGGTGACGCAGCCGGTCGGGATCTTCATAGAGATCCTTTAGTGCCCCAGCCTTCGCACAAATGTATCCCTGGCTCGACGGGTCTTGCGGGTCGCCGGCAATCGCGCTGATGCGTCCGCCGTCCACGCGGACCTCGATTCCGCAACAGGCCTCGCAAAGTGTACAAGTTCGGTAAACGCTGCGTCCCACGAAAATGTCCTTCCCTGCAATCCGTCTTTGCCGCGTGTAGCAGGGGCGAGTCAAACCGTCGAGGAGGCGCAGGAGAGTCGGGCGGCGTGCAGGGCGAGCTGGCGCTGCTGCCAGCCGGAACGAGAGTGCCCCTCCCCTGTGCATTTCCGGCACGGGGGAGGGTTCGGGTGGAGGGCTTCAGTCTGGGTTGTGTCCGCTGTGTTCTGTGGTTGCTGCGATTTCCACCGGGCAGCTGACACCGGTTCCGCCCATGCCGCAATAGCCGGCCGGGTTCTTGGCGAGATACTGCTGGTGATAGTCCTCGGCGTAATAGAACTCGGGGGCGGGGAGAATCTCGGTCGTGATGCGGCTGTAACCGGCCGCGGAGAGCCGCTCCTGAAACGCGGCGCGCGATGCTTCCGCCGCCTGCCGCTGCGTGTCGTCGTAGAAATAGATCGCAGAGCGATACTGCGTGCCGACGTCGTTGCCTTGACGCATGCCCTGCGTCGGGTCGTGATTCTCCCAGAAGACTCTCAACATGGCCTCGTAGCTGACCACGCGCGGATCGAAGACCACGCGCACCACCTCGGCATGGCCGGTGCGCTCACTACACACCTCGCGGTATGTTGGGTTCGGTGTGTATCCACCCGCATAGCCGACGGCCGTCGTGAACACACCTGGGGTGTTCCAGAACTTGCGCTCGGCACCCCAGAAGCAGCCCATGCCGAAGAGGGCCATCTCCATGCCTGGAAACGGCGGTTCCATCGGCGTGCCGAGAACGAAATGCCGGGTGGCAACGGGCAACCGCTGCGCCCGTCCGGGCAACGCGCGCTCGGGCGAGAGCGCTCTGCGCTGGGACTCCGTGAGATGCATCCTGGTATTCTCCGTGATGCATTCAAGCTTAGCTGGACGGGCGGGGGTGTTGCGAGTGGGGATGAAGCGAATCCACGCCGCCGTGCCGGCGCGGTTGCGGGCTGAAGTCTGGTGGCAGCGAGGACGAAAGAAAGCGGATACAGAGAGTAAGCCGCAACCAACCCCCCATTCACGCTATTTTGTGGGTGATGGATCCGGTAGCGGCGCAATCAATCTTCCTGTAATGGTGAATGATATGATAATCAAGATCATCGGCTCGTACTTGTCACCCTATGTGCGGAAGGTGTTGGTCTGCCTTGACATCAAGGCCATTCCCTACCAGATCGACCCCATTGTGCCGTTCTATGGAAATGACGAGTTCACGCGACTCAGTCCGGTCCGGCGCATCCCGGTCCTTGTGGACGATTCGGTGACCTTGGCCGACTCCTCTGTGATTTGCGAGTACCTCGATGAGCGATATCCTGAACCGTCCTTGTTTCCGAAGGGCCCGCAACTTCGGGCCCGCGCACGCTGGCTCGAAGAGTTCGCCGACACGCGCATGGGCGAGGTGTTCATCTGGCACCTCTTCAATCAGCTCGTGATCAGACCATTTGTCTGGGGGGAAGCCCCTGACGAGCAGGTACTGCGCAAGGTGCGCGAGGAAGAGATGCCCCAGATCCTTGACTACCTTGAGGGCGAGCTTCCACCAGTCGGGTTTCTTTTCGGAGCGATCTCTGTGGCAGACATCGCGCTCGCTTCGTTCTTCCGCAATGCATCCTTTGCACGATTCTCGATCGACGCCGAGCGCTGGCCGACCACAGCCTCTTTCGTCTCGCACGTACTGAACCACGCCAGCTTCGGAAAACTAAGACCGTTCGAAGATCTGCTTCTTCGCACCCCCATTGCGAATCACCGTGCGGTGCTTCAAGACGCTGGCGCCCCACTCAGCGCCGACACGCTCGGTACGTCAATCCCACGCCGTGGGATACTGGCGATATGAGGTAGACGGGGACAGAGGGGGCACCGGCTCGGCGTATTGCGTTGCGTGGATACAGTGCGTACTAGAAGGCGTTCATGGCATGGCTGGCAATCCTCGGGTACGTGATCTTGGCCGCGCTGGCCTTCGGGGCGCGCAGTCTTGTGCACTATCGCCGCACCGGCTCGACGGGCTTCCGTGGTCTGTCCGGACGAGTGGGATCGATCGAGTGGCTCGGCGGCGCATTGTCCGTCGTCGCACTTGTCGCCGGGCCGGCGGCGCCGATTCTCGATCTCACTGGAACGCTGCGGCCGCTCGGTTTTGCCGGCGGGACCCTCTGGCGTGTAGGTAGCGTGGCGTTCTACACGGCGGGTGTGGCCGGGACGTTGTGGGCACAGTTCACCATGAGTGATGCATGGCGCATTGGCGTAGATCGCTCTGAGCGCACACGGCTGGTTCTCAAAGGGCCGTTCCGGTTCGTTCGCAACCCGATCTTCACGTCGATGACGGCGGCGCTTGGTGGGCTGGCGCTGATGGTACCGAATCTGGCCGCAGGCTGCGCCCTGCTCGCACTCATCGCCGGGCTGGAAATCCATGTCCGCGTCGTCGAAGAGCCGCACCTCCTCCGAACGCACGGCGAAGCGTACCGGCGCTATCTCGCGTGCACGGGTCGTTTCCTCCCCGGCATCGGGCGGAAGACGGCGTAGCGAGACGTCGGGAATCGCGGCGTAGCCTTGGCACTCGGCTGGGCACCGGTGCAACTCGACCGCGGAACCGATGCTCTCGGATGGAAGGTGACCGGCACGCTCTTGACGGCACCGGTGACAGACGCGCATAAGTTCCGCAGATCGGAAAGGGCACAACTGATGTGGCAGCGGAGATGGGTCGCCAAACAAGCCAACGCTCCGGCGGTCCAGCGTGAAACCGACCGGTGCAAAACCGCCGGCGTTCCGCGCGGCGGCTGAGAGAGGCATAGCTGTGCCGAAGCTTTCGCTCGCCAAACTCGAACGCCACCTCTACTCGGCCGCCGATCGCCTCCGCCAGGAAGGATTGGATGCCGCCACGTACAAGGACTACATTTTCGGGCTGCTGTTCCTGAAGCGCTGCTCCGACGTCTTCGACGCCGAGCGCGAGAAGATTGTCGGGCGCAAGGTGGAGCAAGCTGCGATTTCCGAAGAGGAGGCCGACGAGAAGTACGGCGAGAATCCCGACTTCTATGATACGTTCTTCGTCCCTAACCGCGCCCGTTGGACCTATCTGCTGAGTAAGCTGAGCGACGCCACGGAGCCGTACGGCGGCGTTCTCGACAAGGCGCTCGGGGCGCTCGCCGAGCACAACGAGTCGCTCGAACACGTGCTCGACCACATCAGCTTCATGCGCATGCAGAGCAACATGGAGTTTCCCGAGCGCTTCCGCTGGGGCTGGTGTCCGACGACGGGCAAGAAGGCGGATCTCATGTTCGCCCAGCACATGCTGGCGGTGTGCAAACCGGGCGGCATGGTCATCACCGTGATGCCTGCCGCCCAATCTCTTTTACGGAGCGACCCCGGCGTGCAGGCGCGTGTGCAAGCGCTGCGCGACGCGCTCACGGCATGGTGGAGCGCACACGCTCCGCGCCTTGCCGATCTGCCCCTGCACCACGAGCTGAACCGCGTCCGCAGCGAGTTTCTCGACACCTTCACGGCTGCGTTGCTGCCACTGGGCACCCTCGATCGCTTCACGCTCGCCGGCGTCATCGCGACCTGGTGGACCGATACGCTGCCCGACTTCAAGACTCTACTCGAAAACGGCTTCCCCGGCGTGATCGACGGCTGGATCGATGCCGTCGCCGACGCAGTGGAAGACGATGACAACGCCGGCCCTGCGTTCGATCCGTTCGGTCACAAGCTCGTCCGCCGTACCATGGCCGACTACCTGGAGCGTATCGCCGCCGCCAAGGCCGACGTCGCACGACTGAAAGGCGAAAAGGAAGCCTTCGAGCAGAGCAATCAGCCCGAGGACGCGGACGAGGAAGAACTGGAGAGTTGGAACTACGCCAAAGATCTGGGGCGGCAGATCAAGGAGTTCAAGGCGGAGAACAAGGACGCGAAGCTCAAGCAGGTGCGGGCCGGCCTGCTCCACGACCTCCTCACCCGCGGCCTCGACGAACACGGGCAGCTCCGTGATCCCATCGCCCACCCCGAGCAGTTCCGAGAGTCTCGCCTCGGCCGGATTCCGGCCAAGTGGGAGGTCGGGACAGTTGCACAGTTCTGCGACCTTCACAACTATCTTCGCCAGCCGATTGCCGCCAAGACGCGGGAAGGGATGAGCGGAATCTACCCGTACTACGGTCCGACTGGGATTCTGGACTACATCAACGAGTTCCGAGTTGACGGGGAGTACGTTCTGATTGGAGAGGACGGCGATCACTTCCTGAAATTCTCCACGCAGCCGATGACATTGCTGGTCGAAGGCAAATTCAACGCGAACAACCACGCACACATTCTCCGCGGTAGGGGCACATGCACTACCCCGTGGATCCACGTCTACTTCTGCCATCGAGACGTAACGCCGCACGTGTCACGCCAGGGCGCAGGCCGCCTCAAGTTGAATCAGGTGTCTCTCATGGCGATTTTGATGGTGGTACCTCAGCCGGACGAACAAGTTGCGATTCGTGGGGTCTTGGAGCTGGCAGACTACGAAACTGCGTCCGAAGAGCGTCAGCTTGAGAAGCTGATGCATCTGAAATCCGGTCTCATGGCCGATCTGCTTACCGGCTGCGTCCGCGTGCCGGAAAGTCTGGAGCTGTCTTCATGAGCGGCAGCGGCAAGTTCCATCCCTCCTTCCGCATCACCAACCGGATGACGGCGGGGCTGACGCGGATCGAACGGGCGCGCGGGTTTCTGCAGGCGGCGAAACTGTCGGAGGATTGGCTGGCGCGCATGCGGTCGCGGGCGTTGGTGTTGGAGGCGCATCACACCACGCACATCGAAGGGACACGGCTGACGCTGGAGCAGGCCGAGCGGCTGCTGGCCGGGCAGACGGTGCCGGAGGCAGATCCAGACGACGTCCGCGAGCTGCTCAACTACCGCGACGCTTTCGAGTTCGTCAGCGGCTACCTGAACGACGGCGGTCCGGTGACCGAGGGACTGATCCGCGAAATCCATCGACGGCTGGTGGCGGGCGTGCGCGGCGGCGTGGGTGGGCCGGGCGAGTACCGGCGCGTGCAGAACTACGTGGTCAACTCGGCAACGCGCGAGATCATTTACACGCCGCCACCGCCGCACGACGTGCCGCCGTTGATGGCGGAGCTGGTGGCGTGGTTGAATACGGAGTCCGACGTCCATCCCGTGCTCACCAGCGGCCTGGCGCAGTTCCAGCTGGTGCACATCCACCCGTTCGTCGACGGCAACGGCCGTACGTCGCGCCTGCTGTCGACGCTCTGCCTGTACCGCGCCGGCTACGACTTCAAGCGCTTGTTCACGATCAGCGAATACTACGACCGCGACCGCTCCACCTTCTACGCCGCCATTCAAGGCGCACGCGACCACGGAATGGATCTGACGGGTTGGCTCGATTTCTTCGTCGAGGGCTTGGCGACGCAGATGGATAAGGTGGTCGAGCGCGGTAGGCGGGTAATCCGCCGGGACGTCCTCGTTGCCCAGCACCGCCTGAATTTTCGACAGGCGCTCGCTCTGGGCCTGCTGCTGGAAGCGAACCACCTGACCATCCAAGACTTCGAGGCGGCTTGCCCCGGGGTGAATCGGCGAACTCTGCAACGGGACTTGCAGGCGTTGGTCGCTAAAGGACTATTCCAGGAGTCGGGAACTGGTCGAACCGATCCCAACAGGGCCTACGAACCCGGCCCTGCCCTGGTGCCATCGGAGCTATGACAAGCTGTGACAGCGAGCTATGACAAACTCGCCCAAGAGCGGTGCTACTTGCGAGCGGCGCTATGCATCAGAAGTGTACTGACTAAATGAGGCCTCATGGGTCCTTGCGCCATCTTTGCGCCACGGTTTGCGCCATGTTGGCGATACGAATCGCGACAGAATCACGACACGTATCGCGACAAACTTGCGCCAAAACTTGCGACAGCCCTCGCAAACCGTGAGCCCTGAGAGGAAGCTGTCCCCCTCATGAAGATTCAGTGGGAATACGACCTCGTCGAACGCCCTTTCTGCGAACACCTCCGGTCAATGGGCTGGGAGTGGATCGAGGGCGACCCGGATCTGCCGGAGAGCACCGAACGCGGCAGCTCCAGCGAGGTGCTGCTGAGGGGCCGGCTTGCCGCGGCGCTACGCAGGCTCAACCTGCGCGACGGCCAGCCGTGGCTGGACGAGGCGCGTATCGCCCGCGCCATCCGCGATCTCGAGCAGGCCGCCGGGCACCGTGGTGGGAGTGGGCCGACAAGGACAAGCAGGAGGACCGCATCAAACGCTTCAAGCGGAAGTTCGCCGCGGAGAAGACCGACAAGACCGACCCGCTGTCGATCCTCATCGTGAACAACATGCTGCTGACGGGCTTCGACGCGCCCGTGGAGCAGGTGCTCTACCTCGATCGCAAGGTGGTCGCCCATGACCTGCTGCAGGCGGTCGCGCGTGTGAACCGCACGTGCGGTGCGAAGAAGTGCGGCTACGTTGTGGACTACATCGGCCTGGCGCGGCACTTGAACGAGGCGCTGAAAGATTACGACGGCGAGGACACCGAGGGCACGCTCATCGACATCAGCGTCGAGCTGCCCAAGCTGCTCGATCGCCGCGGGCGCGCCGTTGCGGTGTTCACCGACCGCGGCGTGACCGATCTGCAGAGGCAAGTGGATCGATGCGTGGAGTTGCTCGAAGACCTGAAGACCCGCGCTGATTTCATCAACAAACTGCGCATGTTCTACGAGTCGCTCAACATCCTCGAGCATCGCCCTGAGGTGCCGGCCGATGTCTTTCGCGACGCCAAGCTGCTCGGGTTCATCAACAAAGTGGCCGCCAACCTGTACCGCGATCCGGCGCTGAACTTCCTCGGTGTGGCCGAGAAGGTGAAGGCGCTGATCAACGCGCATATCTCGGCGCGCGGTGTGGACCCGAAGATTCCCCCGACGTCGATCACGGATGAAGAGTTCGAGAAGGTGCTGCAGGCGCAGAGCAGCAGCCGCGCCCGGGCGGCGCAGATGCAACATGCTGCGCGCTACCACATCATTGGTTTCTCGAACCAGAACCCGGCCTATGCCCGCAAGATGAGTGAGAAGCTGGAAGAGATTCTCCAACGCTTCAAGGACGATTGGGACGCTCTCGAACGCGAGCTGCGCAAGTTCGTCGAGGAGTTGAGGCGGGGCGATCGCAGTGACTTCCCTGACCTTGATCCAATCACGCAGGTCCCCTTCGTACGCCTGGTCCTCGAAGACTGCAGTAAGGGGCGCGAATTGACGGGCACGCAGAGGACGCAAGTGATTGCCACGACGTTAGAGATGATCGAGCGCATCCGGCAGGAGGTTCGCAAGGTGGGCTTCTGGAAGAACCTGAGCATGCGCGAGCTGCTGACCAAAGCGCTGGTGCGGGATCTTGACGATGCAGGCATCTGCTCCGCTGGCACCGAGCGCGACCTGGCGCAGCGACTCGTTGCCCTCGCGAAAGAGAACCACGAGAATCTGACGCGGCCATGAGCGAGACGCTGGAAGTCGGCGGGCTGACCTTTGATGTCCGGCGGAGTGAGCGGCGCACGACGCTAGGTTTGACTGTGGATCGCGGCGGCGGACTGGTCGTGCATGCCCCGCAGGGCGCCGAGGACGGTGACCTCGAACGTTGGACCCGTTCGAGACTCCTCTGGGTGCACCGCAAGCTCGCCGCCAAGCAAGCGCTCGCCCCTCAGGTGCGCGAGCCGGAGTTCGTCACGGGGGAGAGTTTCAAGTACCTCGGTAAATCGTACCGCTTGGTGATCGTCGCGCAACAAGACGAAGCGCTGCGGTTTGATGGACAACGCTTTCGGCTTCGCAGAGACGCCCGGGAGTCAGCAGCCGAGCATTTCCGCAAGTGGTATATCGCAGTCGGCAACGCGTGGATCATGAGGCGGGTGGCGCTGATGCTTTCACGGGCGGGGGCCTCTCCGCGGAAGATCGCGCTTCGAGACCTCGGCTTCCGCTGGGGGTCGTGTAGCAGGAGTGGAGCAGTCTACTTCAACTGGAAGCTACTCCAGCTCCCGGTGCGTCTCGTGGACTACGTGATCGCACATGAGCTGGCGCACCTACGCGAGCCCCATCACCGCCCCGAGTTTTGGCGCGTCATCGACGCGACTCTCCCCGATTGGCGTGACCGGGAAGAGGAGCTGAAGACGAGGGCTCGCGACATTTACTGGTGCCACGAACGGATGGCCCAGTAATGGCAGGTTGTTGCGGTTTTCGCTGTTACGTTGTTAGCTGCAAGCAGGATTCGTCCACATGCCGCGCACGCGCTACTTGAACAAGAAGTCGCTGGCCGAAACGCTCGCACTGTTCGTGACCGGCTTGACGATTCAGCGACGCGAGCCGGAGCTGGTGGCAGTGGAAGACAGCTTGCATCGGATCACCGCAGAGCAGATCTTTGCACGCATCTCCGCGCCGCACTACCACGGCGCGGCGATGGACGGCATCGCGGTGCGCGCGGAAGACACGTTTGGCGCCAGTGAGGTGCACCCGATTACGCTCAAACCCAGTCACGAGCCCGGCGGGCAACCGCGGAGTTTTTCGTACGTCGATACCGGCCAGGCGCTGCCGTCGTGGGCCAATGCGGTGATCATGATCGAAAACGTGTATCCGGTGGCCGCAGACGAGGTTGCCATTCACCAGGCGGCGGCGCCCTGGCAGCATGTCCGTCTGGTCGGTGAGGATATTGTCGCCACCGAGCCTCTCTTGCCACGCGGGCATCGCATCCGGCCGTTCGACATCGGCGCGCTGCTCGCCGCCGGGCACACTACCGTTGCGGTCGCGCCGCGGCCGCGGGTGGCCATCATCCCCACAGGCAGTGAGCTGATCGAGCCGGGTGACGCGCCTGTCCCGGGGGCCATCATCGAGTTCAACTCACGCATGATCGGCGCGTTCATCACCGAATGGGGCGGCTCGCCGCAGCGCCTGCCACCGGCGCGGGACGAGTTGAACGAGATCCAGGCGGCGGTAGCCGCGGCGCTGGGTGCACACGACATCGTCGTCGTGATCGCGGGATCATCCGCCGGCGATCGCGATTTCACGGTGACCGCATTGAGCCAGTTGGGAGAGGTCCTGGTGCACGGGATCGACATCATGCCGGGCAAGCCGGCGATCTGCAGCGTCATCGACGGCACGCCTGTCCTCGGCCTGCCCGGCTATCCGGTCTCGACGGTCATCGTCTGCCAGCAAGTGCTCCGCCCGCTGATCGCCAAGTTCCTCGGCACGGCCACCGAGCCGCCGCAGACGGTGCGCGCCGTCGTCCCGCGCAAGATCCCGTCGAAGCTAGGCCTGGAAGAGTTCCTGCGCGTGAGCCTCGGCCAGGTGGCCGAGCGCCTCGTCGCCACCCCGCTCGGTCGCGGCGCGGGGGTCATCAGCACGATGGTGAAGGCGGACGGCTTTCTGCGCATCCCGCCGTTGTCCGAAGGTGTCAATGCCGGGGAAGAAGTCGAGGTGGAGTTGCTGCGTCCGCCTGCCGACATTGCCAACACTATCGTGTTCAGTGGCAGTCACGATTTGTCCATCGGCCTCTTGGAAGATGCGCTGAAGCGCATCGCCCCGTACCGCAAGATCTCTGCCACCAACGTCGGCAGCTTGGGCGGTTTGCTGGCGCTCAAACGGGGCGAAGCGCATGTCGTCGGCACCCATCTGCTCGACGCGAAGACGGGCACGTACAATCTGCCCGATGTGCGCCGCCATCTGCACGGGGCCGACGTCGTGGTCGTCAACCTCGTTGTGCGGGAGCAAGGGCTCATCGTCGCGCGCGGGAACCCGAAGGAGATCCGCCAACTCCGCGACCTCGTCCGGGATGACGTGCGTTTCGTCAATCGGCAGCCGGGCGCAGGCACGCGCGTGCTGCTCGACTACAAGCTCGCGAAGCTGCGGCTGCGGCCTGAGCGCATCCACGGTTACGAGCGCGAGGAGTTCACGCACATGGCCGTGGCGGTCGCCGTCGCCAGCGGCCTGGCGGATTGCGGGCTCGGGGTGAAATCCGCGGCCAACGCACTCGGGCTCGACTTCATTCCGGTGGAGAAGGAGGAGTACGATCTCGTCTTCCGGCGGGACTTCTACCTGAGCGATGCCGGGCGGGCACTGCTGGCGGCCATGGCGGCGGAGAGCTTCCGTGACGCGGTGCTGCGGCTCGGGGGCTACGACCTCAGTCGGAGCGGGACGGTGAAATTGGGCGTGCCGGCGCCGCACCCTTCGAGACGGTCCCAAAAGAAGGGACCTCCTCAGGGTGAGCGGAAATTATCTTTTGAAAGCAGCAAGAGAGCCGCTCGCCCTGAGGAGCCGCCTTCTTCTGGCGGCGTCTCGAAGGGCGCCCGGCGGACAAGATCGACAATCTCATCGCGGCGCTCGGGTGCGAAAGGATCCGCATGACCGCGCCGCTGCGCATCGTGTTCTTCGGCACCCCCGATTTCGCCGTGCCTTCCCTGCGCGCCTTGCTCGCCAGCGCCGATCCGGTGGTCGGCGTCGTCTGTCAGCCCGACAAGCCGGCGGGGCGCGGGCGGCAGATGATGTCACCACCTGTGAAGACCACAGCGCTGGACGCCAACGTGCCCGTCCTGCAACCCGAAAAGCTGCGCACGCCGGAGTTCATCGAGGGTCTGCAGCAGTGGGCTCCGGACCTGATTCTGGTCGCGGCATACGGCAAGATCCTCCCCAAAGCGGTTCTCGACCTGCCGCGGCACGGCTGCATCAACGTCCATGGGTCGTTGCTCCCGAAGTACCGTGGCGCCGCACCGATCCAGTGGGCCATCCTGCGCGGCGAGCCGGTCACCGGCGTGACGATCATGCGCATGAACGAACGCATGGACGCGGGCGACATTTTGCTCCAGCGCGAGGTCATGATCGGCACCGACGAAACCTACGGCGAGCTGCAAGCACGCCTGGCCGTGCTCGGAGCCACGGTGCTGACGGAAGCGCTGGCACGTCTGCGTTCCGGCACGCTGACCGGCACACCGCAATGTGAAGCGGACATGACCTTGGCCCCGATGATCAAGAAGGAGGACGGGCGCATCGATTGGGCGCAGTCGGCGACCGACATCGCTCGCCGGGTGCGGGCGTTTCATCCGTGGCCTTCGGCATTCACGTTTCTGCACGGCAAGCTGTTGAAGATCCACCGCGCGCATGCGACGCACGACGCCGTGCCCGGGCCGCCGGGCCGGGTCGCCGCCGTCCATCACGGCGTCGCCGTGGCAACGGGAGCAGGCGTTTTGCTTCTCGACGAGCTGCAACTCGAAGGACGCAAGCGCCTTGCCGCCACCGATTTCGCCCGCGGCGGCAGCATTGGAATCGAGACGCTGCTTGGCTAAGGGCTGCGCCCCGCGTCGGTCCGGCCGGTCCGCTCCCTCCTTCGACGGGGCTCAGGACAGGGTTGGTCGCTACGAACGTCTACACAGGACTACCGGTCATGCACCGAGAGACCAATTCGATCAGAAGCTCTGAGCGAAGCATGCGACCACGCCGCCAATACGATGCCCGCGCAGTGGCGTGGGAGATCTTGCAACGCGTCGATGCGG
Source organism: uncultured delta proteobacterium (assembly GCA_963729835.1). Classification (GTDB taxonomy): domain Bacteria; phylum Desulfobacterota; class Binatia; order HRBIN30; family HRBIN30; genus CAVSQF01. The sequence continues at coordinate 139,322 of CAVSQF010000016.1, read as the reverse complement.
AAGCCTCCTACGCCGACGCGTTGCTGGGACATCGGCTGCGCGAGAGCGGTTTGGCCGCGCGTGATCGGGCCCTGACGACGCGGCTCGTCTATGGCACCTTGGCGTGGCAGGGTTATCTCGATCACCTGCTGGCGGCGTTTTCGCGCCGCCCACCCGAAGCCCTCGACCCTCCGGTCCGGACCTTGTTGCGTCTCGCGATGTTTCAGATCTCTGTGCTCACGAAAATCCCCCCGTCTGCCGCCGTGAATACGGCGGTCGAGTTGGCGAAGCGCTTCCGCTCGGGCGCCGCCGCCGGCCTGATCAACGCGGTATTGCGCCGCGCCGCCGACGGGTGGCGAGACGTCACGTTTCCTTCACGCGACGCCGACCTCGCCGGCTTCCTCTCGACGCGGCTCGCGCATCCGCGTTGGCTCGTGGAGCGCTGGCTCGGACACTACGGTGCCGGTGAAGCCGAAGCCTTGCTACGGGCGAATAACGAGCCGGCTCCGACGGTGCTGCGGGTAAACTCTGTCAAGGTCGATCGCGCGCACGTGATCGCGGAATGGCAAGCAATGGGGGTGCGCGCTGCACCGACGCGCTACTCCCCAGTCGGACTCTCTCTCGACGGCGCAGGCGCACCACCTGAGGCGCTGCCCGGCTACGAAGCGGGGTGGCTGACCGCACAGGGTGAGGCCTCGCAGTTGGTTGGATTCCTCGTGAGCCCGCGGCCGGGTAATCGCGTCCTGGATGCCTGCGCCGCACCGGGCGGGAAGACGACGCACCTGGCGGAACTCATGGAAAACCGCGGTGAAGTCGTCGCGCTGGACATCCACGCTCGGGGCGTCGAAGGGCTCACCCGCAGCGCACAGCGCCTCGGCCTCTCGATCGTGCGTCCCCAGGTTGCCGACGCAACGCAGTGGCGTATTCCCACTCAGGCATTCGATTGCGTGCTGATTGATGTGCCGTGCTCCGGGTTGGGCACGCTGCGCCAGCATCCTGAGATGAAATGGCGCCGCACACCGGAAGACATCCGCAACCTCTCTACGCTGCAAGGGCAGCTGGTGCGCCACCTGAGCGACGCCGTTCGGCCCGGCGGCGTGCTCGTGTACAGTACCTGCACACTCAGCCAGGAAGAGAACGAGGGAGTGCTCGCGGCGTTCCTGCAAGAACGGCCGGCGTTCACGGTCGATGATTCGCGGCCATTCCTCCCCGCGGCCGCCCGCGAGCTGGTCGACGGCGAGGGAGTGTTGCGCACCTTCCCGCATCGGCACGGACTCGACGGCTTTTTCGCCGCGCGATTAAAAAACTGTCGATAAATGCGGAGCGGCGGGGTTGCCAGGCAACCATGGGTCCCGGCTATCCGCGCCTTCTCTCAACATGTCAACATGTTGGTAGGAATGAAAATCGAGAGGCACGGGGGGACAGGCTACGCAGCGGGCTGCAGCTGGCCCGGTGGAACGATTTCTTCCGGTGCGTCTGGGGGTGTCCAATACAGACGAACGCGTGGATTGACACCGGGCTCGGCATCAAGCCGCACATTCAAGCCAAGCGGATCGGAATCCATGCGCACGAGCACGTGCGCGCTGGCCCATTGCTCGGCTGGCGATACCACACGGGTCTCCGCCTGCCCCACACGCAGTTGGACGCGTGCCCCCCGCACCTCGATGCGGAACCCGTAATCTCCCGGTCTCATCCCGGTCACGCGTCCGTCCCACTCAACCCGCAGGCCTTGTATCTGGCGATCTTGCAGTTTCCACGCGAGCGGCCACGGGATGGTGTAAGCGCACAGCGCCGGGTCAACCTGCCGTGTTTCCTGACTCCCTACCGCACCCACGTCGACGCGATAGACACCACGTAATCCTTGCGCTGGCGGCGCATGACAGCCAGCGCGCGAGTCGATCCAACTCACCCCAACAACCGCGTCCGGCAGCGGTGCGTCAATGATCTTCGATGCAGCCCCATTACAGGCAGAGGCGACCAGCTTCGGAAGCAGTTGGACTTCCGGATATCCCTCCGTGACCCAGTAGACGGGTTCGTCCGACTCCGCCGGAAGGCTAAACGCCGCGGTGAGGGAGTCTGGCCGGCCACCATGAAGGCGGGCTGTGAACCACCGGTAATCTGACGGCTCCAAGGCGTTGCTGCCATCAACGGTGAGGAGCACCACATCGCTGCCGGCGGGCACGGCACGGATGGCCGCGAGGACCGTATTCTCGCCGGATTGAAAGCCCGCCTTTACGACGGGGCTGTTGATCACGCGCAGGACGTTACGCATGTTGAGCCCGGCCACCAGCATTACCACCGCACCGATCACCGCAACCCCCGGCCGGCCGATCCACCCGAGCAGATCATCCATCAGGCATCCCATTAAGAAAAAGAGCGGTACAAGCAAGACGAAATAGCGCGAGACATTGAAATTTACCGGAATCAACGCGAGCGCAAGAAAGAGGACGGCGACCGTCGTCAGCGGCACACCACGGCTAGGGTTGCGGAACCGCCGCAACGCGACGACCACGGCGAGCGTGCCCAACGCCGCCGTCACCGGATCGAACATCGGTTCGTTGGGGATGTTCAGCGTCGACCACTCGTCCCCTTCGAGCGCAAACACCTTCCAACCTTGACGCAGGCGGTGCACCGTCTCCAGCGCACGATCGTGCAACGATCTTTCGCTCCCCCACGCGGCCTCGTGACGGTGGATTGCCTCTAAGAACAGCGACTCACCCGCAGACCGGGCGTTGGTCACCCCAGGGCTCAGCATGACCACCCACACCGCCCCGACCAGCACGAAATGCCCCAGGAGGCGTTGCCCCCGCGGCCCGCGGCGCAGCTGCATGCCGGCAAGCAAAGCCGCGCTCGCCAAGGCAATGACGGGCAACCCTCGATAACCGCTGTAGGCATAGAAGAAGTCGCTGGTGACCAGCGCGAGGGCGAAGGTACTCCGATGCCGGCGATCCTGTAGCGCGACGACAAGTAACCACGCCGCAATCGCCACCAGCGACACGGGGAAAAAGATTTCATCGGCAAAGCGGGCCGCGAGCGCCGCCCAGCGATTGCTCGCCAGCAGCATGGCACCAGCCCATGCTGCCGGCCGCACTACGATACGGCGCAAGGCAAGATAGAGGAAGATTGGCGCGGCAACACCGCTGACAAGAAAAGGGACACGCAACGCTAAGCCTGAGAATCCGAAGAGCCGAAAGCTGATGGCCGGGAGAAGATTGGTCAGCGGGAATTCCAGCGTAAAGGACCACCAGTCTTGCAGAGTGCTATAGGCTAGCCCGCCGGTCTGGAATTCTTCGAACCCAAATGCGTCAGCCGGTGGATACGTACCGATGGCCCACAGCCGGTAAAGCACCGCGGAGGCAAACACCGTAAGTACCGCGTACAGGTCCGCTCGGACCCAGCGTGGACCGCTACTGGACGTGCCCCCAGGGTCCGCTGCCCAGGCCGCAATCGCCAACACCACAAGTGCACTCAGCCACCACGGCGCCCCCGTGCGCACGGCGTGCGCTTCGGTGTCGAGGACCGCCCGGTTTCCCGCCATCGTGAGCACCAACGCTCCGACGACAAGTAACCACCAGAGGTGACGCCACCGACGCACAATGCCTGCTATAGCACATCGCGGGCTGGTGCCCGCAACGCAAGCTCCAGGCCTGTGTTCCGTCACGCCCGCAATCTTTTGGCGGTCACGGGCTGTGCTCTGCGGCTGAAATTCAGCCCAACAGCGTCGGTCACTTGCACGGAAGCGCCCCCGGAAGGTATCGTTACGGTGTGATCAGAATTGCTGCCTCAGTCCTGTCGGCCGATTTCAGTTGCCTCGGTGAAGAGGTGCGCACCGTTGAAGCTGCCGGGGCGGATTGGATCCACCTCGATGTAATGGATGGCCACTTTGTGCCGAACCTCACCATAGGACCGGCGATCGCCGGTGCCGTCCGGAAGATTACGGCTCTGACAGTCGATACGCATCTGATGATCGAGCAGCCGGAACGTTTCATCCCTGCTTTTGCGGAAGCCGGTGCGAATTTCATCTCCGTGCACCAGGAAGTCTGCGTGGATCTCCCGGAGGTGATTCGGCAGATCCGCGGATGCGGTGTGCGCCCGGCAGTGGCCATCAATCCGGATACCCCGCTGGAAACGGTGAAGGACATTCTGCCGCAGATCGACATGCTGCTGATCATGACGGTACACCCCGGTTTTGGGTCCCAGCCGTTTATCGAGTGGGTTACGGAAAAGATCGCGCAAGCAAGTCAGTTGAAAAAGGAACGTGGGTTGTCTTTCCTCATCGAGGTCGACGGCGGCATCAAGCCGCAAAAAACCGCGGCGCAGGCAGCGGCCGCCGGCGCGGAGGTCTTCGTCTCCGGCTCGGGGATTTTCCACACGCCTGACTATCGAAAGGCAATTGCGAAGATGCGCCGAGCGGCCGAGATGGCGCAGAAGACGTAAAATGTGAAACGTGGGCCCCAAGCTCCGCCCGGCCGGTTCACGAATCACGTTTCGCATCCCGTCCGCCGTTGCAAATTTCGGTTGATATGTTAAGAGCCGAGGGCTTTGGTCTACTGGGACCTGCAATTCAAATGCAACCGGCGGGGTGTAGCTCAGACTGGTAGAGCGCACGGTTCGGGACCGTGAGGTCGCTGGTTCAAGTCCAGTCACCCCGACCACTTCCTCTCGTGCAGGCAGGTACTCGATGATCCGCTCGGTTGGCTTCGTGCTCATCTTCTCCTTGGCGGTGATGTGTACCGCTGCGGCACAGACGAACAGTGCGGTCGTGACCGGCAGTGAGCACCTGCTGCTGCGGCGCGGGCCGGGGGCTCAGTTCGCCCCCTTCGCCACCCTCACCAACGGCACGACCGTCGAAGTGCAAGAGCTGCAGGGGAAGTGGGCGCGGGTCGTGACCGCGGGTGGTCAGGTCGGGTATGTCAAAAGCAATTATCTCGCCTTGCACGGCGAGAAGCCCCGCCACACGCCAGCCCGTAGCGTCACCGCGGCCACGCCGGCCCGCAGCCACACGCCCGCCCACAGTGTCACCCCGGCCGCGCCGGCCGCCACGCCGGACCGCGCGGCGCTCGCTGCCTTGGAGGAACGTAATCGGGAGCTCGAGGCTGAGATCCAGCGCTTGCGTGACGACCTGGCTGCCGCAGAGGCGGGGGCGGCGGCAACGCCGGGCCCCGTGGTGACGCTCGCGCCGGCTGCGGGCACCCCGGCCGCGTCCGAGCCCGGGAATCTCAGCGGCGGCGAGCCTTTGCAGGCGGAGCTGCGCCGCTTGACCGCCCTGGTAGAGGCACTACAAACGCGGCTGGATGAGCGGCCCCCCGATCCCGCGCCGCCATTGCCCCTCGGCGCGCCGTTTCAGGAGCCACCCCGTGCCGTGTCTCCAGCGGCGGTCTTGCTCGGCATCGGTGGACTGGGCGTCGGGTGGATTATGGGCAGCATGCTCGGACGGAGAGAGGATCGAAGCCGCCGGCCACGCGTTCGATTCTGAGGGCTGCGCCCGGGTGCGCCCCGCCCTCCTGACGCTCCTGGCCGACGTTGCGAAAGGTATCGTGCCGACTCTCCTTGCCCGACTCTTACTCTCCGACGCGTGCCTCGTTGCGGTGGTGGGACTCGCGGCGTTCTTCGGACACATCTTCCCGGTTTTCTTGCGTTTCTCCGGTGGCAAAGGCGTGGTGCGTAATCGCATCAAGCTGATCATCGATTCGCAGATGGTGATCAGCTTGATGCGATTACGCAGAAAGGTCTAACGCAGTGTGGTTCTTTATTGACGAGTCGTGGCCGCCGCCGACCCACACGCCGCAATTTGGCGTCTTACTGGGCGTTCTCTTGAAGAACGATCAACTGCGAACACTTGAGGATTTCCTTTATGCGGTTCGCAGGAAATACTACGGGCAGGCTCACGCAAGAAACCTTGCCGTAGATCTCAAGGGGAAGGATCTGCTGTCGAGGCACTCTCTGCGGATCGAAAAAGGGGGTAAGGCCGTCTCTACGAATCTCTGCATCGTGAGAGAACTCCTGTCCTTCCCCGAAAAGACTCCGGACTTTTATTTGAAGGCTTTCGCATCGACGGTTTACACAATGAATCGGCAGCCTCCCGATCTTCTCAGCCCCAATCCGGCTAAGCTGTCAGACCCATTCCGGGAACTCTTGCAGAACGTGTCTGCGGCCGCGCGGGAATGTAGTGGCGCGGAAGTCAGGATTATTATCGACCAGCGGTTGGGGCAGCAAGAGAAGCTTTCAATCTCAATAAAACGCTTCATCGCGGGCACTGGCTTGCCCAACATCCATCCGTATCCATACTTTGCCGTTTCTAACATCAGTCCAGGGGTGCAGGTTGCAGACATATTTGCCCACCTGCTGTCAATGAGGGTGCAGAAGAAACGAGATATCATGGAGTTGTATAGGAACTTAATAAAATTACAGTGGGTATCCAGTCGGACGCCGCCTCGGTACGGGTTTGTCAGATTCAATGAAACGATCACTAACAACCAGCGAACGTATCAAATCAGAAGGCGTTGGTAGCGTAAGGCTCAAGAGGGGAAAAGAAAAAGGAGCCGGGTCCGATCCGAGAAGGATCTTCCATGAGACCGGGAGGGTCCCACTCCAGCTCCGAGGCTATAGCCTATCCTAGGCTACAATTAGCAGTCAAGACCCTAGATCTGGTAGGTTGAACGGTGATTCTGGGCACGATGGCCCAAGGGAAAGGGGGCAGCGTTTAGCGCTTCGTTTTCCCCCACCGTACCCGTGCCGCTCGGAGCGCAATCGCCCGCCGTTCTTCTGGTGCCAGCTTCGCGGCCCGTGCCTTTCCACCCTTGGACGCTCCAAGCTCCCCCAGCCTTACGGCCAGCGGGTTCTTGCCCGCGCGCATCGCCGCGTCTATTGCCGGCGTCCGCAACGAGCCCATGGTGAGCTTGCCGCCGATGAGCTTCTCCACCCCGTGGAGTGCCGAGACAACTTCGTCTTCGACCTTGCGTGGTCGCGTGCCCATGAGGGGAGTATGACAACGATTGTGGAGTCATGCTAGGGGCCAGATCGAGGCAACGGCGTTTGAAAGCAAAATGCACCACTACCCACCGGAACGAACACCCCGACCACGCCGTCGCCGACCTACACCGGAACGAACACACCAGTGACGCCGTCCCCGACTTACACCCGAACGAACACGCCAGTGACGCCGTCGCCGACCTACAGTCAAACGAACACCCCGACCTACACTCGAACGAACACGCCAGCCACCCCACCGCTGGCGTGCGTCGTCGGCACCGGCACGGGTGCGAGCTGCACCGAGTCGGCGCTGGACGCCTGCCTCCCCGGCGGCGGGAGTTTCAACGGTACCGTGACCTTCAACTGCGGTGGCGCCGCGACGATTACCGTCACCAGCACCAAGACCATTAGCGCAGACAGTCTACTTCCACCTCGACTGGCAGGTGACGGGTTCCGGCGGGCCGCTGACGGTAAGCTATCGCGCCGTGCTCGACGGCGCGACATTCTGCAGTGGCATCTGGTCGGGCCCTGCGGGTGGCGGCTGGACTATTTGGTGCGCCTCGGGATGGACGGCGACGGCGGGCACGCACACCCTGCGGTGGGATTTGGACTACAACAACACGGTTGCGGAAACCAACGAGAGCAACAACTCGGCCTCGACGACCTGGACGACGGCCAACGCCACAACCGCGACCTTCACGAGTACGCCCACTGCCACGCCGACACGGACCTCCGCTCCGAGCAGCACCCCGACCTGGACGCCAACGCCTTGGACGCCCAACCCGACAAGCACGTTCACGCGCACTCCGACACTGCCCCCCACGGCCACGCCGTCGCCGACTTGGACGGTGACTGGGGCGACTTTGGACATTCAGGCACAGCAGGCCTATCTGCGCGACGCAGCTGGCGGAGGGAGCGTGGTGATCACGCCGACGCTGGGGCAGACAGTCTACTTTTACCTCGACTGGCAGGTTACGGGCTCCGGGGGCCCGGTAACGGTAAGCTATCGCGCCGTGCTCGACGGCGAGACATTCTGCAGTGGCATCTGGTCGGGCCCTGCGGGTGGCGGCTGGACTATTTGGTGCGCCTCGGGATGGACGGCGACGGCGGGCACGCACACCCTGCGGTGGGATTTGGACTACAACAACACGGTTGTGGAAACCAACGAGAGCAACAACTCGGCCTCGACGACCTGGACGACGACCAACACCACGACCGCGACCTTCACGAGCACGCCCACGGGCACACCGACGCGGACCCGCACGGTGACGCCGTCGCCGACTCCCACATCGGGAACCGCAGGGCCGGCCCTCATTGTCGATATCGTAGATGCTAGCCCAGGCCAGCGGGTGCCGCTCGGTCTCACGCTGTTCTGCGGCGGTGCGCAGGTGGCCGGTACACAGAACACGCTCGGCTTCGACAATACCAACGTCATGCTGAATCTAAAGTCGAACGGCAAACCAGACTGCGCCGTCAATCCGGCCATCAACAAGGGCGGAACCAGCTTCGCACTCCAGCCGCCTGGCTGCAGTGGCGGCGCGTGCACTGGCGTAAAGGCCTTGGTGCTGGCACTGGACAACAGCAACATGATTCCAGACGGGTCGGTCCTATACACCTGCAACGTCAATATCGCCGCAACCGCCAGCGGCGTCTCGACTGTAGTCATCGGTGGCGTCGCCATGAGCGACCCGAACGGCGGTGCAATTCGAGCGACCGGGATGAACGGAGCGGTGGTCATCGCCACGCCGACGCCCCTTCGTTGTGTCGGCGATTGCGACGGCAGCGGTGACGTTCAGATCAACGAGATCATCCAGTGCGTGAGCATTGCGTTGGCCAACGCCTCCTTGTCGGCGTGCACGCCGTGCGATGCGAACGGTGACGGCCAAGTTGAGATCAACGAAATCATCGCGGCAGTGGGCAACGCCCTGAATGGGTGCGCGCAAAACCCGTGAGGGATGAGGGGCATTGAAAAACCGCGACCGCGGCTCAGGAGCCAGGACTACCCGGCCCACCATCTCCGCGCCTCAGTCGGTCGCATGGAGGTGTCGGGGCCTGGCAAGCCAACCGAATCCCTTCGGGCACGGTGCCAGCAAAGCCGCGGGTGGACTTGTATGCTAGCCCAACTTCACTGTTTTCCGGACCGGAACCTTGTGAAATTAGCAACTTAGGTGATTTTTCAGTCACTACACTCTTTTCGCGCCGAGGGTTCCGATTCGCCATCATTGGCATATCATATGCTGGCATGTCAATATGTTGACTGCAATTTTTAGTCACTACATTACGTTATCACTATTCTGACAATTGAAATCATTGGGGAATTCCGCCGCCGACCCTGGTTTTTTTCAAGAAGCACCGTGAAGTTGGGCTAGAGTGGAACCAGTTACAGGGAGCGCCGATGGCCACAGAGCCGAATGCCGTGCGGGAACTGAGCGCCCGATTCAAAGCGTTACCGCCTACGGATCAGCTTCGTCTGCTACGGAAAGTGTTGACGCCGCAGTTGCGGCTACGGCTGGCGGTGGAGCGCCTGTGGAAGCGAACGGGGGACCGCGACCCCCGCCTGATTGCCGGCGCCGTGAGCGCTGCCCGCCGGGATGCGCAGCGTGAGCACGCGAAAAAGCGGTCTGCGGGCTGTTCTCGACAGTAACATCCTGGCGCGATTCCTATTGACGCCGCGTGGTTTCAGCGGGCGGCTGCTCGGCATACTCGAGACCGGCGGCTTCACATTGGTGACATCCGAGGCCATCCTCACCGAAGTGAGTGACGTGCTGGCGCGCCCGCACGTGCAGCGGTATGGGCCGTACCCCCCACACGAGATCGTGGAAGCCGTGGACGCGCTTCGAGGGGTCGCCGAGGTTGTTCCCGGCCGGTACGAGGTGTTCACCGTGGCGGACGATCCGAAAGACAATCCCGTCCTGGCGTGCGCCCTCGAAGGCCACGCGGACTTTGTTGTCACCGATGACCGCAAGCATCTTCTTCCACTGAAGCACTACCACGGCATCCAGATCGTATCGATGCCGCTGTTCCTGCACACCTTGGGTGCATAGCCGGCCAGACCCCGCGCTGGCGTCCGCACCAGTGTGGAGATCGGAGAGTCACCATTGCAGAAATCCTGGCCATTGGTGAACATCGCCCTCGGGGCCACCCCGCCCTCGGCGTGCACCGCCGGTGATGCCGACCGCAGCGGTGACATCACGATCAACGAACTCATCGCCGCGGTGAATAACGCCCTGAATGGATGCGTGCAAAACCCGTGAGGGGTGCGGCGGGCGATGGTGGCCAAGCGCACGGTGGCGACTATATGTATTCATGGTTTTCTCCAAACCAAAGCGAGTCGGTAGATTTGACGGCTGCGGGGTTGGAAACGCCAGTGCGTCCTGTCAGCGCAGCGGCCGCAGCGCGCCAGGGGCTGCACCCCTGGCTAGAGAGTGCCGCCCCTACCGGGGCTGCGGCGCAAGAAACTCATCGAGTGCCGCTGCATCGGCGGGCTCGCTACCGCACAGGGTCCGCAGCTCCTGTTCAAAGCTGTGTTGTCGGTGGTGCTCGGCCTGGCGGCTGATGTAGCGCTGGGCACGCTCGATGTCGGCCCGACTCACTGAGAAGGCTGCGTACCCAGGCTGCCACCAGAAATCCCCCGCGCCCTGCTGCTTCATCCACCGCGAGGCGTTCGACTTCACTTTCTCCATGACCCACGCCACGCTGTGGGTCCGCCCGAGCGAATGGAGAATGTGTACGTGATCCGCGACGCCTCCAGTGGCCAGCGACGGACAGCCCAGCTCCGCGAGGACAGCGACCAGGTACGCGTGGAGTCGATGCGGTTCGGGGCTCAGGATCAAGGGTTCCCGGTTCTTGGTAGCGAACACGGCATGTACGTACAGCTGTCCAAGCGACTGCGGCACGCACAGATGTTAGGATTCGGAGCACAGCTATGTTAGCAGGCCCTGTTGCAACCCCAACGGGGCGAGCCCCAACGGGGCGGCACTCACGAGCCAGGGGTGCAGCCCCTGGCTCTCCGGAATGCAGATCTGGAGCTTGGGTTGCGGGCCCCAGCCCGCGTTGAGACTGTGAGAATTCGATATCGAGGCTCAGTGCTGATGGCTGAGAGCTGATGGCTTGATGGTGGGCTTAGGATAGTACTGAGAGCGGCTCCTGAAGGCTGTGGGACCACTGACGAGACGTCGGACGGTCCAATTTAACGCCTATGCACCCGTCGCCCGAGGCCTGGAAGGCCCGCATAAGGCGTACGCGGAGGCCACCCAGGCTTCGGAAGCCCAATGTAACGTCTATCCAGCCCTCACCCGTGACCTTGTGCGCCCACATAAGACTTAAGCGGGCACGCTGTCCAACGCCGTCTGGAACCGCGCCAGAGATGCATCCCGAAGAGAACCTTGTTGGGCACTCCCCTGCCCGTGCCGCACCAGCGGGCAACACCTCCCTTGCTGCCCGAAATGTGGGCGCTGCACGCATTGCAGGCAGGGCACCGTCTCGGAAATTCAATCCCGAGGCCGTACTGTCGATATACTTGAGAATGGTACTTCAATTGCTTTCGGTGTGCTGCATGCGGCGCGCCGCAGGGGTGGTGTGTACCCTCCGCGCGGCCGAGGTCTTTTATCCTACGTGAGGAGGGGCAAATGCGGCGTGTGCGACTTCGGTTGATCTACTCTCTTGGCCTATTTATCGCTTGCCTTTTCACGCTGACGGGACATGCGTTGGCATTAGAAACCGCGAAGATCGATACAGGGGACACGGCTTGGATGCTAACCTCATCCGCGCTGGTGTTGATGATGACTGCCCCTGGCCTGGCGTTATTCTACGGTGGTCTCGTTCGGAGCAAGAACGGCTTGGCCACGATCATGCAGAGTTTCGTCATGATGGCGCTGATCAGCGTGCAGTGGGTGCTGTGGGGCTACTCGCTCGCGTTTGGGCCGGATCACGGGCACATTATCGGTGGCCTGGCATGGATAGGGCTTTCGGGTGTGGGTGGTGCGCCGAATCCCGACTATGCACCCACCATTCCGCATCAGTGTTTCATGATCTACCAATGCATGTTCGCCATCATCACGCCGGCCCTGATCACCGGCGCCTTTGCCGAACGGATGAAGTTCAGCGCTTTCCTTCTCTTCAGTCTCCTCTGGGCAACGCTGATTTACGACCCGCTGGCCCATTGGGTGTGGGGCAAAGGTGGCTGGGTCGGAACCAACGGCGGGATGGGGGCGCTGGATTTCGCCGGCGGGACGGTGGTGCACATCAGCTCGGGAATCTCCGCATTGGCCGCCGCGCTGGTGATGGGGAAACGGCTCGGCTATCCGCGTGAGCCCATGCCGCCGCACAACCTGCCCTTCTCGGTGATCGGCGCAGCCATGCTCTGGGTGGGATGGTTCGGCTTCAACGCGGGAAGCGCCCTGAGCTCGGGGGCGCTGGCCACCAGTGCGTTTGTGGCGACGAATACGGCCACCGCAGCGGCCGCCCTGTCGTGGATGTACGCGGAGTGGGCGGTGCGCGGAAGGCCCACGGTGCTCGGCGCAGCCAGCGGCGCGGTGGCGGGGCTCGTAGCCATCACGCCTGCTTCGGGGTTTGTCGGCCCGGTGGCGTCGATCCTCATCGGCGGCATCGCCGGAGTGATCTGCTTCTCGGCGGTCAATCTGAAGGCACGCCTCGGCTACGACGACTCACTGGACGTCGTCGGTGTCCACTGCGTTGGCGGCACCACCGGTGCGCTTCTGACCGGGTTCTTCGCCTCCAAGGCCGTGAACCCTGCAGGGGCCGACGGCCTGCTGTTCGGGAATCCGGCGCAACTGGGCATTCAAGCTGTCGCCGTCGTCGCCACGCTCGTCTTCGCTTTCGTCGGGGCGTTCATCCTGCTGAAGGTGGTCGATGCGCTGGTTGGCCTGCGCGTCGCCGAGGAAGATGAAGTCGTTGGGCTCGACCTCTCGCAGCATGGGGAGACTGCGTATACGCTGTAAGGCATCCGAAGGGAGAAATACGTTTTGTCCAACACAGCCCGCAGCGATCAAGGAGTGGGGACCCGCCGAACCGACGCTGGACGCAGTCTCGGGTGGCTTTACAGCGCCGCATCTCTGGCATAAGGAATTCCCCACGTTTCGCAGGAACGAGTCTCCAGAGGAGAGGTACTATGAAAAAGGTCGAAGCCATCATCAAGCCGTTCAAGCTCGATGAGGTGAAAGAAAGTTTGAGCAGCATTGGCATCCAGGGGCTCACCGTCAGTGAGGTCAAGGGGTTTGGGCGCCAAAAGGGCCACACGGAGCTGTACCGCGGTGCGGAGTACGTGGTCGATTTTCTGCCAAAGGTGAAGCTGGAGATCATTGTCAAAGACGAGATGGTAACGCAGGTCGTTGAGGCGATAACCAAGGCGGCCAAGACCGGCCGCATCGGCGACGGGAAAATCTTCGTGCTGCCGATCGACGAGATCGTGCGCATCCGGACCGGCGAGCGGGGTGCGGATGCCATCTAAGAAGAACGTGCGCCCGACGCCCGCGAAACGGCGCGCCCATAACCCCCCGGCGAAAGCGGGGAATCCAAGGAGGACACAGGGTATGACCCCGAAAGATGTATTGAAGTTGATCAAGGAACAGAAGGCCACGATGGTTGACCTGAAGTTCAACGACTTCCTCGGAATTTGGCAGCACTTCACGGTGCCGATCAGTGAGATCGACGAAGCGGTGTTCGAAGAAGGCTTGGGCTTCGACGGCTCATCGATCCGCGGCTGGCAACCGATTCATGCCAGCGACATGCTGGTGATGCCCGATCCGAGCACCGCCGTCCTCGACCCGTTCACCGCCGAGCCCACGCTGTCCCTGATCTGCAACATCGTCGACCCGATCACCAAGGAAGACTACTCACGTGATCCGCGCAACATCGCACGCAAGGCGGAGGCGTACTTGCAGTCCACCGGGATCGGCGACACGGCATACTTCGGCCCCGAACCTGAGTTCTTCATTCTGGACGATGTCCGGTACGGCCAAGACCAGCACTCGGGGTATTATTTTTTGGATTCGGTCGAGGGGCAGTGGAACACCGGCCGCGAGGAGAAGCCCAACCTCGGCTACAAGCCGCGGTACAAGGAAGGCTACTTCCCGGTGCCGCCGACTGACAGTCAGCAGGACATCCGTACCGAAATGATCCGCACGCTCGAGCAGGTGGGCTACCGGGTGGAGAAGCACCACCACGAGGTGGCCACGGCGGGTCAGGCGGAGATCGACTTTCGCTTTCTGCCGCTGGTGAAGATGGCCGATGCGCTGATGTGGCTGAAGTACATCTGCAAGAACGTAGCGCGCCGGCACGGGAAGACGGTGACGTTCATGCCAAAACCCGTCTTCCTGGACAACGGGAGCGGGATGCACACGCACCAAAGCATCTGGAAGGGCGAGAAGCCGCTGTTTGCGGGCAACGGCTACGGGGGAATGAGCGAGCTGGCGATGCACTACATCGGCGGCATATTGAAGCACGCGCCGGCGCTGGCGGCGGTCACCAGTCCCACCACGAACAGTTACCGGCGGCTGGTGCCGGGGTTCGAGGCGCCGGTGAACCTGGCGTACTCGAGCCGCAACCGTAGCGCCGCGGTGCGCATCCCGATGTACAGCCCGAGCCCGAAGGCGAAACGCATCGAGGTCCGCTTCCCGGACCCGAGCTGCAATAGCTATCTGGCCTTTGCGGCGATGCTGATGGCGGGGCTCGATGGAATTCAGAAGCGGCTCAGCCCGGGCGATCCACTCGACAAGGACATTTACGCGCTGACGCCGGAGGAGCTGAAGGAAGTGCCGAGCATGCCGGGCAGCTTGGATGAGGCATTGAACAATCTGCAAAACGACCACGAGTTTCTGCTGCAGGGCGACGTTTTTACCGAGGACGTGGTGGAGACGTGGATCGAGTACAAGATGGCCAACGAGGTCAACGCGCTGCGGTTGCGGCCGCATCCGTGGGAATTCGCCCTGTACTTCGACGCGTAAGCACGAGCTGTTCGGAACGGCAAAGGGCCGGTGGCGCGCGCCATCGGCCCTTTTATTTTCCGGAACGCAAATCTCACACCGACGGCACTGCGGGCGGCTCTCGACCCCCACCTTGGCGCTGCGCCGCGTACTGTGGTAGGCGCTTGTTCAATGGTCCGCACCAAGACGCTGTTGCCAGGCGGCGCCTCATGACACGGCTGGTCAAGCGCTACGGCAATCGGAAACTCTACGACACACAAGCAAGCCGGTATGTCACCCTCGACCGCATCGCCGAACTCGTGCGCAGCGGCGATGACCTGCGCATTCTCGACAATGAGACCGGCGAGGACCTCACAGCCCTGACCTTCGCCCAAATCATCTTGGAGGAGCAGAAGCGCAAGAACCCCTTGCTCGACCTGCCCATCCTGCGCTGGATTATTCAGCAGGGCGGAGCAGCGGTGCACGAGTTAGTCACCAGCGTTGATCGCGGACGGGAGGCTCTCGAAACCGTGCGTGATCTAGCCGAGAAGCGCGTGAAACAGCTGGTGGAAGGTACGGAGCGGCGCCACCCCGAGGCCCAAGCGCACCGGGCCGACCCCCACGAAGCCGAAGCACGCGGCGCCGACGAGTCCCCGCTCGGCCGCCGCTTACTGACCGAAATTCTGGAGATGCCCCAAAGGCAGCTCGAACAGTTGCAGCAGCGCATTGACGCGCAGGTACGCTCGTCGCTCGAACGCGTCACCGCACACCCTGCGGTGCAGCATGAGCTGCGCCGTATCGAAGAGAGCATCAGGAGCCTCGAACAACAATTGAGTCGGTTGCACCGTAAAGAACCTCCTACGGCGCTCCGGCGCCCTCCCAAACGCCGCAGAATGAGGAAAGACGCAGCCGGTTGAGCTCCGGCATCCCGATGTGCCGGCAGCGCCACCCCCTGTGCGCCCACGCGCCCACTGCGGTCCAGTTTTGATTTGACAGTGGACCGCAAATCGGGCTAGACGTGCAGGGTAAACTCCGGCGGTGTCGGGTCTGTCGGGTTCCCCTATGTGGGAGCTCGGCCCCTCGGCGCGACTTCAGGGGGGAGTATGCGTAAGAAAGACATTTGTTCCGTCTATCGTGTCGCCGCCGCGACCGCCATTATCTGCACGCTCATATCGTACACTCTTGCGGCCCTTGCGCAGCCGTTACCAACCGCAACGCCGAGCGGATGCTGTGATTGTGGCCCCTTTGGAATTTGCAGTGATCCGGTAAGCGGTCAATGCTTTGTTGCGTGCGTGTTGCAGCCGAACGCTCGCTGCCAGTCAGGACAAGGCGTGTGTGTCACCCCTGCGACGCCGCCGAGCCCGACGCTTACACGCACGACAACACTGAGCCCAACGCCGACCGTCACCCCCACGCAAACGGTTACGTCCGCTCCGAGCCTCACCCCCACTCCGAGCCTTACCCTCACCCCGAGCCCTACCCCGACCATAACCCTGACCGGTACGCCGACCCCGACCCCGACCGTCACGCCAACGATTACGCAGACATTCACCGCGAGTCAGACACCGACGATCACGCTTACTCCCACACGGACGCCTACACCTACCAACACGCCAACGAACACCAAGACGCCAACGATTACGCCGACGGCAACTCCACGGACCTTTCTCAGCCGATCCGTCGCCCTCGTCCCGGACGATCACGGTCTCACGACCGATGCCGGCTGCTTACCAGGGCTTTCGGGGATTACCTTCACCAACCTTGCAGTGTCCGACGTGAGTGCGGCGGCTTTGGTAGCATTCGATACCGTAGTCCTGAACCAGATTTGTAACCCAATGTTTGTATTCAGTGACGCCCAGCGACAGGCGATCCTCGACTTCGCCGCCGCGGGCGGCAAGGTCATCATCTACGACTCTAAATCTTGCGGCGTTCCCCCGGTCGATTACTCCTGGTTGCCTTCCCCGTTTGGGTTTACGACCAGCAGCCCCGGACATACAGGGCAGATTAATACGGGTACGCTTACGATCGTCGAGTCCAACGCTCTGTTGAGTTCGGATCCGGCCGATCCTTCGTACATCGACACCACCGTGATCACCCAAGAAACCGACGCGGCAGCTGACGCCAATCTGATGACGACCACCGGCCCGGGGTGGTGCGCAGATCTGCTCGCCGACACCGGTCCCCCCTGGTACGGCGTTGGCTTCACTCACGCCTACGCGCTCTTCCACGTGGGGATCTTCATCTACAACGGGTTAGACACGGACTTCATGCAATGTTCCACGGCACCCGACACGGGTTCCGGTCCGGGCAATCTTGCGCAGATCTGGCTCCTGGAATTGCAGCTAACGGACGCCAGTACGCTCAACTGCAGCCACCCGGTGGCGACGCCTACGGCAACACCCACCTCGTCGCCCGCGGGCTCTTTCACGCCAACACTGTGTGCGAATTGGACGGTGAGCCCGACGGTGCCCCCCACAGCACTGCCGACCCAAACAGGAACGGCCACGCTCACGCCGACTGTCACCAACACGGGCACAGCAACCCCAACTTTCACCCCCTACTACTGCTGCCAGGGGATGGGGCTCTGCGGTGGTGGTCCGGGCCACAACACGCCCGAGTGTCCTTCGGGAGGCACACCGGTACAGAATGCGTCATGCAACGGCGGGGCGGGAGAATGCCAAACGCCAGTGCCGACGCTGACCTTCACCTCGTCACCGACAGTCACAGTAACAAAGACGCCAACGGCAACAGTCACCGCGGCCCCAACGAGCCAATGCGGGAACGGGATATTGGATGCGGGTGAGCAGTGTGACGATGGCAACCAGTTCAGGAACGACGCTTGCCCCAGCGACCTGACTCTCCCGTCCTCCGATCGATGCAGGTATGCCCGTCCCCTCCTGGCGGCCCCCCCAACGGCCACGAAGCCACCGACACCGACGGGCACGCCCCCCTCCGCAACACCAACACCCACGGGGCCAACACCCACGGCGCCACCCGCGCCAACCGCTACGCCCACGGTAGTCGCGTTCTTGGTCCGTGGTCATATGACGAACCCCGCCGGGGATACCACGGCATGTCAGGTGGAGTGGTATGTCGTGAATCCCAACAACGCACCGGACCGTTTCGGTTTGCCCAACTCGACGCAGCTGTGCAGGCAAGGCGACCCAAGTTGCGACATCGCCGCCTTCGACGCGCAAGGAGCTCCGTGCCCCGACCTCGACGCTGGCGCAGTTTGTCACTATCGCGTCGTGGCTTGCGTCAACAATGACGATCCGAAGCTGCCGAGCTGCAAACCCATGGGGCTTCTGTTGGTCGGTGTGGAATCGTTTAGGGAGCTAGTGTATCAGATTCCCCCTCCGCGCTCCACGACGGAGAGGGCGATGCTGTTAAGCGACGCGACGCACGTCTCCGATGCACTGACGAACCTTCACGATCCAACCATGGCGTCGTGCAATCCCAATACCGAGAACTGCTACACAGTGACGGGATTGGTGACTGCAAATCAAAAGAACTTGTGTAGCGCCCCATTTGAGCTCGACGTCTCGGCCGGACGTACGCTCATTGTGAGGATCACCACAAGAAACTGGAACAAAAGATACAATAGCTCACAGGTGAAGTTCACCTGCGATTGAGCTCGAGAGCGCGCGCCCATCGCTTGTGAATGGCGCAACCAAGGAGGGACAAGAAGAGCGCTCCGCGGTGTACGACGATACGGTGCTAACTGCGCATTTCCCACCCGTGCAGCCCCTTGGGGTTCGGGCTATACTCCTGCCATGACGCGGATCCGGGAAGGCGAGTTGCAGGCCGTGGCTGCAGCCATCGTTGCCGGTTTGGCGCAGCAGCGGTTCGTCAAACCAAAGCGCGATGCCGCCGTGTTGCAGCAACGGATCGTGCAGATCATCGCGCACAATCTCGAGGAAGAGCGGGCGCTCGAGGAGGAAGCCGAACGCCTGGCGCGCTCGCATGCCCGGCAGATGCTCGGCATGGACCAGCGCAAGATCATCCAAGGCATCATGGAGAGGCTGGCGCGGGAACGCGGCTTCAGCTTGTAACGACGATGCGCTTCAGTGAAGGCCGCAAATCGTACCTGGCGCACGTAATCATCAAGAGCTTCCAGCAGGAGGGCCTGGCGGACATCGAAAACGAGCGCCTCGCGCTGGCCGAGATCAAACGCGCCCTCGACCAGGAACATGCAGCCGACGACCGGATCGACGCCATCGTCCGGCGCAAGATCGGCTCGTTGTCTCGCAAAATCCCGCCCGGCAGCCGCGAGTGGGACATCCTGTACCGCCAGTACTATGCGGAAGCGGCCCGCAAGGTGACGCCACGATGATACCCGGGGCGCTTGACAATTACGCCCCACTCGATAAGTTGCCACATCCGTGGATGCGGCGCGGCTCGTGTGCGAAAGCGTTCCACGGGATTCGTCAGTTCATCTCACTCGTTGAGAAGTGAAAGGAGACTGGAGCCATGAAGATTCGGCCCTTGCAGGATCGGATTATTGTCAAGCGTATCGCCGAGGAAGAAAAAACCAAGGGGGGCATCATCATCCCCGATACCGCGAAAGAAAAACCGCAGGAGGGGAAAGTCGTTGCCGTCGGCAAAGGGAAAATGAGCGATGCGGGGAAGCTCATCCCGGTGGAAGTAAAAGTCGGCGACCGCGTTTTGTTTGGCAAATACTCGGGCAGCGAGATCAAGCTCGAGGGCGAAGAACACCTGATCATACGCGAGGAAGATGTCCTCGGGGTGATCGAGAAATAACGGCAGAACAGAACGGAGGAAGGTCAATCCATGGCTGCAAAGATTGTGAGATTTGGTCAAGACGCTCGGGAACGGATTCTGCGCGGCGTGAATCTGCTGGCCGACGCGGTCACCGTCACGCTCGGCCCGAAAGGCCGTAACGTGGTCCTCGACAAGTCGTTCGGTGCCCCCAACATCACCAAAGACGGCGTCACCGTTGCCAAGGAGATCGAGCTCGAGGACAAGTTCGAGAACATGGGCGCACAAATGGTGAAAGAGGTGGCCAGCAAGACCTCTGACGTCGCCGGCGACGGCACCACCACGGCCACCGTGCTGGCCCGCTCCATCTACGCCGAAGGCGCCAAGATGGTGGCCGCGGGACACGACCCCATGAGCCTCAAACGCGGCGTCGATAAAGCCGTGCTGGCCATCGTTGCCGAGCTGAAGAACCTTTCGAAGCCGACAAAGGACCAGAAGGAAATCGCTCAGGTCGGTACGATCTCCGCCAACAACGACAACACCATCGGTGGCATCATCGCCGAAGCGATGGACAAGGTCGGCAAAGAGGGCGTCATCACGGTCGAAGAAGCGAAGAGCCTCGAGACCGCCCTCGAAGTCGTGGAAGGCATGCAATTCGACCGCGGCTACACGTCACCCTACTTCGTCACCGATCCCGACAAGATGGAGGCGGTGCTCGAAGACGGGTATTTGCTGATCAACGAGAAGAAAATCAGCGGCATGAAAGACCTGCTGCCGGTCCTCGAGACGATCGCCCGCACCGGCAAACCGCTGGTGATCATCGCCGAGGACGTGGAAGGCGAGGCCCTGGCCACGCTGGTCGTGAACAAGATCCGCGGCACGCTCCGTTGCGTCGCGGTCAAGGCCCCGGGGTTCGGGGACCGGCGTAAGGCCATGCTCGAGGACATCGCCGTCCTCACCGGCGGGCGGGTGATCGCCGAAGAGCTGGGCATCAAGCTCGAGAACGTCACCCTGAACGATCTCGGACGCGCCAAACGTATCGTCGTTGACAAAGACGATACGACCATCGTGGACGGTGCCGGCAAGAAAGCGGACATCGAGGGGCGGATCAAACAGATTCGCGCCCAGATTGAAGAGACCACCTCGGATTACGACCGTGAAAAGTTGCAGGAGCGGCTCGCCAAACTGGTGGGTGGCGTGGCGGTCATCCGGGTTGGCGCTGCAACCGAAGTGGAGATGAAGGAGAAGAAGGCGCGCGTCGAAGACGCTTTGCACGCCACCCGCGCGGCCGTCGAGGAAGGGATCGTGCCTGGCGGTGGGGTGGCGCTCATCCGCGCATTGGCTGTCCTCGATAAAGTCGAAGCCACCGATGAAGAGAAGGTCGGTGTGAACATCGTCCGCCGCGCCCTCGAAGACCCGTGCCGTTGGATCGCGAACAACGCCGGCTGGGAAGGCTCGATCGTGTTGGACCGGATCAAGAACAACAAGGGCGCCTTCGGCTTCAATGCCGCAACCGAGACCTTCGAGGACTTGATGAAAGCCGGTATTGTGGATCCGACGAAAGTGGTGCGCACGGCACTGCAGAATGCGGCATCAGTCGCCGGGTTGCTGCTCACCACGGAGGCGATGGTCGCCGAGAAACCAGAAGACAAGTCTGCCATGCCCGCAATGCCTCCTGGCGGTGGTATGGGCGGCATGGGCGGTATGATGTAGGGGAGCAACGCCAGCGAGTGCACGACGGCCCTCGGGATCCGGTTCCGAGGGCCGTTGTGTTTTGCGGCGGGCTCACGGTGCCGTGCGTTTGCGCTCCAAGCGCTCGACCGCGGCCGATACTCCCGGGCGCCCGGGATCCTGCTGCGCAGCGATGCGGCAATGGGTGAGCGCGTCGTCGATCTGCTCCAACAATTCGAGGGCGAGGCAGAGGTTGTAGTGCGCTTCGGCGAACTGCGGTTGCGACGCGACGGCTTGCCGATACTCTCCAGCCGCGGCGGCGATTTCGCCGCGCGCCAGCAGGGCGACGCCCAGGTCGTTGTGCGCCGCGGCGGAGCCGGGATCCAGTCGGAGCGCGCGGCGATACTCTTGCATGGCTGCATCGGCCTCGCCCACCTCGTACAGTACGGCGCCCAGCTTCGTATGCGCGTCGGCGGAATCCGGTTTGGAGCGCAGCGCTTGGCGATACTCCGCAATCGCCGCGCTCCGCTGCCCCGCGTCATACTCGCGTTGCGCCTGCTGATAGTGCTGTCGAAAGGACTCGCTGGCCGTCGGCTGGCACCCGAAGAGCAGCGCAACGCACAGGGCCGTGAGCATTCGGGGAATCCGCTTCATGGCGTTGTTGTAGCATATCACTACGGCGCGCTGACAAGCGGTATATTCTGCAAGTGGCATCACGTGGCTCACGCTCGGCGATCCTTTGGCGGTAGTGAGATGAGGCACCGGTCGTGTTCCGCTGGATGAAGCTGGAGAAGTATGCGGTCCTGTGAAATCATATTGCTATGTTAATTGGGAATCGCACTACCGCGCGCGTTCACCCGGTCAAGCTCGGCCCGGAGGGTCGCCGTATAACACGGGAGAACACTTATGAGTAACGCCAAGAATCAGAATGGAGCTGAAAGATCCTCGGGGGCGCTAACCCCCAGGGAACTGTATCGAGTATTCTTCGAGGAAGCCCCTGACGGTCTGCTCGCTACTGACCCTCATGGGCGGCTCATTGTCGTCAACCGGCGGGGAACTGCGCTGACCGGCTATTCCCGCGAGGAACTACTCGGCATGGCCATCGCGGACCTCACCAACCCGGAGGACCTTGCACGGGACCCGATCAGCATGGATGATTTGCGGGCCGGAGGAATCGTCACAAGGGAGCGTAACATCCTCCGGAAGGATGGCAGCCTGCTCCCGGTAGAGATCAGCACTCGGATGCAACCGGAAGGAAACTTGCTGGTCATCGTTCGCGACATCACCCAGCGTGTGCAGACCGAATTGGCCAGCCGGGCGATGCAACAACAGCTCTTCAACATCATCGAGTTTCTGCCGGACGCCACCTTTGTTATTGATCAGGACAAACGCATCATCGCGTGGAACCGTGCGTGCGAGATCATGACCGGCGTCAAGAAAGCGGCGATGCTGGGTCAGGGCAATTTCGCTTACGCCGAGCCCTTTTTCGGCGAACGGCGCCCCATCTTGATTGATCTGCTGGACCTGTCGTCACAAGAGGTGGAGGCCGGATACAAATACGTCAAGCGGGCGGGCAACACGATCTATGCCGAGTCTTTCATCCCTGGCCTGCGGGGCGGTCAGGGTGCCCATCTTTGGGGAGTGGCGGCGCCGCTGTTTGACCAGGAAGGACGGCGTTGCGGGGCCATCGAGGTCGTTCGGGATGTGACCGAGCAAAAGCGCATCGAGCAGGCGTTGCGCGAGAGTGAGCTCAAGCATCGCACGTTGTTTGAGACCGCCGGCGACGCCATCATGCTCATGCGTAACGAC
This sequence comes from uncultured delta proteobacterium, assembly GCA_963729835.1. Lineage (GTDB taxonomy): Bacteria > Desulfobacterota > Binatia > HRBIN30 > HRBIN30 > CAVSQF01. Next base: position 116,250 of record CAVSQF010000016.1, on the reverse strand, counting down.
CGGTTCACTGACTGCAACGCCCGGACGCTGACCATGTTTGGGTGCAGCCGGGAGCAGATCGTCGGCGCGTCACCCTATGAGTTCTCGCCACCCACGCAGCCGGACGGACGGTGCTCCAAGGAGAAGGCCCTCGAGAAGATCAACCTGGCCGCTACGGAGGGGCCGCAGTTCTTTGAATGGGAACACTGCCGGCGGGATAGGACGCCATTCCGGGCCGAGGTGAGCTTGAACCGTCTGGAACTGGATGGGGAAACCCTGTTGCAGGCCATCGTGCGCGACATCACCGAACGCAAAAAAACCGAGGAACGGCTGGCGGAGAGCGAACGGAAGTATCGCGAGCTTGTGGAGCAGGCCAACAGCATCATTTTGCGCTGGACGTCCGACGGAAAGCTTACCTTCCTCAACGAGTTCGGCCAACGGTTCTTCGGTTACTCCGCCGAGGAGATCCTCGGCCGCCACGTGATCGGAACGATCGTCCCGACAACCGAGAGCAACGGCCGCGACCTGCGGCAGCTCATGGACCAAATCTGCGCAGACCCAAAAGCATTCGAGCAGAACGTCAATGAGAACATGCGCCGCAATGGGGAGCGCGTCTGGATCAGCTGGACCAACCGGATCGTGCCGGACGCCCAAGGACAAGGGGCCGAGATTTTGAGTGTCGGCACGGATATCACCGAGCGCAGACAAGCGGAGGAGCAAATCCGCCGACTCCATGAGGACTTGCAACGCCATGCGACGGAATTGGAGCGTCGCGTGGCGGAGCGAACTGCCGAACTGGCGGTGGCCCGGGATCACGCCGAGGAGGCCGACCGGCTCAAATCAGCTTTCCTGGCGACCATGTCGCACGAACTGCGCACCCCGCTCAACTCCATCATCGGCTTCACCGGCATACTGCTCATGGGGCTGGTAGGCCCGTTGACCGGCGAGCAGGAAAAACAGCTCATCATGGTGCAAGACAGCGCCCGGCACCTGCTGGAACTGATTAACGACGTGCTGGACATTTCCAAGATCGAAGCGGGCCAGATCGAGCTTGCCCGTGATCCGTTTGATATGCGGACGACGATACAGAAAAGCCTCGAAAAGATCGCGCCCCTGGCTGAGAAAAAGGGACTGGCCCTGGCCGCCGTGATCGCCCCGCCGGTCGGCCAAATCGTCGGCGACCGGCGGCGGACGGAGCAGATCCTCATCAACCTGCTCAGCAATGCCGTCAAGTTCACCGAGCGGGGCGAGGTGCGCATCGAAACCCAAGTTGAGGATGGGTGGCTGGTCACGCGCGTCATCGACACCGGCATCGGCATCCGGCCAGAAGACCTGGATATTCTCTTCAAGCCGTTCCGGCAGGTGGATACCGGGATCACTCGCCAGTATGAGGGCACCGGTTTGGGCCTTTTCATCTGCAAGCGGCTGGTGGAGTCGATGGGTGGTAGAATCCAGGTCGAAAGTGAATGGGGCAAAGGAAGCCGCTTTGTCTTTACCTTACCGCTCGAAAGGATCCCGACATGAAAACAACGATCCTGGTTATTGAAGACAATGAAAAAAATGCCTACCTGGTCACGTTCATCCTGGAGAAGTGCGGCTACCAAGTCATCCAGGCGCGGGACGGGGAAGCCGGGATCGCGCTGGCCCGTCAGATCAAACCCGACTTGATCCTGTTGGATATCCAGCTCCCGGTGATGGATGGATATGCCGTCGCCCGTGAGCTGACGAGAAATGGAGAGCTGCGCGGCATTCCGATTGTGGCCGTGACTTCCTACGCCATGGTTGGCGACCGGGAACGCATCCTGGCGGCGGGGTGTGTGGGCTACATCGAAAAACCGATCAACCCGCCAACGTTTGCAGCTGAAATAGAGCAATACCTGCCAGCCGACAAAAAAGGCAACACGTTAAGGAGAGTCCCATGAGCACATTCCTCATTGTGGACGACAATGAACAAAACCTATACATGCTGCAGGTGCTTTTGTCTTCCCATGGTTTTCAAGTAGAACGGGCTAAGAACGGTGCCGAGGCATTGGAACGGGCGCGCCGCGCGCCGCCGGATATGGTCATCAGCGACATCCTGATGCCGGTGATGGACGGTTTTGCACTGTGCCGCTCCTGGAAGGAAGATGAACGGCTGAAGAATATCCCTTTCGTCTTTTACACTGCCACCTATACGGACCTCAAGGACGAAGAGTTCGGCCTTAGCCTGGGCGCCGACCGGTTTATCATCAAACCGGTCGAGCCGGATAAGTTCCTGGCCCTGATTTGGGAAACCATCACAAATTACAAGGCCGACAAGCCGGTTGCCCCGCGCCAGCCTGTAGAAGAAGCCCAATACTACAAAGAGTACAATGCGGCCCTCATCGGCAAGCTGGAAGACAAAATGCTGCAACTCGAGGAGGCAAATCGCATCCTGGAACGTGACATCACCGAGCGCAAGCGGGCCGAAGCCGAACAAGCGGCGCTCCTTGAGATCGCCAAGGACATCGCGGGTGTGGTCGATCTCAACGAGATTCTCAAGCGCGTGCACCAGCGCGTCGCCACTGTGCTGCCCTGCGACCGCATCACTACCTACTACTGGGACGCGGCGCGCAGCACGTACCGGGCCCTGGCATGGCACGGCATCCCGTCCCGGCTCGTGCCCGATACGATCGCACTGGAATTCCATTCCGACCAACCCGTGGCCGAGCGGCTGCTTGCCGGGGAGCCGGTGCTCATCAACGACATCGCCAACCAGAGCTTGGTGCCGCTGGAGATCCTCACCCACTTCGGACTCACGGCTGTGTTAGTCGTTCCGGTCGTGGTGCGCGGCCGCAGGATGGGCGCGCTGGCAGCGCTCAACGCTGAGAGTGGCCGCCGCTTCGACGCGCACCAGGTGCGGCTGTTCGAGGGGATCGCGCAACACGTCGGCGTGGCCATCGAAGCCGCAGATCTCTATCGCGCGCAGGAGGAAGAAGGTGCCTTCGCCGGCGCCTTGGCGCGCGTCGGGCAGGAGATCATCTCATCACTCAGCAGCCCCGCGCTCCTCAACCGCCTATGTCAGCTGACCACCGAGGTGCTGGGCTGTGACCACAGCCACACCTGGCTCTGGCACGCACCGGACGAGGCCTTCGTTCCCGTCGCTGGCTACGGCGACTCGCCCGAGCAATGGGAGATCATGCGCCTGGTGAAGTTCGGCCGGTCCGCGCTGGCGACGCAACTCGCCGGCATGGAGCGCGAGGGGGTTGTCAATACCAAGATCGCGGACCTGCCCGACTCGGAAGCCAAGACGGCGGCCCGCGCCTACGGCATGACCGTGGGCCTGATGGTGCCGCTGCGCCGCGGTGGTGAGCTGGTCGGGTTTCATACCGCCGACTACCACGGCCGCGAGGAGGTGTTGGGAGAGCGCCACCAGCGCATCGCGCGCGGCATTGGCCAGCTGGCGTCGCTGGCGCTGGAAAATGTGCGGCTGATCGAGGAGCTGGAGCGGGCCAATCGCTTGAAGTCCGACTTTGTCGCCACCATGTCGCACGAGCTGCGCACGCCGCTCAACATCATCATGGGATACAACCAGCTGTTCCTCGAGGGCGATTACGGCTCGATGACGGAAGAGCAGATCGACACCCTGCAGCGGATGGACAAGAGCGCCCAGGGGTTGCTCGAGCTGATCACCGCGACGCTCGACTTGAGCCGTCTCGAGACCGGGCAGGTGAAGCCTGAGGTCCAGGCCATCGCCTTGCCCGACCTAGTCACCGAGTTGGAGGCGGAGATCTCCGGCCTGCGGGAGAAACCCAACGTGGACTTCGCGTGGGACCTCGCGCCGGGGCTGCCGGAGCTGCGCAGCGATCCGGTGAAGTTGAAGATGGTGTTCAAGAACCTGATCGGCAATGCGATCAAGTTCACCGATGCGGGCAGCGTCGCCGTGCGGCTGCGTCCGCGTGATGGTGGCGTAGAGATCACGGTAGCCGACACCGGCGTTGGCATTGCCCGCGAGATGCTGCCGGTGATCTTCGAGCCGTTTCGCCAGGCTGATGTGTTCCGGACCCGGGAGCACGGCGGTGTCGGTTTAGGGCTCTACATCGTGCGCCGGCTACTCGACCTGCTCGGGGGCACGATCGACGTCGAAAGCACCGTCGGCCAAGGCTCGACGTTCCGCGTCTGGGTGCCGTCACAGGTGGCGGCGTAAGGCAGAAACGTGCGGAGCTGGCCTGACGCCGCAGGGAGACGCCGAGTGACATGGCTGGCGTACAGCGCAAGGTCTCGTGAACTCGGCAGAGGTTGTACCACCGCTTGTGCTTCAACGAGAGACGGACCGTCTCATTCCGGTTGTCTTCTACCACAACGGCCGTCGAATCGTGAATCACTACAAAGCGTGGCCCCAGACTTGCCGAGGCGCGGGTCTGTCTGGTAACGTTCCCGTCCGGCCTTGTGCCGGTGTGACCCTGACTGTGGGCAGGTAGCTCAGTCGGTAGAGCAAGGGACTGAAAATCCCTGTGTCGAGTGTTCAATTCACTCCCTGCCCATTATTTTTTCAACCGCTTGGCACGGCCCGAACAGTTCCTGGTCGTGCATGGCGTCAAGGATGGTCACGACGAAAGGCCTGCCTTTGGTTTCTTCGCCCGCGTGGTGATCACGCGGCGTCACTTGACACGGTCGGGCAACGGTGGGCAGATAGACAGTAATGGCTACCAAGGGCATGTACGAGACCGTCAAGCAAGCCATCCAGGATCTGATTGCCCCGGATCTGGAACGCATCAAGGGCCAGCTCACGGGCCTGGACGCGCGGGTTGACGCCGTGCGCACGGAAGTTGCCGCGGTGCGTGCGGAAGTGGCCTCGCTGGAAAAACGGACGGAAGCTGCCCTGGGCGCCGTAAACGACCGTCTCGACACCCTGAAGGAACGGGTGACGGACGCGCTCGATATCCGCGAGCGCTTGGCGGCCGTGGAAGCCAAGCTCGCCGCCCTCGGCTGAGTCACTCATCCCGCTGCACCAGTTCGCTTCTGCTGCACGTTCTCGCTCGTGCGCGCCCGTCTCCGTACCACCGATGCATCCCTACCACCCGCAGAGATAATACTCGCGATGGTCTGCGGGTGCCACTGTCGACCTGACCGGGGTCGCAACCCCGCTGCCAGAAGCCGCCCTCCGATCTGCCGAAGCGCAAGTCCGCGACGGCGGTAGTTCCGAACGAGCCGCACGATGCGCTGTTCCCTCGCATCAAGCGCGATGTGAACGCCGTCCGGCATTATCGCCCATCCGTAGCGCGGCTCGCGACTGATGCGTTCTCCGCGCTTCTTCTTCACAGCGAGCGCCGCGCACGTGCGGGCGCGAATCATCACGCGCTCATATTCCGCGAAGGCGTCGACGATCCGGCGCAAGAGGATGGCTTCAGCACCATCACCGTTGCCGGTCCCATCGGCTGCCCGAACGGCAGCGCCATGGCGTTCAACCAACCTCTCAACCAAGGCGGCAACCAGCGAATCACGCGCGAGCCGATCGCGCTTTGCAACCAGCAACACGCCAGCGTTCTTCTCACACAGGGCAGCGAGCGCAGCTAGCAACCCGCGCCGCTGCTCGATGCCTGCGGCACCGCTGACGTGATCGCTGAACACGGCCACAAGCTTCACGCCGTTGGCCAGACACCATTGTTTTAGACTCTCTCGCTGAGCCTTCGGGCTAAGCCGCTGCTCGCCGGTGCTGACCCGCACGTAGCCTACGGCCGTCGCGGAGGATGGAGGGTGAGCGGGATTTGACCCAGACCGGACCTTGCTAGTAGGATGCGCCACCAAGATAAGGTAGCAGCCTAAGAGCTAAACGTGCATGTGTATGATAAAGGATGTTGAACTAAGGCCTGCGGCAGCATGGACTGCAGCAGCGTTTCACCTCGCACGCGTGCATTCTCCGCGGTAGCAGCAGTCTCCTTCAGATTCCGACACGGGTGTTCCACACTCTGGAGCGCGACACCCGATCACCGGGTGCGCCAAAGGAGGAGACGATGGGACAGCTACGCGATCAGATGGACGGTGACTTGCGGCTCAAGGGCTACCGGCCCGTGACCCGGTACCACTACTTACGGTGCGTCGGCAGCTTTGCCGCACACCACGGACGCTCGCCGGCCACATTGGGCGAAGCGGAGATTCGGGCCTTCCTGCTCTACCTCATCCACGAGCGGCAGGCCCAACCGGCCACGGTACGGATGTACGTCGCGGCGTTGAAGTTCTTGTACGTAAACACGCTGCGTCGCCCCGAAGTGGTGGCGCATATTCCTTGGCCCCAGGTCCCGCAGCGGCTGCCCGATATTCTCACCCCCGGTGAGATCACGCAGCTGTTGAGCGCCGTGCGCTCCCTCAAACACCGGGTCGTCCTGATGCTCGCCTATGGTGCCGGCTTGCGGATCAGTGAGGTGTGCTCCCTCCAGGTCGCCGACATCGACAGTCAACGCATGGTCATCCACGTGCGCGACGGCAAGGGGGGCAAGGATCGCTACGTCATGCTGGGCGACCGACTCCTGGCGGTGCTGCGGGAGTACTGGCGTCTGGTCAAGCCGCCGGGGTCGTTCCTGTTCCCCGGGACGAAAGGGGCGCCCCACCTGCAGCCCACGACCGTCCAACGCATGCTGCAGACGGTGGTGGCCACGTGCGGATTTTCCAAGCGAGTCACGCCCCACGTCCTGCGGCACTGCTTCGCCACGCACTTGCTGGAAGCCGGCACCGATATCCGTACGATTCAACAACTGCTCGGCCATGCCTCGATTCGCACCACCGTCCGCTACACTCAGGTCAGTACGCTGCAGATCGGACAGACGCACAGTCCACTGGACCGCCTCGACTTCCCGCCCGCGCCTGAGCCCGAGTAACCGTGGGGCACGCGGCAGCCGAGCCGTGTCGCCCGGCGGCCCGCCCGGCCCTGGAGATCGCCTCGATCTTCCGCGCCCACGGCGAGGTGTACCGGCAGCGGCACCCAGTCAGCGCCGACCAACGTGCGGCGATGCACGCCATCGAAACGTGTCGCACCGCGGCGTTGGGCGGACACCTGGACGTGTGCGACACTTGCGGGCACGAACGTCCGGCCTACAATTCCTGCCGCAACCGGCACTGTCCCAAGTGTCAGAGCCTGCGCCAGGCGCAGTGGATCGAGCAGCGCCTCACCCGCCTCCTGCCGACGCACTACTTTCATGTTGTCTTCACGCTGCCCGCCGCGCTACGGCCTCTCGCCCATCGTAATCGGCGGCGACTCTTCACGCTCCTGTTTCAGGCCGCCGCGCAGACCTTGCTCACTCTCGGTCGCGATCCGGCGCGCTTGGGCGCTCAGCTCGGCATCACCAGCGTGCTGCATACCTGGACGCGGGAGTTGCAGTTCCACCCGCACGTGCACTGCATCGTCACCGGTGGCGGACTCAGCGTCGACCGGCAGCGCTGGCAGAGTGCCCGCCGCCGTTACCTCTTCCCCGTCAAGGTGCTCTCGCGGCTCTTCCGTGGAAAGTTTCTGGCCGCCCTCGTCGCCGCGTACCGCAATGACGAACTGCAGTTCGGTGGCGGCACGCAGTCACTCGCCGACGCGGGCACGTTTCAACACCTCGTCAACGAGCTGCACCGCAGCGAGTGGGTCGTGTACGCCAAGCGCCCGTTCGGTGGGCCGCAGCATGTGTTCCGTTATCTCGGCCGCTACACGCACCGGGTTGGGATCTCCAATCAGCGCCTGCAGGCGATCGATGCTGACGGCGTGCGCTTTGCCACCAAGGGGGGCCGCAGCATCACCCTGCCGGTGCACACGTTTATCCGGCGCTTCCTCCTCCACGTGCTGCCCGCGGGCTTCGTCAAGATCCGTCACTACGGCCTGCTCGCCGCGGGCAACGCCACCACGCAGCTCGAACGCGCCCGTGCATTCTTGCAGGCGACTGCGCTACTGGTACCCGAGCCTGCGCTAGCTCGCGGTGGCGCTACACTCGACTGGCAGACCCGACTGCTGCACCTCACGGGCATTGACCTGACGCGCTGCCCGCGCTGTCCACACGGGCGCATGATTCGCCATGCCCTCAGCCCGGCGCCTTTCCACCGCCGCACCGATCGCGGCCCACCACATCTTGGACAGGCCGCATGACTGCCCAAGCTCGCCGTGGCGGCGATCGAGGCCACCTCGCGTGGCGCTGCCCCCGTGCGTTCTGGCGCGCAGCAGTGCCCCCAACTTCGGGGCGCGAGTGGTCGACGCACCGCATCGTCGGCGTTGGCCCGCGCCACAGGATAGCTGGACACCACCTTACCAACGCCCTCGCGCTTCCTATTGTCATCTGTTGATCGTTAGCGCCACAATGGAATGTGCATAGGGCATCACTCGGTGCGCCGCTGCTCAGACTGCTCAGTTCAACTCCGGTTTGCAAAAGTGCTCGCTCGACAACCGCTGTGGCTCGTCGCGAACGTGCGTGGCTCGCTCGACTTCTGCAAACCTCTATGAGTTTTCTGCAAACCTCTATGAGTTCTGCAAACCTCTATGAGTTATCATACGCTGTCAAGGCACAGCCGTTCCACCGGATGGAGCGGTCGCCGATGGACAAGATTCGGGGTCTAGGAAGTGGGGCAGCCGTTCAGGGCGTTGTTCACCGCCTGAATGATCTCGTTGATCTCAATCGTGCCGTCACCGTTCGCATCGCACGCGGCACATGCCGAAAGCTGGTCGGCGCCCAGCGCGATGTTCACACAGGTGATGATCTCGTTAATGCTCACCCTGCCATCGCCGTTGCAGTCGCCACTACACCGGATAGGGGTTGGAAATGCAGTGGCAGTCCGCGTGGCCGTTGGGGTGAGTGTTGCCGGTGGTCGAGGGGTAGAAGTTGGCGTCGGCGAGGGAATGCCGCTCAAAGTCGCCGTCGGTGTATAGCCGCCCGCGCATCCGACTGTAATCTCGGGTGAGACTGAGCACACACCTCCAGGGACAAAGATACCAGGACCACAGCTCGCGCGGTCGGTTTGCTCGCAAAGGCCAAGCTCTTGGACAGCACAACAGCCCCAGACCGTCGGCGTGGCCGTAAGGGTGGTGCTATGCGTTGCCGTTGGTGTGTGCGTCGGCGTATCCGTCGGGGGCGGTGTCGCGGTCAGTGTCAGGGTGGCGGTACCGCTGGCTGTGAACGTCGCGCAAACCCCCGTGTCCAGGCAGCCGGCATTGTATATGGCGCTGCAGCCGTCTTGACACGCCCCACCGACCGGCCCTTCGCAGAATGAATCGCCGCAGTCACAGCAGTCATTCGATCCCGGCTTGGGGGTTGCCGGGCCGGGCGGCGTGAGCGTCGCCGTCGGAGTAAGCGTGAGCGTTGATGTTGCGGTGGCAGTGAAAGTTACGCTGGCAGTTGGTGTCTGAGTCCGGGTCGTCGTTGCCGTGACAGTGGGAGTCATGGTAGCAGTGTCTGCGATGCACGAGGCGCCCGTGCATGAGGCCCCGAGCACCACCGCGCAGCCGCCGCAAGTGCCAACGATTGGAGCTGAGCAAAAGTTGGCACACTGGCAGCAGTCGTTCGGCGCGGGCGTGTTGGTTGGAGTCCCAGTCCGAGTAGGGGTCTGCGTGATGGTCGGCGTTGGCGGGGCGGTCTGCGAACGCGTTGGCGTGACCGTTGGCGTGTACGTGAGGGTCGATGTTGGTGTGAAGGTCGGAGTTGGTGTCCGGGTGTAGAGCACGCAGAGGTTTCCGCTTTCACAGGCGGCGCCAAAAACCATCATGCAGTCCCCGCACGATCCATGAACAGGCACTGCACAATTCGTCGGGCACTGACAGCAAGGTACTGAATTGTACTCGTAGGCGCCGATAGAGCAGTTCACCGCACCCGTGCCCGGGCGCGGAAAACCGCGTTGGTCGATGTTGTTCACGGGCGGGACCGCACAGATATTCTCGTCTCCATGATTGATGGCCGGGCTGCCGGCCTGCAGCGCAATCGTCTTGGTCGGCCCACCATTGTTGGCCAGGCCGGCGAGATCAAGTAGAGGGTCGATCACAGTGCCCGGGCACGTCCCATCGGCGGCGATGTTATGACCGCCATCAGAAATGTCACCGCAACTAGTGAGGATGCTGTTTCGGACCAGGACCGTGCCGTTCCCGTTGATGTTGGAGATGCTGCCGCCAACCTCGGCGCTGTTGCCGGAGAAGGTGCTGTTGGTAACCGTCAGCGTGCCACCCTCGTTGAGGATGCCGCCACCCAAAACCTCGGCGCTGTTGCCGGAGAAGGTGCTGTTGGTCACTGTTGCGTCGCCATCGTTGTCGATGCCACCACCCTGGTAGGCACGATTGCCGGAGAAGGTGCTGTTGGTTACTATCAGCGTGCCACCCTCGTTGAGGATGCCGCCGCCAACCTCGGCGCTGTTGCCGGAGAAGGTGCTGTTGGTCACTATCAGCGTGCCGTAATTTGTGATGGCACCGGCGAACTGACCGAGTCCCCCGCTGACGGTTATATTGTTCAGGTTCAAAGTCACTCCTGGGTTGACCCCGAAGAGCAGCGTGTAGCCGGCGCCGCTGAGAGTCACTAATCCGCCGCCGTCAATGGTTGTGTCGGTCGTGACCTGCGTATAACCCATGGAGATGGTGACCGGACTGGTGCCACAGTTGAAAGTCACTGTCCCACCGCCAGCCAGGGCAACATTCAATGCCCCAAAGTTGCAACTGCCCGGACCATTGCCGACCACGCCGCTGGCAACCGCAGCGCGGGGTGCAGCGAACGTTGCTGCTGTGACGACGAAGATCGCCATTGAGACGAGTGTGAGGACTCGGGGCAGGAAGTATCGCTGTGGCACGGGCGGCGTTTCTTCGCACGGCGGGCTAATTTACTAAATCCGCTGCCTTTATTCTGAGCGGGTTGTCGTCATCGAGGCGCTGAATGCGTATGGGGGCGCCGCCGCCGATTACGGTTGTTCGGGCCTCCGGCCGTTGCCACGCGACGCGCCTGCAGTGCTGCATTTGCCACGCGTCGACGTCAACATTTTCGAAGATTGGCTCGTACCTGTAGGCGCCGACCACCCTGCCCACTGCTCGTATCTCCCATTCGTGCGCGCGTGGGTCGACGACGCGCTTGAGAACGAAGAAATCTCCTTCATTCACGTCTTCACAGAAGGTTCTTACGAGATGTCCATTTGGGAGCTGAAGGTATTCGTTCCGATGATCCCAGTAGTCTCCGAGATGGCCCGGTCCGATGAGTGCCACGTTCAGCCGCAGGAAAATATCCTCAAGTTCAACGTTCCCGTCCCCGCTTGCAATCTGCCAGTAGGTCATTTCCGTCCTCCGGTTCCCGACATATAGCACAAAGATCAGCGGTGAGCGCAGCGCACAGTTCGGACACTAGGGGTGCATCCCCGTCACCCACCGGTGGGTACCCGACAAGCTGATGCACCGCTCCCAGCCCTGGCGGGCCACCACTGGATTGCTTTCCGCCTGATTTTCCGCGCTCCTCGGGAGCGGGCTACACGCGGCCCGCTCCCCCACTGTCCGTGTTCTGTCCGTGTCCTCATCCCAAACCGGGACAACGCGGCGCAAGTAGCCAGTTCGTGAACCCTGATTTCATCGGCATCTTTTGCCTGCCTTTGGCTTGCGTGGTGTCAGACCCAGGGCTGAAAATCCCTGTGTCAGAGTGTTCAATTCACTCCCTGCCCATTATTTTTCCCCGTAAAATTCCATGATTCGAGAAGGCTTCTTTTCCAGGGCCTTCTCCGTCTGGGGCGTGGTGCCAGCTGGGCCGTGGCGTCCATCGCTGCCCTAGGTGGCGCTGGAACCTTTGCGAGACAAATGATACCACCTGGGGCGGTCGCCTCTGCACCATCACGCCATGAGCAAAATCTACGAAGCCATCAAGCAAGCGGAACAGGAACGAGCCGGCCAACGCGACCTCGTAAATGAAATCGTGTCGCGCTTTGCTGCCGAGCAAGACGCCTTGGACGTTGCCCTAGGCGAGTGTCGGGCACAGCTGGCCGAATTGCGGGGTCGTCTGGAGAAGTTCGAAGCCGAGAATGGTAGTGCAAACCAGCGGATCGACCGTACCGCCGAAAGCTTTGCTTCGGCCATAGGCACGCTGCATGGACGTCTCGACGACGTCGGCCACCAAATCGAAGCTGGGGCGCAAGAGGCTCACGAGAATGTCGGAAACTTGCAGGGCCTGGTCAACACCACGATTGAAGACTGGAACAAGCGCCTGGCGGCACTGGCGGACGAAGTGCGCTCCATGCTCGAAGGCAACGCGCCGGCGGTGGAAGAATTGCGGCACGGCGTGGCACGCCTGCGGCAACTGCAGGCTCAATCAAGCGACGAGCTTCACGCCCTGATCGAAACAGTGCGCTTGCGGGCCGGTGACGCAACGCAGCGCATCGATGCGCTCGGCGGGCGGCTACAGACGCAAGACGAGCTGCTGCGCAGCTTGGAAAAGGCCCATGTTGCGTTCGAAGCAGTGTTGAGCGCTTTTGAGTCCCAGGTTCACGAGCTCGCCGAGCAGTCGCACGCATCCACCATCGAGCAAGAGAAGCTGCGGAACGGGTTGCGCGATTCGAATGAAGACATCGCAGGACAGTTGAGACACGTCGCTATCGACAACGAGCATCGCGTTCAAGACATACGGCAAGAAATTGCAACGTTTCGGCAATTGGTAGCCTCAACAACGTCGACCTTGAACGCAAGCCTCGATGAACACCACGGCCATACCGAGACCGTTTTCCAGCAGTTGACTACCCGCATCGCGAGCGGCGAACAGCAGGCGGCAGAGCAGCTGAGGAAGACTCTGGAGTTGGCGGCACAGCTTCCGGCCTGGAACTCGGCGCAAGAGCGCGCCTCCAAAAGCGCCGAACGCCTGCGGACCGACTTGGAGAGCCTCCGTGCAGAGGCCGCCAGCTCTACAGCCAACACCGTTGCTCTGCAACGCGAAATAGCCGAGGTGCGGGCCGCAGTTGCAGCCGCACAGGACAATGCGGCCGATCAACTGAAGAACGCCCTGGAACCGCTGGCCGCGCAGCTGTCCACTTGGAGCTCGGCGCAAGAGCGAGGTGGCGAGAGCGTCGAGAACCTGCGGGCCGACTTGGAAAGCCTCCGTGCAAAGGCCGCGGAATCGTCAGCCAACGTTGGGGCTCTAGAACAGGAGATTGCCGATTTGCGGGCCGCGGCCGCAGTCAGACAGGATAGCGTCGAAGGGCGCAACGCTATAGGGGTCGACGAGCAGAGCCGGCACGATGAGGAGATCACGGAACTGCGCCGCGCGTTGGCAGCGCTTGCGCAGCAGGCACATGAAACCGGCAGCGCTCATCAGCGCGCCGTCGAGGCGGTCAGCGGCGAAGTAGAACGGGTATCCGAGATTGCCAATCTCGGTGCCGCCGCTTTGGCAAACGTGCACCAACAAGTCGATACGCTTGTTGCCGAGACAACTTCGCTGAGGGTTGCCATGGGAGCGCAAGCGCGCCAGGTTGCCGAAGCGATGCAACTTCATCGCACGAGCTTGACCAACGCCGTCGAAGGGCAACCCGAGCCGTTGCGTTCCGCCCTACGCGAGACTGCTGACGAAGGCCGGATCGAAACAGAAATCATCCCTGCCGCAAGCGGCCAGTCCTTAGAGCCGGCGACTCGGTTGCGAGAACAAGGTGAGCGCGGCGCGTTGCACTGGGCGGCGATCCTCAAGGACGACCGGTGGCGGCGAGCTGTGCGCTTAGCGGCATTGGTATGCTGTGTTCTCTTCGGGGCGACGGTGCTATCGCGTTTGATGTCGGCAGAAAAGCGAAATCCCAACCGAGCCGACTTCGGGGGCGAAGCAAAATCTGCAACGCTGCGCGACCCGCGCGTGGCGCCGCGCTTCGCCAGCGGACTGAACGTGTTGCAGCATGGCGATTTTGCCTCAGCAGAAAAGATCTTTCGCGAGGTGGTTGCGATCTGCCCGAAATGCGTCGAAGCGCGCAACAATCTGGCGGTTGCGTTGGATGAAGAACAGAAACGCGACGCTGCCATCGAACAGCTGCGTGAAGCCTTGCGCATCCAACCCGATTACAGACGCGCGCGCGAAAACCTTGAGCGCCTGCAAGGCGGGATTGGTGCGCCGTCGGGTGATCCGGAAGGGTTGGAAGGGTACGGTGACGGATAGTACTAGCCGATACCGGCCTCATTCAGGGTGCGCACCAGCGCCCGGTAGTACGGGATTCGGGGGAATTCGTTTTCCCCGGAGTTGAACGTTCGCCAGCTCACCGCCCAGTGATGGGCGCGCACCGCGCCAAGGTGGATGTAGTTCTCCTCCGGCACCCCGGGGAAGGCAGGGAGCAGGGTGTCCTCCAAAACCATCTGGCCGTCGTTGTAAATCGAAACGTCGCGAGCCGTCAGCGACTGGGCATACATGATGGCATCGTCGAAGTTGCGGATCGGGTTCGTGTCGTAGTCACCGGCCGGGAGAAAGGCCGAAACGGAGATGTACTTCAGGTGGCCCGGCATCTGCCGCATGATCTTGCGGAGGCGCGCCCGCCGCACGGCGTGCCCGAGTGCGCGCACGCCGTGCACCAAGTCGGCCCGCTCCTGCTCGGTACGGATCCCAAGCGGCAGACCGATGAAGTTGAACTGCCGCATGAGGTTAATCGCCTTCTGCACATTGAACGTCGTCTGCGGGTCGGCGACGAAGTCCGCCAGGTAGGAGCCGTGGATCGAGCCATTGATCGTCAGCAGGGCCTGTGTCGCGGGCAGGAGGAAGGTGCCGTCGAACTCCCCCGAGTTCATGGCGGCGAGGAGTTCGAGGGCCAAAGGGGCGCCATAGGAGTAGCCGATGAAGACGATCCGGTGCCCCTCGTCGACGACCCAACGCCGCAGGCTGGGCGACTCGTGCAGCAGCCGGAACAGGGGGCGCAGGATAATAGCGGTGGAGGCGTTGGAACGCGGATATCCCGCATACACCAGCTTCGCTCCGGGGCCGTGATGGGTGAAGGTTTCGACCGTCGAGCGGCCGTCGGCGGAGCGGGCGAGCTTGACGACTTCCAGCGGCGATCGTCGCGGTTCCACCATCTCGTAGAAAGCGGGATACCTCAGCGTGTGGTGCGTAAAGCCGGGGAGCAGGACCATGACCAGCTTCTGCCGTGCGAGCAGCGCTTCAACGTCGACTGAGGTCCGCGGCAGCCGGCTCAAGTAGCGCTCGGCTTCCGCAGGAATCATCTCGACCTTGTGGAAGGACAGGTCGCGGTCGCGCCCGGTAATGACGAGGTCGCTCGGGCGAACCGGCTTCCACGCCGCCTTGCAGATCTGCTCCGGCGTGCGTCCCGCCTGCTGAAGCTCGGCGAGGAAGTTGAAGAAGAACCGCTCCCTCCAATCATCGCGCTGCGCGGCGCGCGCGGAAGCGCGGCGTCCGGCTCTAGTCATCGTTTCTTTCGTGGCATCTCTCACCACTGAGGCATCCTACTTTCGAACTCGACTCCGTGAATAAGCGGGTCCTTCCCTCTGTTTGTGGCGTCCGCAGGCCCAACTGGTTGTTGTCCTCTTTGGATTGCGTCCCATAGTTGGAAGGCTGATTCGCGTCAAGCTTTTCCAGGCTTTCGGCCTTGCCTGCCCCACGCTGCCAATTGTCCGAGATTTGTCCGAGTCCTCTCGCCAACCAGGTACAACTCAGCCCAAACCGCCGCGCGCGGAACCCTGATTTCATCGGCACCTTTTGCGTGGCGTTGGCGCGCCTGACGCTCTTGCTGTGACTGAAAATCCCTATGTCGAGTGTTCAATTCACTCCCTGCCCATTCTTTTCCTTCTCAGCAATCACCGCAATTCGGGCCTGTCTGCGGAGATCTGACTGCCCCACCGGTTACGAGCAATGAAGACTGATTCGCTATTTTGACAGATACCGCGTTTATGGGTTATCTGCTGTCGATGCGTACCAAGGCCTGTAAGAATCGGGCGGCGGGGATCACCGGATTGACCCTGTTGGCCCTGGCGCTCGCCGGGTGCGGCGAGGACACTGCCGAAACCTTCTCGGCGACAGCCACCGTCCAGCCAGGCTTCGTGAGCGCGGCGTATTTCTCGGCGCGCCAAACGGACTACTTGCTCGGCGCGACGGCGGCCCCGCCCTCGGGCAGCGTGAACGATACCGTCGCGCACCTGGCGCGCGCCCGCCTCGATCCCACCTACACGCCGCCGGCGGGTGCGGTGGGACCGACCGCCTGGGACGCCGTGTTCGCCAAACTGGCGCGTCTCGACGACACCAGCGACTTCGACCTGCTGGGGCTCCTCAATGCCCTCTACCTCGGACGTAATCACCCCATGGTTGCCCCGGAGACGTGGAGCAAGACGGAAGCGGCTGTACTCGGCTTCAAGTACTGGTACACCGACCCCACACCCGACGGCGCGACCGACAACATGTGGTACTGGAGCGAGAACCACCAGATCATGTTCCACACCGACGAGTATTTGGCCGGCCAGCTGTTTCCCGAGCGCGCCTTCGCCATTGCCGGCATGACCGGCGCGCAGCACCTGGCGCGCGCCCGCGCCCTCATGCTCGACTGGATGACCCTGCGCGCCCGCTTCGGCTTCTCGGAGTGGCTCTCCAACGTCTATTACGCGGAGGACCTGAGCCCCCTGCTCATGCTCGCGGAGTTCGCCCAAGACGAAGAGATCGCGCGCCGCGCCGCCATGCTCTTGGACCTGCTCTTTTACGACCTGGCCCTCCAGACACACCGCGCGTCGTTTGGTGTGACCCACGGGCGCACGTACAAGAAGGACAAGATGTCGGCGCTCGATGACAACACTTTCAACACCGTGAAGCTGCTCTTCGACACCGCCGAGGAGCCGTACACCTCCTACGCCGACACCGCCCTGCTCCTCGCCCAGATGCAGCGCTACCGCCTGCCGCAAGTCATCCTCGACGTGGCCCGTCATGCGTCCCCGTTCACCAATCAGGAGCGCATGGGCATCGTCTTCGACGAGAACGAGCCGATGGTGCCCGGTGTCGAGCCCCAGCACCCGTATGGGTTCTCCTACACCGATCCGGCGGCACTGCCGATCTGGTGGGGCATGTCGAACCTCACCGCATGGCAAGTCTTGCCGCTCAGCCTGCAGGTGATCACGCAGTATAACCTCTGGGACACGGTCGGCTTTGCGCCCTACAGCAGCCTCCGCGGCTTCGCCGACGATCCGGTGTTAGCGCAGACCGTGGCACTTAACCTGGCCGCTGCCATCTCCATGGCGTTGCTCGAGGAGGTGAACATTCACACCTATCGGACGCCGGATTACATGCTCTCCAGCGCGCAGGATTATCGGAAGGGTGCGCGCTCGAATCAGAGCCATACCTGGCAGGCCTCTCTGGGCACCAACGCGCTCGTCTTCACCACGCATCCCGGCCAGCCGCCTTTGGAGACGCTCGATTGGGGGACGGATGGAGAACCGGGCCAGTGGACCGGCACCGCATCGATCCCGCGCGCGGCGCAGCACGAGAACGTGGCGATCTACCTCTATGCGCCGCAGTACGCCGCGAACCCGAGCCCGCCGTTCAACCAGATCACCGCGTACGAGCCGTACACGCACGCCTATTTCCCGCAGGACGCCTTCGACGAGGTCGCCCGTGACGGCCACTGGACGTTCGGCCGCTATCGCGATGGCTACATCGCTCTGTACTCGTGGCGCGATCCGGAATTCGTGTCCTACGACCCTACCGTGATCGCCACCAACGGCATGGTGCAAGCCTTCGAGTTGCGCGCCGCGGGCGGGCCGCAGAACGTCTGGATCGTCGAGTGCGGGCGCCAGGTTGATTGGGGAAGCTTCGTGGCGTTTCGTACGGCGGTGGCTGCGAGCACCGTCAGCGTGACGCCGATCACCACTGGTGATGGCCTGCCGCCTCACACCCGGCTGCCGGTATTCGATGTCGCCTACGAGTCTCCGAGCCAAGGACGCATGGAGTTTTCGTGGACCGGACCGCTGCGTGTCCGCGGCGAGGAGGTGGCCATCAGCGGCTACCCGCGCTACCAGAACCCGTGGAGCCAGAGTCCCTTCGATTCGCAACGCGTCGAGATCGCCGATGACACGGCCCGTCTGACGCTCGACTTCGTCACCGCGGAGCGCACGGCTGCGGTCGTGCCATGACGGCGCCGCCCGGAGAAGGACGCATCAGCCGCCAATCCTGACCGTCCTCCGTGCGCGCGGGCAGCCCACGCGTTTCACCGAACCCCGGGCACGTTGCTGAACACACACGCCCCGTTGCAGAAGCTCTGCACCGTTCCGTCCGGCCGCAGGAACGCATCGATCTGACGTTGCGCGGCGTCGAGGCGGCGCACCGCTTCGTGCACGCCGTTGTCGAAGCTCGGAGGCGTGTTGGTCATACGACACCTCCACTCTACGGCACGCCGGCCGCGTCGCAGTTTATGACGTCTTGTTGTTGCGCGAGTGCGTGATCCGCGCGTCGTAGGTCACCTTGCTGTGTGGCGGGACGGACTCGACCAGCCAGACGTTGCCACCGATGACGGAGCCCTCGCCGATCACCGTATCGCCGAGAATCGTGGCGCCGGAGTAAACGATGACGTCATCTTCGATCGTGGGGTGACGCTTGCGGGGGCGGAAGGCGGCGCCTTCACTGCGGCGGGGGCTGAGGGCGCCCAACGTCACGCCCTGGTAGAGGCGGACATGGTTGCCGATCACCGACGTCTCGCCGATCACCACCCCGGTGCCATGATCGATGAAGAAGCTGCCGCCGATCTTGGCCCCGGGATGGATATCGATGCCGGTCTTGCCGTGCGCGTGCTCCGACATGATCCGCGGGATCATCGGCACTTCCTCGACGTACAGCTCATGCGCGATGCGGTGCGTGGTGATCGCCTGAATGGCCGGATAACTGAAGATGACCTCTTCGATGCTCTGGGCCGCGGGATCGCCTTCGAACGCGGCGACGACATCATCGTTGAGCATGGAGCGCAGCTCCGGCAGCTTCTTCACCAACCGCATGACCACCGCCTCGGCCCACTCTCGGTCACGATCGACCGTGGCGCAGTGGCAGGTTTGCTCGTATCGCACCGCGCGACTGATTTGCTCGACCAATAGCTCGCAGGCCGGGTAGAGGTGCTCGCTGATCGCGTAACGCAAGTTGCCGTGGTTCAGCGGCCGCGTGCTGTAAAAGCCCATGTAGATGCTCGGCTTCAGGTGATTGAGCGCCTCAATGACCGCGCGGCGGTTGGGTAAGGCGGCGCTCTCGAGACTATCGATCTCTCGATTGCCGGTGTAACTGGCGGCAATACGGTCAATCACCTCCTCCAGCTCCGCATACTGCATGAGTTGCTTCGTCATCGACATGTACCTCGTGTGGCACTATTATGCGCCGTTGCCGTCTGGACTCAAACAGCAAAGGGGTGCCGGGCGTCCGATCTCCGGGGATCGCCCAGCGAGTGCCCTTCGAGACGCCGCCAGAAGAGGGCGGCCCTCAGGGCGAGCGGTTTTGTGGTCATTATTCCAAAGACAATTTCCGCTCACCCTGAGGAGGTCCCTTCTCTTGGGACCGTCTCGAAGGGTGTAGTTGCTGTTTGCCGGCCGTCCATTCAGAACACGTCTTTGAGGGCGCGCGTCTTCGCGAACACCGTCACGTCGTCGAGTCGCAGATCGGGGAACTGGCGTTGCAAGGTGCGGCGGAGCTCAGGGCTTCGCCAGCGGAAGAACGGATTGGTTTCCTTTTCCGAGCCGATCGTCGTGGGGGTTGTCGGCAGGTTGCGCCGCCGCTGCTCCAACACCCACGCGTGCTTCTTTTGCAACGCCGCGCTTTCGGGTTCCAGCGTCAGCGCGAAACGCAGATTCTTCTCGGTGTACTCGTGCCCGAAGTACACCTTGGTTTCGTCCGGCAGGGCCATCAGCTTGGAGAGCGAGTGCAGCATCATGGCGGCGTCACCTTCAAACAAGCACCCGCATCCTCCGGCAAACAGCGTGTCACCGGTAAAGACGGATCGATCGTCCACGAAGTAGTATGCAACGTGGCCGCTGGTGTGGGCGGGGATATAAAGGATGCGCGCCGTGAGATTGCCGATGTAGATGTCGTCGCCGTCTTTTATCTCGCGGCTGCAGCCGGGGATGCGGTGCCCCTGCCCGACGTAGCCGTAGACGTCCAATTCCCGGTGCTGCAGCAGCTCTTCGTTCCCCCCGATGTGGTCCCAATGGTGGTGCGTGGGCAGAATGGCCACCAGATCGGCACCCGTATCCCGCACCGCGCGCAGCACCGGGTCCGCTTCGGCGCAGTCCACGACGGCAGCCGTGTTGGTTGTTTCGTCGATGATCAGATACGCGTAGTTGTCTTCCAACTGCGAAACGGGCAAGACGCGCATGGTAGGCTCCTTCTCGAAGGGGAGCGGTCCCGCCGAACAGACGCTGGGCGCAGCTCCGCTAGTGCCGCGTGGTCGGCGTATCGTGCCGCAGATTGGTGCCGCGGGAATCCTTCCGCGTGAACGACGCCAACTCCCACTCATCGGTGCGTTCCAAGTACTTCAGTACGTAGAGATCGCCGTCTTCAGCGCAGACTCTGAAGTACCGATCAGTCTCGCCGTACCAGCGATCCACAACCTCCCTGATCTCAATCGTGCGCCGGCCGAGGGTAAACCGCAACGGCCGTTCATTGGCTGCATACCCGGCGTACGCTTCGACCTTAACGCGCATGTATGCACTATAGCCGGAATGCGACAGGGCCTGCTAGCCGGCGTGTGGCGGTTAGAAAATGAAGTCGCCAGCTCGGGTCAGCCCGTATGCCGGCTAACCGGCGTACGCTCATCGTTGAACATCGAAGCCCAACCGTATCGAGAACTCGCGGCCGGCTTTGATCATCAATGGCACCAATTCCTTCTCTATGCGCTCCTGCGACATGCGGTACGCCGGGCCGGAGAGGGCGAGGCTACCTATCACTGCACGGGTGTAGTCGCGCACGGGCACGGCGACAGCCCGGACGTCCTCGATGTGTTCGCCGAGGTCCAGCGCGTAGCCGTTCTCCGCGATCTTCTTGAGCTGGTTCATCAGGGCTTGGCGGTCGACGATGGTCTTCTCCGTGAACTTGTGCAGGCTCTCCGGCAAGGAGGCAACAAATTCCGCGTCGGCGGCGGCGAGGTGGATCTTGCCGGCGGCCGTACAGTGGAGAGGTAAAAAGTCGCCGATGCGGGAGACGAGACGCACCGCCTGGTCCGCTTCCACGGCATCAAGGGGCACCACCGTATCGTTTCGCATCACGGCAATGAACACTGTTTCACAGGTCGATTTCGCCAACTGCTTCATCACCGCCCGTGCTTGCCGCAGCAGACCCATCTGGTTGAGGAATCGCTGTCCCAGCCGCAGGCAACAGACGCCGAGGCGGTAATTCTCGGTCGCTTTGTTCTGCTCGATGTAGCCGCGGGCTTCGAGTGTCGCCAGCAAGCGAAAAACATTGTTCTTGTGGAGCTTGAGCCGCTTACTCAGCTCGGTCACACCGAGTTCGTCCCCCTCGCCGCTGAACTGCTCCAAAACGTCCAAGGCGTGCGAGACGGACTGGATGATGTAGTTTGTCTTTTCGCGCCGAACCATTCGTCCCTCCGAGAACGGGCAAGAAAACTGTTTTACTATTGCGTTGCCCCTGCAATGTCAAACCGTCCGCCAACACCCCAACAGTCTAAGGAGAATCCCTATCCGGGCCGGCCCTGGGTTGCAAACACACCAGCCGATCCATATTAAAAGGCAAAATGCAAAAGGCAAAAGGGACTTTGCAGGAAGACCTGGGCGCAGATGCCCTTTGCCTTTTACTTCTTGCCTTTTTTCTTGTTCCTGAGAGCAGGCTTGGGTTGCGGGTGTCACCCGGCGCTGAGAGAGAAAGACCATGCGCATCATTCTCATAGGACAGGCGGCCTTCGCCGAGCAGGTGCTGAACGGGCTGCGCAACCACCAGCACGAGATCGTGGCGGTTTACTGCCCCCCCGACGCAGGCGGACGCCCCGATGCGCTGAAAGCCCGTGCCTTGGCGCTCGGCGTTCCGGTGCGCCAACACGCGTCGCTGAAACACCCGGACGTGGAGCGCGAGCTCACGGAACTCAACGGCGATCTCGGCGTCTTGGCGTACGTGACGCAGATCGTGCCCCGGACTGTCTTCGAAGCACCACGGCTCGGAAGCATCTGCTTCCATCCGTCGCCCCTGCCCCGCTACCGCGGCGGCAGCGCAATCAATTGGCAAATCATCAAGGGCGAAACGCGGACTGGGGTGTCGGTCTTTTGGGTGGACCCTGGTATCGATACGGGTCCCGTCCTGCTGCAGAAGACCGCGACCATCGGGCCCGATGATACCGCCGGTTCACTCTACTACAACCTATTGTCTCCGCTCGGCGTCGACGCGGTAATCGAGGCGGTCGAGCTGGTTGCCGCGGGCAAGGCTCCCCGCATTCCCCAGGACGAATCCGCAGCGAGTTACGACCCACTGTGCCGTGATGAGCATGCAGCGATCGACTGGACACGTCCGGTGAACGAGGTCTACAACCTCATTCGCGGATGCGATCCCCAACCCGGAGCCTATACGGCTTTCGGCGCCGAGAAGCTCCGATTATATGATGCCCGCATGCTGGCGGGTGGCACCTTCCGTCCGGCGATCATTGAAGAGGTTTCCGCCGCCGGGCTCGTGGTCGGTGCAAACGGCGGCGCCATGCGAGTACAGCGCGTACGCGTGCCGGCCATGAGAAGATCGCGGCAGTGGAGTTCGCAACCAGTCGCGGCGTGAGCGCCGGTACGGCTCTCGGCCAAGGAAAGTGTCGATAAACTCGTATGCAGGGCAACTTCGGCGGCGGGCGGTCTCAGTGCACGCGGACGTGGCCCGCCAGCCCGCCTTCCAGTTTCTGACTGAGCCGCTCCCAACCGCGGATGACGCGCAACGCTTCGTCGCGGTCGCGCAGTCCGGTTGCCACCGTCAGTCCCGAGCTGGCTTCGAGCACCTCCCAGCTGGTCTCCCCGGTCCGGCGTCGCTGCACCGCACGCATCCGGTAGTTCGGCGACGCTTCTTCTTCGCACAGTATCTCCCGGCCGATCATTGGGATTACAGTTGATGGTCGATTGTCGATAGTCAATAGTCGATAGCTGTTTCTGTTCATCAGGCGTGAGGTCGCCAAGTGCACTGCCGTGAGGTTCGCCGGGAAACTTCAATGAGACGTGTTTAGCCAGATCTATTGACTGTCGACTATCGACTGAAAGACTCGGATTGAGGCTAGGTCTCTGGAAACACGCGACCTAACAGGCGTAACTGATCATCGGGTAGTCGCTGCGCGAAATGTGCTCGGACTGCGGCGCCGACGAGATAGCGCGGGTCGGTGCCGTAGGCTCTGAGTCGCTGATCGACCCACTCGATGAGCCGTTCGGTCTCCGCGGCACTCGCCGAACCGAGTCGGGCCTCAAGTTCGGGCAGGAATTGGTTGGCGAAATCGAGGCGGTTGTCGAGTGACACGAGGGCAGACACCAACAGTGCCGGCCGCGGCAGCTCGATGTGCACCAGTCGCAGGACCTGCTCCACCAAGGCCAGCGTGATGCGGTGCGTCGCGTCGTCCATCTGCCGGCGCGCGGCACGAAAGCCGCCGTCTTTCCAGCTCGGCTCTGGATCGAACATCTGCTCGACGTAGAACTTGATCTTCGGCTCGGTTCCCGACGGGCGGATCGAGATGTGCAGGCCGCCGTCGTAATGGAGTTGTATGAAGTTGCGCGCGCTGCGATCGGTTTCCGAGCGAATCGGCCCGAACGCCTCTTCGTTCCAGTAATCGATTGTTTGCCGGAGCGGCGAGCCGTCGAGCGCCGTGAGCGGAGCGGCCCGCAGACCGTCCATGATCCGGGCAACGAGGTCCAGCCCGGCGATCCCTTCCATCACCAGCGAGTAACCGGTGTTCGCCGCGTATCCATAGCGGCGGTAGATGTCGTCCAGATACTCAGCGAGCGTTCGCTGTTGTGGGCGCAAGCGTGCACACAGCTCGGCCAGCAGCAGTGCGCATCCGGCGGCGTCCTTGTCGCGCAGCTGGGCGCTGACCAGGCCACCGTTGCTCTCTTCTGCGGCGAACAGGAAATCGGCAGGTGTGCCGCGCAGGTGGCGGAACCGGTTGGTCTCCGCAATCGCATCGAGAGCCTGGCCGACGTATTTGAATCCCACCAGCAGGTCGCCGAGCATCTGCACGCGATGCGCCGCGGCGATCCGCGTCATCAGCTCCGTGGTCACCGCCGTCTTCATGATGAATCCGTCGGGCGGCAAGGTGCCCAACTCCTGGCGCGTTTCGATGATGTACGCGGTCAGGACGATCGCAATCTCGTTGCCGCTCAACGGCCGCCACTGCCCATCACCAGGGACGACGACCCCCAGCCGATCCGCGTCCGGATCGGTGGCGAACCCCGCGTCGGCCTGGAGTTGTCGGGCCTCGGCGGTCAGCAGCTCCATCGATTCGGGCACCTCGGGATTCGGAATCCGGAACTTGACCGCCGAGAAGGCACCGTCGGGTAGCGATTGGCGCCCGACCAATCGCATCTCGAACCCGGCGCGCGGCAGGACATCACCAACGGTGTGCAGTCCGGTGCCATGCAACGGCGTGTAGACGATGCGCGCGCCACGGGCTGTCGGGTCGATGGAACGTGAGAGATTTTCGTCAAGGTAGTGGTTATGCGACGCAGCATCCCACCACTGCACGCGACCGCTGCGCACGGCGTCGTCGAAGTCCGCTGTGGGAACATCGCCGACGGACTCCACTTCCTTGGCCAGCTCTTCGTCGTATGGCGGCACCGGTTGCCCGCCGCTGGGCATATAGAATTTGGCGCCGTTGTCGTCGGGGTGATTGTGCGACGCGGAAATGTTCAGCCCGCCGTCGGCAGTCAGGTAGCGGATGGCAAAGGACAGCTCCGGGGTAGAAAGGAAGTAATCAGTGTCACCTGGGACGGTATACACTTCGACGCCGTTCGCAGCGTACACGCCGGCCGCCATGCGCGCGAAGTCGCGCGATCGCATGCCGAGGAGCGGGTTCGGCAGCGCCGGGTCGTACAGACCGCGCAGGTCGCGGAAGACGCGGACGTCAAAGGCGACCACCACCCGCAACGCCTTGCCTGGAAAGCGCCGCCGCAGCCAGTTTACATGGCCTTGCACCGAGGTGACCACCGTGTCCTGGTTCATCCGGTTGGGACCGATGCCGACCGGCCCGCGGCGGCCGCCCGTCCCGAACGGGATCACCCGGTAGAACGAGTCGAGCAGCACGTCCCACTTCTGCCGTGCCGCCAGCGACTCCAGCTGCGGTCGAAACGGCGCATACCGTGCGCCATTCCACCAAGCCGTCAGATTCCGAATTGCCCGGTCACGGTACGTTGCGTTCGTCTTCAGCGAACGCACGCCGGTGACGATGACGTCGAGATTCATCCGCAAGATACCGATCCAGACGGATTCACGCCACCGTCACCGACTTCGCCAACGAGCGCGGCTTGTCGACGTTGCGCTTGAGGGCGGTGGCGGTGAAATACGCGAACAGCTGCGCGCACACCAACGGCAGGAAGGGCGCGGTCAGCTCATGCGTCGCGTTCAGGACCACCCGGTCGTCGAAGATCTCCTCCTCCCCATCGAAGGTGAACCCGAAGACGAACCCGCCGCGCGCCTTGACCTCTTCGACACTCGACATCGTCATGGCGTACAGCTCCCCCGCCGTCGGCGGCGGCACGACCACCAATGTATACAAGTTGTGATCCACCAACGACAGGGTACCGTGCTTCAGAAAGCCGCCGGGCATGCCTTCCGCGTGCACGTAGGTCACTTCCTTCATTTTCAACGCCGCTTCGAGGGCGATCGGGTAGTAGATGCCGCGGCCGAGGAAGAGCCAGTTCTGGACGTGCGCGTGGCGGTACGCCGAGGCGTGGATGAGACCGGACTTCTCGTTCACGATCGTCTCGATCTCCTCCGGCAGGGCCGCCAGTGCCGCCTCGCGATGCCGCCGCGCCGCCGCCGATAATACGCCGCGCCGCGCGCCTAACTCGAGCGCCAGGCGCGTCAACAGGATCATCTGCACCAGCGCCGCCTTGGTGCTGACCACACACACCTCGGGCCCCGATCCTTGCAGGATGACACGATCCACCATGCGGGCGATCGACGAGCCCATGACGTTGACGATCGCCGCCGTTTTCGCGCCGCGCTCCTTGGCGTGCCGCAGGCTCATGACCGTGTCGTAGGTTTCGCCCGATTGGGAGATGGCGAGAACCAACGATTGCCCGTCCGTCTTGTCGAGGTGGCGGAACTCGTCCGAGCTGACGGCGGAGACATCCAGGTCCGCGAGCATGGCGAACAGGTACTGGCCGAGGAGCGCCACGTAATAGGTCGTGCCCACACCCAGCAAATGCACGCGGCGCGCCTGCGCCATCATCTCGGCGACCGCGCCGATCTCGTCGGCGTCGATGTTGAGGGCGCTGCGCACCGCCTGCGGCTGCTCGTGAATCTCCTTGAGCATGTAGTGCGGGTAGCCGCCTTTGCGGGACAGCTCGGAGTCCCACGGCACGACGGTGATGGTCTTTTCGACGACGTCGCCGCTGCGCACGCTTTTGACCGAGTAGCTGTCCTTCGACACGATGCCGTACTCGCCGTCATCGAGAATCACCGTGTTCTTGGTGTAATCGATGAAGGCATTGAAATCCGAGCCCACGTAGTTGGATTCGCTGCCCGCCCCGATGATCAGCGGGCTCTCGTGCCGCGCACAGAAGAGGCGCTCCGGGTCAGGGGCGGCAATCATCGCCAGCGCATAACTCCCTTCGAGGCGGCGCAACGCGGTCACGAACGCCCGCTCGACGTCACCCGATTCGGAGAAGTGCTGTTCGATCAAATGCGCGATGATCTCCGTATCCGTCTCCGAGCGGAACTGATGGCCGGCACGCAGCAACTCGTCGCGCAAGGCCTTGTAGTTGGCGATGATGCCGTTGTGGACAACCGCGAAATCGGCGTGACAGCTCTGGTGTGGATGCGCGTTCTCGCGCGTGACCTTGCCGTGCGTCGCCCAGCGCGTGTGGGCGATCCCCACGTGCGCCGACAACTGCCGGATGTTCTCCTTGCCATCGACCTCGTCCACGGTACCGATGTCCTTGCGGATCTCGATGTGGTGGTCGGTGAGGAACGCCACGCCGCACGAGTCGTACCCGCGGTATTCCAGATGGCGTACGCCTTCGTAGAGGCGATCGCCGATCGCGTGGAAGCTCACCACGCCGCTGATGCCGCACATCGGCGCTTACCCCCTCCGCCAACCGTCGCGTGATGCGGAATGCGTGTGCCGGGCGGCAGCACCGTCCCCGCGTTCAGCGTGTTGCCGGCGCCGAGCTTGACGTCATCGCCCACGAAGGCCCCGAGTTTCTTGAGGCCGGAGTCGACCGCCTCACCCCGCACCTCGACGCTGACCGAAACCCGGTCCATGTTTTCATTGATGGTCATTGTTCCGGAGCCGATGTCGACGTTCTCGCCAATGACGCTATCGCCGACGAACGACAGGCGCCCCACTTTCGAGTTGCCGAACAGGACACAGTTCTTCAGCTCGACGCCGTACCCGATCAATGAAGCCGCACCGAGCGACGAGTAGGACCGCACCAGCACGTTGTTCCCCACGTAGCAGTTCTGGCCGATGTAACAGGGGCCCGCGAGCACGGCGCCCGACTTGACGATCGACCCGGCTTCGATCCGTACTGGCCCAGTGAGCGTGACGTTGCCCTCAACGAACGCTTGGCGCGATATGCGCGCCTCCTCCCAGGTATCCATCACCATCCGATTCGCCGCCAAGATGTTCCACGGGTACTCGACGTCGATCCAGCCATGCTCCCAAATCGACGCGTTGAGGCCTGGGCCGTGGACGAGTTGCGCAAACACCTGCTCCATGTCGCCGTTGCTCCGCTCCAGCAGCGTGAACACTTCCGTCGGCAGGACGAACACGCCGGCCAACACGTAGTTGCCCAAACCCGCGGTCGTCGGCTTCTCCACCACCTTCGTGATCCGCGTGCCGCTTAGGTAGACGTTGCCGTAGCGGGCCGTGGGAGGACCCGGCAGGCAGACGCAGGCGATGGGGGACTTGAACGAGTTGAACGACTGCAAGACTTGATTGAACGGGTTCGCAGAGGTCACCACATCACCGTAGACCAGAATGAAATACTCTCCGGGGATGAAGCGGCTGCGCGCGCGCAGAATGGCATCGCCGATCCCGCCGGGACGCTCCTGTTCGAAGTAGCTGAGGTGCAGGCCGACCTCCTCGCCGTCGCCAAACGTCGATTTCACCTTGTCGCCATTTTGGCCAATCGCAATCGCGACGTCGGTCACCCCCACTTCGCGCAGGTGATACATGATGCGCCGCAGAAGCGAGCCGCCGGCCACCACGGTCATCGCCTTCGGCCGCGTCGAGGAAAATGGAACCAGATTGCGTCCAGCGCCACCGGTGAGAACGAGTGCCTTCATGCGTGCCCCTTGTCCTGGCTCTGACCCATCCTTGCCAAATCGCCGAGTTAATCAAGCGTAGAGTGGTAGGTAAATCAATCCGGCCGGGACGCGGCGGCGACTTGGCATTGCCGCTACGCGTCATGGACGGATCGGGTATCAATAATTCATCATCACAAACGATGACAAATGTCATGGACTGCGAAGGAACGTCCGGATTAACAGAATCTGGGTTTCACTAGGCGTGATTGTCGGTCGCTACGAACAGCAGCGCGTTGTTCAGAGCCCGCACCGCTTGTTGATGTCGGAGCGGATCTTCGATACCTGAATTGGACGCCGCGGACCACTGGTGCGAGCGGCTTTCGATCAGCCTGCGAGGAGCAAGTACATGAGCAATGTCCGCATGTCCGCCACCGCCCGCGTTTTCCGTCGACTGCTCCTACTCCCCGAGCCCGTACTGGCACGGGTGGCCGGACGGGCCCGCGTCGTACGCGACGGCCGGGTGCTCAACCGACGGGTGCAGCTCTTGCTTGCCCTCGGCGAGCTTACCGGCCGGACCAGGCCGAGACTGAACGTGGCGTGGCAGCGGGCGAACCTCAAGCAGCTGGCCCGGCTCGGGATGCTCACCATCACTTCGGTCCACGTGGTCGATCGGCGTATCCCTGGGCCCGCCGGCGAGCTGGCGCTGCGGGTATACCGGCGCTTCGGATCGGCGGCCGCCGCGCCGGCGATCGTGTACCTGCACGGCGGCGGATGGGTGTCAGGCGATCTCGACACGCATGACGGAACATGCCGGCTGTTGGCCAATGTAACGGGGTGTGTGGTGGCAGCGGTGGACTACCGGCTGGCGCCGGAGCATCGGTTTCCGGCGGCCGTCGAGGATGCCGTGGCGGCCTACGTGTGGGTGCACGAGCACGCCGGCGAATTGTCGATCGCGCCCGGTCGGGTGGGTGTGATGGGTGACAGCGCCGGCGGCAACCTGAGCGCCGTGCTGGCTCTGGAGGCACGGGGGCTCACCGTGCCGCCGCCGGTCGCCCAGGGACTGGTGTATCCGGCGGTCGACCTCGAGTTCCGCTTCCCGTCCCATCAAACCGTCGGCTCCGGGTTTGGCCTCGATCGCACAGCGATGGAGTGGTTTCGCAGCCAGTACGTGCCGGCGCCGGACGACTGGCGTTCGCCGCGGGTTGCCCCGATTTGTGCAGCCGACCTATCGGGCCTCGCGCCGGCCTTGGTGGTGACCGCGGGCTTCGATCCGCTGCGCGACGAGGGCAAAGCGTACGCCGACGCCCTAGCGGCCGCCGGGGTCGCAGTCCGCTACCGGTGCTACGACGACATGATCCACGGCTTCTTCGGGATAGGCATCCTGCCTGAGGGGATGGCCATCGCCACCGAGGTATGTCAGGCCATGGGCGATCTCATGCACGCCACCACGAGTTGAGGGGGGTGTGCAGACCCGAACGAAGCTCGGCGCCACACAACGCAGATCGACCTATCCGCGTGCGATCTCCAGGGCCAGGAGTGCAGCGCCGTAAGCGCCCATCAGCTGCGGTTGTTCGGGCACGACTACGGCCTCGCCCGTGGCCTCGGCGAGCATCGCACGCACGGCCGGGTTGCGTGCCACGCCGCCGGACAGCATGAGCGGCGCGACGAGACCGACGTGATAGACCATGGTCGCAACGCGCGAGACCATCGAGCGGTGCAGGCCGCGCACAATGGCGTCGAGGGGCACGCCGCGCGCGATGAGCGAGATGATCTCGGACTCGGCAAACACCGTGCACGTGCTGCTGATCGGTGCCTCGTCCGTGACCGCGAGCGCGCGCTGGGCGAACTCGTCCAGCGGCAGTGCGAGGCGCGCGGCGGTGTTCTCGAGGAAGCGCCCGGTCCCGGCCGCACACTTGTCATTCATGCTGAAGTCAGTGGCTCTGCCGCCGGCACCGATGCGAATCACCTTGCTGTCCTGCCCGCCGATGTCCACCAGCGTGCCCGCCGTCTTCAGGCACGCGTATACCCCGCGCGCGTGGCAGCTGATCTCGGTGACGCTCTTGGTCGCGCCGGTGAGGAGCTTGCGCCCGTAACCCGTCGCGACGGTGGGCACATCCTCGGTGGCACCCAGCTCGGAGCACAGATCGCGCCGCAGCCGCGCCACCTGCTCGTCGACGCACGGATGCGCGTTCTCCAGCCGCCAGCCGATCAGTGCGCCGTCGGCGGAGACGCCCACCAGTTTGGTGGTGGTCGATCCGGCGTCGACGCCGGCCGCAACCAGACGAGTCACACTGGCGATTCTGCATCGGGGCCGAGGGAAATGCCAGCTTCAGTTCCGTCCGCCATCGCGGTCGTTTGCTGGCTGAAGGCTCGGCCTCAGTTAGCTTCTTCAGTCGGGCCGCTCAGTACCTGGCTCGTGCATACGGCTTCGACACTCCCACTGTTACTCCTTTCCCTCGTGCATCACTGCCGTCGGCGGCCCTTGTTCATGGACATCACTCCTTCGCCTACTGCCCGAGATGGGCGAGCGCTTCGCGCATCGGAGCACTAGACATCCTCAGGAGTCCTGTGAGCGGGCTGTTCATCTCTAGGATCAGCAGGACCGCACCCGAGGCCGACAACGCGCACAAGAACAAGACCACAATAACCGTTGCGTTGCGGGGGGCGAACAGGCCAAAGGCGGCGAAGATGATCGCCAGCCAGACCACCAGCACGACCAGGAGCGGCGTGGGGATCGATTCCTCCTTTTGGACGAGCAGGAGCCAACGCGTCGACGACATCTCGCCGGCGATCTCCACTGCGCGCGACTGCAGCCCGCGCTGCGCGTCGTTCTGCGGCGAGAGTCCACGGAGTTTGGCCTGAACAGTCTCCATCCGGGCGACTGCTTCCGGGGTGTCCAGTTTCGCTTGCTGGGATCTGTCGCCGGAAAAGATTAACTCGACCGCCGTGGCGTAGGAGCGTTTTATCAGATCGCGGATCTCTCTCGTCTCCGGTCCGTAATCGGCCAGGACGCGGTCGAGCAGGACAGCCTTGGCGGCACTCTGCGCGAGTTCGTCGTTGAACCTGTCGAATGAACTCTTTGCCGAGGAGATCAGCAGGCTCAGAACAAGAGCGGCTATCGTTGCGATCAGGGCGGTCCCCAGCTTCACGACATCCTTCGAATCCTGGCTCAGATGATGCTCGGGCAACACGCCGCCAATGAACAAGCCGAGCATCGCGGCGCCGAAGACGCACGCAAACACGATCACGGCGATTCCCAGTGAGCTCACGGTAACCGATGTCTCCCGCCAATCGCGGTTCTCAAGCCCCGCGCACGGACCGGCGGAGTATATCTGAAATTCGAAACAAAGGGAGGAGAACTCGAAATCCGAAGCACAAAGCCCGACCCAACGGAATGTTCAGCTGTCACGCCGGGGGGTTGGCATCGCGGGCGTCGAGCACCTTGCTGTGCGGGTAGCTCGGTTCGGGGATGGGCAACACGGTGCGGTTAAGGCCGGCGGCCTGGCCCCAGGCCGCGGAGGTAAAGCCAGCGGCCACAGAAAGACACACCATCGAAATCCATGTTGCTATCGGAAACCTCCTTTTCATTCGCAATCCTCCTTCGGATGCATCTGATTGACTGCGCTCGTAAGGTTGCCGTTCGACCGCTCAGCGTCGCCGGCCACCGCCACCTCCACTTCCACCACGGCCGCCGGCACCTCCCCCGCCTCCCCTAGGGCTCGTGCTGCCCTGGAAGCGCTGACTCTCGGCGGCGCCCCGCTGCCTGGCATCCGCTTCGCGCTGCAAACCACCGAGCTGGCTGGATTTTGCTTGCGGGCTCGCTCCGCCAGCGGTCGTCTTGGAGTAACCCTGGGCCTTCGCCTGTCGGCTGCTCGCTGCGCCGGAGCGCTGCCGCTGCGGCTGGGTCCCGCCTGCGGTCGTCTTGGAGGAACTCTGGGCCTTCGCCTGTGCGCTGCTCGGCGCGCCGGAGGTCTGCGCCGGCTGGGTCCCGCCTGTCGTCGTCTTGGAGGAACTCTGCGCCTTCGGCTGTGCGCTGGCCGGCGGGGTTACGGTATCCCAGCTTCCGTTGTCGTACTTCTGCCAACCGTTACCGGTATTCTTGTACACGTTGCCGTCTTTGCCGGCGTACATGTCGCCGCTCGACGTCTTGACCGCGCCGCCACTCCCGGAGACACCGCTTGCGGCCACCGCTTTCCCGCCGGATGTCGTCTGGGCCGTGCCGACAGTCCCCTGGGCGGTCGTTGCGTGCTGGGTGTACATGGCTTGATTGCCGCTGGTGACCACCGAACTGCCCCACTGTCCGTACGGGCTCGATCCTTGCCTGGTTGCCGCCGCCGTCCCGGTAGAGGGGTTGTACGCGCTGGCAGCCGTTCTGGTTCCACCCGGGCCCGAGACGGTGGCCCCCTTCGCATAGCTTCCCGTGTACGGATTGTAGGCTTGACCGGCGCTGGCACTGCCATAAGGACCGTATGCGGTCGCACCCCGCGCGTACGTTCCCGTGTAGGGGTTGTACGTCTTCGCTACGGCCGCTCCACCGTAGGGACCATACACCGCGCCCGCAGTGCCGTACGCACCGTACGGCACGGGATAGGGGCGGTACACCGGATAGCCGCGCGGAGGATAATAGACGTACGGCGGATAGTAATGCCCGCTCCCGTTGGCAATGACGGCGCCGACGGCGGCACCGACCACGAACGCGCCGAGATATCCGGCCGTGTAGCTGGACTGCACGGCACCGCTCGTCGTGGTGACTTGCGTCACGTATGTCACGTTGTAAACGGGGGAGCTGGGCGGGATCGTGTAGATTTCTTTCGGCACAGACGGGGCGGTTTTCCACGGCCCCTGTGGCGACACGGACATGAACCACACGCCTTGCATGCAGAGGTAATAGACGTCACCGACCTTGATGACCTTGTCGGGGGTGTTCGCCGCGTAGGAGAGTGAGGTACCTTCGATCGGCTTGAACTGCGGTTCGCCGCTGTACGTCACGCTCGCCTGCGCCGCCGCGGCCACCGGATCGACGACCGCGGTGGTCGGAATCTGCGCCAGCAGCACGGCGTC
Source organism: uncultured delta proteobacterium (assembly GCA_963729835.1). Taxonomy (GTDB): domain Bacteria; phylum Desulfobacterota; class Binatia; order HRBIN30; family HRBIN30; genus CAVSQF01. The sequence continues at coordinate 82,918 of CAVSQF010000016.1, read as the reverse complement.
CTTGGCCTCCTCGGTGCCCGGAACCGAAACCCGCACCGGGGCCACCGGACTGTTCATGGGGATGCGCGCGAAGTCCGCCGGCAAGTCGGGCGTCGCATAACTCCACGGTCCCTGCAGGCTGGCGGCGCGGAACCACCGACCGGCGGCGAGGAAGTAATACTGGCTCGTGGGGTTGTGAACGAAGAGAGCGCTGTCGGTGTTACTCGCGTAGACCAGCTCGGTCCCGGGAATCGTCTTGTACACGGGCTGCCCGCTGAAGACGATGACTTCCGCCGGCTGATCGATGAAAAGCACCTTCGGCACGGTGCTCTTCGCACCCGGCGGCGGAATCGCCTGCTTCAGCGCCGCCCACTGCGGATCCCGGGGCAACTTGGACATATCCTTGGGAAGCGTGCGCGTGAACACCCACGGGCCTTCGAGCGCCGGGGCCGCGAGCCACTGCTTCTCCGTGAAGAGGTAAAACGCCGGCTGAGACTTATCCCAGAAGAGCGGCCAATTCGTGTTCACGACGAACTCGAGCATCGTGTCCGGAATCGCGGCGCGGATCGGCGGGCCGTCCACCTGCACCAGGATGGCGGGCCCGTAGCTGACGAATATCACGGGCGGGTCGTTCTTGACGTCCACGCCAGCGACCGAGTCCGGTTTGTTGACGGACGCCACCAGCCGATCCAGCGAGATGGTGACGGCCTTGTCCGGCGGGAGGAACGTCTTCACCAACTGATCCATCCGCGCCGCAGCCTCCGCTTCCAACGACGGGAAGCGGGTTTCGCTGATCGTCAGGCTGTGGATCAACACGGTGCGGGCGTCCACGTTGACGTCCGTCTGGGCATGCACGCTCGCGACGCCGACGACCGCCTTGCCTCCCGCCGGGGTCAACAACACGGCCAGACGAAAGTCGAGGTCCTTGAAGTTCTGCCAGTCGTCGATCTGCGGCTGGTAGTAGACGAGACGCGCCCCGTCCTTCGTCATCTCGCGCGGCCATCCGGGATCCTGCGCGACGCTGACGCGGGCCAAAGCCATCATCAGGATCGGAACGACAATCACCCTATTCATCCTGGCTCTCATGTTGCTACTCCATCTGAATTCGGGAGACAGTCGCGACCGTCTCCTTACCTGCCTTGCCTACTTCGCGCCCGGCGCCTCCACCGAGATCGCGAGGGCCTCAGTGTACGTGATGTCGACGAGATCGCCAACGGCCACGCGATTGAGGTTGTCCGGGTTACGCGCTTTGATGGTGGTCGTCCCACCATCGGGGCCGCGCAGGGTGACCGTCCCCGCGTCTTTTTGCTTCACGCGATCGTCCTTTGGATCCCGTAGTTGCTCGCCGGATGCTTGATCCAGTCATACCACTTCTCCCTTTTGGGCCACTGTTCGCCACACGGTTACTCAGCTCCCGCAGAGGCAGCCCCGAGAGGTTACTTGCTCGGCCCGCCTCCCATGCGCCGTGCCACGCGGTTGGTCAGGGCCCGTGACATGACATAAGGGAGAGCGATCAACACCGGCCCGATCACCAGGGCCGCGCCGGGATGTACCTGGCGGTAGATCAAAAGCTGCGCCCCCGCATCCAGCATGATCGCCATGGCAACCAGGTCGCGAACCGTCGACCACCCGCTGTGTACCAATTCCTTCCGCTTCTCCCCGCTCACGAGCAGTCCGTACAGATAAGCCGGCCGCCCCGCCCTGGCATCGCCCCGGCCGTCGCTCCACCCAAGCAGCATAGCCATCACGGGCTGGAGGACAAACCGGAACCGCCCCGGACCGGTGAATCGCTGCGACAGCTCCTCAAAAAACTGCCGTGAGAAGAGGTATACGCGGCCGGTCTCGAAAGTGTCGCGGATCGCCGACGGAATGGCGGCAATCAGCATCACTACCGCCATGGTGGTCATGATGGTGCTGATGGTGCTGCGGGTCACCCTCATTGCCGCTCCGTTAACCGGTCATAGAGCCTACATCCTGACGAGGTAGCAATCGCGACCGCAGTATCTCTTTAGAATAGAGAGGGGCGAATTGGTCAGCCCCTTATTCCGGTTCCTTAACGACTTCCACCCGTCCCGAGCGCACCGCCCTTTTGAGGATTGCATGGTCGCGTTCGCTTTGATCTGCGTAGGCGCTGGCGAAGTGTGGAGCTCAGCCAACGAAGGCTGCGACACGGCGACCGGTTTCTTCCTGCTTGGTGGTTGTTTCATACGACTCCTCCTCCGCACCCTTGCCGCTTGGGACCTAGTGAACTCACTACTCGCGGCCCGGCCCGGCGAAGATGCCTCCTCCTGGCTCATCCAAGCACACTACGACGACTCCGAGCTGCCGAGGCCCTGAAGGTCGCCGACCTGAGCGTGAGCGCGATCCTCTTCATCGGGAAAAGTGCGTTGGATCGAACGCTGGAGTAAGGTGAGTTCTTGGTGCAAAGCCGCCTTGCGTGCTTCGGGCAGCACATTCAAGAGATGCTCGATCATGGCCTGGAGCCGGCGGGCCACCTGCATGCTGGTGGCCCCGAAATGGCGAATTTCCGTGACGGCCAGGCCGACAAAATCGATCCAGTCCGGCGTCCCGTAGCACAGGCGCAGCCGGCCCTGCGCATCTCGTGTCTCTCCTGCGTCGAGCCGACGCTTGCCGACGTACATCAGCAAGTGATGAATCTGATCCAGTGCCAGCACGGCGGTCGTCGGATCGTTGATGGCGGGCGACAGGGCCTTGTTGGCGATGTCCACCATAATGCGAAACGCGAATCGCGGGTCCTGCTCCATCGTACGCTCGGGACCAATGGCGACGCAGGCACGCAATGCGCCGGCATCGATGGCATGACCGCCGGGGCGTATGCGAAAAAGCGGATCGCCCCGGGCCACGTAATCGCCGACTTGCGGCACCAGCTCGATCACGGCGTCAGCACGTTCCGCCAACGCCAGCAGGGCGCTCTGACTATACGCCAGGACGACGCCCGACCTCCCGATGCGCTCGACGACCACGACGTCGGCTTCCGCAGCCGGGGACCAGCCGGGCTGCTCTTCGGCGGGCTCAAATTGATCGGGATAGACGCTCTCCACCACGGCGCGTCCTTGGTCGGCCACGGCCCGGAGCACCGCAATCGGCCGCAACGATGAACCGAGCCATTGTACGAACCAAAAGAAGATAGCGATGCATGCCAGATTGCAGAGGATGGCGAACGCGACGGGCAACTGCGGCGTCGTGTTCTCAATTCGTCCCGAGGCGGCGATGGTGTACGCGTACGCAAATGTGAAGATGCTGAGGACCCATTTGAGGCTCCGGTTGGCAAACACCATGGCAATGATGCGCGGCGTCAACTGCGCGCTGGCCAACTGCACAACAATCAACAGCGACGACACGACGAAGACGACCAAGGTCAGCATCGACGACGTGAACGCTCCCAAAACCATACGCGCGCCGTCCGGCGTGAAGTTGAACAAACTCCAGCCGGTGGCGTGATCGAGCCAGCGGAGAAGCGGCGCGACCACGATTACAAGGCCAATGGCCAGCACTGGCATGAGCCAGAGCGACCCGCGAACAAATCGCCTCAGGTGATAGCGTTGCAGCCACGTCATTCGCGATTCACTCCTGGATCAGCGGCTGGCCGCAGGCTTCGGCACCCCGGCGCGAATCTGCTGGGAGAAGTCGGCGGCTTGGTCCGCGGCGCGGGCGGCGGCGTTGATGTCCGACCGTCGCTTCAGCTCCTCGAACGGCAGGCTGGTATCCAATCGCCCGCTCTCGTACGCGTACAGCGGCGCGTAACCGCTCAGCAGGATCTTCCACGAGTAGCGGGGATTGCCCGGATTCACCTTGGTGTGCATGAGCACGTTGGTCGTACAGTTCGTGGTCAAGGTGTTGTAGAACTCCGGCCGCTCCTTGAGCGCGTTGATCTTCTGAAAGTAGCTCAGGAACAACCGCCGGACATTCTCGGGCGGAGCATTGGTGCGATAGAGGTAGGCGTCCTCGGGTGGATCCTTGCGATAGTTGGTGCGCAGGCGGATCAAGTCGCGTTCGTCGCCGACGATATAGATGAGCTCGTATTGCCGAAAGAAGCCCCTGACGGTGTCGTAGGTCTCGCCGACCTCTTTGCGCGTCTCGATCGAAACGGTGACGAAGTCGTGCTCGGCAAAGCCGAAGCTCACCATGATGTGGGCGATCGCATCGCCCATCCAGTAGACGGCAATCAGGTCGACGGAGTCGAGCTGCCGCATGTCGAACGTCTTGTCGTAGTAGTGCGGCGTGAAGTCGGTCTCGCTGCGATAATCGAAGTTGCGGATGTTGTGGATCGTCACCAGGTCGCCATCGAAGGTGGCAAAGGGCAACACCGCCACGTCCGGTTGCCAGTCGCGATCGTTGGATGGCTGAACGCCGTGCCAGCGGATGAGGGACGCAATGAAGACGGCCGCAAACAATGCCAGTGGCCACCATCTTAGCCGTGGCAGCACCGCGGCGATGGCCGCGACCAGCCCCACTCCCGCAACGACAACCGCCGACGCTGCGGCTTGCAGCGGTCCGAGATACAGCGCCGCCGCCGCCCACGCAGCGAGACCGAGGATCGCCAGCACGAGCAACGCACGGGCGCCAACTTTCAGCACGGTTTTCATCGCGTGGACACCAGCAAAACTCGCGGCGTGTGACGGAGCGACGATTTCATTGTTGCTCTTTGAGATGCTCGTACAGGATACGGCGCACTTCCTCGATGGTCTCGGGGACGGCTTGCGTCGAATGCCCCGAGCGGACAATCAGCTCGGAGGCGACACCGTCGATATGGGCGCTGGTGTACTTGACCACGCCGTCGCCGCCTTTTTCCGGCGGCCCATTGCCCTGCACCGCGACGATGGAATGCGCCTCTACACCGGGGGCGATCGGCAGGGCGGCCAGTGTTTTGAGGAACGGGTTCGACCAATCCATGTTGTCGATGGCTGTCGGCATGTGCCACGCCGTCTGCGCCGCGCCGGCCGGGTTGAACTTGACCAGCTCCACACCCGCCTTCGTCACCGTCGCCGGAAAGGTCACCAGCCGGCGGGCGAGTTTGCCCAGAATATTCTCGGTCAGGTAGCTACCGCGGTGTGGTGTACAAATGAAGACCACCTCGGTGACGAACGGCAGCGGCTCGACAAACGCGCTCCGTCGCAGCAAGTCCTTGGTCTCCGCCGATAGATCCGCCTGCTCGATCGGCACTTGAAAGCGGATGTCCCAGAAGCGCGTGCCGCTGCTCACCACGGTCATCTTGGTAAGCAGGCCACCCTGGCTATGGCCGATGACCACCATCTGGCGCAGGCTCGGATCCTTGCCCTCCGGATCCACGTCCTTCAGCGCGTGCTGCAGGGCTTCCCGCAAGCGCATGGCGGAGTATGCCACGGGATTACCGGTGTTGTAGGTGAAGAACCAGAACTGGTAGCGCTGCCCGAGCACCGGGTCGTTCATCAGCTCGTTGGTCATCTCGGCCCAGCGCGCCGGGCTCGATGCCGTACCATGGACGAAGACGACGGGAATGCGGCCCGGGTGATACGGGTGCAGCATGAACAGATTGTCTTCGCTCTTGACAAGGCTGAAATCGCCGCTGCGGAAGCCGGCGATCTCGAAGTCCCAGACCGGTGCCCCTTCGAGTTGATAGGCGAGCGTCGTCGTGGTTTCCGACTCCAGCGGAACGCTGACGTCGCCCATTTGGATGGTGCGGCTTTCCTCGGCGTCGTACAGCTGAATCGTGGCGTGCGTGGCACCGCTGCTCATACCGCGCCGTGGATCGTCGAAGCGCAGCAGCGCCGTCACCGGCACCTTGGCGCGTGGCGCGATCCACTTGTCGACGTGTTCCTCACCTGACTTCGACACCGACGCGGCGAGCGGCGCGCCGATGCCACGGCGGCGGTAGCGGTTCCGCAGTCCCCGCACCTGGAAATCCGCCAGCGAAGTGAAGCGGACGAGCTGGTAGCCGCCAAACTTGAATCCCGACGGATCGACCTGCACATGCAGTGGCCCGTACGGCAGCGCTATGGTACGCGGGTTGAGATCGACCTCGTCCCCTTTGCCGCTCGCCAAGCCTGCAGTGACCCCACGATTGTACAGATCCATCGCCGTGCGGGCGCGCGGATCGTAACAGCTCGGGCGCACTGCCGGATTCTCCGGAAACAAGAACGCCCAAGCGTACGTAGCCGACGCGAGATAATAGGAGCGGTCGCCGCCGTGCTGGGCGTAGTCGAAGGACAGCTCAGCCAGCGCGAACAGGCGGTTGGACTCGTCGGCCTGCCCGAGCCCGGCGTGTAGTGCGGCAATCGTATTGGCCGGATCCTCGCGAAACTTTTCAGTGAGATTGAGCCGGTAGAGGAACTCCTGCGCCGGCGCACCCGGCTTCCCGGTGGTGAGCACATTGGCGGTCAGCGCGCGGTTGGCGTCTTGCGGGCTGATCCGCTTCACGCCGATCGGGGTCGCGCAGCCGGCCGCGAGCACGGCCACTCCCACGCTCATTGCCAATGCCAGCAATCGCGCCCGAATTGGGCGCCGAAGCAGGTAGCATCGATCTTTCCCGGGCGAGCGGCTTCCCCGAGCGCAAGGGTCTAGCGACCGGTCAGTTTGCATTTCTCTCACCTCCAAGGCCGGAAATCCGGAAAGGCGACCGTCATGCCGAATCGAACGGTCGTTTGGGCAGCCACCGGCGCGAACTGGCGGTAGGCCATCCATTCTCCGGTGACGAAGAGGTTGATCGGCGGCAACCCTTCGCGGACCAGCACGCGACCGATCCCGAAGCTCACGGGTAACAGTGTTGGGGTTTCGTGCCGCCAGTTGACGGCCCACGTGGCGTCTGCGGATTTCACATACCAACCCCTGGGGAGAGCCACCAGCAAGATCGGTTGCAAGAAGAGCGTGCTCACGCGCTGGCGGTCGGGAGAGGTATAGGCGAAGGAAATCGGGCTCTGGACCAAGCCCCCGGCGAGCAACCAGGGGATCCCCTTGTAGATCGCGCCGAAGGTGGGACCGACTTGCCACGCCCCTTGGCCCGCGGCCTTGTCGGTTGCGGTCGGAAAGATGAACACCGGCCCGACTCCCATCATCAGCCCCGTCTCGCGGCCCGGCCACGGGAGAACGGCCACATCGAACAGTTGCATGTCGCCAAACTCGGTGCGCGTATCCCCGCTGCCTTTGCCGGTCGGCACCGTCACCAGCGAGAAACTCGGGCGAATGAGTTGGACGAACGGCAGCAGCGAGTACTCCGGGAGGCGCGGAACGATCACGCGTCCGATCACCCGGTTGGTTGGCGCTTCGGTGCCGTAGTTCTCCGGCGTGTACGCGTCCTGCAGAAACATCTGGGGCAGCGTCGTTAGCGGATCAGAGAACTCCCGTGCGAGCCTCTCGAGCTTCGCACTGCCCATCACCTCCCCATCTTGTGCGCAGGCCGCGGGCGCTTGGAAGAAGAGCGAGCCTGGCAACAGGGCAGTGGCCAGGTAGGCCGCCATGGCGAGCAAAGCGAACGCGGCGCTGCGGGCAAGAGCCAGCATTCGGCGACGCATGGGGCGAAACCGCTCAGCAGCCGGCTCGGGCATACGGGCCGAGACGCCCTGGCGCGAGCGACTCACTTCGCCTTCTCGATGACTGCCTCGACCTTGCCCGTACGGATCGCACGCTTGAGCGCGGCGTGGTCCTTCTCGTTCTGGTCGGCGTAGGCGACGGAGAAGGCGGCGAGCGCCTTGTCGAATACGTCACCCTTGCCCAGGTACCCGCTGATTATCGCGGCGTCCCCGGAGCGCGCGTGGGAGAGCGCCAGCGTGTAGCCGCAGCATTGGGCGAAGACGGTCATCTGGGCCGTGCCGAACGTCTCAACGGGAAGCTTGATTTTCACGTCCCGGAGCTGGCGGACGTAGAAGTGACGTCCCCGCCGACCCTCGCCCCACCCGAGGAAGATGTCGCTGGCCGGCTGCATGAGCCTGTGGCCGTTCACGACACGCTGCCCGTGGTTGGGGACGACGCTCTTGCCCGCATAGTCCTCCAGGACCGAGGCGCGTGCCTCCTTGACCTGGAGGATGAGAGGATCTCCATCGCCGGAGGTCAGCAGCATCATCCAGCAGGCCGTACCGACGCTCCCGACCCCGACGACCTTGACCGCGGCGTCCCTGATCTCGTAGCGATCGAGCAACATGCGATTGGCAGGCGCCAGGGTTTCGCGGTACCGGTCGAAGCCCAGCTTGACGTCCGGATGGATTTCTCCATGGACGTGACCTTTCCAGTGAAAAATCCCTGGAAGCTGGTCTTTGATGACCTGCACCCCGCGCGAGGCGTCCACGAGCTTCGGGAAGAGGCCTTCGGAGGTGCTGCTCTCACGCGCGTTCGCCAGCCGCTTAATCGCACGGCGGCGAATCCCCGCATCCTCGGTGGCCGCAATCAGCTCTTCGGCTTCGACGGCGCGGTACCACAGGTCCAGCGGCTTCATCTCGCTGAACTCCGCCATGCGCTCGCGATAGGACCTGACACAGGTGAGGACCGCGTCTTTGCCGGCGGATTCGCCAAGGCCGTTGTCACGGCTGGCGATCACGAAGCTTACCGCGAGACGCTTGAGGTCCCACTCCCAAGGCGCCGGGAGGGTCTCATCAAGGTCGTTGATGGCGAAGATGACGTTCCTCTCCGGGGTGGCGAGACCCCGAAAGTTGACCAGATGGGAGTCTCCGCCGCATTGCACCCGGACGCCGGTCGCCGGAGTGGCCGCCAGATCCACCGCCATGGCGAGGGCCGATCCCCGGTAGAAGGTGAAGGGAGACTGGACCATGCGCCCGTGGCGAAGCGGAAGGAGCTCGGGGATGCGCCCCTTGTCGGCCTTCAGCACCAAGTCGACCGGGTCCGGCCGACCGGGGGGCGCCGTCCAGGCCGCGTGCGTAGTGCGCGGGCAAGCCTCTCGCAGCTGCTTGCCCATGGCGAGGCGCTCGGCCCGTGAAGGATGGGGCCCAGGCGCCCGGACCTGGCCCGAGTCAGCTGGGCCGCGCTCTTTTCTGGATCTTGGCAGCTTCTGTTGCATGGCACGCTCCTTCAGAGAATCGTTGGCTTCCGGGAGGCTCGTCATCCTACAGTACCAGTACCAGTTAGAGGACCCTGAGGTCCACTGTGGTGATGGCGGAAGGCGTGTCGGCGTTGGCGGCGCCGAACTGTTGCCGCGGCGAGGAGGTTCTCATTGCTATGTCTTTTCGGTGTTTGACGCTCCTCAGAAGGCGGCTATGCGTTGAATGACCCAGAACATCGCCACGCTGCCGATGGCGTAGGGCGGCAGAACCTCCAGGATGGCCAATCGCTGTTGGTCAATAGACGTGAGTCTTGAAGTGGCTCGGAGCATGAGTGCGATCAGCGACAAGACGAAGCCGATGAAAAGGAAATGCCCCGCTTCAACCCCGATGCTGAAGAACAACAGCGCTGTGGGGATATGTCCGTCCGGCAGACCAGCGTCTTTGAGCCCGCTGGCAAAGCCCAGGCCGTGCATGAGTCCGAACATCAGGGCCACGATCCACGGGGCGCGGACGCAGAGGGAGGGGGAGCGAGGGTCGAGAACTGAGGCATTCTCTCCCCCTCGTCCCTCGCCCCTCGCCCCTCGCATCTTCACGATTTCTACCGCGACAAAAACGATGCTCAACGCGATCGCTGCCTCGACCGGCCGTTGCGGGATGTGGACGTAGCCGAGCGTCGCCAGAGTGAGCGTGATGCTGTGCGAGACGGTGAAAGCGGTGACGGTCTTGACCAGTGTCCACCCGCCGCGCGTGATGATAATCAACGCCAGCACGAACAGGAGATGGTCAATGCCCGACAGGATGTGCTCGATGCCGAGCACGGTGTACGTGCGGGCGACGCCCACCGCGTCCGCCGCGGCCGCGACCACAAACGACGGAGAGGACGGCGTGAGCCGCGTCACTTGCGTGGTGCCGTCGAGACGTTCCAGACGCACGAGCACGTCGACCACTGTCGCACTGAGGCCGGCGATGTGAATCGTGCCGCCGCTGAGTCCGCCCGCGCAGTTTACCGTCCACCGTTCAGTGTAGGCATTGTTGGCCATCGTACCGCGTGGCTCGGTGACGTTGGTACAGTCCACGGGCAGTTCCACGTAGAGTCCGAAGCGCAAGTTCTCCCTGGCCAGGCACTTTCCACAGCGCGTCGTAAGTTTCCGGCCCGGTCTGGCGCAATTCGAGATACGCGGGGCGCACTTCGTGCGCGAACACACCAGGCGCAAGCGTGACGAGCAGAACCAAGTTGAGAAGCGCGCGTTTCATTTCACTTCCCCATTGCGACTTTACTTGCTTCTACCGGCTCCGGTTTTTCGATCGTCACGGTGTAATGCTTGAGCAGCTCCTGGTAAAACTTCTCGTTCGCTTCCAGCCGACGGGCTTCGTCCCATTCACGGCGCACGGCGTCGCGCACTTCCGCCAGCGCAGGCAACCGGCCGTCCGTGCGTTCGCTCACGAAGACGAGTGCACGCCGAAGGCGGACTCGACCGGCCCTTGCCATTGGCCGGGCGAAAGTCCGCCCAAAGCTTCGCCGCGAACTTTTCGCCGAACTGTTCGCGACCTCGCCGGCCGGCAGCGCGTGAAACTGGTGATCCAGCATGAACGCATCGCCCAGCGCCGCGAAATCGGTATTGCCGCCGGCCTGGTTCAACTTCGCGAGCAGTTGCGCGGCGTCGCGCGCAAGGTTTTTACCGTGCTTCTCCGGGTTGAGATACAACTGGCGGAAGGTGAACTGTTGCTCCACGCGAAACGTGTCGGGGTGCGCCTGGAGATACGCATTCAACTCGGCGTCGGTCGGCTGGGCCTGGGCGGCGACATCGTCGGAGACGAATTCCATCTTCTGCTGCAAGCGGCGGCGGATGATGGTGTCGTCCTTGTCCAGGCCCAGCGCCAGCGCTTCGCGGTAATAAACTTCCTCCCGCACCCGGTCCCGGATCAAACCCTCCCATTCCTCGCGGGTGGGCGGCCGTTGCCGGGTGCGGGTGAAGCCCTCCCACATGGACGCGAGCTGGCCTTGCGTGACGACAATCTTTCCCGGCTCGCTGCTGGAGTGCTTGGACACCAAGCTGTAGGCGGCGAAAATCGCAGCCCCCAGCAGGAGGAAATGCACCAGCGGTTCTTTAAGAAGGCGTTTCATCGGAGGCGAGGGTCACGGTTGTTGGCGGCAATGGAATCCGCGCTCCCGATCTGCTGCGACACGAGCTTGAGACCAACGGATCTGCGAATCTGATGCATGTCGTTAACCACATGGTCAAACAGTATCATCGCCTTCCGATAGGCACCAAACTCCTCGACGATCGTTGCCTCATCGCCCATCGCCCCTGGTGAACCCTCGCCACTCGTCCCTTCTCACGTCCCGGCGTATACCAGACGGGCGAGGTGTAGGCGCGGTCGGTGACCGTCATCGGAACGTAGTCGGGCATCTTGATGCCGTAACGCTTCTGTCATAGGCCGTCCAGCGCGGCGACGGGATTTGAATCACGCGCACGTAGTAGAACGCGCGCTGCTTCGCATCGAACGCCGGGTCCTTCCAATACGCCGACAGCATCGGCGGCGCCGATGGTGTTGGTGTAGGTCGCGTTGGCCACGTCCACCGTGCTGCCCACCGAGGTCTTGCAGCGGCCATCCGGGCCGATCTTGCGCCCGCCGGAGACCGCCACGTCGAAGATGCGCTCCTGCGTCTTGCCGTCCTTGCCGAGCCAGCCCTTGATGATCTGGATGCGGTCGAGGTTGGGGCCGTCCGGATCGCGCATGGCGTAGACCAGGAAGACGGGTTGCTTGCCGGCCGGCGCCTTGGCTGAGATCGCCGCCCATGGGCACGCCATGGGCGTAGCCGTTCGCCGCGAAGTCGGAGCGATCGAGGTCCGCCGGCGCGAAGTCCCAGCCCGCGAACACGCGTACGACCGGCCGGTCGCCCGTGGTGGCATAGACTTCCTTGCGCTTGAGCGCGTCCCAGATCCCCTCGCGGGTGTTCTCGCGCGCCCACACGCCGCCCAGGCCCGCGGCTTGTTCACCCCAGACCGACACCAACGGCCCTTTCTTCGGATCATTGTTGACCATGGCGAGCGGGGTTTTCCAACGGTCCGGCGACGGCAATCCGTTGGCAAACTCACCGAAGAAGTTGTCTTCCCGCGTGGTGACCACGCCCACATGGGCATCGTTGCCGCCGATCAGGCCGGACTTGTAGGGGTTGGCTCCAAGCTTGGCGTCCAGCTCCAGTCCCAGCTTGAGCGCCGAGCGGACGTAGTTGCCGTGGAGCACGCTGTTCTCCGCCGGCTCCATCTTGCTGAAATCGATGTCCCAGCGTCTCGAAATTGGCGAATTCGTCGTTCGGCGAGAGGTAGGGATGGGTCTCGCTGTCACCCTTGATCTGCGTCGCCTCCAGGAGTGGCTCGTGGCTGGCGCGCGCCTCGGCGTAGGCCCGGTCCATGGGTTTTCCGTCGAAGGTCTCCGCCGTGTACATCATGCCATTGCTCAGGTTGCCGTTGTGCGGGATGGCGAGCACCTGGCCGCCGGTCTTCTTCGCGTAAGCGTCCATGTACTTCCAGAGGTCCGCCGGATCCTGGCTGTCGAAGGTGGAAAAGGGAACGACCTGGTTCACGCGGTCCGCGCCGTCGCGGAAAATGACGGTGCGATGAAGATTGTTGCCGCCGGGCGCGGAAGTCCACTCGAAGCCGTGCAGCGTGGTGAAAACGCCCGGCTGGTTCCACTTCTCGGCTGCCGCGATGGCGTGCGCCCAGGCCGCGGCCGTGAGTTTGCTGGCGTCGAAGACCGGCTTGCCGGTCTGCATGGAGACGACCGCTTCGATGGCGGCTTTGACACCCTCCTGCGGGCTCGTCTTGGACATCTCGTACCAGCGCTTGCCCTGTGGGTTGGCGAGGAGCGCGGGGCTGCCGGCGCGAATTTGATCGGAGATGCCCATATACTCGGCATGGTCGGTGATGGAGACCCAGTCCAGCGGCCGGTCCTGTTTGAAGCGCTGCCGTTGTCCATGACGACTTCCCCGCCCGTGGCAACCCTGAAGAGGTCGTCGGGGGTCAGCGTGATCCCGAACATTCCCGAGTCGAAGGAGTAGCCGGTGTGGACGTGGGCAACGCCCCAGAAGACGCGGTTGGGGAATTTCTGGTCCGGGTAGGGCGAATAATCGGGCTTCTTTGGTTCGATCGGCTTGCGTGCAGCCTCGGCTCGGAGGGGCATCCTGGGCCGCGGCGAAGTGGCTGAAGCCGCCGGTCACCAGCGCGAGGCCGATGGCCGCCAGGCCCGTGCGGGCTGCGTTATGTAGTCGTGTGTTTCGTTTCATGGTTGTTTCCTTTCTTTGGTCTGTTGGTTTGTTTTGTTTGTTTGGAGTGTAGTTGCGGCCGCGGCCAGTCGTCAAGAAAGGGACCCGTGGAGGCGCAGGGCATGTCGTCGTGCCTGAAACTCTTGGAGGTTTCCTAGAACAATATGCCCAGCAGTGTTTTCAGCAGTTCTTCCAGCGGCATCAGGCCTTTCTCCTTCGCTCCATTTCTGAATGTTCTCCGATTCGCTCGGAAACACCTCACTGTCCTTTGAGGCCCGCGCGGGCCTTCTCGAAGATCGCGCTGATTTGCTTCGCCATCATACCCCGGCCGATCGACTGCTTAGCGGACGCACCGAAGCCGCCGAGTTGGTCGGTGGTGGTGCGGGCCAGGTACACGACCACTGTCCCGTTTTCGACCGGAAGGAGGCCGGCAACGGCTTGCGTGTCGTTGTAACCAGCGCTCACGTAGAAGTCGCGATCGGCGATCACGTAGGCGTCGTCGACCGGCATCGCGAGGCGTTGGCGGAGGGCGAAGTTGGGCCGGCCGCCCATGGCGTAGCGGATGCAGAAGAAGTGCCGCGTGAGCCCCACCGGGGTGCCCTGCGGATAATTCATGAGGACATCGTAAAATGCCGGGGCGTATTTCTTGATGCCCTTGGCGGCTGCCGTCGCCCGCCGCAGATCGTCTGCCGGCTGCGATTGCTTGTCCTTACCGCGGGCGTACGGCGCAATCCCCGCCAACCCTTGCGCACGGTAGGCCTGGTAGCGCGCCAGCAGCATCTTTCGCAGTGCTTCTTCAACCAGCGGCTGACCGTTGCTAGCGCTCTTGAGCGCCGTGAATGTGGCAATCTCGGCGACCGAAAGATTGAGCGTGTCACCGGGCTCGGCACTGAGATAGCGCTTCGTTTCTTTGTCGCCGCCCGGTTGGAGCACGACCGCCTTGAACTGGTCGAGCGCGCCCTCACCGCTGATCTCGGAAACCGACTGGACCTGCGGATCGTTGCGGGAGCTCGGGCCCGCTTTGAGCGAGGTGAGGAGCTTCTGCACGGGGGTCTTGACGAGAAACACCATGGCCACGGCGAGCTCCCGGTCGGCGGTCTCCTTCGCGGTCGTCTTGACCAGCTCGCCGGCGCGCACCCGTTGCACGTCGTCCTTGCTGAGACCGAACTCCGCCGCCACCTCGTCCAGCGTCGGCACCGCAAACGCTGGCGCCGCGCCGCACAGCGTGACGTAGGCGGACAGAGCAATAGCCGTAACTCGCGCGGCACACTGCAATCCGGAAAAATGCTGCATAGTCTCCTCCTTCTGTGTCAGTCGCGCTTGCGCGAGGTTTCGTTGGGCCAGATGGCGGCCCTGAGCGCGCAGCATGCTCACTTCACCGAATAGCCGCGTACGTCCAATTGTCCTTCTCTCTTCGCCACTCGCCTGATCAGTCCTTCTACATCATCCCCAGCTTCGGCGCGATGACATCGAGCGGCAACGCAAAGGTTAGCGTGAAGAGGAAGGCTTCGTCCACGGCCCGCCGTGGCGCCTCACAGTATCAGCTGCAACCGGACGCCGAGGACAGTCGCCGTGCCGATGCTTTCCGGCCCGATGACAGGAACAGGCAGGCCTAGGCGATTGCTGCCGATGGTGATGGGGTGCTTCTGAGTCGGCCCGATGACCTGGACATCGGGCGTAGGCAGCAGCCACGGCGTCAGGGCGATGTTGTAGAACGCCTCGAACCCCCACTCATCGCGCAAGAATGAATTGGTTCCGAAAAGGGTCTCACCTAAACGTGACTGGGCTTGCAGTGTGGGGTTGCTGACACTCATGTAATAGTACCCGATACCGAAGCGATCGAGATCCCGGCTTGGGATGAGGCCTTTGCCGCCGACGCCGAGGCTGTAGATGTACTGCGCCGGACTTGCGTTGCCTTCGGAAGCGCCGAACCGTCCGAACAGGCCAATGCCCTTGCCTGCACTTTTGTCGGTTTCGTACAGAAACTGGTCGAAGTTGTAGTACACGGCCCAGGTGCCGTCCGTCTTTTCCAGCGGACGATTCTGGATCACATTCCGGGTCACAAAGTCGAGGCGCTGATCAATCGAAGTGTACTGCTTGTTCGAATACATCGCCCCGACGAGCTGATGTCCGGTGAGGCCCAAGAAGTCAGTACGCACGCGGCCTTCACCCGCGAAGATCGCTCCGTTCAAGTTGTCGAAGCCGGTCGCGCTAGCCTTCCCGGTGGCCGAGAGAACGGAAAAGTTGACGATGGCCTGGTTGGGGTCCTTGGTCGGTAGGATGATCACTCCCGTGCCCAACGTTGAGTAAGGTGCCACCAGGGCAACCAGATTGACGTTCAATGCGGTATTCAAGAACTGCGTATCGCCCTTCCCGTACTTCCCGTGGGCAAACTCGTTGTCGTCGGCGTTCATGACGTCGAACTTGCCAACGACCACGCCGCCATAGTGCGAAAGAAACTGCACGAAATTCAATGCCGGCAAGGCGACGTTGTCCCCGGTTGGCAAGGGAAAGAGTTGATTTTCGTTCACCGGGCTGAGCGCCCCGGTCTTGCCGTTGACCGAATTGGACCAATTGCCCTCGAGTTCCGCGGTGAGAAATCCGCCGGGCCACAACCCAAGCTTCCCGGTATCGAGAAGGCCGGTGACGTCGCCGCGCCCGCCGTACTCCCAGCTGCCGTTCTTGCCGCCGCTGACGACCCCTTGCTCGATCTGGGTGAGGCTGGCATCGAAGGTCACACCCTTCGCCGCTAGCGCATTGCGGTCGCCGTTGAAATCACCGGTGAAGGTCGAGCGTGTGAGGAAATCGCCCGAGTATGGGTCTGCAGATGCCGGCTCCGTCGCCCCAGCCTGCGTGCGCAGAAACATACCAACCAGAACTATGGCAATGGCAAAAATTGTTGACCGCCGCATCGTCGTGCACCCCCTTTTGTTTCGTGTCTAATGTCACAAATTGGCCCCCAAAGTCCAGAAAGTCCCCGGAAAGTTCTCGGAAATCTACGGCACCCCGGGGGATTGTTTTCCGCAATCTCCGACTGCAGCGAACCCCCGACGCTGCCGCGATGAGCAACTTCTTCATCGGTCAATGAACGGATCGACGGGCCGCACCCGGTTTGGACGGATGCGGCCCGGTTAGTGGTTATGGACTCAGGGCACTTCTTACTGGCCCTCGTGTGCCTTCATGGCTTCCTCGATCTTCGCTTTCACGGCATCCAGGTTGAAGCTCGCGCCCTTCTGCATCGGCGGATACTCGAGGGCCGTCATGGCCAGCTTCGCCACTTGCTGTTGGGCAAACACGAAGCGCCAGAACTCATATTGGAACCATTGGAAATATTCGTAGGATCCGACATTCCCCTGGGGCCATGCCGTGCGCTCGAAGGGATCCAAGCGCAGGTTCACGAGGATCGGCGCGTCGGGATGTTCCTTGGTGCCGATCCAGCCGCCGGGCTGGGTAATGAACTGATACTTGAAGTCGTCGATCCGCACCGCGGCGAGGTTGCTTTCCGTGAAGTAGAAGATTTCGTGGCGATTCGATGGCCCCTTGCCGGTGATCATGTCCATCTGGTCATAGCCGTCGAGATGCACCTTGTAGGTCATGTCGCCGAGCTTCTTGCCCTTCTTCAGCTCCTCGATGATGTTCGGGTCGCCGGCGGTGGCCACGAAGGTCGGGAACCAGTCAAGCCCGGAGATGATGCCGTTTTCCACGGCGCCGGCGGGGACGTGGCCGGGCCAGCGAATCAGCGCGGGCACGCGGAAACCGCCTTCATAGCCCGTGCCCTTGCCTCCGAAGAACGGAGTCTGTCCCCCATCAGGCCAGGTGAAGTTCTCCGTGCCGTTGTCGGTGGTGAACACAACGATGGTGTTGTCGTCCACGCCAAGGTCCTTGAGCTTCTTCATCACGTCGCCCACGATGTCGTCGACCTGGGCCATTCCAGCTTCGTGAAGAGTCCAGCCATTCTTCGAGTTGCGCATCTTCTCATACTTCTCCGAGAGATGGGTGACGATGTGCATGCGCGTCGGGTTGAGCCAGACGAAGAACGGCTTGCCGTCTTTCTTGGCCTTGTCCATGAACTTGAGACTGTAGTCGAGAATTTCGTCGTCCACCGTTTCCATCCGCTTGGGATAGAGCGTTCCGCCATCTTCGATCTTTTGTTTGCCGACCTTGCCCCAGCGCGGATCGACGGTTACGTCGTCCTTGTCACTGGCCCAACTATGGACCATGTTGCGCGGACCGACTGCGTTCAACAACTCCTGCGGGTAGGCGGGATGCGCGGGGTCCTCCATCGCGTCGAGGTGATAGAGGTAGCCGAAGAACTCGTCGAAGCCGTGAACGGTGGGCAGGAACTCATTGAGATCGCCGAGGTGGTTCTTGCCGAACTGGCCCGTGGCATAGCCCATCGACTTGAGCGCCGTGGCGATGGTTACGGCCTCCGCGGGGATGCCGATTTTGGCGCCAGCCTGGCCGACGGTGGTCATGCCGGTGCGGATCGGAAGCTCGCCGGTGATGAAGTTCGCCCGACCCGCCGTGCAGCTGGCCTCGGCGTAGTAGTCGGTGAACATCATGCCCTCGGCGGCGAGCTTGTCGAGGTTCGGCGTCTTGCCGGCCATCATGCCGCGGCTGTAAGCGCCGATGTTCCACATGCCGATGTCGTCACCCATGATGACGACGATGTTGGGTTTCTTGTCCGCGGCTGTAGCCGGAGAAACCGCCCGGGTGAGCGCCGCCAGCGCCAGCATTGCTACCAGCCAAATCTTACGTTTCATACCGTCCTTCTCCTTTCAAAGCCGTAGGTTAAATTGTTGCCGACGGCGGGAAAAACGCGACCGGGCAGACCAGCAGCGCGCATTCGATCGTCCGGGGGCGGCAACTGCTTCAATACGGCTTCGTTCACCAGCTTCCAGTACGGGCTGTCGGAGGGTTTGTTGCCCTGCCTGCCCCACCAAACCAGGTCCCCGGTGCTGAGAATAAACTTGGCCCGCCCGCTCTGGACATCTTTCACCATCTCGCCGCTTTCTGGAGCAGCGGATACTTTGCGCTCATGGCCCTTCACGCCTTCTGGCGCACGCCCTGCTTGACGAGGAAGTCGCGCAACCGCTCCGCCCAGTCGTTGCAGGCATTCTGGACGTCGGCCCACTTCGAGAAGGCGCGCAGCACACCCTTCGTCCCCGCAACCGCGTCGATGGCGGCCGCCAGCCGCTCATTGGTCATCGAGTCGACGAGCTCGGCTTCGCCGGACGCCGATCCGACCAGCGCCGCGGTATCCGCCGCCACGCCGCCGAGCGTGGCCACCACGCGCAGCTGGGGAATGACCGTGGTGACCGCGTTGAGCGCCACCTTCGCTCCCTTGGCCTGGGTCAATGCCGCCCGCACCCGGATGACCCCCGGACCGGGACGGTCAGCCAGATTGAACTTCTCCCCGACTTTGTCGGCCAAGGCTTTGTAGAGCATGTCGGTGAGCATCTGCTCGTCTTCCTTGCTCGGCTGCTTACTCGGGTCATTCACCCACAGCGTCACCGAGTCGATGTACACGGCATTGTAGTTCGGCCAGGCGGCCGTTGGGTTCACGTATACTTCCTTCGCCTTGTAGCCCTCCTGCGGCTGCAGCTGCGAGTAGTCTTTCAGGAACCCCGCGTGCTCCGCCTCACCGCGGCGCTGGCGCAGCGGCTTAATGATGCCGCAGCCAGCGGACGACAGCGCCACGGCCGCCAAGGTGAATGCCACCACGGTCACTCGTGCTTGTGAATATCTCCTCGCGTTCATGTCTCCTCCTTCTTTAGTGATCAGTTACCAGTGATCTGTGATCTGTTGCCTCCCATCCACTGCTCGGCTGATCACTGATTACTCATTACTGATCACTGATAACTGATGACTGATCACTGACAACTGTTCGCTTCATTCTCCAGATCTCCTTTCTCTCGCTAACATGATCTTCCGGGAAGCCGTACCTTCACGGCTTGCTGCTGCGCATCCAGTCATATCGAAGGGTGACCGGGTCACTATAATGTTTGCCCGTTGATCCCGCAACCCGAGATCGGGCGCAGCTGAAGGAACGATCAGCTACGCGGATCTCCGCCCTCTTGGCGATTGTCCTGGAGTTGACGCAACTCCTGGGCCCAACGTGCTGCTGCTGCTTGATCCTTCGCCTGGAGCGAGAACTGCAGCAGTGCGGACAAGATGTCGCGGTCGCCGGTAAAGCGCTCGTGCGCCTGCCCCAGGACGGCCCGCGCTCTGTCGTGCTGGCCGACGCTGTCGAGGGCCACGCCATACACGTACGCATAGCGCGCGTTCTCCGGGCTTTGCTCCGCCGCTTTGGCCAACTCGCTGACCGCCTCGGGCATCCGCTGCGCGCGCACGAGCAGCAGCCCCAGGGCGTGGCGCACGTCGCCGTTGGGCGGATCCATCGTCAACGCCTGGCGGAGGATACGCTCGCCATCGGCATCGCGCCCTTGCTGGCGGTACAGGTCAGCGAGATTGACGTACGGCGGGATGAACAACGGCTGCATGCGGATCGCCCTCTGGTAAGCAGCCTCGGCCGGTGCGAAATTGCCCAGCCGCGCGTCGAGTGCGCCGAGATTCAGCCACGCTTCAGCGCGGTCGGCATTGAAGCGTTGCATGGCGCGATATTCCACCGCTGCGCGCTCGAAGGCGGCGCGCTGCTCGGCGCTCAACTGCAGGGCGGCGGGAACGTCGGCGAGCGCGCTCAACGCGGCGATGCGCACCACGCGGATCGGATCGTTCAGGAGTGGCGCGCCGGTTTGCCACCGGCGTTGCGGCTCCCACGTGCGCAGGGGCGAGACGGCCGCCCGGCGCACGAGCGGATCTTCATCCTGCACGGCGCGCTCGACGACAGCCGAGGCGCTGCCCGGGAAGTTCTCGAGGAGGCTCACGGCCGTGGCGCGCACGATGACTGGGAACGAGCGGTCAGCGATGACGCCGGCGAGCAAGCGCTCCGCGCCCGCTTGCTGTCTCCGGCCGGCGGCCAGCGCTGGCGCGTAGCGCGGCCCGCGCATGCGGGTCGGGCCATACCACTTCACCACCGCATCCGCGCTCCACTGCGGCGTGTGGTCCTTGTGGCAGTCCGTGCACGTGTCCGGGGTGCCGAGCGTCACGGACAGGTCGGGACGTGGGACCCGAAAGCTGTGGTCATGGCGCCGGTGCACGACCATGTAGTTGCGTGCCAGCATGTGGCACTGGATGCAGTGCGCGGCCTCACTGCCCACCTTGTGGTGATGGTGCGATGCGGTGTCGTACTGCGATGGCCGGTGGCATTGCGCGCACACGGCGTTGCCGTCAGCGCGTAGCCGGCCGCTATGCGGATCGTGACAGTCGGTGCAGATGACACCGCGTTCGTGCATGCGGCTCTGGAGAAAGGAGCCGTACTCGAACACCTCATCGAGAATCTGGCCGTCGGCGTGGTAGAGTACCGGGTCGAGCAACGCCAACATGTGTGTCTGCCCCAACGGCTGGCTGTAGTCGTAGTCCTCGCCCATCTGCGTGCGGCGGGCGTGGCAGCGCGCGCAAATGACCTGCGGACGCGTGTCGCGCGCGCCGCTGAGGTGCGCGATGGGTGCCGTCCCTTCGAACACCCACGCACCCCCGCGTGCAGCCAGGTCGACGGCAAGTCCCTTGGAATCCTGTTCCCCCTCCTTTCGAAGGAGGGAGTTAGGAGGAGGTAGCGGCGCATCAAACCTCCCCCTCGCCCCCTCCTTGGTAAGGAGGGGGGAACCCGAACTGCCTTGTCCATCCTTTGCGAGCCGGCCCCACGCGACATGTTGCCAGCCCGGTCCGTGGCACGCTTCACACGAGACATCGATCTCGGACCATTGCGTCGCGAAGCGATCGGTGTCGGGATCGTAGTTCTTGCGCACGTTGGTCGAGTGACACTCGGAACACATGTAGTTCCAGTTCTGGTATGGACCGGTCCAGTGCAGGACGTCTCGGAAGTCCACGACCTCATTCGGATACAAATGAAACCAGCGCTGCCCGCCCTCCTGCTTCGGGCGCGTATCCCAGCAGACGTTGAGCGCTTGCAGGCGGCCGTCCGGAAACGGGATGAGGTATTGCTGCAGCGGCGCGATGCCGAACGTGTATCGGATCTCATAATCGTGCAGCTTGCCGTCGGGACCGTCCGTGTTGACGTAGAATTTCGCGTCGCGCGTGAAGAAGGTCGAGGTCACCGCGCCGTACGTGAAGCGCGCGTTGTTGAAGTCCCCCAGCACGGTGGCTTTGGTTGCCTCCTGCATCGCCAGGGCGTGATGCGAGCCGCGCCATGCCTCGTACTCCTTGCGATGACACTCCGCGCACACGCTGCCGCCAACGTGCTGCGGGTTTCGGTCGCTGGCGGCGGCTGTCGTTCCCGGCAGCGGTTGTGTCGTATCCGCAGCCGCGGCCATGCCCATGCACAGAATCGCCGCCATCACCGCAGCCAACCGGAACGTGCTCACTGCCTGCAGCCGCTTTCTCCGCCGCATGATTCTCTATCTTCAAAGACCCACGAAATCCAGCCTGGGCCTGCGGTGGACGTCAGCGGGCAATTCACCTACATACGCCTGATGCGCATCTTGTTCTTGGGCGACGTGGTCGGTAAGCCCGGCCGCCAGGCAATCCGCGCGTTGCTGCCGCGGTTGATCGAGCGCGAACGGGTCGCCTTGGTGATTGCCAACTGTGAAAACGTGGCGAACGGTGCTGGGGTCGATCCGAAGGGCGCCCAGGAGCTGCTCGCTGCCGGCGTGGATGTCCTGACATCCGGCAATCATGTGTGGCGCAAGAAGGAAATCATCGACTTCATCAGCAACGATCGCCGCCTGTTGCGGCCGGCGAACTATCCGCCGGATGTGCCGGGGAATGGTTGGATCGTGTGCGAGACCCCGGATGGGACCCGCGTGGCGGTGCTCAACCTGATCGGCCGCGTGTTTCTGGACAGCCTGGATTGCCCGTTCCGAACCGCCGCGGCGCTGGTTCCCGAGCTCCGCGCACGAGCGCGCACGATCGTCGTCGACATGCATGCCGAGGCGACGTCGGAGAAGGGAGCCATGGCGTGGTTTCTTGCCGGCAAGGTGTCGGCGGTGTTTGGCAGTCACACGCACGTGCAGACGGCGGACGAGCGCATCCTGCCCGGCGGCACGGCGTACATCACCGATGTGGGGATGTGTGGCCCGACGGAATCAGTCATCGGCATGAAGCAGGAGCTGGCCATTCAGAAATTCTGCACGCGTATGCCGGTGAAGTTCGAGGTCGCCAGCGGGCCGGTTGCGGTGCAGGGGGCGTTCGTGGATATTGACGCCGAGACCGGCCAGGCGCTGCGTATTTGGCGGCTACAAGAGGTGTGTGAGCGATGATGTCCGTGGAGCAACAGCTGGCGGTGCTGCGGCGGGGCACAGTGGATCTGCTCCCCGAAGACGAGCTGATCGCGAAGTTACGCGAGCGGCGCCCGCTGCGAGTCAAGTTCGGAGCCGACCCGTCGGCGCCGGATTTACATCTCGGTCATGCGGTCGCCCTCACCAAGCTCCGGCAGTTCCAGGATCTCGGCCACCAGGTCATATTCCTGATCGGTGATTTCACCGGCATGATCGGTGACCCCACGGGGAAATCCGAGACGCGCAAGCCCCTGACGCGCGCGCAGGTCAGCGCCAATGCGGAGACCTACCGGCAGCAGGTGTTCAAGATCCTCGATCCGGAACGGACGGAGGTGCGCTTCAATTCAGAATGGATGGACCGCATGCTGGCCGCGGACGTCGTACGCTTGTGTGCGCATTACACCGTCGCCCGCCTGCTCGAGCGTGACGACTTCGCCAAGCGTTACGAAGAGGAGCGCCCGATCGGGGTGCACGAGTTTTTGTATCCGTTCGTGCAGGGCTACGACTCGGTGGAGCTGCGCGCCGATGTCGAGCTCGGCGGCACAGACCAGCGCTTCAATCTGCTGATGGCGCGCGAGCTGCAGAAGGCCTATGGACAGGCGGCGCAGGTCGTCATGACGATGCCGTTACTGGAAGGCACTGACGGTGTGGCGAAGATGAGTAAGTCCCTGGGGAATGCCATCGGCATTGCCGAGCCGCCGGCGGAGATCTTCGGGAAGATCATGTCGATCTCCGATGCCATGATGATGCGCTACTATGAGTTGCTCACGAGCGAGGACCCTGGGGCGCTGCGGCGGCAGCTCGAAGCGGGCCTGCTCCATCCGATGGATGCGAAGAAGCGTCTGGCGCAGCTCATGGTCGCGCGCTTTTACGACGACTCGACCGGCGAGCGGGAGCGGCAAGACTTCGAGCGTCGCTTCCAGCGTCGCGAGTTGCCGGATGACATCGAGCAGTTCGAATGCGCCGCTTCGGGTGACTTGCGACTCGTTGACGCCATCACCATGTCGGGAATGGTGAAGACCAGGAGCGAGGCCAGGCGGCTGATTCAGCAAGGGGCGGTGCGCCTCGACGGGGAGCGCATCGCGGATATCCACTTCGTGCTCCCGCACGAGAAGCCGGAATGGGTGGTGCAAGTCGGGCCGCGGCGAGCGAAGCGAATCATCGTCCCGAGGAGCGCCGGGTAAGAGGCCGTCCGCTCGATGTATAGAGCGCACTCTGGAAGCCGTCGATGCCTGCGCTCGGTCCTGGTGTCAACGAGCAAATCTGCGGCGGCTTGGCGTCACTTGTGGACTTGACGGCACCCGAATGGCATAAGTCTGTGATGGTGAGGGACTCTGTCCAGATCCCCGGCGGAAACGCGGCCAGGAAGACGCAAAGCCAGCGTTGCCGGCGTGGAAGGCCTTAGTTGCGCAATGGAACCGGCTCAGGTCTCTCTGACTCGCACGGGTGACGCCACGCTCGCGTTGCGCCTGGTCGGTGCGTGGCAGCTCCAGGCTGAGCTGCCACCGGTCAGTGTCGTGCAACGCGAGATCGAGTCCGCGGCGCCGCGCCGTCTGGTCTTTGACGGTGCGCAGATCGCGGCATGGGACAGCGGCCTGCTCACCTTCTTGATCAAGGTGACGGCGCTCTGCCAGCAGCGCCAGATCGCGACCGATCGCAGTGGTCTGCCGGCCGGGGTGCAGCGTTTGTTGGCGCTCGCGGAAGCGGTGCCGGAACGCAGCGGCGCCCGTGGGGCGGAGGTGGACGAGTCGGCATTGGAACGCATCGGTCGCGCCGCGCTGTCGACCACGCAGTCCCTCCAGGAATTCGTGAGTTTCATCGGCTTGGTCGTCATTGCCACCGGCCGGCTGGTCGTCGGGCGGGCGCGCTACCGCCGCTCCGACCTTTTCGTGCTCCTTCAACAGGCTGGGGCGGAGGCGCTGCCGATCGTGACCCTCATCAGTTTCCTGGTCGGCCTCATCCTGGCGTTCGTCGGCGCGGTCCAACTGCAGCAGTTCGGCGCTGCGATCTACGTTGCCGATCTGGTGGGCATCGCCATGGTGCGTGACATGGGCGCGATGATGACGGCGATCGTCATGGCCGGCCGCACGGGTGCTTCGTATGCGGCGCAGCTCGGCAGCATGAAGGTCACCCAGGAAACCGACGCCCTGACCACCATGGGCATCTCGCCGCTCGAGTTTCTGGTGTTGCCGCGCATGCTGGCGCTGTTTCTGATGATGCCCTTGCTGTGCCTGTACTCCGACTTCGTCGGCATGCTCGGCGGCGCCGCAGTCGGCACCGGCCTGCTCCACTTGCAGCCGATTACCTACTACCAACAAACGGCGGCAGCGGTGAAACTGGGCGACGTGGTCGGCGGGATTTTCAAAGCCTCGGTGTACGGCGTGCTGATTGCCGTGTCGGGCTGCTTGCGCGGCCTGCAGTGCGGCAACAGCTCCTCCGCGGTCGGCGACGCGACGACCTCGGCGGTGGTGACGAGCGTCGTGCTCATCGTCAGCGCCTGCGGGTTGTTCGCGGTGATTTTCTACGTACTGGGGATATGAGTGACCAGTAATCAGTGATCAGTAATCAGTGATCATTGGGCGGCGATCAAGTATTTGAGGGGAGATAAATGAGTTCTTTGGTGCACGCGACACGGTTTAGCGACTTGGTCGTATACCAGAAAGCCCGGGCGGTGGCCCAGAGAATCTTCGAGCTGACCAAGGGTTTCCCGAGGGAGGAAGCATACTCCCTCACGGCCGACCTCTTCTGCGGTGAACCCGACGCTGTCGTCCGTGAAGAAGCGCTCGGGTACGTCGCCGGCACTGATAACTGATGACTGATGACTGATTACTGATGACTGATAACTAATGACTGCTGACTCCGAGCCTCACATCACCGTGCGCGACCTGACGATGGCGTACGGCAGCTTCGTGCTGATGCGCGATCTGAACTTCACCGTCAAGCACGGCGACATCTTCGTCATCATGGGTGGCAGCGGCTGTGGCAAGAGCACGTTGCTGCGGCATCTCATCGGTCTCAACGAACCGGCCAAAGGCGAGATCATCTACGGCTCACAAAACTTCACCAAGGCTGAGCCGGAGCAACGCCAACGCCTGCTCCAACGCTTCGGCGTGCTCTACCAAAGTGGCGCCCTGTGGAGCTCGATGACATTGGCCGAGAACATCGGGTTGCCGCTGGGCGAGTACACGGACCTGTCGCCGGCGGGGATTCGCGAGGTTGCCTCGCTGAAGCTGGCGCTGGTCGGGCTGAAGGGCTTTGAAGACTTTTATCCGTCGCAGATCAGCGGCGGCATGCAGAAACGCGCCGGCCTGGCGCGCGCCATGGCGATGGATCCGGAGATCCTGTTCTTCGACGAACCGTCGGCCGGACTGGACCCGATCAGCTCGCGGCTGCTCGACGAGCTGATCCTCGAGCTGCGCGCCAGTCTCGGCGCCACCATCGTCGTCGTCACGCACGAGTTGGCGAGCATTTTCACGATCGCGACCAACAGTATCTACCTCGACGTCGAGACGCGGACGATGACCGCAAGCGGGGATCCGAAATGGCTGCGCGAGCACGCCGCCGATCCGCGCGTGCGGCGTTTCCTGTCACGCGGCGCGGAGGCACCGGAGGGACAACACGTATGAGCAAACGTTTCAGCCCGGCCGCGGTCGGTGCGTTCGTCGTCGGCGCCGTCACCTTGGCGGTGATCGCCGTCGTCATGTTCGGTTCCGGGCGGCTGTTCCGCAAAACCTACCCGTTCATCATGTATTTCACCGGCGACGTCAGCGGCCTCAATGTTGGTGCGCCGGTGAAGTTCAAGGGCGTCGAGATCGGCTCGGTCACGCAAGTAATGCTGAACATGAGCCAGGTGGCCGCGCTCGAGCGGGCCGCCGAGATACGCATTCCGGTGCTGATCGAGATCGACGCCGACAAGCTTGCGCAGAAGGGCGCCAAGCGTGCCCCGATCAGGGAGAACCTGCAGCTAATGATCGACCGGGGCCTACGCGGCCAACTCGCCATGCAGAGCTTCGTGACCGGCCTGCTCTACGTCAAGACGGACTTGTTCCCGGGCACACCGGTCGACTTGGTGAACGACCCGACGGTACACTACCCCGAGATCCCGACGCTCCCGACACCAATGGAGCAAGTGCAGGCGCGCCTCGGTGAGTTCCTCGCCAAGCTCGACCAGGCGGACGTCGCCGGCATGATTGCGTCGCTGCGCAGCGCCGTCACTGGGCTCGACCAAACGCTCAACTCCCCGAATCTCAAGGCCAGCCTCGAGTCGCTGCCGGGGGCCATTGACGGCATACGGAGCGTGAGTACCGATGTCAAGGCGACGCTGGCCAGCGTGCGCAAGCTCTCCGACGATCTCGATGTGCGGGTGGTACCGCTCGGCGGCAATATCCGGGACACTGCGGCCGACGCCGGTGAGACGTTGCGTGCGACGACGGCTACCATGGAGCAGCTGCAAACGCTCCTCAAACCGGACGCGCCGCTCACCTATTCCCTGAACCGCTCGCTCAACGATCTGTCGGCGGCGACGCGGGCCATCCGGCAGTTCGCTGAGGAACTGGAGCGGAACCCGTCAGTGCTGTTGCGCGGAAAGAGCATTCCGGAGGAGGCCAAATGATCAGACGAACGCCCCTATTGGCTGCACTGGTTGTGACGGCCCTGCTGGCCAGTGGCTGTAGTAGCCTGCTGGCGCCCCGGCCGAACCTCACTTGCTATTACTTTCTGTCTCCGATGACCAACGGCGGCCCGACGACCGAGCGCACCGCAGATGTCGGCCTGACGGTCGGGCTCGGGCCGCTCAAGCTGCCGGAGTACCTCAACCGCACGGAGCGCGCGGTCCGAGTGGGACCGAATCAGCTCCGGTTTCTGGAGAACCAGCGTTGGGCCGAACCACTCGAGGCGAATGTCGGTCGTGTGCTGTCACAGAACCTGAGGGGGCGCCTGGAAACGGCCCGGATCCTCACGTTGCCCACGGCCCTCGCCGTGCGCCGGGCGTACGATGTGCCGCTCGAGATCCTGCGCTTTGAGTCCACGGGGAAGGGCGACGCGGAGCTCAGTGCGCGCTGGGGCATCAAGGACGGAAAGACCGACGAGATTCTCTTCACGCACGAGACAGACATCGTCGAGCCCGCGACGGGGCGCGACGCTGATGCCGCCGTCGCCGCGCTGAGCCGCGCACTGGGCCGCTGGAGCGACGAGATCGGGGCGGCACTCGTGCAGGTGAGCGCCGCGCACCCCGTGCCCGCCGCCAAGGAAGGCGATCGGCCCTCGGGGCGTGCACCGAAGCGCTCTGCCCGCTGAGGGCTGCGCCCGGCGTCCGTGCGGCGGGTCCGCTCCCGCTTCGACCCGGGCTCAGGGCAGGCGTTGGTCGCTGCAAACGTGTAACCCTATCACGTCGGTTCATATGAAACCAACTCCGGTGCTCGAAATCGGGAGCAGAAATCTGGCCATTCTTCGGCCTCGTCTTTGACAAGCCCGGCCGTCTCGCCATCCTGCCGGCGGCCCATTGCCCGAGTGTCATTTGAGATTTGACTTTCATGATTCCTTCCGCTGCACGCCTAATCGTTTCATGGACTCAATCCAGAAGCCACTTGGCAAGGGCGGCGTTGCGGTGTCAGGCGCCATGCTTACGGACAGGACTTCCGTCCGATTGAACGGCACAAGGAGTTTTCGTTGCGGGTCCTCGCCGCCCGCAGTCTACGGGTTCCCGCGGCCCCGCCGCGCGGCGCGCCAGGCGAGCAGCTTCGGCGTGAGCCGCTGGAACCCACGCGGGCTCAGGCGCTTGAAGCGCCACATCCAGCGCCCGTCCGCGTGCGGTACGATGTGGAGATCGCCGCGCGCGACACCGTCCAGCGCCGCCCGCGCCACGCCGTCGGCTTGCAACTTGGCCGAGGCCATCAACTCGCGCACCATCTCGAGGATCGCCGGATCCCCATGCAGCCGCGCCGCATCGGCGATGTTCGTCTGGAAGAAGGTTGGACACAGCACGCTCACGCCGACGCCCTCCGCTGCGAGCTCGCCGTAGAGCGTTTCCGAGAGGGCCACCACGGCGGCCTTGGTGGCGTTGTACGGCGCTAGGTTCGGCGTCGACAGCAGACCCGCGGCGGAGGCCACGTTCAGAACGTGCCCGCTACGCTGACGGCGCAGGCGTGGCACGAACACGTGGCAGCCATGGATCACGCCCCAAAAATTGACGTCCACGATCCAGTGCCAGCTCTCGATCGGCACTTCGCCGACCGGCCCGCCCACCGCTACACCCGCATTGTTGACAATGAGGTCCACGCCACCGAACAAACGCTCCGCCTCAAGGGCGAGCTGTTCGACATCGGAGAGCTTGGTGACATCGCAGCGCACCGCGTGCGCGACCCCGGAACCGAGCGCCGCCACCGTCTGTGCCACGCCATCGACGTCGATATCACTGGCGAGAACTCGGGCTCCGCGGCGCGCCAACTCCTGGCAGAGCGCCCGACCGAAGCCGCTCCCGGCGCCGGTGACAACCGCACGCGCGTTTGAAGGCAGTGCCATGGCGCCTTCGTCTACGTCGACCGGCCGCCGGAGTCAACACACGCACGCGGGGGCGGCGCAGGTGTGGAAGGGTGCTCATTTCCCGGCGCAGGTGCAAAGGTGCCGGGACATGCCGGCATGCCGTCTATCTGATAGGAAGAGACCAGCACGTCCCGATCGATAGGGCCAAGCGAGAGCTGGGGTTTCAACCACGCATCAGCGTTGACACAGGCGTGGACCAGTGTGTGGCGTGGCTCAAGACGCTGCCGCAGTTCAGGTCTTGCTGAGTCTCGCACAACCGGATGCGCTTGTAGGCAACGGCGCGGAGGGGTGCCCTTCCTTTCCGCTCCAGCCCATTCTGGAAGCTTGACGATCAGGAAAGAGGTGTGTAGCATTAGATGAAAATTTACACACCGGCAAAGAGGGGCGTATGGCGTCTGGAAGCAACTTGGCGCGCAAGAACTTCATGGTGGACGAAGCAACCGTGCGTGCGCTAAAGCATGCACTGAAGGTGTCGACGGAATCGGAAGCCGTGCGCATCGCCGTTCGTGACCGCCTCGCCATCGAGGAGGCGCAAGCTGCCTTTGGGCGCATTCGTGGGCGTGGCGGGATAGACGACGTCTTCCAGCGGAGCGCGCCGGACCAGCGCGGCGGGAAGAACGGGCGTGCGTCCCATCGTCTTTGACACATCCGTTTACATCCCGTACCTGCGAGGCGAAGCGTACGCAGCCTTGATCGAGCGGGCCGTGCATGCGCAGCGCGTGCGCCTCAGCGCGGTGGTCCTCGGCGAATTGTATGCCGGCACTCGTTCAGCGCAGGACAAGGCCGATCTCGATGTGGTCACCCGGCTATATCAATCGCTCGGATTCCTTGTCGCCCCTTCGGTACATGACTGGGTGCGTGCGGGTCAGGCAATCCGGCGGTACCGGGAGCTGTACGGTGCGGTGAAGCCGCGCGAGCATGTGAACGACATTCTGATACTCCTCTCTGGCGCCGCAGCCGCAGCAGTGGTTGTGACCGAGAACGCGAAGCCATTCGCCCGTTGGGCGGCGCTCCTGCGGCGCATGGGGTCCAAGGTCACCGTGCGCGAGGTCAGCCGCGCGGACTACCACGATTGGAGTTGACCTCCAGCTGTAGCGCCGCGAACGTCTCGACGAATCATCGCCTGCAACGAGGGGAAGATTTTCTTGTAGACGAGATCGCCCGCGGCGCCGCAGAAGACCAGGGCATCGGAGTCCGAATTGCTCACCGCTCCCTCGGTCTCTCCCGCCGTCACTTGCCGGCTGGCTTCTCCACGTGTCCGCCGAACTCGTAGCGCATCGCCGACAACAGCTTGTCCTGAAACTCCGACTCGCCGCGCGAGCTGAAGCGCTGGTAGAGCGCGGTGGCCAGCACAGGGACAGGAACCGCTTCGTCGATGGCGGCCTTGATCGTCCACCGGCCCTCGCCCGAGTCCGAAACACGGCCGGAGAATCCCGCGAGGTCGGCATCTTTGACGAGGGCGGCCGCCGTCAGGTCCAGCAGCCACGAGGCGATGACGCTCCCGCGCCGCCACACCTCCGCGATGTCGCGCAGATTGAAATCGTACTGGTAGTGCTCGGGGTCACGCAGCGGCGTCGTCTCGGCGTCGATCGCGTGCTCCTGCTTGCCGATATTGGCGGCGCGCAGAACACCCAGCCCCTCCGCGTAGGCCGCCATGAGGCCGTACTCGATTCCGTTGTGAACCATCTTGACGAAGTGGCCGGCACCGTTCGGGCCGCAGTGCAAGTAGCCCTGCTCGGCGGTGCCTTCGATCTTCTCGCGGCCGGCCGTGCGTGGAATGTCGCCCGCACCCGGCGCCAGCGTGTTGAAGATCGGATCGAGGTGCTTGACCACCTTCGCTTCGCCACCAATCATCATGCAGTACCCGCGCTCCAAGCCCCAAACGCCACCGCTCGTGCCCACGTCCACGTAGTGGATTCGCTTCGGCGCCAGTTCCTTCGCGCGCCGGATGTCGTCGACGTAGTAGGAATTGCCCCCGTCGATGAGGATGTCCTCCCCCTCGAGATGCGGCAGGAGGTCGGCGATGGTCTTGTCCACGACCGCCGCCGGCACCATGAGCCATAGGGCCCGCGGCTTCTTCAAGCTTCTTCACGAGGTCGGCAAGCGAACCAGCCCCAATCGCCTTCTCCTTGGTCAACTCCTGCACCGCTTTCGGCGACATGTCGAAGACCACGCACTGATGGCCTCCCTTGAGCAGGCGCCGCACCATGTTGGCACCCATCCGACCCAGCCCGATCATTCCGAGTTGCATGCTGTGTCCTCCATAGAGAGAACTGATGTGTCCAATCCACAGTGTTCCGTTGCTTCGTTGCCAGATCAAGCACCGCGCGCAACTCCGGTACCAGAGCTGCGCATCCGACACGCGCGCGTTTCCGATTGGGAACGGACGGGACGCAGTCAGTTAATGAACCGAGGGGTATGGGTTCCCCTCCTTACCAAGGAGGGGCCAGGGGAGGTTGAAACGCTGCGGCAAAACCCCCCTGAAGTCCCCCTTGGTAAGGGGGACAGTTATTTCTCCGGCGTCTCCACCGAGATCGCGAGGGCCTCGGTGTAGGTGATGTCGACGAGATCCCCGACGGACACTTGATCGAGCTTCTGCGGGTCGCGGGCCTTGACAGTTGTGAGCTCGCCATCGGGCGCCCGCAACGTGACGGTCTTTGCCGCCTTGTCGATCGCCGCGATGGTTGCGGTCACCGTCGTGGCCCGTCCGACGAGGCCAGCCGGCTTCTCCCCGAGCGGGGCGCGTGCCGCGCCTTCGGTCACCGCCGCGCCCGGCGCGCCCTCGCCAGCTTTGCGCACTTCGTAGGCTAGCGATTCGTAATAAGTCACGTTCACCTCATCACCCACCTTGACCTGCGGGAGGTTGCGCACCTCGTCGCCCGCGACGAACTTGACCTCCGAGCCGTCGGCGCGCTGCAATGTGACATGGCGCGTTTTGAGGTTGACCGCCTTGACCGTGGCCGTGGCGGATACCAGGTTCTCCCCGACGGTGCCACTAACGGGTGCTGACTGCACCGCTTCCTTGGTCGATGCGGCGCAGCCTGCGATGCTCAGTGCGAGGCATACCACAACTGCAGTTGTTGCGATTCGTGTCTTCATTCTTTCTTCCTTTCGTCTCTGTCGCTCGGCTTGATGTTCACCCCTCGAAGTATCGTCTCATCTGCACGACGCCACGTTCCGTGCCAAGGTCGCGCTGCCAGGAACGTCTCCACCACACGAGGCCTCGGGTCGTGCGGGGGCCGGCATGGTGTCCTATACAGGCGGAATATAATCCCTGCAATGCTGCCGAACGCAAGTCGCGAACGACCCGGCCCGTTTACGCTGCCGGCACATCTCTTGCGGCTTGCTCGACTCGAGCCTACGTGTCAGGTTCAGCGGAACCGCGTGGTAGGAAAGGTAGCGAGTTTACGGATGAGATGTAACGTGTGGAGGCCTGCGGCGGACGTGGCGCCAACTATGACGGAGGTGGAATTATGGAAGTCAACAAGCTGATCAAGGGCCTCCAAAACTTCGCGAAACCGTTCTGTGTCACCGACGGCGACAAATTCCGCCTCAAGGACATCGACCCCGGCGACACGCTCGGTTACGGCTCTGACGATAAACCGGGTTCCAAAGAAGTGCTCACCAGGGGCATCGAAGCGCTGGCGCAGCTCCAGGACAAGCTCTACGCGCAGGACAAACTGGGCGGTGCTGCTCATCTTCCAGGCCATGGACGCCGCCGGCAAGGACGGCGCCATCAAGCACGTCATGTCCGGCGTCAACCCGCAGGGCTGCCAGGTCTCTCCTTCAAGTCGCCCTCCGCCGAGGAGCTGGACCACGACTACCTGTGGCGCTGCATGAAGAGCCTCCCGGAGCGCGGCCGCATCGGCATCTTCAACCGCTCCTACTACGAGGAGACGCTCGTCGTGCGCGTCCACCCCGAGTTTCTCGCGGCCCAGAAGATCCCGCCGAGGCTCGTCACCAAGAGGATCTGGAAGAAGCGGTTCGAGGACATCCGCAACTTCGAGACGTACCTGACGCGCAACGGCGTCCTCGTGCGGAAGTTCTTCCTGCACGTCTCGAAGAAGGAGCAGAAGCGGCGCTTTCTGGAGCGGCTCGAGAACCCGGAGAAGAACTGGAAGTTCTCGCGCCGCCGACATCAAGGAGCGGGGCTTCTGGGACGCGTACATGGAGGCCTACGAGGACATGATCCGCCACACCGCCACGAAAGAAGCGCCGTGGTACGTTGTGCCCGCCGACAACAAGTGGTTCCTCGCATGGTCGTCGCGGCGGCGGTCGTCGAGACGCTCGACTCGATGGACCTGAGCTACCCGAAGGTCAGCAAGGAGAAACTGAAGGAGCTTGCCGCCGCGAAACAGGCGTTGCTCGGCGGCCAGTCATGAAATGTTGCGACGAAGGTCTGTGATGCGAAGAGCACTTCTCTATCTCGCCCTTGCGCTGTGCGGATGCGGCGCGGCCCGGCGCTTCGAAACGGCCGGTTACGATCAGGCGTGCGCGCGGCAGTGCGAACAAAGCTGGGCGCAATGCAAAGCCGCCTGTCCGCAAGATGTCGGTGCCGCATTGGGCTGTACGCTGCAGGTCTGTAACCCGGCGCGAACCGGGTGCCTAGGTAGCTGCCCGCCTGCTTCCGCCGTACCGCGCTGAGCCGACACGGGCTTCGGCCTGCGCCGTGCAGGACAACAGTGCCGTCCAAATCGGCTTTCGCAGACGAGCCGATCCTCGCGGCCACGGCGCGCCGGCTCGATCTGACGCTGCTCACGGCAGACGAGCGGTTGCTGGGCGCGCGCGAGTTTGCGGTGCTGCCGAACCGCTAGCGCGGCACCGCCACAGCCTGAGCTGAAGGTGCGCTCGGATCTTTGCCGCCGGCGTGCCCTCACGCTGTGTTTTGATGCCTCCCAAATGCGAGCGAAACAAAATCCTCACCACGTGCGGCACGGCGCGAGTCGACAGCCTGATCGAGATCACGCTCAGCTTGCCCCAGCCGATCCGCCACGCCGGCAGCATATACCAGGCAACCAGCCGTTTCCATGCGCGCGCCGTTCTCTTCACGCAAGTTGAATATGCAACGTGTTCGCCGCGCCGGTGAGCCGCTCGCTGATGGCTGCCATCGATACCGCCGCACCACCGGTGCGGTACGGATTGGGCTCACGCTCGAAGGGCAGCGGCGCCCCGTTGAGGGTGATCGCCGTCGGCCCGTATCCCAGTCTCTCCGTGCGGTACACCACGCTCACGTGCTTGCCGGCCAACTCCACCTCCGCCTGCAGACCGTCGAGCGCTTTGGGGATCACCGGGTCGAGGACGAGCACGGACTTGCGCCGGCGGATGCCGAGCAGGCACTCGTGGATGAGGCGCAACGCAATGCCCGCTCCGCTCGAGTACACGCGCCAGCCTCCTTCGAGGGGAACGGCGCCGGTTTTGATCTTTTCGTACTCGGCGAGGGCCTGGTAACGGTCCATGAACGCGGCGTCCGAGCTGGAGTAGTAACAGTTTGCCTGCCGCGGCATCGCCGCCGGCACCACGGACCGGATGCCGATGGGGTTCGCTTGCCGCAAGGCGAGCAGAAAGGCGTCGGCGTCGCCGTAGCGCGCCATGGCCTCCGCGTAACGCAGGTGCGCGTGCGTGTACATGAGGCCGATCTCACGGCCGAAAAACGTGCTGCTCTCGGCGCGCTGGAAGTAGCGCTGCGGGCCGCCGTGATATTGGAAGGGACGGTCGAACAAGCGCGCGCCATCGACACCGAGGAGATGCTCCTTGATGCAGGCGACATGCGCCGCCGCTTGTGCCGGCGTGAGCAGGTCGTTGATGATCGCGTGAATCATCGGCAGCAAGCTGTATGTGATGCCGGTTGTTCTGTCGTGCGGATGAAGCAGATACTCGACGCGCCCATCATTCTGGAAATACGCGTAGCCGGGAATCGTGCCGTCCACGATCAACACGCGGTGGAAATCCTCCTGCACGCGTCGGGCAGACGTTCCGAGCGTCTCGGCCGACTCGACGCGACCGACGCGCCGCAAAGCTTTTGCCAAGGTCGTCAACATCTGGTGGTGCAAAGTCACTGTCCAGGCACTGCACAGGCGCTCGCACATCGATGCGTCCACCGGTTGTAGCGAGTCGTTCCAGTCGCCGTGGCCGTAAGCGGCCAGATTCGTGCCGGGGATCACGCGGTCGGCAATCACCTTCAGGGCGCGCTCGACGTGTTCCCAGATCGTGGCCTTCTCGGCGCGGTCGTCACCCTCGTAGTGAAAGAACGGAACGATCGTATCGAGGATCGGCGCCTCCTCCGACGCGATGAGGTACTGAGCCAGCGCCAGCAGCGGCCAGAAGACGATGTCACCGTGCGAGTCCGCCGGCCGGATGCCGCGCTCGCGCTCGAAGAACATGAACCATTGCGGCCAGTCGCCGTCACTGTTCTGCGTCTTGAATACGCGCAGCAACAGGTCACGTAGCGGCTCCCACCTCCCGAGCGCGAGCAGCATCTCGACCGGCCCTTGGCACACGTCGCGCGTGCCCCAGCCGCCACCGGAGAACTGCTCCAAGCCGCGCGGCGCCAGGTAGTGAATCATCGCGTTGTGTGTCAGCCACGGAAGAATCTCCTGCAGGCGGCAAGAGTCGCCCTCGTTGTCGCGTGGGGGCGCGTGCAACGTCAGCGGTCCGACCATGCCCTGCCAAAGCTGATCCACCTTGCCTTGATCAGTCGCGTACACCGCTGCAATCTCCGGCGCGGAGCCACCGACCCCGGCGGCGGGAATGAGATGACCGGTGATGCGCAGCGCTGCCGCCCGCGTCTTCGCAATGCGGATGGTCACAAACGGTTGCCGGCGTGATTCGCCATCGAGGAACAGGTCCTCATCACCACCCACACGCTCGAAGGCCGTGCCGCGGCCGCCATCGATACGGAAGAACCCGTCGGGAAAGCGGCGGGACACATCGCACTCGACTGCCGGACGGATGACGACACCATCTCCGTCCTGGACGAACTGGGCCGGCACCGCGTCGGCACCGTCGTCGCCGTTGAGGACGACGTGATGCGACACCAGGAAGCGACAGGGAGCGCCGGCGATGATCTCGATCGACAAGTTCAGCTCGTGGCGATCGACCGGCGCCCATGAGCGCACCTCAATCACGCCGCCCGCGTGCTTGTACACCCAGCGGCAGCTGTTCGGCGTCATCTCGTATGCGGACGGCACATCCAACAGGTGGTAGCCGTCCGGCAACTCGACGAAGATGCGCTGCCCGGCGGACCGCTGCAGACTCAAGTAACTGCGCGGCGTCGACAGAAACCGGTTGATGTTGACGTGCCCTTGCGTCACCAGCGAGTTGACGACACCGGCCATCCAGGTGGTGGAGGTCAGTGATGCTTCGTCGGGAACGAGATGATCGCCGCTGCGAAGGAGGTGGCCGTGGGGGCGCAGCGTCTGCAGCTCCTTCGCCTTCAGAACGACGTGCCGATTGGCACCGGCGAAGAACGAGAGCGTGCAGCCGTTCTCGCGCTCCACGTTGCGCCAGTCTTTTCCGAACAGGTCGGTCGCCTCGCTGTCGGTAAGATCGAGGCTCTTCAAGATCGGGCGCGCGCTGAACAGCGTCGCCGATCGCGAGGCAGGACCTCGGACCGTAGGTCCAGAGCGACCGCTCCCCGTTGGGTCGCTATGCCGTGCCGTCGCAAAGACTTGACTCGGGAGCAACGAGTTTCCACTCTCAAAGGCCTCTAATACGCGGTCGACGAACGCCAGGTCGGCGGGCGACGACGCGGCTGCATGGTGCTCCTCGAACCAACCGAAGAAGCCGTGCGTGGCCGACTCCCGTGGCTCGAGCCGCACTTGCGCATCCTGGATCACCGCCATCGAGTGCTCGTGTTGCTGGCGCCGGCCCGCCAACATGGGCGCGCGCAGACCGGCGGCGCTCTCGCCGGCGCGGGTCGCGAGGCCGTGGAACTGCAGCGCGTCGGTCGCGAAGCTGACACCGTTCCGCAGCGAGCCGATCACCACCCACGGGTTGCGGCCACCCATCGACAGGTTCTGGCGCACGGCCAGCACGCTGCCGCAGCACGCATGGGTGAGCGGCGTGTAGTCGACGTACTGGCTCACGTAGTACTCGTTCATGCGCACGGCGCCGTAGTGAGCGAGCGCCAAATCTTGCGCGTAGATGAGGTCCACCACGGCGGGAGCGGTGCCTCTGTTTTCCAACGTGCCGTGCCACCGCCACGCGGGTGCCGACTGCGCCAGTGTCAGAAAGAGAGTGAAGCCGATGTTGTTCCACTCGCCTTGACCGGTGAGCCCGTTTTCGTCCACGCAGACGACTGCCGGGCTACTCGGTCCGAGAAGCGGGACCGACTCGATCGACGTGCCGTGACGGCGGAGATAGATGTTCGCCGGCCCGCCTTCGGTCTCACTTCCCAAGAACAAATTGAGGATGATGTCGTGATGATCGACCCGCCGGATCGAGCCGTTCGCGTTTACCTGCACACTCAACCCCGACGAGCTCTGGAAACGGACCGGGAAAATCTGAGACGTCATGGCGTTGCTTTCCCTCGTGGTGATGGCTTGGCTTGTTCAGCTTAGTCACGCGTCAGCTCGAGGGCTCGCCGCCTGCTGCGAATACTTCGGCTGCGAGCCCCACCGCAAGCGGAACGTTATCGCAAATGCGAATTGGGCGCGAGCGCGTTGCCGAGTGCTTCTGGATTGCTGACCGAAGGAGAGGTAATCTGTCGAAATGCAGCGCTGGGCGGCAACGGTGCCGATGCCCACGCCTGGGCCGGGCCAGCTGGCATGACGAGATGTCAACGAGGAGGGCGCCGTGGACAAGAAGACCGCCTTTGAACGCCGAGAGCGGGCGTTCGAGGCTGAATTTTTCAGCCGCAAAAACGCAGAGCTGATCGATAAGCTCAAGCTCGTGTTCCACAAGAAGATCGACAAGCAGAGCATCCGCGACGCCACCGGAGTCACCGACGAGCAGCTTCTCGACCAGCTCGTCGAGTTGAACCTGGACGGCGAGCTGATGGTAGCCTTCAATCTGCTGCCGCTCGTCGAGGTTGCCTGGGCCGACGGCGAGGCCGACGAGAGAGAAATACACGCCGCCCTCTCGACCGCTGAGCAACACGGTATTGGGCGCGGCAGCAAAGCGTACGCGTTGCTCGAGACGCACCTGCGTAAGGGTACCTCGAAGGATGGCCGGAAGATCTGGTTTTACTACGCCGAAACGCTGCGGAAGACCCTCAGCCCTTCGCAACTCGAGGAGTTCCGAAAGGATTTGCTCGAGGACTGCTGGCGCGTCGCGGAGGCCAGCGGCGGGTTGCTCAACTTGGCGTTCAAAGTGGCCGCGAGCGAGAGAAAGGTCATCCACGCTGTCGAGCAGGCGTTGACGGTGTGACGGCTGCCGATGCCCGTCGCCGGTTGCCGTGTCGTGGCTGACCATCGTTGTGCCTCCTCTTTTGTTCTTTTCATTCATTTCAGCGAAACAGCGCGCCACCTTCGCCAGCCGCCCAGGCATAGTCCGAACAGGCGTCGCTGTTGAAGGCCGTGGAGCAAAAATCCAAGGACAGGATCGATGACGAAACTTTGATCCTCGCGGACCAAGCCAAGAAGGCCATTACTCAAGTACGAGCAACGGTTTGGGAGCTGCTTCACGGCAAATACCCTGATTCGGTTGCGGACAATCTGGCAACCATCCTCTCCGAGGGCAGGTGGACTCATGATTTCGCCATTACCTTCGATTACGCCAAAGAGCTGGGACTGCACATAAGCTCGGAGATGCCGCCGCAGGTTTTGGACCTGATGGCGCTCTATCCCCAACCGGTGCGACATTACCCCACAGTCGAGGACCTGCCGGGCAGGCGTGTTGCTGAACGATAGATTGAGTGAGGAGAATCCGGTACAGGAGGTATGAACGAGGAGCAAGTCTATGGGGGCGTTTCGCTGAAACGGATGCTTGTTCCGAGAAACGGAGGAAGACAGCGTGGCTATGATCCCATTAGCGGATGCATCTCGACGGCCTAGACGTTTCCCCGTCGTCACCGCCGCAATCATCCTCCTGAACGCGCTCATCTTCGCGATGGAACTGACGGGGGGTGAGGCATTTGTAACGCAGTGGGCGGGATTCCCACCGATATTGTCGCAGGCCATCACTGGGTCACCATTCTCACGGCGATGTTCATGCACGCCAGTTGGATGCACATTATCGGCAACATGGTGTTCCTATGGGCATTTGGCCCAGAGATCGAAGACTCGATGCGGCGGCCACGGTACCTGGCGTTTTACCTGCTCAGCGGTCTGGCGGCGTCGCTGGCGCAGCTCGCAGTCATGCCCGGTTCCACCGTTCCCGATCTGGGCGCCAGCGGCGCGATCGCGGGTGTGATGGGCGCCTTTCTGGTCACCTACCCTCGTGATCAGATACGCACGCTGCTTCTGTTGGGCTGGTTTACCCGCATTACTTTTGTTCCCGCGGCGCTCTTGATCGGGCTCTGGTTTCTCATTCAGGTCTTCAGTCAGGTCGGTGCCGTGGCAGATGTACAGACGGGTGGCGTCGCATACGCGGCTCACGTTGGCGGCTTCATCTTTGGGGCGGTTGCCGCACGAATCTTTGAGAGTTCCCGGCGCATCTAAGGTAACCATGTCGCCCAACGCCGCTGAAACGCAGGTCGCGACTGCCGGCTTGACGGCACAGGAAGCTGAGGTAAGGCTCGGCAGGTTCGGGCCGAATGAGCCTGCGGCGACACAGCACCATTCCGCGCTCTCCGATCTCTTGCATGTGTTCATGAATCCGCTGGTGTTGATCCTGGTGATTGCCGCAGTCGCATCGGCATTCCTGGGTCAGGCGGTAGATGCGGGAATCATCGCCACCATTGTTCTGTTCAGTGCGGCGATAGACTTAAGCCCAATGCCAGTAACTTAAGGCCATCGGGGCAGTGGACCGCGGTTGGGCGGAGCCTTTTTGGCGTAGTTGCTCATTTTGATTTTGACTGCTCGCGCATAGCGACGAGGCCGGCGTTTGGGCAAGACCAGGAGCGCGATTTGTTCATGCAAGGCCGCCAGGCGCTTGGGTAGTACACCAGGACTGGCCAGCCACGCGCTGACGAGGAAGTTGCGTACGAGCATGAGTGAGTGGCGAAAGCTGATGCGCGCCGGGGGCAGTTTCAGCCGGGTAGCCACTTGGAGCATTTCGAGCCGCACCAGATTGTAAGCAATGGCGAGTCCCCAGAGCTCTTGCAGCACTCGTTGTGGGGACTTGCTGCGCAGTACAAAATAGCGGGAGCGGAGAAAAGTTATTATCCGAAAGGCCAGTCTGCAGTGAAGATGGTTAAAAGGCTGAATTCATGAATGGCAATGTCGGAGGCATCATTCCCGCGAACCGGGAATCCCCCCATTCTCCCTTGGTCAAAGGGAAGCTGTGAAAAAGTTGAAAAGGGGGAATTTAAGAAAAATGCTTGACTCTACATGTGACTATGTATGATCCCCTTTCTGTCCTGCCGGAGGAAGGAGGCGCTTTCCAGGGGTCCCTGACAAAGATGCAAGCGGTCGAACAGCGGATTTCCGGATATACCACAGCGCGGCAAAGCCGCAACCAAATAAGTTACCATGGGGTAGCGCCCCCCAGAAATCCCCCCTGCCCCCCTTTACCAAAGGGGGGTTGGGGGGGATTTCAGAGGTGGGTTTCCAAAATGGATCTTCTTTACAAAATTTAGAGAGTCTGAACGTTAGTAATATAAGGAGGTTTTGGACAGGTTGTTGTCGAAGTTCTGACGGTTATGAGTCATCAGGGATTGATTACCGAGAATTTGCTTGACAGAAAAATCCATGCATCTATAATGCTTTTATACTGAATGAACATTCGTTCGCTGTAAATTTTTTCCATCCCTCCTTGAATTAAAGGGTCCCATGCAGGTTCAGGCTCGAGTCAAAGATCAAAGCTTAATCGGTGAGAAGCGGAGACAGATCATTGAAGGGGCCATCCAGGTCTTCAAGAGGAAGGGTTACCACAAGGCCACCGTGCGGGAAATCGCCCGGGAAGCCGGAATCGGGCTGGGAAGCATTTACGATTACGTCAACTCCAAGGATGATATCCTCTTTCTTTTCTTCGAGGATTATGTTACCACTTTCTTTAAAAAGGTAAGACCCCGGGCTTCCATGGTTGCCGACCCGCTTTTGCGGCTGGAGATTACCTTTCGTGCCTTTGTGGAAGCGGCCATGGAATTAGAAGACCAGGTGATGCTCTCCTACACCCAGGCCCGTTATGTAAAGAAGAAATACCTCAAGGTCATCTTGAGGAAGGAATCGGAGATCGTCGGACATTTTCAGGAGATTATAAGCGAACTGGGGGAAGGTCCTTTTGATTCTTTCCTCGAAGCCAATTTTCTGGTCTTCAGCGGGGTCTTCGGAGTGCTGCGCCGCTGGATTTTGAAGCCCAGGTACAACCGGAAGGAGATAATCGATTTTCTGGTGCAGAGCCAGGTTCAGCGTCTGACGGAAAGAATCCAGGGCAAAAAAAATCTTTCCTCAAAGAGCTAACGCATGGCCAAGTGGAATAGCCAACGAAGAACCCTGGATCACAAGCAAAGGCATAAGGCCCATGGCAGATGACAGCGGGCTTAAGGCATGAGGCTAAAGTCGTGGGATTCGAGGAAAAGGCCTTACGCCGTACGCCCTGCGCTGTAGGCCTCTTTTAACAGGGAGCGACGGTCATGTTCGATCCGAAAAAAATCGAAGAAATCCGGAATCAGGTGAAGGAATGGAATGGCAAGGTTGAAAAGACCCTGGCCAAGAATCCTGAACGGAAGAAAGATTTCCAGACCACATCCGGGATCGCAGTGAAAAGAGTTTTCTCTCCGGAGGACATCGCCGGAC
This sequence comes from uncultured delta proteobacterium, assembly GCA_963729835.1. Lineage (GTDB taxonomy): Bacteria > Desulfobacterota > Binatia > HRBIN30 > HRBIN30 > CAVSQF01. Next base: position 40,953 of record CAVSQF010000016.1, on the reverse strand, counting down.
TGGATTATCAACGGGATCTAACCCTTCCGGGTGAATTTCCCTACACCCGGGGGGTTCAGCCTACCATGTACCGGGGCCGGTTCTGGACCATGCGCCAGTATGCCGGCTTTGGAACGGCCGAGGATACGAACCGGCGTTACCGTTATCTTCTGGAGCAGGGCCAGACCGGACTATCCGTGGCCTTTGACCTGCCCACCCAGATCGGCTACGATTCCGACCATCCCCTGGCCCAAGGGGAAGTAGGCAAGGTGGGGGTCACCATCGATTCGCGTGAAGGATATGGAAGTGCTCTTTAACCAGATTCCCCTGGATAAAGTATCGACCTCCATGACCATCAACGCACCGGCGGCCATTCTTCTGGCCATGTACATTGCGGTGGGCGAAGAAGCAGGGGATCCCCCCGGCCAAACTCAACGGGACGATCCAGAACGATATTCTGAAAGAATATTCCTCCCGGGGAACCTACATCTTTCCACCCAAGCCTTCCATGCGCATCATCACCAACACCTTCGAGTACTGCACCAAGGAAGTGCCCAACTGGAACACCATCAGTATCAGCGGCTACCATATGCGGGAGGCGGGATGCACGGCCGTGCAGGAGGTGGCTTTCACCCTGTCCAACGGCATCGCTTACGTGGAAGCGGCCCTCAAGGCGGGTCTGGATGTGGATGAATTCGGCCCGAGGCTCTCCTTCTTTTTCAACGCCCACCTGGATTTCCTGGAAGAGGTGGCCAAATACCGGGCTGCCCGCCGCCTCTGGTCCAAGATTATGAAGGATCGCTTCAAGGCCAAAAACCCGCGTTCCTGGATGCTTCGCTTCCACACCCAGACGGCCGGGTTCCACCCTTACCGCGCAACAGCCTTCCAACAACATCATACGGGTTGGCTGGCAGGCTCTGGCCGCAGTGCTGGGTGGAACGCAATCTCTGCACACCAACTCCATGGACGAGGCCCTAGCCCTGCCATCAGAACAGTCCGTGCAGATTGCCCTGCGAACCCAACAGTTGATCGCCTATGAGTCCGGCGCGGCTGATACGGCAGACCCTCTCGGGCGGCTCCTTCTACATCGAAAAATTAACCGACGAAATCGAAAAGCGGGCCCAGGATTACATTGAAAAGATCGACGCGATGGGAGGATCCGTTACGGCCGTTGAGAAAGGGTACATTCAGAAGGAGATCCAGGAGAGTGCCTACCGCTACCAGAAGGAGATCGAGTCCGGGGATCGGGTGATCGTAGGGGTAAATCGATTCCAGTCCAAGGAGCCGCCGCCCAAGGGATTGCTGAAGGTGGACCCCAGGGTTCGGGAGGTTCAGATCAAGAGGATCACCGAACTCAGGCTTCGCGAGATTCCCAGCGGGTCAAGACCTCCCTGGCGGAGCTGAAGAAAACTGCCCAGGGTGACGGGAATTTGATGGTCCCGATCCTTACTGTGTTCAAGCCTATTGCACTTTGGGGGAGATCTGCGATACCCTGCGGGGTGTGTTCGGGGAGTATGAACCGGTCGTCAAAGTCTGAAGGCTAAAGGCAAACGGCAAATAGACGACTAGGAGCTACGGGCAAAAAGCTAAAGGGAAAGCGAGGACTTTTTATGAAGATATTGAAAATTGACCATATCGGGATCGCAGCCAAGTCCATCGATCAGGTAGCCCCTTTCTGGAACACGATTCTGGGTCTACCGATCGCGGGAAAGGAGACGGTGGAAGAGCAGAAGGCCACGACGGCCTTTCTCCCCGTGGGAGAGAGCGAGCTTGAAATTCTGGAATCCACGGCCCCCGACGGGGCGATCGCCAAGTTCATCGAGAGCCGGGGAGAGGGGATTCAGCACATTGCTTTGCGAGTTGATAACCTCGAAGAGGCCTTAAAGGAATTGAAAGCGAAGGGGGTGCGACTGATCGACGAAAAACCACGGAGAGGGGCCGGAGGGGCGAAGATCGCCTTTATCCATCCCAAATCAACGAATGGCATACTTTTGGAGTTGAGTGAACGTTAACCCATCCCCGCTCCAGAAGAATGGGGGAAAATTCAAGAACCATAAGCTTGCAGCAGAAAATGCGGCAGGGAATCCAAAGGAGGAAAAAATGCCAGACCAAAGAACAACTGTTAGAAAAATCCAAGAAACCCTCCGCGGATGCACTGAAAATGCACCCGTTTTTAAAGGGGAAAATCGCCTCCGACCCTCAAATGCTGCGTGCGCGATTTTAATGATTTCGCCATCTGGTATACGCCCGGTGTGGCCGCCGCCTGCCGGGACATCGAGGCCCATCCGGAGAAAGTCTTCGAGCATACCAACAAAGGCAACATGGTGGCGGTGGTTTCCGACGGAACACGGGTGCTGGGGCTCGGGAGACATCGGGCCGGAGGCGGCGATTCCGGTTATGGAAGGGAAAGCCATTCTGTTTAAGTATCTGGGCGGTGTCGATGCCTGGCCCATCTGCCTGGACACCAAAGACGCCAGATGAAATCATCAAAACCGTCAAGCTGATCTCCCCCTGCTTCGGAGGAATTAACCTGGAAGACTTTTCCCAACCCAAGTGTTTTCTACATCCTGGATACCCTGCGCAAAGAATGCCAAATTCCCGTCTGGCATGATGACCAGCAGGGCACGGCGGCTGTGACCCTGGCGGGGCTGATCAACGCTTTCAAGGTCGTCGGTAAAGATCTGGAAAAGGCACGCATTAGTTCGCTCGGTTCCGGGGCCGCGAATATCGCTACCGCCCGGGTTCATTGTCGCCTATGGCGTCGACCCGGCCAAGATCATCATGGTAGACTACCAAGGGAACCCTGCACAAGGGAAGGACGGAACGCAGAAGGATTTCAAGCAGAAATGGCACTTCGCCCAGACCACCAATGCCCAGCAGGCAAAGGCGGGATTCGCCGAGGCCATGGAAGGTGCCGATGCGATGATCGCCCTGGCCAAGTCCGGCCCGGATGTGATCAAAAAGGAATGGGTAAAGAAGATGGCCAAAGACCCCATCATCTTTGCCTGCGCCAACCCCATCCCGGAGATCTACCCCTGGGAGGCCAAGGAGGGGGGAGCCAAAGATGATCGCCACGGGGCGGTCCGATTTCCCCAACCAGGTGAACAACTCCCTATGCTTCCCGGCGATTTTCCGGGGCACCCTGGATGTCATGGCCACGACCATCACGGATGAGATGTGCATCGCATCGGCCCTGGAACTGGCCAAGTGTGCCGAAGACAAGGGCCTCCGGAAGGATTACCTGCTTCCCACCATGGATGAGCGGGATATCTTCCCCGAGACAGGCCGTGGCCGTGGCCCTCAAAGCCATTGAGCAGAAGGTGGCCCGGGTCAACATGAGCAAAGAGCAGCTCTTCGAGAAAGCTTCCGCGATCATCAACCGGGCCCGGGAAGAAATCGAGGCTCCTGATGGAAAAAGGCCTGATTCCCGAGTGCAAAATTTGATCTCAAGCGGCATTCGGGGACCCACGCGGAACCGGATCTCTCATGTGACGGGTGGAAAAAGTTGAAGGTCCCCGAATGCCCCTTTTGTGATTTTGAAGGAGGATGGGATGAGAGAAATTAATGCCAAGCAGATCACAGAGGTAGTGAAAAAGCTCTGCATCGATGCCAACTTCTATCTGGGAGAGGACGTGCTGGCTGCTTTCGACCGGGGGGAGAAGCAGGAAGAATCACCCGTGGGGAAAGAGGTCTTCCAGCAGCTTAAGGAAAATGCCCGCATCGCCCGGGAAGAACAGGTGGCCCTCTGCCAGGATACCGGCCTGGCCGTGCTCTTCGTGGAATTAGGACAGGAAGTACACGTCGCCGGAGGAGATTTCAACGCTGCCGTCAATGAAGGAGTCAGGCAGGGGTATAAGGAGGGTTATCTTCGAAAATCCTCCTGCCATTGTTTTACCCGGGCCAACACCGAAAGACAACACCCCGGCCGATCATCCACTTGCAAATCGTCCCCGGCGATAAAATGAAGATCATCGTGGCTCCCAAAGGGGGAGGGAGCGAGAACATGTCCATGGTGAACATGCTCAGCCCCTCGGATGGGATCGAGGGCATCAAGAACCGCGTGGTCGAATGGGTAAAACAGGCCGGCTCCAACCCCTGCCCGCCGGTCGTGGTGGGAGTGGGCATTGGGGGGACCTTTGAAGAGTGCGCCCTCACCGCCAAAAAGCCCTCCTCCGGCCCCTGGGGCAGAAAAATCCGGACCCTCAGCTGGCGGCGATGGAAGAAGAGCTTCTCACCCGGATCAACAACCTGGGGATCGGGCCCACAGGGGCTGGGAGGAAGAATCACGGCCCTGGCGGTGCATGTGGAAATGATCCCCTGCCATATTGCCAGCTTTCCCATGGCCGTAAACATCAACTGCCACTCTCACCGGCATAAAGAAGCCGTAATTTGAGAGAGGAGGAGGTATAAGAATGAGCCAACCAATTCGATTGAAAACCCCCCTTTCCGACGCCGACGTGGAAAAGCTGAAGGCGGGGGATAAGGTCTTCCTCAATGGGGTAATTTATACGGGAAGGGACTGCAGCCCACAAGCGGCTGTTTGACCTTTTAAAGGAAGGGAAACCTCTCCCCGTCGATCTCAAAGGACAGGTGATCTATTACGTAGGGCCGGCGCCGGCGAAACCCGGCCAGGCCATCGGTTCGGCCGGCCCGACGACCAGCGGCCGCATGGATGCCTATTCCCCCAGGCTGATGGAGATCGGTTTGAAAGGAATGATCGGCAAAGGCATGCGCAAGAAAGAGGTCGTGGAGGCCATGAAGAAGTACAAGGCTGTCTATTTTGCGGCGACGGGGGGCGCGGGGGCGCTTCTGGCCAAGGCCATCAAAAAGGCCCAGGTGGTAGCCTATGAAGACCTTGGGCCGGAGGCCATCAACTCGGCTGGAAGTCGAGGATTTTCCGGTGATCGTGGTGAACGACACCAAGGGGAACGACCTGTACCAGCAGGGCATGCAGCAGTACGCCACGTTAAAGATAGATATTCGACCGCAGACGAACGCGGAGAATCGCAGAGGATTAAAATTAAAGAGTCAAACGATACACCAATAGACCTTCTTTCGAGGGAGAAGATTGGCGTTGAGCAGAATATTTAAATCCGCGGTCTCTGCGAAAATCTGCGGTCAATAAATTAAAGGAGAAAAACGATGCTTTATCGTTGGCAAACCGGGGCAACGGCCTGGTTGATCCACCGCATCACCGGGGCGGCTGTGGGGATCTATCTCTTACTCCATATCCTGGCCCAGTTCGGGATGAAATATGATCAAAAAGGGCTGGCGGCGATCAGCAACTTTTTGACCAACAAGGCGGTGGTGGTGGTTCTCCTGGCCTTCCTGATCTACCATACCATGAACGGGATACGAGAGTTGATCATCGATTTTGGGAACGGAGCCCTCTACCACAAGAAGCTCTACTGGGTAATGATGGTCATCGGGCTGGTGATCTTTGTGACCACTTTAGCAGCCATTTAGGAGGAGAGAGAAAATGGCCTTTTCAACAGCGAATAGCTCGGGTGCTTCCAGCTGGCTCTTCCAGAGAATTTCCGGGATCCTGGTTGCGGTCATTCTGGTCATCCATATGGGGGCGGTCCATTTCGGCGCCTCGCCGGTGGACCTGGGGAGTCCTTTCTGGAAGTTCTTTCATGTCGGTTTTGTTATCTTGCTCCTGTACCACATCTTGAACGGCTTTTGGTTGATCATCGAGGATTATGTAAAAACCAACTGGGTCCGGGTGTCCCTGTACGGGATCTCCTGGATCGTGGGCATTGCCTTCCTCATTCTGGGATTTGTAACTTTGGTGCCTTTTGGCACATGAAAAGACACTTATTTACCGCAGAGAACTTAGAGCTTATCTTTAAATAAGCTATTCCTTTTAAATCCCCCTTTGAAAAAGGGGGACATAGGGGGATTTGCCCCGGGGTGCCTTGAAAAAATCCCCCCTCACCCCCCCTTTACAAAGGGGGGAAAATTACTTACGGATAAGTTCTTAGAGAACGCTGAGAATAGAAATAAAAAGCAAAAATTTTTGGCTGTCGATTTTTTGTTTTTCTTTTGATTTTTCATTTGTCTCATCTCCGCGGTCTCTGCGACCTCTGCGGTGAGTCGAAAACTGGAGGAATGAAATGGTTCATGAACACGACGTAGTCATCGTTGGAGCGGGCATTGCCGGCCTGTACGCGGCCCTGGAATCCAGCCGGTCGGTGGATACCGCGGTACTCTCTAAGGTTTACCCGACCCGCTCCCATTCCATCTCCGCCCAGGGCGGGACGGCCGCTGCGCTGGGGAGCCTGGAGGAAGACCACTGGGAATGGCATCTTTACGATACGGTCCGAGGGGCGGACTACCTGGGGGATCAGGATGCCCAGGAGGTTCTCGTGCGCGATGCCATTGAGGTGGCCTATGACCTGGAACACATGGGCTGCCCTTTCAGCCGCACGGAGGATGGCAAGATTGCCCAGCGGGAGTTCGGGGGACACTACAGCAATTTCGGCAAGGGAGGCGCCATCCGCCGGATGTGCTATGCCGCCGACCGCACGGGCCATGCCATGCTGCATACCCTCTACGAGCAATGCATCAAGCACGACGTACGTTTCTATTCAGAGTTTTTCATCATCAGCCTCCTGGTGGAGAATAATGTGTGCTCCGGCGTGATCGCCTGGGACATGCGCAACGGGGGGCTCCACGTGTTCCACGCCAAGACCGTGATGTTCGCCACGGGAGGCTACGCCCGGGCCTGGAAAGTGAATACCAACGCCCTTTCCAACACGGGAGACGGGATGGCCCTGGTCCTGCAGGCCGGCCTGCCGCTGGAAGACATGGAATTTGTCCAGTACCATCCCACCGGACTTTATCCTTCCGGAGTTCTGGTCACGGAAGGGGCCCGGGGAGAAGGGGGATACCTGGTAAACAATGAAGGCAAGCGGTTCATGGAGAAGTACGCCCCGGCCAAGATGGAACTCTCCCCCCGGGATGTGGTCTCCCGGTCGATTCAGACGGAGATTAATGAGGGCCGGGGGATCGGGGGAAAGGGGTATGTCCATTTGGACATGCGCCACCTGGGAAAGCAGGCGATCATGGAGAAACTTCCCCAGATCCACGAGCTCATCCTGAAGTTCGCCGGCATCGATGCCATCACCGACTTCGTTCCCATCCTTCCCACCGCCCATTATGCCATGGGCGGGATCCCCGCCGATGTGAATGGGCAGGTGATCATGGACCCCAAGAATACACCGGTGAGGGGATTCTACGCGGCCGGGGAATGCGCCTGCGTCTCGGTGCATGGAGCCAACCGCCTGGGCTGCAATTCGACGATGGACTGCGCGGTCTTCGGAAGGAGGACGGGCCGGTCCATGGCCAAGTACATCGCCAATGGAGGCGATAAAGTTCCAGTTCCCAAGGATGGGCTGGAGAAGGCCAAGTCGAAACTGGATTGCCTGCTGTCCGCCAAGGGAAAAGAAAGCCCCGCGGCCATCCGGGACGAATTGCAGGCGACCATGATGGTCAATTGCGGAATCTACCGGGAAGAAAAACTTTTAAAAGAACAGTTGAAGGTCATCAAATCCCTTCAAGAGCAATACAAATGGGTTGAGATTAGCTACAAAGGTCAGCGGTTCAACACCGAGCTCCTGGATGTCATTGAGCTCGGCAACATGCTCGACTTTGTGGAAACCATCGTCGTCGGGCGGATTAGCCCGGACCGAAAGCCGGGGAGCCCACTTCCCGGAGAGATTTCCCCAAACGGGATGACCAAAACTGGATGAAACACACGCTGGCCTGGAAGACCGATCAGGGGATCAAACTGGATTATAAACCCGTGGTGGTTACCCGCTTCCAGCCGGAGGAGAGGAAGTTCTAAGGGCAGGATTTTCAACCCCAAGGGGAGGGGCGGTTCGCGAACCGCCCTACTCCGGGGCGGTGTGGGAATACCCTGTAGGGCAATTCATGAATTGCCCCTACTTCAAAGGAGCAAAAACGATGATGCAGACTTTTAAAATTTTCCGTTTCAACCCGGACGAGGACAAGGCGCCCTATTACAAATCCTACCAGGTAGAAATGCAGGAGGGGATAGGGATGACGATCCTGGATATCCTGAACGAGATCAAATGGAAACAGGATGGTACCCTGACCTTCCGCCGCTCCTGTCGCCACGGGATCTGTGGGTCTTGCGCCATGACCATAAACGGGCTAAATCGCCTGGCCTGCGAAACCCAGGTTAAGTCCCTGGGCGGGGGAACCATAGAAATTGAACCCCTGCGGCACTTTAAGGTGATCAAGGACCTGGCAGTGGATATGGAGGATTTCTTCAAGAAGTTGGAAGCGGTAAAACCTTACTTTATCGCCGGCACCCCACCCACGGATAAGGAGCGCTACCAGAGCATCGAAGACCGGAAGAAGATCGATGGATCCTACGAGTGCATCCTCTGCGGAGCCTGCACTTCCTCCTGCCCCTCGTACTGGGCGAACCCGAACTATCTTGGTCCGGCCGCCCTGCTCAACGCCTACCGGTTCGTCTTCGATTCCCGGGATCAGGGTCTGGGGGAGCGGTTACCGATCCTTAACAATCGCCATGCGCTCTGGCGCTGTCATACCATTTTCAATTGTACAGCCTGTTGTCCGAAGTCCTTGAACCCCGCATGGGCGATCGGTGAGCTGAAGAAGAAGGTCATGAGCGAAAAGTATTAACTCCTTCGCCCCCTCCCCTTTTGGTAAGTAAGGGGGAGGGGATTTTCTCTCCCAAGAACGGAAACCCCAGCCGGATGAAGGAGGTCGATCCATGAACATTCACGAGTACCAGGCCAAAGAGATTCTTTTCCGTCATGGGATCAAGATTCCGAAAGGCCAGGTGGCCTTCGACCTCCGGGACGCGGAAGCGGCAGCTCAAGGAATCGGCCAGGGTCCCTTCATCGTGAAGGCTCAAGTCCATGCCGGCGGGAGGGGGAAGGCGGGTGGAATCCGGAAGGCTAAGGACCCCACCGAAGTCCGGGAAATTGCCCGGGCTATGTTTGGATTGAGGCTGGTGACCCCGCAGTCCGGCCCGCAGGGGAAGCCCATCAGCCGGGTTCTGGTGGAAGAAGCGCTCCCGATCAGCCAGGAGCTTTATCTGGGAGCTACCATCGATCGCAAGCTGGGGAAAGTGGTGGTGATCGGAAGCTCCGAAGGCGGGGTAGAGATTGAGGAGGTCAGCGTCAAATCTCCGGAAAAGATCCAAAAATTCGCGGTCGATTCGGGCTGCGGTTTTACCAGTTTCCAGGGCCGAAAGCTCTGCATCGATATGGGCTTGCAGGGGGGGATCATAGGGAAAGGCGCGGGTGTGGCCTTTTCTCTGTTCCGGGCTTTCATGGATTGCGATTGTTCCCTGGCCGAGATCAATCCCCTCGTCCTGACCGCTCGGGGAGAATTGGTCGCCCTGGACGCCAAAATGAACATCGATGACAATGCTCTCTATCGCCATCCTGAACTCCAGGCCCTGCGCGATATCGAACAGGAAGATCCACGGGACGTGGAGGCCACAAGGTTGAATCTGAACTATGTCAACCTCCCGGGCAATATTGGCTGTATCGTCAACGGGGCGGGCTTAGGGATGGCCACCCTGGACCTTCTGAAATATTACGGAGGGGAACCAGCCAACTTTCTGGATGCCGGGGCCGGAGCGACCAAAGATGTAATCCGGAACGCTTTCGGTCTTCTTCGTTCCGATCCCAAAGTCAGAGGGATTTTTATCAACATGTTCGGGGGTATCACCCGCTGCGACAGCTATGCCCAGGGGGTTGTAGATGCTCTCCGGGAGCGGCCCTTGACGATCCCGCTGGTGGTGCGAATGGAGGGAACGAACGTGGAACTGGGCCGAAAAATCCTCGAGGAATCCGGGCTTAACATTCTCACCTACAAAAACATGCGCGAGGCGGCCCAGAAGATCATCGAACTGGTAAAAGGAAAGTGAAGAATGAGCAGTAAGGAGTAAGTTGCAAAACATTCTATGCTTGATCTTTATGAGGAGTTAAAAGCTTTAGTTGGCCGACTGAATGAAGCCAGTATAAATTATGCTTTGTGTGGTGGGTTGGCTCTCGCGCTTTATGGAATTCCAAGGGCAACCGTTGATATTGATATTTTGATCGAGAAAGAATACTTAGATCAGGTTCAGGCCCTAACCCGAGGATTGGGATACATAATCAAAGCTGAACCGATGAGTTTTGTCCAGGGGGGTATCGAAATCCATCGAGTTTCAAAGAAAGATATAGAAACGGGCTATTGGTTATCCTTGGAATTTCTTTTAGTGACTCCACTGATTAAAAAAGTATGGGACAGTCGTAAGGAAGTGGAATGGGAAGAAGGAAAAATTCGGGTTGTTTCCCGCGAAGGTTTGCTTTATCTGAAGTCTCTAAGAGGCAGCGGGCAGGATCTAGATGATATACAAAAGCTGAAGGAAGGCATCAATGAAAGTTGATATGTCGCCTAAAGCGATTTCCACCCGTCTCAAACTCGTTTCCCAGTTGCGGCGGCTCTGCCTTTCTCTAGCCAAAGCAAAACCAGTTCCCCAAAAAGAAAAAGGGAAGAATTAGATTTTTTTCTAGGCTCTCCCCTTTCTGTTTTACCCGCTCGGCCTCATGCCCTGCGCCTTGGACCTTGCACCTCTTAATTTGATCCTCCGTGCCTTGTCCCTTTTGCCTATAGCCCAAGATAAGCTTTCCGGATCATATCCGTCTGCAGAAGTTCAGCGGGTTTCCCCTCCATCATGACCCGGCCGGTTTGCAGGATATAGGCGTAATGGGCCACTTCTAAGGCTTCCTGAACGTTCTGCTCGACCAGCAGAATGGTAAGCTTTTCTTCCTGATTCAGCCGTTGGATCATCTCGAAGATCTCGGTTATCAGTTTGGGCATGATCCCCATGGAGGGCTCGTCGAGCATCAGCAGCTTGGGTTTAGACATCAAACCCCGGGCGATGGCCAGCATCTGCTGTTCTCCGCCGCTCAGGGTTCCAGCCCTTTGTTGTTGACGCTGCTCCAAAACCGGGAAGAGCTTGAAGATGGTTTTCAGCGTGGCTTCCCGATGCTCCGGGGATTTTCGCGTGTAGGCTCCCAGGGTCAGGTTTTGGGTAACGGTCAGGCGGGCAAACAATCGCCTTCCCTCGGGAACATGGGCAATCCCCAGATCCACGACCTTGTGGGGAGGCATTTGATCGATCCTCTGATCTTCGAAGGAGATCGACCCTTCGTCGAGTCGGAGCACACTGGAGATGCTCTTCAGGATCGTTGATTTGCCGGCGCCGTTGGCGCCCACGATGGAGACGATCTGCCCCGGTTCAACCTGGAAAGAGACTTCGTGCAGGGCCGGGACCTCGTCATAAGAAACTTTAATGCGCTCGACGCGAAGCATGATATTTGTCTCCCAGATAGGCCTTGATGACTTCCTCGGTGTGGATGACTTTTTCCGGGGTGTCCTCGGCAATTTTTTTCCCGTAGTCCAGGACCACCACCCGGTTGGAAATGGGCATCACCACTTCCATCACGTGTTCCACGAGGAGAATGGTGGTTCCCGATTGGCAGATCTTCTTCACCAGCGCCACCGCTTCAGCCGTTTCCGTCTGGTTCAGGCCAGCCATGGCTTCGTCCAGCATGAGGAGCCGGGGCGCAGTGGCAAAGGCTTTGGCCACCTCCAGCCTCTTTTTGTCGGCAATGGTCAGGCCGCTGGCGAGCAGGTTCTTTTTGGCGGTCAAACCGCAGAAGTCCAGGACCTCCAGAGCTTTCTTCCTGGCTTGGCCAGCCGAATTGGTGCGGTTAAAAGCGCCCACCATGACGTTATCCAGAACGGGCAGATCTTTGAAAACCCGCACAATCTGAAAAGTCCGGGCGATCCCCCGTAGGCAAACTTCGTTCGACAGCAAACCGGTGATCTCTTCTCCTTTAAACTGGACGCTGCCGCTGCTGGGAGGGTAAAAGCCGGCGATACAGTTGAAGAGCGTAGTTTTACCCGCTCCGTTAGGCCCGATCAGGCCGACAATTTCTCCCTCATCGACCTGAAGATCAATATGATCATTGGCCATGAGGCCGCCAAAATTCTTGGTGAGTTGCTTCACCTCCAGAAGGGCCATTACGGTCGACTCCTTTTTCTTGAAACGCTTGGCTAGGCCGATCACTCCAAAGGGTTGATAGATGGAGATGATCATGATGAGGAAACCATAAATGATCAGGTCGGTTCCCTTGCCCCCTCCCCCGAATTGGATGCGGGTAAACTCAGAGATGGGGATGAGGATGGCCGCCCCGATGACCGGACCCCAGACGGTCCCTACTCCGCCGAGGGTAGCCACCAGGCAAAGAATGATGGAAAGAATCAACGGAAAGGTGCTATCCGGGTCAATGAAGAGAACATACTGGGCATAGAAAGATCCACAGATCGAGGTCAGGAAAGCACTCAGAGCCAGGGCATAGAATTTATACCTGCCCGTGTTGATTCCCAAACTGCGGGCTCCATCCAGGTCCCCTTTGATGGCCTTAAAGTAATACCCGAGCTTGGACCGGTCGACCCCGTAGGTTATGAGAACGGCCACGATCAAAAAGCCGAAAGCGATGTAGTAGTAGGGAGCCTTGGTGGTGTGGAACTCCATGTTGATGAATCCTTCGGGAAGGATGGGCAGGGTTAAGCCCACGGCCGATCCGGCCCAGTCCCAGTTGAGCATGCACACCATGGCGATCTCTCCGATGGCGATCGTGGCGATGGCGAAATAGTGGCCGGCCAGCTTAAAGCAGGGATACCCGATGATGAAGGCAATGCCGATCGATACGGCCCCACCCGCCAGCATCCCCAGCCATGGGCTGATTCCCAGTTTCATCAACATCAGGGTGGAGGTATAAGCCCCGGTTCCAAAAAAGATGGCATGGCCCAACGAGATCTGTCCGGCATACCCCCCGATGATGTTCCAGGCCAAACCCATAGACCCGTAGAGAAAAATCATGATCAGGAGATGGCGGGGGAAGGGTTTCGTAAATATAACCGGATAAATCATCAGAATGATGAAAACAACGACTAGCCAGATCCAATTCTTTGATTTTCCAACCATGAATTTTCCCGTCGTATCCTCAACCCTCCGGTCTGTCTAGGAAGAGGAGGTGATGAGGCGAGATATTAATACCTTCCCCAGAGACCCTGGGGCCGGATGAAAACCACCAGAAGGTAAATGATAAAGACAAAAGCGTATTTAAAGGCGGGAGCGATGAGCAGCCCGGTTACGAATTCCACGACGCCGATGATTATACCGGCGATAAAAGAACCCGGAATGGACCCAAACCCTCCCAGAGCAACCGCCACATAGGCAATGAGGGAGAAGGAAAAGCCGACCTCCGGGAAAATGTAATAAAAGTTGGACATCAGCGCCCCGGCGACCCCCAAACACGCCGCCCCGATCCCCCAACCCAGGGCGAACATCTTATGGCTGTTGATCCCCATCAGGTTGGCCGCTTCCCGGTCCTCGCTGGTCGCCAGCAGGGCAAAACCCACTTCCGTTTTATTGATGAACCAATAAAGAAGAACAAAGGTGATGATGCAGCATATACTCGCAACCAGTTGGGGAATCCCTACAAAAATTCCGCCAATGCCAATGTTGCCCGACAGGATTGGATTTTTGATGACCCGAAAATCGGGTGACCACATAAACTGGGCCAGATAGCGCAAAAAAATACCCAGGCCAAAAGTTGCAAGAATTTGAGCCAGGAAGGTGGCCTTGAGTAATTTTCTAATGACGATGAAGTAAACCGCCACGCCGATGAGAAATAAGATGATCATACAAAGGGGCAGAGAGAGGAGAGGATCGATATGATAGAGGGCGAAGGCCCAGAAAGAAGTGAACATGGCCAGCATGAGCATTTCCCCGTGGGCGAAGTTCACGATTTCCATTAGCCCCCAGATCAGGCACAGGCCCACTGCGACCAGCGCATAAATACAGCCCATGAGGATTCCACTGATAACCGTTTGCAGAATGATTTCTGGAGTCAACATAGAGGTTCCTTTTTGCATCCTTCCCTCTCCTCAGTCAGGGGAGAGGGAAGGAAGGATGGATGGATAGAAAAACTGTCTTGATTACTTTCTCTCAGACCATTTAGGGATGGGGTAGATCAGGTCTTTCGTGGCCAGGTTGAAAGGCCATACCGTATAGGACTTTCCCCCCTGCCACTGAATGACAATGGGATCCCCCAGGATATTCTGCCCGGTTTCATCAAATTTCACGCCCCGCCAGGGAGTAATCAGCTGATCCGCGGGAATGTTGGTTTTGATCAAGGCCTCCCGGATGGCTTCGGGCTTCGTAGAGCCCGCCCGGTTGATGGCATCGGCCAGGACAAAGAATCCCACAAAGGCCCGAGCGGAAGTCCCGGAGAAGTCCCTTCCCGAGCGCTGCTTGAAGAGATCGTTAACTTCCTTCACCAGGGGTTTATGGGCAGCCAGGTCCAGGGAGAACTCCGAACGGCTGGCGATCCCGTCCGCATCCTTTCCAACCGCTTCTATGAAGGAAGGATCAGTGTGACCCGAGTTTTGAGCCATGATAGCCGCAGGGTTGTATTCCAGATCTTTGGAAGTCCTTAATAGAAGAATCGCATCGGATGCATAGGAGGTCGGGAAAAGGACATCCGCGTTGGCTGCTTTCAGCCTTTGGACTTCCGAGGTGAGAGAAGTAGCCGACCGTCGGTAGGGAATATCCGCAACGACCTTATAACCCGCTTTCTTGGCCAACTCTTTTTCAATGCGGCTGCTGTCCTTTCCATAAAGGCTGTCCTCGTACGCCACGGCAATCGTCTTGAATTTGGCACCCCGTTTTTTTTCCAGGTCTACCAGGCACTTGAACATCGCCTCGGAAAAAGTTTCATCATGCGGGGTGCTGCGGAAGAACCACTTGAACCCCCTCCGAGTGAGCTGGGGGGATGAAGATTCGGGATTGAAGAAAGGCATCTTCATCCGCTCGGCCACCATGCTGGCGGTCTCGGTCACATTGCTGTTGTAGCAGCCCAGAAGAGCAACCACTTGCGCCTGGGTAAGAAGACGTTCCGCCTCGCTTAAGCCCAAATCGGGTTTTCCTTGGTGGTCGGCAAAAACTACCGCGATTTTCGCCCCCCCCAGATTGGGCAACCCTTCCGTTTTCGCCAGAGGAAGGTTTAAATTTTTATATTTGGTGGTGTTAATGATGTCCAGGGCAAGCTCGATGGCATGCTTGTTGTCAAGCCCGGCCTGGGCGATGGGGCCGGACATTGGATAGATCACCCCGATCTTCACGTCTTCGGCGGCAGACGTAATCACCGGGCTCATGAGAACCAGGATGATAGCCATGGATGATAAAAAACCTAAAACCCTCTTCATTGTAAGGCCTCCTTTCTGGAATAAAGCTGCTCCATTTTACTCAAATCGAATTTTTAGACCAGGAATTTTCAGCCGTCGGATGGCTACGATGACGCCATGTGCCGGAGCTGAATTCTTTTTATTTCCAATCATCGGGTACCTATCTATTTTCTCTGGGACCATCTAGGAATCGGATAAACGATGTCCTTGGTCGCCAGGTTGAAGGGATAGATCGTATATCGCTTTCCCCCATCTTGATACTGGATGACAATCGCGTCCACCAAAATGTTTTGGCCTTTTTCGTCAAATTTGATACCCCGCCAGGGGGTGATGAGTTTGTCCCCCGGGATGTTGGTCGCCTTGATCGCTTCGCGTATTTTCTCGGGGTCGGTTGAACCAGCCCGGTTGATGGAGTCTTCACCAACAAAATCCTTGATCTCGAAAGGAAAGCACACGTGCAGAACATCAACGTGTAAAGGCAAAGAGGGCGGGAGCGATATATCCACTCCAACTGCTGAATGGAATTTGGACACGAGCTCGAAGAGCGGCTTTCCAACTTCTCCAAGCCCTACAATTGCGACTGACTTTCCTGATCCCATAATCTCCTAGTCCTCCGGCTCCGGGATTGAACTGCTGGTGAGGCCCGTGCTTGCCGAGTGGCGCCTTGCCTAACAGACAAAGGTTTTGGGGCATGAGCCGGCAGGTTAAGAAGACGCCAACGCAGTATTGGATCGGCTCAAACCAATCGGATCGATTCTTATCTGGCGGCAGAACGCCCCGCGGAACCCATCCATCACCGAAACCTGATTGAAGCTGTAGTGCGAAGTTTCCGCAAGGCCGCGCGTGAGCTTAAGTTGCGCTGTATCCCTAGGCTGGCTGTTCGGTGAGCGCCTTTACCTTTTCGGCGCCGGCGACCGATCTGCCCGCTTCCTCAAGCGTGAAGGCGAGAACTTCCTCAGCAACACGAGCCTGCTGTTCGGGTTTGAGCTGCGGGAACATCGGAAGAGATACGATCTCACCGGAGGCGTGACTGGCAACCGGGAAATCCTCACGCGTGTAGTTGAGAAATGTGTAAGCCCGTTGCAGATGCAGGGGAACAGGGTAGTGAATTCCGGTGCCGATTCCCTTGCTTTTGAGAAAGTCGATCAGGCCGTCGCGGTTTGCCGTGCGTACGACATAAAGGTGATACACGGCTCGAGACCAGGACGGCTCATATGGGAGAATGACCGCATCATTGCCGGCAAGGAGCTTGTTATAGGCTGCAGCATGATCGCGACGACGACGATTCCAGTCAGGAAGATGCGGCAGCTTGGTGTGAAGGATTGCGCACTGAATTGCATCGAGGCGCCCATTATAGCCTTCAATATCATGGTAGTACTTCTTCACCTGGCCGTGGTCGCGAAGCATCTTGATGATTCGCACGACATCGAGGTCGTTGCTTGTGACTGCGCCGCCTTCACCGCATGCACCAAGGTTCTTGCCCGGATAGAAGCTGAACGCCGCCGCACGCCCCATCGACCCTGCCTTCATCCATCGATTGTGTTTCTTTGAGAAATACTCGGCGCCGTGCGCCTGGCAAGCGTCTTCGATCACCTTGAGGTCGTACCTCTCGGCAAGGTTCAGGATTCCGTCCATATCGGCCATTTGCCCGTAAAGATGGACGGGAACAATGGCCGTGACAGGGCCTTCCGCTACGGAGGCTCGTCAGTTTTCCGGTCATGGCTCCGGACGCACTGTTTTTCCAGATACTGCTCGAGCATGTGCACCGAGATGTTGTAGGTGTGCTCGTCCACGTCGATGAATTCCGGAATGGCCCGCGCCTGAGAGATGGCTTCAGTCGTGGCAATGAAAGTGTTGGGAACGGTGAGAACGACGTCGCCGGCTTCAATACCGCAGGCCATAATGGCAAATCGCAGCGCGTCTGTCCCACTATTAACCGCTACGGCGTAGTCTGTGCGGCAATACTCCGCGAAAGATCTCTCGAACTCCTCCACCATCGGCCCGCCGATAAACCCGGCGGTTTGCAACGCCTGGCGAAATACCCCTGTGAGCTCCTGCTCCAGTTCCACGTGGGGAGTAACAAGATCAAGAAAAGGAATGCTATCAGCACCGGACATTAGGGCTCTCCAAACTTCCTTCGATAAACCGCAAAACCCTGGCCGGATTTCCGGCCACGATCGCGTTGGGTGGGACATCCTTAGTCACTACGCTCCCGGCTCCTACAATCGCGTTTTCACCTATGCTGAGATTGCACAGCAGAGTAGCACCGGACCCAATCGATGCGCCTCTGCGCACGACCGTGGGCTCAACTCTCCAATCAGCCTCGGTTTGCAGGGCTCCGTTGCGGTCGGTGGCCCGCGGATACGTGTCATTGGTAAATGTCACGCCATGACCGATGAAGACGTTGTCCTCAACGATCACGCCCTCGCAGATGAACGTGTGACTGGAAATCTTGCAGCGCTTGCCGACGCGAGCATTCTTTTGAATCTCTACAAAGGCCCCGATCTTTGTCTCGTCTCCAATCTCGCATCCGTAAAGGTTCACGAACTTCGACAACTGCACGTTCTCCCCAAGCTTGACGTCCGCCGCGACAGAGTTGTACTGGTTCATACGCGCACCAAGGCCCCCTTCTTGCTTCAATGATTCGCTGGCAGCTTCAAGCATCCTGACTATCCTAAGACCTGCGCAGCCATTGTTGAATGGCTCCTGTCCCATTCGTGATGCACTCCACGAAGTAGTTAAGCTCTTGGCTCAAGGCTTCGACCTGCTCCAGCTGCGGTGACCACATATCTCCTGAGCGGTAACTTACCAAAAGGTCGTAGACGCCCTCCCGGCTCGTAATCTTTACACCCTTGTCATAGACCTTTACCTTTTCGTCTGCCTCCAGATCGTTCCATACAATCATTCGCTTCTCGCCGCCGATGAGCGTGGTCCTGACCTTAACCGGAGATAGCCAATTGACGTTGATATGTGCAATTACCTTATTCGGGAAATACAACGTCATGAAAGCCACATCCTCATGTCCATTGAGATGCCCCTGTCCCGTGGCCACGACGGCTTCGGGGCTGGCCTTGATGAGATGGTCCATGATCGAAAGATCATGTGGGGCGAGGTCCCAGAGCACATTGATGTCGTGCTGAAATAGGCCGAGATTGACCCTCGTGGAGTCGTAGTAGTACAGATTCCCCAGCGCTCCTTCGTCGATTAGCTGCGCAATTCGCTTCACCGCCCCGCTGAACAGAAACGTATGGTCAACCATAATCTTGAGATTCTTTTGTTGAGCAAGATTGACCAGCTCTTCGCCCTGAGCGGCCGTGCTTGTGAATGGCTTCTCGACAAATACATGTTTTCCGTTCTGGAGTGCGGCCTTTGTCAGTTCATAATGCGTCCAGACGGGTGAAATAATAGCGACGACATCGACGTCAGGTGAAGAGATTACTTCCTTCGCACTTGGAGTCACCCTCACTCCGGGATAGGCCTTCAGTGCGCGAGCCTGCGCCGCAGGATTAATATCTGCAATCGCACGCACCTGCGCGCCCTCTAGACTAGCAGATTTCGAACGATGTTCGGACCCCAGTAGCCGTATCCAATTACACCGAAGTCCATATGCTCTTACCTCCTTCTTAGACTTTCTCTACTTCTACGCACCTATCTAAAAGTGTGCATGCCAATCCTGAGAGTTACTCCCAAAGACGCGGTGGATCGCTTCGCACTGTTGCGGTGAGTTTAGGAGGAAATCTCTTCCATTGTGTTCCGGGCGAGCGCGGCACCCTATTCTTCGCCGGATCGCCGACGCGCTGCAAGAAAGAGGACGTCCGGAAGTAACTCTGGGATAGTCAGATTTAGTATGCGCCCGTACCCTTAATTACCGCCCCGGGAGTACGCAGCAGAATCTTAAAGTCCAGCCACGGAGTCCACGCGGAGGCGTACCTGAGATCCAGTCGCACCATTTCATCGAAGCGGACGCTGCTTCGGCCCATGACCTGCCACAACCCTGTAATTCCGGGCTTTACCCCGAGCAATCGGCGTCTGTGCCAGGTTTGGTAGGCAGCCAACTCATATGGTATCGGAGGACGCGGTCCAACAAGCGACATGTCGCCCATGAGAACGTTAAGAAATTGCGGGAGTTCGTCAAGGCTGGTGCGCCGGAGTATTCTTCCCAAACGGGTGATTCTCTTATCGTTGGTGAGCTTGTAAACGCTTCGCTCGCTCTCGCTTTGTCCTTTTGAGGCGGGATGGCTTGCAATGAGCCGCGTGACAAATTCCTTATGCACGCTCGCAATCGTTGTTCACATACATTGATCGGAATTTGAGGAAAGTAAAAGTCTGGCCATAACGCCCTACCCTCATCTGCCGATAGAACACGGGACCTTTCGAAGACAACTTAATGGCGAGGGCGATGACGGCGAAGAGCGGTGCACACAAGATCAACATCATTGCACTTCCCACGATGTCGATCACGCGTTTGACCACAAGCACAGTGCGCTTGCCCTTGTCATGGCTAATCAAGTCGGGATACAGAGCGGCATTACTTGGCCGCCCAGGCTTTTCGTGATCCCAGTCGTCGGGAAAAGGTGAAAGGAGATTCGGACCTGATTAAATTGCTCCTCGGACAACTCGTCCCGCAGAGTTCGCAGTCACCTTGGTCAAGAAAATATCCAGAATCGCCCGTCTTGTCATTCACGACGAGGCCCGTGAACATAGCACCAACGATGACCCCTTCCTTGTACCAGCCGATCAGATCAGTGTCTCTGCTGGAGGAAAGCAGCGCCGCAATCACGCGGCGAAGGGTTGTCCTGTTCTTGTTCGCACTCCCATCGTTGACAGCTTCCAGCAACATGAGCAGGAAGGGAGCCTTAGAGCGTTCTGTGCGCTTGCGCTCAATGGCGATCATCCGTCTGAATGTCTCTTCGTCCAGAGGTGTGCGCTCCACTGTGGGCGTAGTTTCCAGTAGTGGGTCGACGGAATTCGGTTCTTTAGTGTGATCTGCAAGGTCACGAATATGCTCCTCTCGGGGCGATCATCAGCGTGCATACTGAGCTGCATTTCGCGCAAACTGTCTATACGCCGGATTGTCAGGAGACAGAGGACGATCGATAGTAGTAACCGCTGTAGGCCGAAGCCATGGAGCCGTTCAAGAGCGCACCGAGCAGCTTCGTCGAATCCAGCGCCACGAGCCCCTTCTGCAACTGTTGTTTTTCGGTCGTTCCCTGGCGGGTAACCAGCAAGACCCCGTCTGCGAGCCTCATCCAGACGCTGGTATCGGCCAGCGGTAGCACAGGAGGAGAATCGATAATGATCCAATCAAACCACCGCAGCAAACCGCTCCATCATGGTCCGGCAATTTTTGCGATTGCAGTAGTTCGATGGGATTGCTCAGTAGCATCGCCAGCAGGCAATAGCCAGAGACCCGCTTCCTCAAGATGGTAAATATCGGCAAGTGGACTCAAGTTCTCCACTTAGCCAATCATAAATGCCGCGGCTCTTTTGAATACCGAACATCTGCGACAGAGAAGGACGGCGCAGGTCTCCTTCCACCAGCAAAGTCTTTTCGTTGGACACCTGGGCAAGAGCACAGGCAAGGTTGGCAGCGATCGTACTCTTGCCTTCTTGCGGGATTGTGCTTGTGATTAAAACCTTCTTCAGCGGCCGGATCCGGCGCAAGTCTTTCAATCGCACACCCAGGAGGCGAATGGCCTCTGCTGTCGGGTTCTCTCTATCCGTGAGGCAGACTAGCCGGCTTTGTGCAGGTAGCGAAATTGGCAACGACTGAAATTGGCTTAAAATTTCGGAACGCTCATCTGCAGACAGCCCCTCCGCATTACCCGATGCAGCCGCGAGCGCTTCAGCAAGGAGAATTGTGTCTCGTCCAACGACTTCATTGTTATCGGTGAAGCTTTTCGCTTCCGGCTCCACATCGACTACTGTGGCTTCCCAGTTCGACACCGCCCTGCGCTCGGCACGCTGCAGCAATTCAGTCGCTTTTGCCGGCCGCGACGATCACTTCCTACTTGTTCATTTTCCGATCTTTGTCAGCGCATCAAATATATTGCTCATCATTGCTCCTTCAAGGATTCCCTGACGTTTCCAGGTTCCGGTAGCCTGAAGATATTCTTCACCAGGCAGCGTGCGGTTCAAAGAATCCTCATCAGGAAACACCCGGGGCATATCGAAACGAAATTCCCTCGCCACGTCTTCAATCATGTCTGGGGTCACACTGCGCAACTGCTTAGCATAGGCAGTGATAAGGGCGTTCTCACAGATGGTGTTGATGAGGCGGGGAAAGCCACGAGAATAGTTGAATACAGACTGCGATAGCCTCTCCGTGAAAGATATGATTCTCGCAAGGGGCCGCTCCGGCTGTCTGCATCCTCTGCTCAATGTATTGTTTTGTCTCGCAGGCATCCAAAGGATAAAGCTGTGTGCGAACTGCAATTCTCTGCTTGAGCTGCCTCAACCCGACAGAATCCAGTTGCTGGTCAAGTTCCGGCTGTCCCGCGAGTATGATTTGCAGCAGTTTGTCGTTGGTCGTCTCCAGGTTCGACAGAAGTCGAACTTCTTCAAGTATGTCATCGGAGAGATGGTGCGCTTCGTCTACGATGAGCACTGTGGTCATGTTTCTTCTTGCATCGCGCGACGAGAAACTGTCCCAGGTCGAGCAAAAGGTCGCATTTATTTTTGCCGGAAGCAGGAAGGCCGAAATCAGCGAGAATATACTGCAGAAATTCCGTCGGGGAAAGGCGGCTATTGAAGATATACGCGTAGGCAATGTCTTTGCTCTCCTTCAAAAGGTCGAGCAGGCAGCGAAGCAGCAAAGTCTTTCCGGTGCCCACCTCCCCAGTAACCACAACAAAGCCCTTGTGCCGCCGAACGCCATAATAGAGCGCCGCCAATGCCTCGGTGTGCCGTTTGCTCGCGACAAAGCAGGTGGGATCTGGCGTAAGATCAAACGGGTTGCGGGTCAAATTGAAGAAAGTTTTGTACATCAGGAGTCGAGATCCTAATTGTGGAGATAGCTGAAGGCAGAGCCGGCAGCGATCGTGACAACGACGAGTGCAGTCGTAGCCCACCCCAAAGCCAATCTCCTCTTTGTTTTCGCTTCATCCAACGGGCTCACTATCGCGGGAATCTCGGAGATAACTGCGATCGGCAAAAGTGCTTTGATTTCCTTTTCACTGTGCAAGCGATCATCCATGAACTCAAATCCCGCTGCAACAAGGAAGCCCAAAGCCAAGCCAACTCCCAGACCGAAACCGCAGAATTTGAGCCGATTGGGAAAATCCGGCTTTGACGGCAAACTCGGAGGATCAAGCATGGTGAACCGCTCGCCCTGCTGCATCTCCTCCATGCTCGTGGCCATCTCCGACTGGTCTTTCTTCTTCAACAGGTCATCGTAGTTTGCCTTGGACTGGTCATAGCCACGGGTCAAGTCTGCGAGTTCCTGCTCGGTCGCGGGCTCCATGTTCAGGCGCCCCTGGTATTCGTTGATTCGCTCTTTTAGACTCTCAATTGAACTTTCCCGGTTCTCGATTTCCAGCTGGTTGGCTTGCAATTGCCCCTGTAATTGCCGTCCGGCCGTGCTCAATGTTGCGATCCGCTGCAGCGCCGAAGTGTGCTGTCGCTGTCTCGTGCCCTATTCTTGATTTCAAAGCGGCGATGAGATTCTGTCTCATCCAATTCCGTCTTCGCTATCTGCTGCTTTAGCCTCGGAACGTCCGGATAGCGATCTGTGTACTTAGAGCTAAGCTCCGCGAGGTGGGCTCTCAGCTTGTCGAGTTGCTGGTCAATTGCAGCCAACTCCGTCGGCGCTGAAGCGCCTGTCTGATCTGTGCCGAGCCGACCTGTCGCTTGCGACGTCCGTTCCTGTTCCAGCAGTGCCTGCAGGTAGACTCGTTGTTGTTTTGCCGTATTGAGAGCATCCTGGTCGCCTTGTAGCTGTGACTGAAGGCCGGCCAGGATTTGAAGATTGCTCTGCTTCTTGCGTAGGCAAAGCCCCTCCGTGCTGGCTCTCGAATTGCCGAACCTTCGCCTCCTGTTCCGACAGGCTCTCGCGCGCATCCTCCAGTTGCTTCTGCAAGAAAGTCTGTCGTTCCCTCAGACTCCTGCTGGCGCATTCTTAAGATTCTTACTGATGAAAAGCTCCGTGAGCTCCGCCGTCACTTGCTGAGCCAAATGCGGATCGCCGGCCGAGTAGGAGATGGTGAATGACGAAATGTCTTGTCGTCCCGGGTTTCGAACCAAGTCGATACCGATGTCCTTGCGCATACTTTGCAACTTTCTGATCATCTGTAAGCCTCCCTCGGGCGGCGCCATACAAGTGAAGCTTATCAATGATCATAAGAAGGCGAGTCCGGCTAAGTATCTGCTCTGTCATGCTCTGCAGCCGCGTCTGAAGATCGTCATTGATATTCGGCACGACGTAATTCTGGGGCATCGTCGGCTGCTCTACAAGAATCAGAGTGCTCGACTTATAGCGGGGAGGAAGTATCCAGCTCGATCCCCATACTAAGAGCCAGCCAAGAAACAGAGGTATAAGGAAGTGAAGGTGCCGGCGGCGGACGATCCCGACCAAGCGTTGGAGGTCGAGCCGTTCTCTTTCCTGTTCTTCAGACATATCTCGGCATGGTTATTTCCTCAATGGCACTTGAATTGGTAAGTTATCCTTCCATACCCCTGATCACTGTCTGGATTCTCAGAGATGATTGGGATGCTGGAGTACTGCTGATGAAGACGCTGATAGCCAAAACGGCGAGTGAAGTGCTCGCCAAGCGAATGAGTCAATGAAGCCTGTCCTGCGATCGTAGTCCCGCCTGTATATGTGCTAAGGTTCAGGTGTCGCATGTGCCGTGTCTGATGTAGTACGCTGACAACCCAAGGTCCAGGAACGAACAACTCTCCAGCCTCCGGAAGGCTAGCGGCGTTGGTGTTATAGGCGCCAAACAGACCTTGCTCAGAACTTGTTGTGCGGTATAGTTCGCCGCAAGATTGGCGCGGTTGCTCTGCCACCCCACGCTTAACGACACCTGCGGGTGACCATGAATTGGACGTCAACGACTTGGGTAGCGGACGTCAACGTACTGGACGCCGGCCGAAATTGAGAAGGAAAATGCTCGAGCGAAATAAATTGTGTAAAACGGAAGCAGCGAATGCGTTTGCGTTTCACTTTGCTGGTTCAGACCAATTGTCGGAGCCCAAGCCAGCTATCCTTCGGGAGTACTGATAGGTGACACCCGTATACTGCCTGCGGGAAAGGCGCCGGTTGTAAAAAGCCGAGGCGCCGATCATCGTTGGTATTTGGAATGCCCGACGTGTCTGTGGAAACGGATAATCAATGAGCGAATATGATCCCCCGCCACCGACCATACTGTCCCTTCCGAATTGATAACTAATGACCGCATTCGCTGTGTTGCTGAGCTGCTCTGGAATGGAGTGAATCACAGTTGTTGTGGGCGTTTGCGAAGAACCGGTGATCGCTCCTGCAGAAAACAAATAGGACTGGTCAAAGACATCAGATGTCCTGTAAAAGTTATCCTGCAAGCTAAAGGTCACTGCAGGGCTTAGGCGATCCTGGAACGTCACTGCCGCGCCCTGATCGACGGTATCGAGGACACTCGTGGGTTTATAGAAAATGAAGCTCGGACTGTACGTCAATGTCTCTTGCTGACGAGGCGTAGATCGGGAAATCGCTACGGTAGGGATGATCGAAAAGGTGGCATCATTGACAGGGGTTGCCGTCGAATTCGGGAAGACGTTCTCGACATACCCTCCGTTGACCGCCAAGGAGGTGGACAGGTAGTTCGCTTGGATCTCCGAGCCTGTGATGTTAGGATAGGCCTCGCCGCTTACCGGCGGGGGCGTCACCATTTGGGCGTCGTTGTCGGGGGTCGCAGCGCCGCCGGTTGCGCCCGGCTCGACCTGGGACCACGCAGGCATAGTCACAAGCAATACGAGAACGAGAGTGATTCGTGCAAACATACACAATCTCTACGGCACGACGATGGTGTCATGCGGTTTAATCTTGATGTTGTCGCTGACATTCTTTCCCTTGATAAATTTCTGATAGTTAAAGGGGATTCTGGATTCCTCCCCTTGGGAATTCTGGCGGAGAACGTAGATGGATTTCTTCTTCGCGAAATCCTTAAACCCACCGGCCAATGCAAGCGCGTCAAGAACTATAGTTGTGCCTGCGGCTAGTGGGTAAGATCCGGGCTTATTTACTTCACCGAGAATGTTGAACTTTTGGCTTCGTATCTCCTGGACGATTACCGTCACTTGTGGCTCAGTGATATAGCCCCGGAGGTTGACTTCAATTTCTTGTTGGAGCTGTGCTGGTGTCAGTCCCGCCGCTTTTACTTCTCCTATCAAAGGCATCGAAATCTTTCCATCCGATCGCACCGGAATCAATCGAGTAAGATCCGGTTCCTTCCACACATTGATCGACAGAACGTCGTCCTCGCCGATGATATAGGTGTCGTCGGCACGGGCTTTCTTTGAAGGCGAATCAGGTTGCGCCGGTGAGGAAGTGGCAGCAGCAGTGGGCCCGCTGTCAGTTTGGTTCGAGTCGGCGGCTTGCCCCGACAAACTTCCGGAAAGAACCACACAGAGAAGAAAGCTGAATTTGATTGCCCAGGCGGGCCAACTTTTCATAACGGTCTTGCTCATCCATTCTGGAGAGGTTGATTACAGCGATAAACTAAAATTGCACATCGCAGATCCGATCGATACACGGCTGGTAGTGCAAATACGAGGCCAGATATAGTTCCGTCCAATCTGGTGGTAGAGCACAAACCCGGGGATCAAGAGCTCAACTATCTACGACGCCGTTGCATGGGGTGTGCTTGCGTTTAAGAACCGGCTCGGGGCAGCACAAACCGACGATGAGCGCAGCTCCCATTCCTGGCTCCTGGAGCCACATGGCTCCACATCGGAGGAGTGGACTTCGACTGCCACGGACTGCGCGAGCATATCCACAGAGAGAATCAGACGAAACAGATTCTTCTTGCGAATCAGAATGCCCTCAACGCCCGCGAGGGCGCCCCTTGTGACGCGAATGCGCATGCCGCACTTTAAGAAAGGATGCGGTTCAACGCGCAAAGGTCCTTCCACCGCTCTTTGAAGCGCCTCAATCTCCGCATCGGGGACAATCGCGACACGTTCACCTCGGTAAAGAATCATGTGGACTCCGGGAGTTGTCACGACCTGCAGTTTACGATCGATGCCGCCGCGAACAAAAAGATAGCAAGGGAATAAGGGCAAGGAAAGCACCTTGCTTCTGTCTTTCCAGCGGCGGGCAGATTGATAGAGCGGAAGAAAAACATCAAAACCCTTAGCGGAGAGCATCTCTGCCACGACCTTCTCGTGCTGATGGCGGGTGTAAACCGCCCACCAGGCCGTGTCCAGGCGGTTTCTCTCGTCGGTGCTCAGCGAGGTCAGCATTGAGAGTCCCCCTTCTTTTGCTCCATCGGCATTGCAAACAACCCGTGATAAACACATAGCTTCGCCCTGTGGGCTACATCGCCCTGCTCGTTCCCCTTACGCTCGGCCCTCGACCGTCGCGCCCGAAACCCTGGGGTCAACTTCCTATCTAACCTCAGACTACCTCGCGGACTGCATCCGGTTGTGTGAATATCCTGTCCCACTCGGTCGCACAAAACAGAGCGACCTGCAAGGTAACTAGTGCGTCGATTACCCGTGATCACTCGCGCAGGTTACCTATGGGGTCTCTCTCAAGCTTGGGGTGAGGTGATCGTCATCGAAATCGCCTCGGACACCAAAGCTCATCACGTCTCCCTGGTCCAAAACTCGTGTCACTTTCCCAACACACTGAATTCGCATCTCCACACCGCCCCAAACTGGCGAGAGAATGAGAACCTCAATCCGAACATCCGATCCCACAGGTGGGCACTTGCTGCTGTTAATGAGCGCTCCATCAAGCGCAACGTCGGATGTAAAGCCGCCTCCGGTGCGCTCGCCGTCTTCGTTCCAGTGGAAGATGACCGGGAGTTGGAGCTTGTATCGCGCAGCAGACCGCCTGTTCCGATCAAACCGAACAACATTCGCGGGTTTGTGACGAACTTGCATAAGGGATCCCTTGCATACAGCATCCAAGGTACGTCACGCGTTAGCTCGCCACAAGCCGCCGAATGTTTGAAAATCCAAAGAGAATCGAGGCAGTGGTCCGGGATTCCAGTTTCCTCCTTTGTAGGGCGAATAGTCCTCAAACACAACGGCCTCTGGGACAATGGACCCATCGGGCGTTAGAGAAGAAAGTATGAGTTACCGAAAGAAGAAAATATATATTACGAAAGTTTAAGTTGTGCATCTCTAAAGTGTTATTGCCTTTGATACAATGGGATATTATTGTTTTCAGCATGCCGACTCCCCACCCACCTGCTGCCGGATGTCAGAATTTGTACGAACTCGATTGTGGGCGAACGACGGGCATTTATTTCGAAGTGCAATGATCTGAAGTATAGTGCTACGATTGCGGGACTGCGGTAAGTTCTTCCTTTCACACAAAATCAGGGACTCCGGGAAGTTCTGCCTTTCATAGAGTGGAATTGCTTGGGACACGTTTCTTGCAGGGCTTGTTAGGAGAAAGCCGATGCCTTCGAACGCTACCGGGCGCGAGAGAGTGGTGCAAATTGCGCCCCAGGAAAAGACCTCGCGCAAAGTCTTGGTTGTTGGCCGCGACGCCCTGACCGGGAGCTTGCTGGCCGATGCGCTTAATCATAATTTCGGCTTTGAAGCAGCCGTCATTCGCCCCTCTGATCTCTTGCGTGCAATGGGAAGAGGCGAGGTTGATCTCGTGACCATCAGCGCCGATATCAATTCGGCTGCGGGGACGGGTTTCGACCTGGCGGATAGCGTGTTCCGCGATCACCCCAAAACTCCCATAATTATCTTGGTCGATGAGCTGTCGTACGACTCGGTTATCCAGGCATTTCGCTGCGGTGCCCGCGGGGTATTCGAACTGCGCGAGTCTATGACTGAGTTCACCCATTGCGTCGAGCACGTGACGATGGGATACATCTGGGTGGGGAAAGCGGGTACGGATTTTTTGATCGAAGCATTGAGGAGAATTCCTGCTCTCTCCGGAAAAGCAGGAGATGATTTATCGGCTCTTACCGCGCGCGAACTCCAGGTTGTGCAATACGCCGCCCGAGGGAAGACAAACAAGGCCATTGCCAGCGAACTGTATTTAAGTGAGCACACGGTAAAGAATTACATGTTTAGGGCATTCGAAAAATTGCACGTGTCGAGTCGCGTTGAGCTGCTTTTCTATTTAGCGACTCGAGGCCATCCGTTTGGCCCGCCGGAGATTGAGTTCGACCGGCCCGTTGCGGGAAAGTAACCGCAGAACCTGCCACAGTTATCCGCTCATCCCTTTACGAAAGGCAAAATGAGCTTGCGTCAGTAGAGAAGCCTGACGACGTTGCTAGGCGGCCTGCTGGAAGCAGGCCATATGCGCCATAAACTGCTAAATTAAATATTACGTGTGCCCTCGATCATGATCCCGTAACTTCTGAGCGTATACGATGACTGCCATTATGAGCACAGAAGCTCTTATTCCGCGCCGATTGGCTGACTTGAAGCACAAGATGGAAACCCGTGAGGCCCGTATTGGGGTTATCGGGATGGGATACGTTGGATTGCCGCTGGCGCTGCTCTTCGGCGGCGAGCGATTCCGGGTGACGGGATTCGATATTGCGCCAGACAAGGTGAAAACCCTCAACGCGGGCGGATCATACATCGTGCGCATCCTCCCCGAGGCAATTCAAGAGGCGCAAAATGCGGGCTTCCGCGCCACGTCGGACTACGCGGAGATCGCCCAAATGGATGCGGTGATTATCTGCGTACCCACGCCTCTTGACAAGCATCGCGAGCCGGACCTGAGCTACGTGACCGGGACGGTCCAGTCGATCGCGCCTCATATTCATGAGGACCAATTGATTGTGCTGGAAAGCTCGACGTATCCCGGCACGACGGAAGAGGTCGTAGTCCCGATTCTCGAGGCCGGCAACCCGTGCGGCCTGAAGGTTGCGCGGACGCCCGGCGAGCCGGGCGTGTTTGTCGCCTTTTCGCCTGAGCGTGAGGATCCGGGCAACGAAACAGTGGCGCGCCATGACATTCCCAAGATTGTGGGCGGCTGCGGCCCTCTGGCCACAGAGCTGGCTGCGGCCATGTACGGTACCATCTTCCGCCGCGTCGTGCAAGTGAGCGGACCGTCGGTGGCAGAGATGGCAAAGCTGCTGGAAAATATCTACCGCTGCGTGAACATTGCGCTGGTCAACGAACTGAAGCAGCTTTGCATGCGGATGGGCATTGATATCCACGAGGTTATCGACGCGGCCAAGACCAAACCGTTCGGTTTCCAGGCCTTCTATCCCGGCCCCGGGTTAGGCGGTCACTGCATCCCCATCGATCCCTTTTATCTTTCCTGGAAGGCGCGGGAATTCGACTTCCGTGCCCGCTTCATCGAGTTGGCCGGCGAGATCAACACAGCCATGCCGTATTTTGTGCTTGCGCATATTGCCGCCGGCCTCAACCGGCAGTCGAAGTCCATCAGGGGATCGAAGGTGCTGGTATTGGGGCTGGCCTATAAACGGGACATCGATGACCTGCGCGAATCGCCCTCGCTTACAATTATCGAATTGCTGCAAAATGAAGGCGCCGTCGTGTCCTACAACGACCCCTACTTCCCTACCGTAGGCCGAGGCCGCCACTACAACTTGAATATGACCAACACTCCGCTCGAGAATCTCGGCCAGTATGACGCGGTGGTGATTGTGACCGACCATTCCACATACGATTATCGTGGTATTGTCGAGCAGTCCCAGTTGGTGGTGGACACGCGGAATGCCACCAAAGGCATTGAATCTGCAAAAATCGTGCATTGCTAGACCTCTCCTCTTGCCTTGATTTGCCTCTCTATTTTGCAGGCAACAAGTTCCTCGGAGTTCTGGCTTTCTGGAGTCTCGGCCACAAACTGCGTCATCACGTGCGATCGCCAGCCAGGAGTGTGGCAATTCTCTATCGCATGTTGGCGATTGTCTGGGTTTTCCGGAAGGAAGTCTTAGACTGATAGAGGATGCCGATGCCCGCTCATGCCTCATGGCCGCCGCGCCGATTCGCTTTGCTGGATATACTGATCATCCTGTCGGTAGTGGCCGGGCTGTGTTATTCGATAGCCGCCCTGCCCAGGCAAAACGGCGCCACCGTCAATGTCTTTCGCGAGGGGCATCTTATTGCCCGCTATCCCATCGCCGTGGATCGCGATGTAACGATCGACGGGACAATCGGCAAGCTTGTGCTGCGGATACAAAACGGCACGGCGCGCGTTGTGAGCGCCACCTGCCCGGGAAAGATCTGTATTGCTGAGGGAGCGATACGATCGCCCTCACAGGAGATTGTATGCGTTCCCAACCGCGTAATGGTCACGGTAAGCTCCGACCACTCGGATTTCGATGCATTCACGAAGTAAGTGCCGTGGGAATTAACGATACTCAGGCCATTGGCTAGGATCAACCGGTTCGAATTGCTCGCGCAGTTCCCGCGAGATCCATATTTTTCCCGCCGAGTCAACAAGAATGCCTGCCAGATGGCGGGAGCGCAGGTAGTCGATGGCTTGTTCTGCCGTCATACAGAAGGCGACCTTCACGCTTGTATCCACTTCCCTGGGGTCGCCGCCAATCACCGTCGCGCTGCGGTTGAAACGCGCCGGCATCAGTGTGGCTGGATTGAAGATGTGATGGTAACGAATGCCGTCCTTCACAAAGTAGCGTTCGTAATCGCCGCTGGTGAATACCGACCCGCCGGAGGTTTCGAGCGCGCCGATCAAATCATCCGCTTCGCCTCGCGGATTGCGCACGCCGATCTTCCAGGGCTGGCGATCGGGCTTTTCTCCCCATACATAGATGTCGCCGCCTGCGTTGATCAGGAAGCCGCTGCCGCCAAAGCGCATCAGCCGCTCTTTCACGTCCGCCAGGATGAAGCCCTTGGCGATACCGCCAAAGTCGAGCGTGACGCCGCTGTCGAGCGCCAGCGTCGAGTCGTTCAATACACGAAATCGCTGGCAGCCGACGTGAGGCCGCACGCGATTAAGTTCTTTGGCTGTCGGTACGTGATGCTGCTCCTGATGCGCTTCCAGCCCGTAAAGGTACTTGAGCGGGGCTACGGTAATGTCGAAGAGTCCCTGGGATTCCATACATGCCTGTTGCGAAAAACGGGCGATTTCAACGGTGCGCGGAGAAACGGTGACGACCGGGCTTGTTCGGTGGTTGATCTTCCATGTGTCGCTGGATGGTTTGGAGATTGACCACAGTGCTTCATACTCCGCGAAGGTGCGCTGAACGTCGCCGAGGATGGATGCGGCGTCGGCGGCTGAATAGACAGTAATATCGATTTCCGTATCTAGGGCAAGAAAATGCCGCTGATACGAATGGATCCGGCTGCTCGATGGCGCGCAGCCTATCGCGCTGAGAGCCATCAGCAGCACGAAGCAGCGCGCCGTCATGGCGCCCAACCGGGAACATGCCGGATTGCAAGCTCTTTGTGCTGCATGGAATTGCGGACCTCCGATACTCGCGTTATAGGGCGCCGTTCGATCGCGGAGCCATTTTCATCCCAGATAAGTCTATTCAATGCCATCTATGCGCCATGTTTTCTCTGTATCAACTCGCCGGCTTGTATCATGAAGGTAAACCATCGGCAGACCATAGCGTTGATTTCTGCCGCAGGAACGGCTGTCGCGAGTTGTGCCGGGAGCGAAACGAACGTGTTCGAAGGAATGCATGCGCACTGTTGCCCTAGCGCCAAAGGTTACTGAACGCGAATGGAACTGCTCGCGCCTGCCTCATCCCGAACAGCGCGATATTGCCGTCCGCACCTTGTGGATTTTTGTGGCCGTAGCCATTGCCGCGGTCGAGGCATTGATCCCGCGCATCCCACTCTTTCCCTGGCTTAAACCTGGTTTTTCCAACGTGGTTACCATTCTTTGGATCATCGAGTACGGCACCGCCGACGCTCTGCTGTTTTCCTTCCTGCGCGTTTGGATCAGCGGCTTCTATGTCGGTTTTTCGCTCTTTTCTCTGGGCCTTGGCCTGTGCGGTGCGGCATGTGCAACCTTGAGCATGGGCCTGCTCTGGAGGTGTTTGGGATCGCGGCGCTGGCTGGGAACTGTGGGGCTTGGGATTTGCGGCGCTTGCTTTCACAATGCCGGGCAGTTGGCGGCACTGGCGCTTTTGCTGGGGGAAGCAGAAAAGCTCTTCGTGCAGGTGCCGGTCATGCTCGGCGCATCGCTTGTGTTCGGCGGCTTGACGGGGTGGATGGTCGTCCCCCTGGGACGCTTTCTTGCTTCCCGAAGCGATCGCTATGTCCTGCTGGATACAGTGCCTCCTGCCGAAAAGAAAATCTCCGGGATGTCGCTGTTCGCTTCCATCGGCATACTGGCAGTATCCCTGGGACTGCTTGCCATCAAACAGGTATGGGTGTTGGGTGCCTGTGCGGCGCTCGCCACCGTTCTTGCCTTTGCCGTCACCAAAAGTCTTTCTATTATGTTGCGGCGCGGCATTCTGCGCTTTTGGATGCTGTTTTTGTTTATTGCCCTTACGAACTGCCTGCAGCCGTCGGGGACGGTCCTCTGGCACGTGCCGGTTTTGACTCGCGAGGCAGTTCTCGATACCGCCTGCCAATGGTTGCGGCTGTGGAGTTGGCTCGCCTTCGCTGTACTTCTTACAAAAGCCCGTTTTGACAGGGTCTTGTTCTATGTGCTTTCGAGGGTTTTTCGGCGGCACGGCGCCACTCTCGCAGCGGCCTCAGTGGCTTTGGTTCATTTCAGCGAGATCTTCTCTAGTGCCGTCCGTGCCGGAAAATCGGTATGGAAGCGTGGACGAATAACCCCTCGATCGATGCGCTCATGGCTGGAGACAACTCTCGGTGACATCGAGCGCCAGATGGAAAAGATGGGTCAGCGCCAGTCGAGCACGGCAGAGATAGATAGCTGCGTGCCGCTACCGGAGGAAAACTGATGAACGTTTGGGATATGAGCCCATTTTAGAACTGTGACCAATCGACAGACAGATGCGAAATTTGTTGGGCCGCCCCCAAAACCAGCGCGATGAGCGTGTCCAGATGCTTCCAGACCACCTGAGTCTGCGATCCGGTTACAGTCAGGCCCGCGCATACGACTCCACGAGTATCCAAATTGGAGCAGCCAGCGCGCGCAATCTAGCTCTAGTCCTGGCGCTAGTTGCGTATCCGCATTTCCGTATTGTTTCAAGTTCCTGGAACAGCTTGGATTGGGAAACTTCCACACCAGAGGCCGTGTTTGATAGGCCATACTGCTCGATGAGATCAGATAGTTCGGCGCGAGGCATCCACGCGATCAACGCCTTGCCAACGGCCGTGTCGTCAAAGTTCACATTAGTGCCCACCCCTTGCAGCACGATTTTGAGTTTCATGGCCACGCTAGAGGCCACCTCATCGACAATCACAACGCGCCCCCGGCGGAGCACACCGACAGCAGCCGTCAGCCGGGTTTCGGACACAACCGTTTGCAGCACGGGATGCAGCATCGTGCAAGGACCTGAGTCCTGCCGGGGTGCGGAACGCGCCAGAACGACGACCTTCGTCCCAATTTGGTATCGTCCGGTTGCTTGGTCCCGTTGGAGATACCCATGGGACTCTAATCGGCTCAGAATGTACGAGCAGGTACTCGTCGCTATCTGAAAGTGCCGAGCGAGATCTGTGTTGGTCAATCCATCCTTTCGTGTGGAGATGAATTCGAGAAACATGAGTGCCCGCTCGAATGAATTAGTTGGGAAACGGGGCTTCACATAGGCGAGATTAGCGTGATCGGCAATATCGGTCAACCGAAGGCTCAAACACGCAGGGGTTCCGCTTCTGAGGGGCCGGCAGAGGGTGGGCACTTTGGAGCACGGGTGGCGAAGAGCAACGAGCGCACGAGGCCGTCGGGCCGGCAGCGCGCAATTTCAGAAGTGGGCATCGCAGGGTGCGACAGCGACGACCACAACTCGAAGTGGCAATCCGAGTGGCCCGGATCACTCATTTGCCCGGTTTTTGTTCACACTTTCGGGGTCATCGTGCGGGGCCAGAGCGTGTTAGATAAGATTACTAGATCAATCTATTGAGCTTCTTCTTGACTCCTTCAAATTGCTGTCTTACCATTGCGTTCACCTGATTCTTTAGTGTTTTTCGCGCCTGAAGCCGGAAGCGTGGTGTTCGGACCGGGATGCTACCCCGTGTAGCTGTCCGGCGCCCCTGTCGAGACTCAGGCATTCTTATGGAAAGGCACGTCGTAAAGCAGATTGCCCGCAAAGACTTGCGTCTGGTTATAGGACGACAAGCCATAGTCGTACCAAATGTTATAGGGGTTAATCTGCATTACTGAACCGGCGACTATTTCAGTTCCGGTTCGGGCGGCGTGCCCTTGGGAAGCGCCGGTTCGATTACCTCCGCCGTGGGAACCTCTCGCCAGTTGCAGTTTGGCGCGAGGTTCATATTCTGATTCTGACGACAGCAAACGGCGGATGCTGCCCGAGATGGCACATCCGCCGCGCCCCGCCCAGCCTGCGGTAAGAGGCAGCGGGACACAAGGAGGAAGGAGCTTATGAATTTGAGCACAAGTAAATTGGATGGGATGACTCGAAGAGATTTTTTCAAGGGATCGGGAGCGGCTGCCGTGGCTCTTGGAGCCGGAGGTGCAGCGCTGGGGACGTCTCCCTATGCAATGGCGCAACAGGTATCAAGACGGCGAGACCGTACATGAGGCTGCCCGGGATATCAAGGTCTTCCGGGAAGCTGACGTGGTGGTGGTAGGAGGTGGCCCGGGGGGCGTTGGCGCAGCCCTGGCGGCTGCACGAGCGGGAGCGAATACGGTCCTCATTGAAAGATACGGGTACTTAGGCGGCATGGGCACCGGCGGGCTGGTAACAATTCTTCCGAACATGAGCGACGTTACCGGCAAACTGCAGATAGCCGGCATCTGCAAAGAGTGGATCGACCGGCTCCATGCCAGAAATGCGGCTGACTACCCGAAAAAGGAAGAGTGGGGTTCAGCCGACCCGAAGCTGGTCAGCTATTGGCACAACCGCTCTATGTTTTGTGTGCGCATGAATAGAGTGGAGTACTCTGCTCACATCGACGCCGAGATATCGAAGTGCATACTCAACGATATGGCGCAGGAAGCCGGAGTTAAGACCTACCTCCATGCCTTGGGCACTGAGCCTATTATGGAAGGCAACGTAGCCAAAGGCGTGGTTTTTGAGAGCAAGTCTGGCAGGCAGGCGATCCTGGCGAAGGTGGTGATCGATTCTACCGGGGACGGGGATCTGCTGCCCTACACCCCCGCCAAGTTCGAAACGCAGATGCATCCCGGGATGAGAATTACAGGCTCTATCCTTGGTCTTTTGGGTAGCGAATGTCGATCTGAAGAAACTCAATGAGTTCAAAGAGACACAGCCGGAGAAGTTTGAGGAGCAAAATGCGGAGCTTGTAAAGCTGGGCGGTCACGCCGCTATATTACAAGCAACATAAAAGATCAAGACAGTCTTCTGTGGTTCTTCAACCGTTACCGGAACAAGAGCCAGATCGATGTTGAAGAGCTTACACGGGTGGAGATGGATAGGCGAAAGTCGATGCTCATCACACACGACTATCGCAAGAAAAATACGCCTGGCTTTGAGCACAGCTTCATCGTGCTGACGGCTCCGCAACTTGGCACTCGGGGCAGCAGACGAGTAATCGGAGACTATCAACTAACGGCAAAAGACATGGCCTGCGACGATCCTTTCCCTGATACCATTGCGGTATTTCCGAATGTTGACTCGAGTGACACATTTCCGATTGTCATAGCCAATGATTCCTCAAAAGACCATCCTCTTTTTTATGTCCCGTATCGCGCTCTGATACCGGCCGGCGTGGATAACATGCTTGTTGCTTGCCGGGCGTTCTCATCCGATCAGACCGTCCAGGAATATCTTAACCTGATCCCGCACTGCTTGGCTTTTGGACAGGCGGCAGGCACCGCGGCGGCACTATCGATCAAGAGTGGGGTGAACCTCAGAAAAGTGAATATGGAGAGTTTACAGGCCAGTCTTGACCAGCAAGGAGTACCTCTGCCCAGCCGTAAGGAGCTTTTGAGCGCGAAACGCTGAAAAGAGCGCGCATCCGGTAGATCGGGGGGCGTCGCTTGTCCTCAAGCTCCGGGCGGCCGTTCGATTCTCGCACGAAACCCGGCGCCTGAGGCTTGGCGCCGGGTTTTCCTTCCTGGCACTGCAACCGTGAAGTTTTGTGTTCTCTCAGGTCTCAAAATCGAAACCTGGGGCGCCCAAGTTCATGGGCACGATTACGAAATCACCCGGTCACGGTACTAGAAGAAAAAATGGGGATGAAGTCAGTGAGTGTAACGGATAAGAAAAAAGAATGGGCATGAAGTCAGTAAGTGTTGCGGAAGTCCTGGATACGCATCCATTTACCCGGTACCAGGCGTGGATTTCTTTTCTTTGTGCTCTCGTGGTGGTGCGCGAGGGTTTCGGTATGTCCATTATGGGGCTGGCGGCCCCCAAGATCACTGAGTCTCTCCGGGTGGGATCGAATGCGCTGGGCATTGCGATCGGCGTCTCGCAGATCGGGCCGCTCCTCGGAGCGATAGCTTTAGGTACGCTGTCTGATCGTATCGGCCACAAACGGATGTTAATCTTCTCCGGACTGGTGTGCGGTGTCTTTACGATAGCAACGGCGACGGCTACCAATGTGGTGCAACTGGGGCTTTGGAACTTTTTGGCGGGAATAGGGGTCGGAGGTTCAGTGCCGAATGCGCTCGCTTTCGGATGCGAGTATGCGCCTATCCGATTGCGCGCCTCGCTGACATCGGTGATGTGGGTGGGAATGCCGCTCGGTGCGGTGATGTCGGGGTTGCTAGCGGCTTTTGTTCTTCCCCATTATGGCTGGCAGATGCTCTTCTGCCTGGCCGGTATTACTCCACTACTGATCGTGGTGCTGATATGGCTGGCGCTGCCGGAGTCGCTGGATTTTTTGGTGCGTCAGAGCACGGATAAAGAGGGTATCCGCCGCGTCTTTTCCAGGATCGCGCCGGGTTTGGCTAGCGACCCGGCTGTCGAGTTCTACAGCGCGGAAAAAAAGATCGCCGGCGTGCCGGCGAAGCAATTGTTCTTGGAAGGGCGGGCGTTCATCACCTTCCTGCTCTGGATCCTCTCTTTTCTGACCTTCTACTTCAATTGGGTGCTGCTTACCTGGGCTCCGACATTCGTGCGCCGGAGCGGTGGCTCCATCCAGCAGGCCAGCATCACTTTTACACTTCTGAATTTCGGCTCGATCATTGCGACATTGACTATGGGCCGCTTGATGGATCGCTTTGGCACCTTTCGCACGTTGCCCCTCACCTGCATTCTTGCGTTTCTCTCTATGGGAGCTTTTGGGGTTCTGGCACATGCTTCCGTCCCCGCGCTTGCCGCTGTGGCTGTGGTGACCGGATTCTTTGTATTCGGCGCGAACGGGGGGTGCATGGCACTAGCAACTTCAGCATATCCGGCGTCGATCCGCGGCTCCGGTCTGGGGTGGATATACGCGGCCGGGAAGGTCGGTTCGATATCAGCACCGGTCGTGGGCGGTTTTCTCCTGGCGCTGAATTGGAGCATTGGCCGTATCTGCATTGTCAGCGGTTTTACGGGATTGCTAATGGCAATCGTTGTCATCCTTGTTGCGCGGCAGATTGAAAATAAGGGGCTTCGACGCGGAGGCGGTTACCGCTCCCGAGATTTTGGAAGCAAAATCCAAGATCGCTCGTGATCCAGCTTTAGCCGGCTGGGCCGGGCAGAAGTGGGTGGGCTTGGCTGCGCGTATGTTCTAGATTGGCCGCTACAACGCCGCTCTGCTTCGTGTTGCTAATGGCGCTCTGCGCGGCAGGTTGCGAGCCATCGCGCAGCCGGATACATTCGTATCAGCGGCACTTTCTCGCCCTGGATACTGAAATCGATGGATAACGTAGTCTATTTTTCGTACATTTGAAACGAGTTTTATGCTTGGAGGTTGGTACAAGCAGGAGAAGCGAGACCTCTGAGGGAACGCGATGAATCCAACCATGGAAGCAGGAGTTGGTCCACCCAGTGAAAGCATTGGGGCCGGTAGGAGATTTCAGATGAGGGTCCTCATTGCTTTAACCATACTAATCCTGTTCGCGACGGCAATGTTATTCGCGGCCCAAGCTTGGGTCGGCCGACTCTCTTCGGATGGACCTCACGACTGGGAGTTTAACCTGTTCAACGGGGATGTTTACCGAATCGTCAATCCGGACTTTTCCGGTATCGACAAGCACAAGGGTCACACTGTCAAGCTGTACGGCACTCTGAATGGAGACGAACTCACCGTGTCGAAGCTGGAGACAGTTACGCCGACCGACCTCCTCAAGCGGCTGTTCCCCACGGCCGGGGGGTTCTCGGAGGAAGAGGGCGATCCCCCACACTTCAATGTGTATGCGACGGACCCGCGGGCCAATCCCTCGGCCAAGCTGATCGGCTTCGCCTGTTGGACGGTGGACGTGGCCCCCGCCGACGAGGGCTACAACGGACCCATTTACATGCTCGCGGGGATGGACATGTCGGGTATCCTGACTGGCGTCATCGTCGTCTCGGATTCCGAGCCGTACGGCAACCGTACGGTGGACCGGCCACAGTTTGCAGCACAGTTCAAGGGCAAGAGCATTCGCGCCCCCTTCAGAGTAGGCGGCGACGTCGATGCCGTCTCGGGAGCGACCATCACCATCGAGGGCGCCACCCGCGCGATCAAAGACAGCGCGCGGCAGATGGCGATGAAGTTTCTGACCCCGGGAGCGGTGAGGTAGCAGCATGAGACGGTCCGCGGCAACCCTGGTTGTTTTCGCACTAATAACGGTGATTATGGCCGGAAGGTGGGCCGCTGCCCAGGAGCGCGGCGCAGCGCCTGGCGCGCCGTCGGCTGCCACCCAGGAGGCATGGAACTTCAACGATGAGGCCTCGGAAAGCTGGGGTGACATTCTCCGCCCCCAGGCCCTGAATCTGGCCCTGCTCGGGGGTTT
Source organism: uncultured delta proteobacterium (assembly GCA_963729835.1). Classification (GTDB taxonomy): domain Bacteria; phylum Desulfobacterota; class Binatia; order HRBIN30; family HRBIN30; genus CAVSQF01. The sequence continues at coordinate 1,568 of CAVSQF010000016.1, read as the reverse complement.
TCTTGCCCTGGCGTTTACCAGCTTCTTTCGCAAGAGCGTCAAGTTAAAATACGTGACCCTCGTGATTGCGGTGGGGTATATGGGGTTCGTCAAGAGCCACCTGATTTCCATCGTGGACATCTTCGGGCCCATCCGGGGGCATCTGCCGATCTTCAAGTACAATCTGGCATGGTATCTGCTCGCAGTCGTCGTCGTGCTGTCGACGGTGCTATGGGGGCGGCTATATTGAGGCCGCATGTGCGCCTTCGGGGCGCTGACTCAACTCATGAGCGTCTCGTTCCGGCCCGGCTCCGCATCAAGCTGCCATCGCAGATCGAGCGGCGATCGGCGCTGACGAGGTACGTTGTCCTGGCCGTACGTTCCTCTATTTTCTTAAGACCCATGACCTTTACGTCTTTCGTAAGGTCGAGCCGTTCTGGATGTTTGGTCACGTTGAGACCACCGGCTTATGGATTGCGCTCGGGGGCCTGCTGCTGGCCACCGTGTTCGTAAGCAACCTCTACTGCCGGTTCTTGTGTCCGGTCGGAGCGGCGCTGGGCCTGTTATCGACGCTTACGATTTTCGTATCAAGCGTTCGCCGGAATGTAACACTTGCAAGCTTTGCGAGAAGACTTGCAAATGGGGTGCGATTCGCGGACCAAAAATTGCGGTGACCAAATGTGTGCGGTGCGACGACTGCGAGAGGCTCGCCCTACAGACGAAGAAGTGCCCACATCAGATTCTCATCGCGAAAAATATCGGCGCCGCATCGGCGGAACAACAACCCCAAGCCCGCAGCCCGGGAACTTCGAGTACCGCAATCAGGGCGCATCAGTCGGCTGGGCCAGCAGCGTGATCCGTTTCTGGGGGCCAGGAAGATCCGCATCTCGTTGCTGGCGGCGACGATGACGCTTTCGACGTTGGGTAGCCGTTTGATCAGCGCCATTCCAGCGTCCGCACCGAGCATGAAGATCCCGTGGAGACCGCATCAGAGAGCACGGGGTGGTCAGTATTAAATTGTTATGCTTCCGCATCCCCAAGCGGGTTCACCAAGCTATGGATCCAGAATGTGATGGTAAATACCCACCTGGCGCCAATTTGATAGAGCGATGGGGGATCCCCTGCGCCGCAGCCAGAACTTCACCGAGATCCCGCGGTCAAGAACACCCGAGCAATGCCGTACGCCAGCGCCATGAATGGCCGAAGTTCGAAACGCTGTCAATGCTCCTCCCGCATGCGCTCGCGCAGCAGGCTCAGGAAAAAACGCAAAGCCGGAATCCTGTCGTCCTTGCGATACACGGCCAGCAGTTCGAAGACAGGTTCAGGACGAAGGTTCAGCGGTCGCACCGCCACCGAACGTGGAAGTACCTCCTTGACAAACTTCGGCATTATGGAGAAGCCCAGACCCATCCCCACCACCAGTCAGAGTTGCCAGAAAATCATCCACATAGATAAGCTGGAAACGCACGCCACTCTGTTTCCGCCAACAATTTGATCAGGCTCGACGGGGCGGGCACGCTGGCTGGCGAAGGCCTAACGAGCCGCAGCTCCCCTAATCGCGCCATGGGTATCCGCCTAAGTTTGGCAAG
>CAVSQF010000015.1:0-18255 GCA_963729835.1 uncultured delta proteobacterium | reverse complement strand
GTCATCGCTTCTTGTGCTGCTGGTCGGCCGTTTTTTTTTAGTAGGCGCTCCGCAACGAGCTGACGTCCGCGCGCGACACACTTGCGCGAAACGGAGCTTTTACGTGGCGCAGGCTGGCGGCGCATGCGCTGGAGCGGCTGCTGTCGATATATCGTTCTGAATGTGGTACGAACGAATTCTGCATGTTCTTCGTGACTTCGCCGACATCAGAAAAACGAAATGAAGTTTTCGACAACTCCAGTATCGAGCGGTATGTGCGCGGTAATTTTGAAGCCGCCGGCATTCCGAACGATTTCCGCGGATTGCACCGTGCCACCAAGCGCGAGCTGTATATCGGCGCAATGAACCTGGACACCGCGGAGCGGGTGATCTTCGGTCATGACGAAGATACGACGGTGACCGTCTCGGAGGCCGTGCAAGCTTCAACCGCACTCCCGGGCTTTTACAAACCAGCTCGGATCAACGGCATAGATTACGTCGACGGCGGGGTGCGGCGCACGGCGAATATCGATGTCGCCATCGAGCATGGGGCCGACCTGGTCATCTGCTACAACCCGTTTCGCCCGTTCTCCAACCGCGTCCGGCGGGTCATGAAGGACGGTAGTTACGAAGTATACGGGCGACCGCTGGCGGACTCTGGGATTCTGATGGTGATCAATCAAGTATTCCGCACGCTGTTGCACTCACGCTTGCAGTACGGATTACGGCAATATCAGGACGACCCCAACTTCCGGGGCGACATTTTGGTCATCGAGCCCAAGGACACGGACGTGTACTTCTTCCAGCTCAACGCGCTGGCGTACTGGCAGCGGATGCGGGCGGCCCAGTGGGGCTACATCTCGGTGACCGAGTCGATTCAGCAGAACTACGAGCTGATCAAGCAGATCCTCGAGAGTTACGGCATCCTCATGACGCGCCGGCAAGTGCGCGAGGGTGTCGAGCGCTTCCGCGAAGAGGACACCGAAGAAGCCTCGAAGGTCCTGTTGCACGACGTCCCTCGCCGCAACCTCAGCGTCGCGTAACTTGTCCTCCGCGGCCGTTCGGCTGCCCTGAATCGGTTTGACGCTCGTCGAGACGAGTTCAAAACCGTGACCGGGCGTGGTGGAGGTAGTCGCCGAGCTCGGCGGCGTCGGCCCGCGCCTCTTTTGCTTGCTCGCTACCCGCGGGCAGATAGGTCGCCGCTTTCTCGTATTGATGCAGCGCCTTGTCGTATTCGCCGCGCAGCTCGAAGGCTTTGCCGAGATGGTAGAAGCCATCACCCTGCTGGCCCGCTCGGCCCTCCAGCATGCCGAGGCCCTAGTGCGCTTCTTCGAGGGCTGGCGTCACCTGCAGCGCCCGTTCGTATTCCCGCATCGCGGCGTCGGTCTCGTTGAGTGCTTCGAGCACTTTGGCCAGCTCGATGTGCGCCACCGGATCGTCGGGGTCCGTCTCCGCCGCCCGGCTGAGAAGCTCGCGAGCTTTCTCCAGCTGCCCCGACCGGAAGTGGGCGCGCCCCAGGTCCCGATCGACATCACGGAACCCGAGTGCGCGGGCGGCCTCGAATGTCTGCCGTGCGGCGTCGAGTGCGCCCGTTTCGAGGTAGACGAGCCCAAGCAAATAGCGCGCACGGCCGCTCTGCGGCTGCTCGTCTGCCGCACGCCAGTACGACGCCACCACGTCCTGCGCCGCGGCCATGCGTGCCTGGACCAACAACTGCACGCGTTCGAGCTCGAAAGGCGTCGCGTGGCGCGGCCCGGTGTCCCACTGATGCGTATGCAGGACCGCTTCGAGGTTGTTCAGCCGCGCCTCGGTGAGCGGATGCGACAGCAAATACGGCGGCGCCGAGGCCGGGGCGGTACGTTGCTGGTCCCACATCTTCTTGAAGAAATCCAGCATGCCGCGCGGATCGTAGCCGGCTTGGCGCACGTATCCCGCGCCCAATAGTCCGCTTCCTGCTCGAACTCCCGCCGATACTTGAGCTGCGTGGCGGCGTTGATGGCGACCGCCCCGGCGCCAACGGCCGGTTGCACGACGGACAACAACACCCCCAGCAACGTCGCGTAGTTCAGCAGCTGGGTTGCCTCTTGCTGCCGGGCCAGGTGGTGCGCGTTGACGTGTGCGATCTCGTGGCCGAGCACACCGGCGACCTCGTCGTCATTGCTGGCATGCGTCAGTAGCCCGCCGTGGACGTAGATGTATCCAGCCGGGACGGCGAAGGCGTTGATGCGCGGGTCGCGCACCACATAGAAATGGTACTGAAAAGGCTGTGACCCCAGCGCCGCCACGATCTTCTGCCCGATGCGGTCGACGTAGCGGTTGACCTCGACGTCGTCGATCAACGGCAGCTTGGCGCGCGCCTCCAGCGCAAACTTTTTTCCGAGATCCTTCTCTTCCGACGCCGACACGCCGGCCTGAACGCGCGGCGCCCAGCCGAGAAAGCCCCCCAGGAGCGCGGCCAAGAGACACGGGGTGGCCTGTCTCGTGTGCATCACCCAGAACTCTTGCCGGCACCGTCCGGGCGCGCCGCCAGCAGTGCGGCGGTCTGGCCGTTCTCGACCCCCGCGGGCCGCTCATCACTTCCAGTGATATTCTCGAAGGCGGTCTCCAGGCGTTCCAGACGCCGATCGGCGCCGCTGAAGCTCGAGGCGGCGTTGTTCAGGTGTTTCCCGACCAGCCGGAAATCGTCGCGGAAACGCGCGACATCACCACGCAACCTGGCCAGCTGCTGCAAGATCTCGTGGGCGCGCTCCTCGATGCGCAGCCCGCGCAGGCCGAGGACGATGGCCTGCAGGTAGGCATAGAAACAGGCGGGGGAAACGGGAATGACCTTGCGCGCCAGCGCGTACTCCGCAATCCCGCTGCCGGTGCCGGTTTCGGCGCCGCTGTCCTTCACCACGATCTCATAGTAGACGTTCTCCGCCGGGATATACATCAGCGCGAAATCGAACGTCCCTTCATCGGGGAGGATGTACTTGCTCGCTACGTCGTCGATATGACGCTTCACGTCACTCACGAAGGCACGCCGGGCGCCCCCGCGCTCTTCGTCCGTCTGCGCCGCGAGTAAGCGCCGGAAGTTTTCGAGCGGGAACTTGGCATCGACGGGGACCAACCCCATGCCTAATTTGATTGCGGCGTCCACCTTGTGCCCGCTGCGGAAGGTGTACTGTGTCAGCACGTGCTCCGGCGGCAAGATCTGGGCGAGCAAATCCTCGAGCAACAGCTCGCCCAACCCGCCGCGCAGCTTCGGGGCTTGCAGGATCTGCTGCAGCGAGGCGATGTCTTTGCCGATTTCGTAGATGCGGCGGTTGGCCTCTTCCAGCGAGCCGAGGCTGCGGTGCACCGCACCGACCACTTGCGCCGTGCTGTCCAGCCGTTCCCCCAAGGTGCGCTGCGTTTGCTGCATCACGTCGGCGTTCTCGTGCAAGCGCTGATTCAAGGTTGCGCCCATCTGCGCCAACTGCTGGTTCAGCGACTGCGTGTTGGCCTCGAGTGCCCGTCCGAACTGGTCGCGCACACTCTCAATCTGTTGTTGCAGGAGGAGCGGCGTGCGATCGGCGTCGCGCGCCGTAGTGAGCGTGTCGAGTCGCGCGCCGATCTGCCGCTGGTGCAGCAGCACGAGCACCAGCAAGACGGCCACCACCGCCAATGCGCAGCCGAGTGCAGTCAGCGCCGTCACAGCGTTTGCACCGCGTAGGCGAGCAGCTCGCTCAGTTGGCGGATGCGCCGCGCATAGAACGGCCGCTCCGCCGGCGGAACGCAATCGAAGGTTGCGAGCGTCATGTCCAACGTCGATTCGATGATCTCGATACAGCGTCGTGCACAGGCACGTTCCTGTCGGCGGCGCCGGTGACGCAACACGTCCTGAAAGGGGATGATCACCGCCATCAGCGCCTAACCCCTGTTCCCCTTGCCGATGAGCCCGTTGATTTTGTCGTCATCGATGGATGGCCTTGCGAATTGCCGGGGGATTCTATTTCCCGGCGGAGTTGCTTGCTTGCTCGGTTGTCGTTTGTCGGTGTGGCTCGCCGCGGTGCGGCTTGCCGCGTGGCGACCGAACCACTCGATCTGCCGAGCCAGGCCGAGCAAGATACTCACATCACGTTCCTCGAGTTGGGCACGCCCGAGGAAGCGTCGGAAGGCGTACATGATGTGCTCGGGATTGTCGCGGTGCAGAAAACCAATTTCCAGGAACGCCTCCTGCAGCCGCTCGAACATGAGCCGCACGCGTTCCGCCGTCGCCAGCACCGATCCTGCAGCCCGCGGTTCTTGCCCGGCAGTGGCGCCGGTCGCGAGGAACAGCTCGTAGCAGCAGATCATCACTGCTTGTGCCAAGTTCAACGATGGATAGGCCGGGTCGGCCGGGATCGTGACCAGCTGGTGACAGTGCTGCAGATCCTCATTGCTGAGACCGTGGTCTTCCGGGCCGAACACCAGCGCGACGCGGTTGTTTGCCGCCGTGCGCACAATCCGCGGCGCCGCCACGCGCAGGGGTTCGGCGGCGGCGCGGTACAAGCCGCCCCGGCACGTCGTGCCGACCACCAGTCCGCAGTCGGCGACCGCGGGCGCGAGCGTGTCAAACCGTTTCAGCTTCTGCAGAAGGTCATTCGCGTGCACCGCCATCGCCTGCGACCAGAACGCACGCATCGGCGCCGGACGCACCACCACCAGCTCCTGCATGCCCATGTTCTTCATCGCCCGCGCCACCGCGCCGACGTTCGCGGCGCCACGCGGCCGAACCAACACGATGCGGAGGCTATTGGCCATTGGCGGATGCTAGCATTCCGCCATGCAACGCGAAACGCGACCCAGCCATGTTGCCCGCCCGCCGTGCCGTGTGTATGACTTGACGTATGCGGATCGTCTCCTTCGGCGATGTGCACATGTCGCTGCGCACGGTCGAGCGCTTGGCGCCCGAGTTGAAAGCCGCGGACCTAGTGATTGTCTCCGGCGACTTGACCAACTTCGGCGGGCGCGATGACGCGCAACGCGCGCTCGCGGCCGTGCGCCAGCATGCCGCCGCCGTGCTGGCGCTCTCGGGCAATCTGGACAAACCCGAGGTGATCGATTTCCTGCGGGAAGAGGCAGTGAGCCTGCACGGAGAGTCCCGCCGCATCGGCGATGTCGGTATCTTCGGCTGCGGTGGCTCGAACCGCACCCCTTTTCACACGCCCACGGAGCTGAGCGAAGAGGAGATCGGCGGCCTCTTGGAACGCGGCTATGCCGCGGTGGCCGACGCCCCGCACCTGCTCATGGTATGTCACACGCCGCCGGTGCAAACGGCGACCGATCGGGTGGCCGGCGGGCAGCACGCCGGCAGCCCGGCCGTGCGCGCCTTCATCGAGACGCGGCAGCCGGAGGTGTGTATCACCGGCCACATCCACGAGTCGGCCGGCGAGGATCGGATCGGGCGGACCACCGTCGTCAACGCCGGGGCCTTCGACGACGGCGGCTATATCGTCGTCGAGAACCATGCCGGCGGGCTCGTCGCAACGCTGAAGCGGATCTGAGATGATGAATCAGCAGATGCAAGTTGACCATGTCGCGATTGCCGTGCACGACATCGACGCGGCACTCGCTTTCTTCGGGCGCTGCCTGCCGATCGAGATGCGCGTCGAGAAGCGCCCGGGGTACACCGACGATTTCAACTGGAGCGATTTCTGGGTCGGCCAGTTCAAGCTGGAGCTCATCGACGCCACCCGGCCGGACAGCTTCGTGCGTCGCTTCATCGAGAAGCGCGGTGAAGGACTGCATCACCTGTCGTTGGAAGTGACGCAGCTGAAGCCTTTGCTTGACCGCCTCGAGCGTGACGGTATCCGCATCGTCGATCGCTTCGATGCAGGCAACGGCGACGTGACCGCCTTCATCTCGCCCCGCAGCGCGTTCGGTGTGCTCATTCAATTCTGGCAAACGGCCGAGATCCACGCGCCGGAGCGGCCGGCTTGTGCGGCGCTGCGGCTGCGCTCGGGTGAAGCGGTGGCGATGCAGGTCGATCACGTCTCGATTGCCGTGCATGACATTGACAGCGCGCTGGCATTCTTCGGCCGCTACTTCCCGGTGCAGTTGCGGCGCGGCAAGCACCTCTCGTATGACGGCTCCTTTGCGCTCGCCAGTTTCTGGCTCAATGGATACAAGATCGAGCTGATCCAGCCGGCCGAGGGCGCCGAGAATGGTTTCGTGTCGCGCTTCCTGAAGCGGCGCGGCCAAGGCTTCCACCACATTTCGGTCCGCGTCGACCGCTTCGATGCGCTGATCGCGCAGCTCGAGGCCGACGGCGTACGCATCGTCGGCAAAGCCCGCCGTCCGAACGGTTTCACATCCGGCTTTGTCTCGCCGCGCAGCGCCCACGGGGTGCTGATCCAGCTGTGGGAAGCGAAGGGATTGTGAGATTGGAGGATTGACGATTGGAGGATTGACGATTGACGCCGCAATCTCACAATCCGCAATCTTACAATCTTGAAATCTCCAATGTCTCTGGCTGTGCTGTTTGATGCTGCCGGGACGCTGTTTCGGGTGCGCGGCTCGGTCGGGGCTGCCTATGCGCGCGTTGCCGCGCGCTACGGCGTGGAGGTGGCGCCGGCGGAGATCGAAGCGCGCTTGCGCACGGCGTTCCGCAGCATGGCGCCGCTGTGTTTCCCGGGGGTGGCTGCGGCGCAGCTGCCGGATCACGAACGCCGGTGGTGGAGGCACGTCGTCGCCGACGCGTTTGCGGGGGCGCGGTTCCTCGACTTCGAGGCTTTCTTCGCGGAGCTGTTCGCGTACTTCGCTGGTGCGGAAGCGTGGGAGACGTTCGCCGATGTGCAGCCGACGCTGGCGGCTTTGCAAGCCGCCGGCATCCGGCTCGGAATCGTGTCGAACTTCGACGGCCGGCTGGTCACCGTGTGCGAGGGCCTGCACATCGCGTCCTACTTTCAGGCGATCGTCATGTCGGGCCGCGCCGGCTACGCGAAGCCCGATCCGCGCATCTTCGCCGCCGCCCTCGGCCGGCTCGGCGTCACCGCCGGTGACACAGTGCACGTCGGTGACAACGAGGTCGAAGACGCCCAAGGGGCGCGCGCCGCGGGCATCCGGGCGGTGTTGATCCAGCGCGACGCAGTAGCTGATGCCGGCAAGCGGCCCGACAGCATCCGTGACCTGCGCGAGCTGCTGCGGTTCACCGACGCTCGCGTCACCGACGCCTTCGGCTCCCTCTTGTAGCGCGCATGGATCTCGCCTGCCTGAGGGAGCGGGCATCTTCCCGGAGTCGATAGACAGCGTAGGGCCGGCTGTGCCGGCCGGGCGACGATTCAGAAACTATCGACTATCGACTGAAAGATTTTCGGATTGGGGCTAGAACTCCGGCAGGTTGAGGGCGCGCTGAAGGTACCGCAGCTCCTCGTCCCGCCACGGGAGCGGCGCGGGCTGCTGGAGCATCTTCGACTGCTTCAACTCCTCGACCACCTTCTCGCTGCGCGGGAACGGCCGGCCCATCTCATTGAGGAAGAACAGCTTCTCGAAAGGCTGCCGCGGTCGCTGGCCGCCGGCTTCCAGCGACTCTGCCGGGTATCCGACGCACATCAGCAACAACACCTTGGCGCTGTCCGGCAGGCCGAGATTTTTCCGGATGAGGTCTTCGTTGCTGGTGCCGATGCAGGCGGTGCCCAGCCCCTGATCGATCGCCACCAGCGTCGCCTGGGCGATGCCCTGGCCGCAATCAAGCTCCGTCAGCCCGGACTGCTTGATGTGCGGCATCGCGCCCTCGAAGAAAGGGATGATGACGTTCTCGAGCGCCTCCAGCGCTTTCTGCTTGTCGACGCCGACCACGCGCGCATGCACCAACTCCCGCAGCCGATCGGCCTGCACATCGAGCGCGGCATAGTCGAGATACCAGACGATCACCACCGGCGCCTGCTCGATCTGGAAGCCGGCTATCGGCGCGAACAACGCCTGCCGCACCTCGGGACGTGCGCTATCCCGGTGCACGACGACGGCGCGCAACGCCTGCACGTTGCCCCAGAAGGACGCCAGCCGCGCCGCCTCCAGCATCTTCTGGATCTTCTCCAGCTCCACCGGCTTGTGCGGCAGAAGAAAACGATAGGTCCTGCGGGTCCCGATGGCTTCCTGCACTTCCATGCTCTCCCCTCCTAGTCGGAAGTTCACGCTACCACGCTACCGAGTACTGCTTACTGACTCTCGGCTATCGACACAAGCCTACGGGAAAAGTCTTGAGCCGAATGGAAAAGAAAACCGGAAGCGAGTTCCATTTCCAATCCGCCGTCCTGGCGTCGGTCCGCGCGCTTTGCGACAATGGCCGTCCGATGATCGCGCGCGCGCTCACGATTGCCGGCTCGGATTCGGGCGGCGGCGCCGGCATTCAGGCCGACCTGAAGACCTTCACCGTGTTCGGCGTGTTCGGGATGAGCGCGATCACGGCGCTGACGGCGCAGAACACCTGCGGGGTGGCGGGCATTCACGCAGTGCCAGCCGCATTCGTCCGGCAGCAAATCGACATCGTCGCGTCGGATATCGGCATTGATGCCGCCAAGACGGGAATGCTCGTCGATGCGGAGATCATCAGCGTGGTGGCACAGGCGGTGCGTGCGCATCACATCCAGCCGCTGGTCGTCGACCCGGTCATGGTGTCGGGGAGCGGAGCCAGACTGCTCGAAGACGATGCGCGCGATACACTGCGACGTGAGCTTTTGCCGCTGGCCAGCTTGGTCACCCCAAACATCCCCGAAGCAGAAGACCTCACCGGGGTGAAGATCGCCTCAGTAGCCGACATGCGCCGCGCCGCGCGTGCGTTGCTCGAACTCGGCGCGCGCGCAAGCCTGGTCACCGGCGGGCATCTCGAAAGTGGAGAGGCGATCGATGTCTTCGACGATGGCACGACGGTGTACGAGCTCGCCGCACCACGGGTAGTGACGCGGCATACACACGGCACCGGCTGTCAACTCTCCGCCGCGATCACGGCCAGCCTGGCGCAGGGACGGTGCTTGCGCGACGCCGTGGGCGAGGCCAAACGTTTCATTACCATCGCGATCACGCACGGGCTCGCCATCGGAAAGGGAGCCGGCCCGGCGAACCCGATGGCGTGGAAAGGGTGAACCGGTGCCGCGGGACGTTCATCTGGGAGGAGGTGGAATGACCATTCACTTCGGCGTGACTTTGCCACAGATCAAACGCACGTGGGAGGAGACACGCGCGGCGTGTCAGGAGTTCGAGGCGCTCGGGTATGATTCGGTGTGGCTCAACGATCATCTCTACGGCATCCCGGGGCCGCAGCTGCCGATTTTCGAGGCGTGGACGACGCTGTCCGCGGTTGCGGCCATCACGTCGCGCGTGAAGCTCGGGACATTGGTGTCACCAGTCGGCTTCCGCAATCCCGCGCTGCTGGCCAAGATGGCGGCGACGCTCGACAACATCAGCAACGGTCGGGTCATTGTCGGCCTCGGCAGCGGTTGGTTCGAAATGGAATTCAGCGGCTACGGATTCGATTTCCCGCCGTTGCCTGTCCGTCTCCGGCAACTCGACGAGGCGTGCACGCTCGTCAAACGCATGTGGACCGAGGACCAGCCGAGCGTCACCGGCAAGCACTTCCACACCGACAGTGTGTATTGCGAGCCGAAGCCCGTGCAGAAGCCGCATCCGCCGCTGCTGATCGGCGGCGGCGGCGAGCAGGTGCTGCTGCGCACGGTGGCCCGCCATGCCGACATCTGGAACAACCTTGCCATCCATCAAGGCCAGCTCGCGCACAAAGTGAACGTCCTGCGCGAGCATTGCCGCGCCGTCGGACGCGACCCACACGCGATTCGGGTCTCGCAGCAAACGATGGTCGTGATCGGCAAAGATGCGGCGGATGCGCAGGCGAAGCTCGACAAAGCGCAGATGATCTACGGCGGGCACCTCGGCCAAGGGATCGTCGGGACCCCGGAGGAATGCATCGCCAAGATTTGCGACCACGAGGCTGCCGGGTGCACGATGTTCGTCATCGAGTTTTTCGGGCGCGATACGCGCGCGCCGGCCCGGTTGTTCGCCGAGCAGGTGATGCCGGCGTTCAGGTCGTAGGCGCGCTGAGATACGCAACCCGAGGATGATCGCGTGGCGCGAAGATTTTCGTGCTCAGCGAAGCGGCGCGCGTACTCGTAATCGGGGCGCCGATGCCACTCAGCGATCGGTGGCTCCGATTATCAGCATCCGTCATCCCCAGAGGCGCAGGACGCGCAAGGCGAGCCGGCGGCCGAGGCGTCCCGCCCAGCGCTGCGCGGCGGTCCACGCGTTGCCGGCCGCAGTGCGCACCCGCGCGTGCCACGGCACGACTTCGGGAAAGCGCACCGTCGCCCCCGCCGCCGGATAGGTGTCGATCATCGCGTAGACACGCGCCGCGCCGCGCACCGCGCCCGGCGCGAACGTCAACGTGGCGGACGCGATGCTCCCCTCCGGCGTTGCCGTATACGTCGTGTCGCTCATGTAGCCCAGCGGCAACGGCCTGCGGCTGGCGGGATCGATCAGCAGAAGACCAATGTTGTGATCGGCCGGCCGTAGCCGCGCGGCGCTGAAGGTCGCCGTGACGTGGTCGTACGACGCAACGAAGCGCACGTCCCCAACTCCCTCGGGCGCCGTGTGGACGCCGCTTTCGTGCGGCCGCAGCTCCGCGCCGCCGAAGACGCTCATCGTGTCAGTCGTCGGGTTGCAGTAGCCCAAGCCCTGCATGAACTCGCCGTAGAAGTCGATCTTGCCGCAGGTTGTTTTGGAGTTCACCGCGGCACCGCCCGGCGCCTCGCCGCGCTCGTTCAGGTGGCTCGCGACGCGGAAGAGCTCAAAGGGAAGCGGAAATCCGTTGAACTCGATCGTGAACCCAGCTTCGTTGGTCAGGGTGAGCAGGCCGCCATCAACGCGAACCTCCAGTGGAAAGCGCGCACGAGAGTGCGGATCGACCGCGGTCCGATTGTCCGGGCCGGCCAGGCGGCCGCCGATTGCCCATGCGACCGCTCGCGTGCCGTCGCCCTCGACCAATCCGATCATGTAGTGGATGGAGTCGAAACCGATCTGGTTGTAGCTCGGGAGAATCGCCGGCAACGGCGCCGCCACCCGGTACAAGTCCCACACGCCGGCGGCGTCTCCGGGCGCGCGTGGCACGGGCAACGGCAGCACGCCACCTCCGTACGGCCGCACGGCGAAGCGAAACGTCTGATCGAAGTGGCCCCCCACCTCACCGCCTGTGAATCGCAAGCCGCTGCGCTCCAGGTTGATGAGGTAATCTCCGCGGATACGCATCGTCACGGGACCACCCGCCGCTCCGGTGTAAGGGGCCGCCGGCACGACGGTGATGAACCGGCGATCGCCGGAGACGTCGACTTGCGCGCCCGTCTCGGGTGCCAGTGTGACGTGCACGCTGGCCGAATCGATGAGCGCCAAGAGCGTGCGGCCACCCCGCCGCACGAGCAACGAAAAGGCGACCGGCTGGTTGCCTTCGATGTCGGCCGGCGGCTGCATGAGCGTGTTGCCGAGCGCCGTCGTGTACAGCAGGAACACGCCGTCGCGCGGTACGCTGTCATCACCGCCTACCGTACAGCGCGGATCATTCAACCCGGGACGCAGGCAGTATTCGTACGGGACGCTGAAGACACCGCCGTTCTCTCCGGCAATGACGATGGCATCGGCGCCGAGCGCCGGTGACGCGTTGAGGTCGTTGCGCGGTTCGTCGATCAAACGCATGGACCACCGCGGTGTGCCGTTCGGGTTGAGGACGTACAGGTGCCCATCCCCCGACCCGAAGTAGATGTTGCCCGCGCCGTCGATGGCGGGTGACGAGCGGATCGGCTCGAGCGTGTCGAATGTCCAGCGGAGCGACCCATCTCGCGGATCGAGGGCGTACACGCTTCCGTCGGCACCCGCTTGGATGATGGTGCCGTCCGCCATCTCGGCGGCACTGGCGTACAGGTGATCGCGTGTCGCGAAACGCCAGCGCTCGCGTCCGGTCGCGGGGTCGTAGGCACGCACATAGCCATCGAAGGCGCCGGCGACGACTGCCGCGTCACCGGCTGCCGACGTGAGCAGCGGACTCGCCACCACGGAGCCGTCGACGTTGGCGTGCCAGACCGTCTGTCCGGTCGCCCCGTCAACGGCAAAGGTGTTGCGCATGAAAGCGAAGTTGTTGCCGACGAACAAACGTCCGGTGTGAGGATCGAGCGCCGGTAGTGACCAAGTCTGATCAAGCGTCTTCCAGCACCATACCCGTTCGCCGGTCGCGCGCCGCACGCCGTAGGTGCAGAAGTTGTCGTTGGGCACGTAGAGCGTGCCGTCGGCGCCGATGGCCACATTGCCTTCGAACCAGTTGATGAATGCGGAGTTCACCTTCGGGTCCTCCGCCGCGAACTTCCACAGCACCTCGCCGGTGGCCCGGTTCAGCGCATACAGGTGACCGTCTCCCGACCCGAAGACGACGCGGCCCTGGTCATCGAGCAGCGCGGCCGAATCGATGATCTCGCCGGTGAGGAATTTCCATTTCAAATTGCCGTTGCGATCGATGGCGTAGAAAGTGCGGTCCGCGGAGCCGACGTACACGGTAGCGTCACCGTCGATCACCGGGGAGCTGAAGACGCCTTTGCCGGTGCGAAAGACCCACGGCGTGCCGCCGCTGTCCCGGGGCATCACCGGGCTGCGGCCGTTCTGCGTGGCGTTGCGGCGGAACTTCGGCCACGGGCTGTGCGGATCGAGCGGCACCGGGTAGTCGAACGTCGCCTCGGAGGTCGGGGCAGGCGCGGCGGCGGCCCGTGCGATTCCGCTTGACATGACCGCAATGGACGCGACCAGGAGGACGATGGTCAGCGTGAACGGCAATCTCTTCAGCGACACTTTCTCGGGTGTAACTCTCATCAACTGCTCCCCTGCACCCTAACGCCTGCCGCTCAGGCGCTGCCCGCTCTTGGCCGCTGCCTGGAGCGGCGGGTTCGGCACTGACTCATCCCAGCTTCCTCTTCGCTGCTCCGTGCGGCCGCCGCGGTTCAAAGCGCACGTATGTGCGGCCACTCTGCTCCTGCTGCTTGCGAAGATCTTCGACGATCGCGCGGAGATCGTAGTTGAACCGCTTCGCATGCTGTTGCCGGATCCTACGAACCTCTTCAACGATTGGGTCTTTCCACATCTGATTACTCCTCGCTGAGTTCCTCGGGCGTGCACAGCACCGTTGGTTCATAGCCCTGCTCGACACAGACATCATCGATCGCGCGGCGCATGGCAGCATTCGCAATGTGGGCGCAGTTCCAAGTGAGAAGGTAGTTGACGCCGTCGGCTCGAAACCCTGCTCGCGGGAGAGTTCCTCGATCTCAACACGCTTGGTCGCGTTTGCGATATGCTTACAGTTCCATGTCAGCATGGACCCGTACCACCGTGCCGGCCTGCGCCTTTGGCATCTCCTCCAAAATACTGGGAACAAGCGGGACGAGATCTTCGAGTGCGTTGCTCGGCGCGACAAGAACGAGCACGAAGAGGCTCGATTGAGCAAGGTTCTGCTGAAATTCGATGTTCTGATCCGCAGTGATGAAGACTTCATAGCCCGCTTGCGCCGCTCGCCGGAGGAGCTCACCGTTCTTCAGCCCTGCCCAACCCTGCTGTTGGACGGTTTGCACGTCGTGACCAACCAACTCCCGCGCCAACTGCCGCGGCAGCTGCTCATCAAGCAGCACGCGCACGGGCCGCTAGCACCTCATGGGCCGCTTCGAGTGCCGCGACCGCCTGCTCACGTGAAACCGATGGGAACGCGTCAAGAAACTCATCAAGGCTGTGCCCCCGCTCGAGGTAATCGATGAGGTTGCGCAGCGGCACGCGCGTTCCGATGAAGACGGGGGTGCCTCCAAGAATATCGGGATCGCTGTGGACGACAGGAGTTCCGCTTGTCATCTCTTGTCCCTCGCTCACGCATCCTAGCGCAACGATCTGTACTTGCCTAACGCTCGCGCTCACGAGCGCGCGGCTCTTTTCCGCGCGTCACGTGCAGCGCGTTGGTTCGGCTTCATCAGTAGACGGGCTCCATCGCGGCAATAGACTTGCGCAGAGGAAAGTTGAAGCCGAAGTGCGAGCAGGTTGATACAACAAGCTCCTCAAACCATGTTGGTGCAAGGGGCGAAACGGTAACGAACTGGACAATTCGCTGCAGGTCTATTGGTAGGAGATACCCCGGAAGCGCCGTTCCGGACCAGCCGCCCATCACATCCGCGAAGATGGCGCGGACCTCCGCCTCATGTTGATACGCCAGCGACTTGCACATGAACATCGCGTAGAGATTGCCCTCGTTCGGGATGACCTCAGCTTCCGAGCTGTGGTCGAGGTAGCGAACACGGCCGATAAAGACAGGCTCCTCATGATCGGACACCGGGAACCGCACGGGTAGCAAACTGTCGAGAAGTCCGAAATTCGACTGAATCGCAACTCCGTAAGCGCCGCCTCCGTAGCCCTGCCACATTGCCATGGACTCGTGATCTCCCGAATGCCAGCAGTTCACATATGCACACTGACGTTCTTGTCGGAAGATGCCCGCATTGTGCTGAAACACAGCCTCAAGATCCTCCCGTGTTCTGCCATCAGGCGGACTCTCCAATAGACGGCGACGCTCGGCAATTCTCGCGCGAGTCGCAGACCCTTCGAGGGGATCGCCCAGCAGATCTGCACGGCAGAAATAGAGCGCCCGATTCGAGAGAAAGGAAACGAACTTTGGAAAGTCGAAGTACCTCCAAAGCGGTGTGTCCGGATCGATCCTTTCGCTAAAGATTGGATGTTGAGTGCGCATGATGGAGCCTCAAGCCGAACTACATTTATCCGTACCAGCGCTATGCGTAACCCGCGCGACTTCACGCGGGCTATCGCGCCTCCAAACGCGGCGGATGATACGGCGGCTTCTCTCGTCATGTCAAGCAATTGCCCATAACCTCTCACCCCGGTTCGCGGTCGCATAGCCCGCGTCGCGCTGGCCGGCTATCACCCCCAGGGCTGGGCAAGGTCGGCGGCGGGACTGGGCCACGCCTGGCCCACCCGCCAGCCTTCTCGAGCCGGTTCCAGGGCGTGAAAGGGCTCCGAGCAGCCTGCTAAGAAACAGCCGCCGTTGCCCAGATTGCGCCCCTCGATACACCGGCCCCAAAAGACGGGCCGGCACTCGGGGCAAACGGTTGGGAAACACCCTTCGAACTTTCATCCGTTCACCCCGAGTAGGCCCCATCTTTTCCGGGGCCGTATCGAGGGGCTGCCCTATGCAGCCCTCTCGGCCCCTGCACCGGCCTGCAAGTATCGCTGGGTAGCATGACGGCGTGATCAGGGTAGAGAAGGTGATCGGGAGGTGGGAGCAACCTGGCCGTTCTCTCTCTTTGTTGATACCTGAGGAGCTGCAACTGGAGACGAGGAAGGGCGCAGCGATGGCTGACAATTTGGTGTGTGTGAAAGCGGATACGGGGAAGGTGGAGATGCAAGGCGTGCCGGTGCCCGCACCCGGTCCGGGGCAAGCGCTGATCAGGATGCGTTTGTCAACGATCTGCGGCAGCGACATTCATTTCGTGGACGATTTTCCGCTCCCACCGGGCACGCCGATGGGGCACGAAGCGGTCGGCGAGCTCGTGGATGCCGGTGCAGGCGTGACGAGCTTCAAGCAAGGCGAGCGCGTCATCTCGTCCTGCTTCTTTGGCTGTGGCGTCTGTGCCCGCTGCCAGGAAGGCAATCACCAGGTGTGCGAGCGCTACGCGGCGCCGTTCAATTTGCTCTTCGGCTGCCAGGCCGAGTATTACATGGTGCAAAATGCCGAGCTGAACCTGGCGAAGATCCCCGACGAGCTCGAGGACGAAGCGGTGTTGTTCGCCACCGACATCATGTCGACGGCGTGCGGTGCCATCGAAAATGCCGGCCTGCGCTTCGGCGATTCGGTCGCCATATTCGCGCAGGGCCCGGTGGGGTTGTGCGTGAGCGCGGCGGCACGCGCGCGCGGCGCTGGGTTGATCATCGCCGTGGAGTCGGTGCCGGAACGCGCCGCGATGGCCAAGCGCCTCGGCGCCGATGTCGTGCTCGAACCAGGTGCGGCAGTCGACGACATCCTGCAGCTGACCGGCGGCAAGGGAGTCGACATCGCCGTCGAAGCGCTCGGGAGCCCGGTGACGTTGGAGAACGCCTGCAAGGTGACGCGCTGGGGCGGTGCCGTGTCGAGCGTTGGGGTGTACTCTCATCCCACTGTATCGCTCCCAACCGACGGGACGTTTCTCTGCCGGCGCTTGGTTACGACCCTGTGTCCCTGCGGGGCGCAACGGTTACGGCGCATGATGGACATGGTCCGCTACGGCCGAATCGATCTCCGACCGTTGTGGACGCACAACATGAAGCTGAGCGACACCCCGGCAGCCTACGATCTGTTTCGCAGCCGCCGCGACGGTGTGATCAAGATCGCGATCCGGCCGTGAGGAACATCTCCCTGACCCTCCCCGACGCGGGGAGGGAACTCACGATCGACTGCCGTGTAATCCTCAATCGTCCTTCTTCTTGCCGGGCCGGATCACGTGATCCTTGCTCGGCTGGCGTGACGGTGGGGCTTGGCTGTAATCCGCGAAAGGACGATCACGCTCTGTGATGGCGGTGGCGACGCCTTGCTTCGCTGCAGTGTCGACGAAGCGCAGGGCTTCCGGGGTGTTGCGCATGTAGCCGTCCAGCACCGACCCGAGGAGTTGGGTGCTGTGCAAGCCCATGTTTTCGTAGGCTTGGTTGACGATGAGCTTCATGGCCGCGAGCTGGGAGAGCGGCAACCGCGCGAGACGCTCGGCACAGCTGCGCACCGCAGCTTCCAACTGCGCGAACGGCACGGCCTTGTTGATCAGCTCGATCGCCGCGGCCTCGGTGCCGCTCAGCGGCTCGCCGGTGAGCGCGTGCCATTTCGCTTTCGTCAGTCCCAAGCGGTACAGCCACATGCCGGTCAGGTAGCACCCCCACACCCGCGAGTACGGCGTGCCGATCTGCGCGTCGTCCGATGCAATGATGATATCGGCGCACAGCGCCATGTCGGAACCGCCGCCGACGCACCAGCCGTGCACCTGGGCGATCACCGGCTTGGGGCTGCGCCACAGGCTCATGAATTTGGGCACGGGACCGAAAAAGCTGGTCGTGGTGGCGAGGAGATCCTTTCCCGGATCCCAGCGGTCTGCGGTGTATAGCATGTCTTTGAAATGGCCGAAGTCCTCCGAAAAATCGAAGCCCGCGCAAAACGCGCGCCCGGCGCCACGCAGGATGATGACCCGCACCTCGGGCTGGCGATTCGCCTCGATCACCGCCTGCTCCAACTCGTCCGGCATCGGCGGCACGATGGTGTTCAGCCGCTCCGGCCGGTTCAAGGTGATCGTGGCCACCGCGCCATCGCGCTCATAAAGGATCGTCTCATACGTCATGCGTGCGCCTCCGTCAGTCGATGCTGTGCCGGTGACTACAACACGTTTGGCCGCGTGTTGCCACCGTCGCGGTGTCTGGACTTTCTCCGCAGGGCTGAAAAGATGAGATCAGGAGGAACGACGTATGCCAACCCCGCTGGAGATCTTGGCGCAAGTTCGCGGCTACATGCTGAGCCGGGTCATTCTCACTGCCGCGGAGCTTGATGTTTTCACACGGCTCGCCGACCAGCCGGTTTCTGCCGGCGAGCTGGCTCCTGCGCTCGGCGTTGATCTGCGGGGGCTCACGCGGCTGTTGGATTGCCTCGTTGCGCACCGCCTTCTCGAGAAGGAACACGGGCGCTATCGGGTGACGCCGGACGGGGAGTGTCTCGCGTCCGGCCATCCGTCGTCGATATTGCCGATGGTGCAGCACCTCGGCGTGATCTGGGAGAACTGGAGCCAGCTCACCGAGCGCGTGCGGAGCGGCGGCAACCCGTCCCCGCGGGCAACCGGCGGCGTGGCTTTTGAGCGCAACCAGCAGAGCTTCATCGGTGCTATGCACGTGGTTGCGCGCGCGACAGCAGCAAGCATCGTCACACAATGTGATCTGCGCCCGTTCTCACGACTCCTCGACATCGGTGGCGGCTCCGGCGCCTACACGATCGCATTCCTGCAAGAGAATCCGAGCCTGCGTGCCGTCCTGTTCGACGTGCCCGGTGTCATTCCGATTGCGGAGAACACCGTCACGCAAGCAGGCCTGCGGGACCGAGTGGCCTTCGTGCCGGGCGATTTCTACAAAGACGAGCTGCCCCCCGGCTGCGACGTCGCGCTGCTGTCCGCCATCATTCACCAGAACAGCCCGCAGCAGAACCGGGACCTGTTTGCGAAAATCCATCGGGCGCTCGAACCC
>CAVSQF010000014.1:0-11287 GCA_963729835.1 uncultured delta proteobacterium | reverse complement strand
GGTCAGTTCGGCTCCACCCACATGATCGCGCTGCGTGTTTCCAAGTACCAGGGAACGCTGCCGGCGGCGGGCGGCTCGCGGCCTTCGGAGCGCAGCACAATGCGGACACGCAAGCTGGTGCGCAGGAACTCGCTCAACGCAAACCAGCGCATGAGACCATCGGCGAGCACCGCCCCGTCCTCCTCCGTCGGGGCCGAGGCGCCCTTGAGCGGTGCGAAGAACGCGATGTCCGTGATGTGACCGGACAGAGTGTCCCAGCTTTGTCCACCGTGAGCATCGCGCCGCCGCCAACCGTCGAGCCCGCTGGTCCAGCGTGACAGAACGGAACGACCAGACGACCCTCATCCGCCAGCTGTGAGATCCAGGCTGGGCTGATGTCGGCGGCGCCGCCGCTCACCATGTGCGATCGAACGGGCCGCCTCGGGCACGCCAAAGGTCCCGTCGCCTTGCCGAACGGTGACTGTCGTGTATCCGGCACGTCCCAGAAGGGCGGCGCTCAGCTCGGCGAGGTCTTCTTCGTACTCCACCCCGACCACGCTGCCGCTCTCCCGCCAATTCCGCGAGGATCGCGGTATAGTAGCCAGTCCCCGTCCCGACGTGTAAGACGCGCATGCCCTTCATCGGAGCCAGCTGCTCGATCTGTCGAGCGATGACGCCGGGTGCTCCGGAGGTGATGTTCCGTGCGCGGTCTATCACGGCCACCGCGTTAGTGTATACGCGGCACGGGTTGTTTGTCTGATGAAGTCG
The DNA here is from genome assembly GCA_963729835.1 of uncultured delta proteobacterium. GTDB lineage: Bacteria > Desulfobacterota > Binatia > HRBIN30 > HRBIN30 > CAVSQF01. Next base: position 10,540 of record CAVSQF010000014.1, on the reverse strand, counting down.
GCGGCGAACGGAACCGTGGCCACGCGGTGAGCAGCTGGAGGAACATGTGCCGCGGCACTTTGCGAAACGCACGCTCGATTGCGGGAGTACCAATGACGGCGCACCGAACCAGGTTGTCCACCAGCGCCAGGTGTGCGGTTCCGATCTCTTTGGAGGTCAAAGCCATACGCTGCAAAATGGAGCAAAAAACATCAGCGAGGCATAGCCGCTTTGTTCCACCTATTACTCCGGTCCTTGGACGTTTTCCAGATGCCGCGGCTCGGTAGTGCGACGTGTTCCTCGCGCAGGTGGCGCGTGGCGCGCCCGGCGGCCTTATCGCACGCGCGCTTTCGCAAAGGTCCCGCTGATGGTCAGCGGCGCGTCAGGCTTCGATCCGGCGGCCGTGGGATCAGTGCCACCAAGGTCTTGATCGGGTCCGGCGTTGCCAGACTCGTCTCGACTGTCACTTTCAAGTTGAGCTGACTCTCGGGCAGCGGTTCGCGCATGACCACCTGGCCGGAGGCATCGACGTTCACGTCGCCACTGGCCTTGAACTCCTGCACTTCCAAACGGCCTCCACGCAGGGCGAACTTGAGTTTGCCTGGCGGACATGGAAATCCGGCACGCCACCGAACCCTTGCAGCTTCGCGCCCGTGACACTGCCGCCGTCGAGCGTCAGCTCTCCCCCAGCCTGACCACTATTCAAGTTCCCGCCACGCGCCTCGAAATTGAGCTGCCCGGAGATGCGCCCGGCGAGCCCGCCCTCTTCAAACAGGGAGGTGAGCGCGCGGTAGCGGCCGATGTTGAGATCGTGCAACTGCAGGTTCCCAACCAGTGTGCCGCCGGCCACGCTGAAATCACCTTGTGCCGAGCCACCGTACAGATCCGCACTCATCTGGACGGCATAGGGGTTGCCGTGCAGGAGCGCGTTCAACGCCGGGCGAACCCAAAAATGGCTGCATTCCAAAAACGGCGCCTCCCCATCCTTGGGAGCCGACCGCATTCCCGACAGCTCGTATCCCTTGATCGAGGCGTAGCTCGCGCTGCTGAATCGATCGTCACGGGCTCGCTGTTCACGCCGCTCAGCATGCGCCGATCAAAACTCGTCGGAAAAGTGATCAAGAGGAAGATGAAAACACGCGGTTGTGTAGCCATGTAGAGCAACATGACGTGCCGCGAAGCCGCCGAGCCAGTTCAGTGACAGCCGCGGTCGCGGCAACCGCAAGGACAGCCGCATCACGACCCCCTGCTTCCCGGCGCCGCCGCCGGTGGCGTCGGCACGGCTTTCAGACCGATAGGGTCGGGTGACATCGAAGTTGTAGATGTCGCCGATGGTTCTTGATCTGCAACCGGCTGAAGCGCACCGGTGGGTTGCCTTTCTCGACGCGGTAGAGCATGTCGACGATTTGCGGGAAACCGATTGCACCAGTTTGATTCGACCATTTCCTCCTGGACTCCGCCGACCAGGTTGTTCATTTCGGTTCATCGACACAATGCGTTCGTGCGGCACGCCTTGCGAGACGGCGGTCTGCAGGTGGGCGAACAAATTGAACTTGGGGTTGGCTTCCGCCATGGCGGACTGATTCGCCTCGAGCGCCGCAACTGCTCGAGATACGGTCGCGATCCTTGACGATTTGCGTCAGTTCCTTGTCTTTCGCTTTAATCCGTCGATCCAGCGCTCGCTGTTGGCCCGTCAGCGGGTGCCAGACAAAGCTGTATGGAATAAAAGCACGCTCACCGCGGCCACGCCCAGACAAGCGTTCACGCGGCGCCAGCCGGTCGTAGTAGTTCAGACAGGCGCGGTCGTATTTCATGGCTTCGGTGCCGCTCCTCCGGCGTCTTTGCTGACTCAGCACATGCGGAACTCCGCTTTCCCTTCCGCGTTGCTCTTGACGTCTTTGACTTGGACGTCGCCGAAATAATGCGCATCCGCCACGTGTTGCTTGATCGCATCGACGCTCTCGAAGGAATCGGTTTTGGCGCGAATCCGCAGCCCATCCGGTTCCATGACGTACTCGTCGATGTAACCTGAGCGCATCGGGCACGGCCGCGCTGATGGTGCGCAACGTATCGATCGCCGTTGCGCCCCCCACGGGGCCGATGCCGACAGGAACTCCAACTGCTTCCGCGCGTCTTCGATCTCCGGTTCGAGCTGCGTTTTCTCATCGGTGATGTGTTTGATGTCGGGGAGCGTCTGCGTAAACACCTCAAGGATTTGCGCCTGAATCATTGCCAGCTGGGTCGCGAGGCGCGCATGGCCCATGTACATGTTGAGCAAAAACAGGAGAACCACAATGGCAAAAAGGCCGGCGCTGCGCCACAACGCACGCTGTAGTTCCTCCTGCCCGCGGTGATAGGCGAACTCGCCGCGCCGGAAATTCACTCCCAGTGCATCGTTGGGGGCGACCTCACGCAACGCCAGGCCGAGCGGCGAGACGAAGCTCGGCACCTGCGCACGCAACCCCTCCGGGATATTCCGTAGCGGCGCTTGCTCGAGGCGCCGCACATCGAAGCTCAGGACCCCAGCAAGTTGTGCGGCGAGCGCATCGAACTGCACGCCGTCACCGGCGACGAAGCATGGCAAATCTGCATCCAAGGGCGCGCCGTTGATCGCCAGCAGCGTCCACCGCACCTCCTCGGTCAAGCTGGCGAATTGTGCCATCTCGCCGCTGGCGTGCCCATTGCCGGCAGCCACGGCCTCTGCGCCCTCCACATTCGACGGCGCCAGTGGCACGAGCGTTCGTAAGCCGATGAGTTGACGGTTCCGGTACAGGGCCACCACGAGACGGCGCGCATCGCCGCCGACGTAGGCGTACGTCTGCGGCAGACGGGCACCGACCAGCGCCAGCACGTTCAGCGCCGCCAGTGGCGCCAAGTCGACGACCTTCGGATACCCAGGCCGCATCCGCAAGCATCCGCAGGTGCTCCTCGAGGTCGCGCCGCTGCACCACTGCCGCCAGGATACTGCTGCCGGACTTATCACGGTGCAGCACCTGATAATCGACCACAATATCCTCGAGGTCGAATGGCACTTGCGTCTCGATCTCGTTCGGCACCGTTTGATCCAGTTGTTTGCGATCGCGGAAAGGCAGGAACAGCGTGCGCAACGCTACGAGGTCCCCGGGGAGGGACGAGAGCACGGTGCGCGCTTCCAGCTTGTTGTGTTGCAAGAAACCCCGCACCTGCTCACTGAGGGTGCCGGCGGCGGTATCGATCGGCTCACGATGGAACGCCACGACGCGGTAATCCCGAAAGGTGGTTTCCACCACCGCGGCTTTCATTTCGTGCGCATCTACTTCCAGCGCGAGAACACGTTGCGGCATTCCAGACTCTATCGACGCTCAGGCATCACGTTCAAGGGGTTGTCTATACCGACTCTGCATCCGATTGCTGCTGGAACAGCCCTAGCCCACCCTCTTTCTGCCAATCTTCCTGGATCACCACCCAGCAGTTGGGCTTGAACGGGATGCACTGTGTCACGCCGATCAACATCGATGCCCCCCGGCGGATGCCGCCCTTCCCGGTGATCGGGTTCGGGTTGACGACGGCCGTTGCGTAGATGCGGAAGCGGGTACTGTTCACTCCGAATGTAAACGTGTTGGGCCGACACGGGCTTTGCATGAGTGGTGCGTCGGCTCGCGTGGAGACGATCTGCTGAACGCAGTCGTCGCCGTTTTGTACGTTGCTGAGGATCGCGGCCAACACTGACTTCGGTGCAGTATTGACGTTGATCCCCTGGTTGGCTCGCGCGATCGTGATCCGCGTATTTGCCGGGTAGATGAAGCCGGATCCCTGTGGGTATGGCGGTCACCAAGGGGCGAAGCCGGCGGACGATTTCAGGGGGGAGGTTGAGCGACCGAGCCGCATCGTCGAGCGATGCGAATTCGTACTGCAGCAGGTATTGCAAGTCCAGAAGTGCGGTTGATTGAGCGGTCGGGGTGCTGCCAGGGGTGGGTTGCCGCCCCGCAGGAGTTGCTTGACTCGCGGTTCTCGAAGGGAGCCCCGCACAGACATTGACCCGAATACTCCAGATAGAGATCCATCACCTGGGGCCCGGCCCCGGCGAGATCCAATACTCGACCGAGGGCGGCGAGGCGTCCGAGCAGCCCGGCCTGGTTGGTGGGATTGGTGGAAGTCGTGTCGATGTTCTCCAAAACGGTGCAGTCATTTTTTTGCTGGGGCCGCACCTGATTGAAGTCGATCTTGCCGCCCTCGTCGAAGATCCGCACGACCAGCCGCATGTTGTCCGGCACACGCAGTTTACTGTCCGGCTCGAAGTCGCAGGATGGGTAATCGCCTGCGAAGTTCGGTTGCCCGTCGTTGTCGACACACCAGGAATCGGGGAACGCAAACCGCGTCCCCGGTGCCAGCCCGGCGCCGGCTGACTGTTGCTGCGTTTCGAAATTTTTGAGGAGCACCGCTTCACCGAAGTTGATTCCGGAGCGCGCCAGCAAACCGGCTTGCACGCCGTCCAGCGCGTTGTGCGCCATGTGGGAATCGACTTCAACCGAGTAGGTGAACTCGACCACCGTAATAGTGAGCAGTGCAACCACGAGAAGCGTGATCACCAGGGCGATCCCCCGTTCATTTGCGACTGTGGAGCGCATCACTGCAGCGGCGTTGGCGGCGGGCAAATCTCCAGCGGCAGGTCGACGATCGTACTGAAGGGATGCACGGCCCCGTCGCTGTCCGCGAGATAGACGGTCACCTCGATTGCCCCCGGCAACCTGGGCGGCGGCTGTTGCGGGTCAGCAGCGGCCTGCTGCGCTTCTGGTTCGGTATCCCAGGCGTTGACCCACTGCCCCGTTGTCACGTCGAAGTACTTGAAGCTGATGCCCGCCATCTCTTCGAGGACATACTCTGGCACGCTCTGAGCAGGTGCGGGCGTGGCATTGGGATCTTGGTCGTTCACCGCCACCGGACCGGGCTGGTACATCTCTTGGCGCAGCAACGCCAGGACCTGCGGCCGGTCCGGCACCGGGATCGCCCAGTAGCTGATCACCGCCCGCCCACCTCGATTTTGATTCAGCCCGGCCAGCCGCGGCACAACCGCTTCGAAGGTTACCGCATCCGTCCAGCCCTGTCCCGTCCCTGGGATGCCTCGAAAGAGCGCCCGCGGCGGCGGGCACGGCGACAAGGCGCTTTCCAACTCTCCGGCGACTCGCAATACGGCTTCCCGGCCGGTGGCGTAGATCTCGGCACGCTCTTCGGCGCGATTCTTCGCCGCCAGCGTGCGTGCCAGCACGCCGTAGATGGACATGAGCACGATGCCGAGGATCGTCGTCGCCACCATGATTTCGAGCAGGGTGAAGCCGGCGGCCGTGCGCGGAAATGCATGCGCCGGCTGCGTCTGACGGAGAAGCCACGTGTTGTCGGGAGGGGGCATCTCAAGTCGTTGGAATGCGTACGTAGTAGCCCATTTCACAGGATTCTCGGCCGCCGTTCCAGGTGATCTGGGCGACCACACCGCGCACATTATCGAGGTCCGTGTCGATGGTATAACACTGCAAGCCGTATTCGGGGTAGTCGTCTATGGAGCACGGCGCATCGCAGGGGTTCTGCAGCCCTCGCAGCGTCACTTGCAGCTGAATACAGCTGATAACCCGCCGCCCCAGCAGCGTCGCCTGGGTGAGATTCTCATCTCGTGCGATGGCGCTGATGTTGCGACCGTGCAACCCGAGTAAGCTGATGAAAGCGGTGGCGATTATGAACAGTGCCACCATGACTTCGAGGAGCGTAAAGCCGGCCGCCCGCTCAGGAACTGCGGATTGCGGATTGGGGATTGGGGACTCCTCAGCCACCGTAGTCGACCTCACGGTAGCCGTCCGCCGCTTTCAAGTGCCCGGCCTCGGTCCGGTACAGGGTGTACGCCTGGCGGCCATTCGTCAGATGGATGACGGTCGCATCGATCGAACCGTCCGGATAGAAGGTCGTGTATATCTGGCCCTGGGCAATTTTCCCCGCCAGCGTGGGAAGCACCACATCCATCATGGCCACTGGTTCCTGCAGTCTGGTCGCCCGCGCCAGCGCTCCGAAATCGCGCACGAAATCCGCCAGCTCGAACGTTTGGTCACCCGGAGTGATCCAGTAACGCTGTTGGTCGAGGTCGTAATTCAACCGATAGGCCGCGCCGTTGAGGATGGCCTGGCTGCGCAGCAAGCGAAACACCAAGACGAGCCGGTGCGCTTGCGCGTCCAGCTCGGCGCGCCCGGGTTCGCGCAAACGCGGCACCACCAGCGCCAGTACCACGACGATGATGAGCAGGACGAGAGATAACTCCAGCAGCGTGAAGCCCGAAGCATCGCCGCATAGCCTCGCAATCGGCCGTCGCGGCTGTTGCCGTTCACAAGTCGTCGCTGCTGATATCGGCATTCTTGCCTTCACCGCCCTCTTGGCCGTCGGCACCGTACGACTTGATCATGAACTTCTGTCCGTCGCTGAAGTAGGCGTACGGATTGCCCCACGGATCGATGGGGAGTTTGTCGAGATACCCCTCTGGATTGGGATTCCGACACCGCGCATTGTTCGGATGCACGAGGGCATCGATGCCGCTGCCGCTGGGCGGATAGAAGCCGCAGTCGAGCTTGAACAAGTGCAACGCCTCCTCGATGCCCTTGATATCTGCCGCCGCTTTGACGCGCCGCGCCTCGTCGGTGCGGCCGATGATCTTTGGAGCCACCAAGGTGACGAGCAGGCCCAAGATGAACACCACCACCATGATCTCGATGAGTGTAAAGCCGGCACTGTCACGTAGACGCTGCATTAGCAGTTCCCTCCTGAGAGTGGTCGGACACCTAACCTTGGCCTGCCAGCACTTCAACGCACCAGCTGGTTCAGCTCGAAGATCGGCAGCAGGATCGCCAGCACGATGAACAACACCACGGCGCCGCCGATGAGGATCATCACCGGCTCGAGAATACTGGTGAGGGCGGTCACCGAAGATGAGACTTCGTTGTCGTACGCGTCCGCGGCCTTTGACAGCATCTGCTCGAGCTCCCCGCTCTTCTCGCCGACGGCGATCATGTGGATCAACATCGACGGGAACAGGCCACTCTTTTTCAACGGTGGGGCGATGCTCTGTCCTTCCCGGATGCTGGCGCGCGCCTCTTCGATCGCTTTGCTCAGAACCGTATTGCTCACCACGTTCTTCACGATGTCGAGTGACTGCATCAATGTTATACCGCTCGTCAACAATGTAGCAAGGGTGCGGGAAAACCGTGCCAATGCAACCTTCTTCAGTAGCTTGCCGACGTACGGGATCGATAACACGTAGCGGTCGTACCGCAGTCGTCCCGCCGGCGTGCGGATGCTCAACCGCACGCCGATCCCGGCAATGATGATCACGCCCACCACCAACCACCAGTAGTCCGCCAGGAAGCCACTGACGGCCAGCAGGACCGTGGTCATCATCGGCAACGCCGCCTTGTTCTCGGCGAAGATCTTGGTGACCTTCGGGACGACGTACGACAGCAGGAAGAACAAGATGCTGGTGCCGACGATGGCCATCAGCGTGGGGTACGTCAGCGCCGTGCGCACCTTGTCCCGCAACATGGCGTAGTTCTCGGTGTAGTCCGCCAGTCGCAGGAGTACGACATCCAAGGCGCCGCTGGCTTCGCCGGCACGCACCATGTTGACGTATAGATCAGTGAAGATGCGCGGATGGGCCTTCAGGGCATCCGCCAGCGACGTGCCTTCGGTCACTTGTTCGCGGATCTGCGACAGGATCCGTTTCGTGCGCGGGGTCTCGACCTGCTCAATCAATGCCGAGAGACAGTCGACGAGCGGTAACCCGGCGCCGACGAGCGTAGACAGCTGGCGCGTCAGCAAAGCCAGCTCCTGAGGCGCCATGCGCTCGAAGTAGCGGCTGAGGTTGAACGCGCCCTCTTGCGTGCGGGTCTTCGGCTCTTCGCGGTGCTGCTCGGTCAGCTCGGTGGGAAAAACGCCGCTGCGGCGCAGTTTGAACCGCGCTCCTTTGGGGTTGTCGGCATCAATGATGCCCTTCACCGCCCCGCCTGCTTGGTTCAGACCCCTATATGCGTAGACTGGCATGACTTTGCCGACTTTCCGACGTTGACGCAGCGAGGAAAATTCGACCCAGCCAAGGGGAAGGGGTCCCGCTGCATAGACGCTAGGCGCAACCCACTAGATCAGGTCTTCCTGCGTGACGCGCAAGACCTCTTCGATCGCCGTCGTGCCATCGAGGACTTTGTCTGCGCCGTCGTCCCGTAAGGTGTTCATCCCGCGCGCCGTTGCCGCCCGGCGAATGCTCGCCGCGTCCGCGTTCTTCATGACCAGCGTGCGGATTTCATCGTCCACCACCAGGAGCTCGTGGACACCCGTTCGGCCGCGATAGCCGGTGTTTTTGCATTGCGGACACCCCGGCCCGGGCCTGTAAATGGTTCGCCCAATGAGGCGTTGTGGCGCGATGCCGAGCTCCTCCAGCTCTTCGCGCGGCGGTTGATATGCAACGCGGCAAGTGGCACACACCCGCCGGACCAGACGTTGCGCCATGACCGCGATCACCGAGGAGGAAACCAAAAAGGGCTCGATGCCCATGTCCAACAGACGTGTCATGGCACCGAACGAGTCGTTCGTGTGCAACGTGGAGAAGACCAAATGGCCGGTCAGGGCCGCCTGGATGGCGATCTCGGCCGTCTCGAGGTCACGGATTTCACCCACCATGATCACGTCAGGATCTTGCCGCAGGATCGACCGCAACCCGTTTGCGAATGTCAGGTCGATCTTCGGATTGACCTGGATCTGTCCGACGCCATGCAACTGATACTCTATCGGGTCCTCGATCGTGATGATGTTCTTGTCCGACGTGTTGATCTTGGAAAGCGCGGCATACAGGGTCGTCGTCTTCCCGCTGCCGGTCGGACCGGTCACCAGGATGATGCCGTGGCTTTGTTTGATCAGCCGACCGACCAGCTCACGCTTCAGGCCGATGAGGCCCAGCTCTTCGAGATGCAGCACGGTAGTCGCCTTATCGAGCAAGCGCATCACCACGCGCTCGCCGAAGGCGGTCGGGACGATCGACACGCGGATGTCGACGTCCTTCCCCCCGAGACGGATGCGGATGCGCCCGTCCTGGGGCAGGCGTTTCTCGGCGATGTTCAACCCCGCCATGATCTTCACCCGGGACGTGATGACCGGCTGGAACCGTTTCGGTGGCGACAGGATGTCGTAGAGGATGCCGTCGATGCGAAACCGCACGGTGAGCGAGCGCTCGAACGCCTCGATGTGAATGTCACTCGCACGGTCCCTGACCGCTTGAAACAGGAGCGAATTGACCAAGCGGATGATCGGTGCCTCGTCATCCGACGAGCCGAGCAAATCCGTGGGCTCTTCACCCGTCGGTTGCAGGTCGAGACGCTCCTGCTCGACGTCCTGCATGACCTGCTCCGCCGACGCGGAGAGCTGATCGTAGGCCCGATTGATCGCATCGATGATGATCGGGGCCGGCGCGACGAATACCCGAATCGGCTTGCGCAGGATGAGCCGCACATCATCGAGTGGTCCGATGTTCAGCGGGTCCGCCGTTGCGACCACCACCGTGTCGCCGTCTCGGCCGACGGGCAGCAGCAGGCAACGTTTGCAAACTCGATCCGCAGGTTGTTGATCAGATCGAGGATATGCCGTCTTCCGGCAGGCGCTCTCGAAACGGCAGACCGACATAGCTGGCCAGCGTACGCGCCCACGTGCGGCTGTCGATTGCCGCATCTCCTGGAGGACATCGCCGAGGCTTTTCCCTTCGCGCTGGCTTTCTCCCGCGCCTTTTCCAGCGTTTCCGCGGTGACCGCCCTTGGTCGATGAGGAAGGCCTCGAGTGATTTGGCTGCCACCGCCATATGATTCAGTTCGCTTGCGCCCAGCTGCGGGCGCTCAGTGCCGCGGTTCGCTGGGCTCGAGCCAGTGCAGATGCGTAGACGGCGAGGCGCTCACGGGCAGTCCCTCCGGGTACATGGCAAAAGCCTCTTCGGGCGTCGCGAACACTTCCAAACACTCATAATTAGCAGTGTAGCTATCGCTCTGGAAGCGATAACTCTCACCCTTTCTGAACAGCGTCGCTAGCGACGAAGAGTTCGGCAGGGCGAGGGCCAGCAACCCGTTGCTGCCACCAAGGCTCGCCGGCGGCGTACCGGCATCCCAGATGGCGGCGAGGAGTACATAGCGGTCGGAGCCGACTGGCTCCCTTGCCGTCGTCGCCGGGCGATCCGGCTCGGGCGCTTGGCTCAGCGGTTCCTCTTTGAGAGACTCATGCCGCTCCTCCGGCGGCTTCGGGGCTTCCTCGGGCACCTCCACCGAGGGGCGCATCTCCCATGAGGGCATATTCAGTTGTTCCCAATTCGGGGGCTTTTGGCCGCCTCGCTCGAACGGCCTACGGATAATCCGCTCGCGTTCGGCCACCGAGACGTCGTGCTGATCGCGCTCGTTGCGGATGATGTGTGGTGTCAGGAAGATCAAGAGATTGAGTTTGCGATGCTCTACCGAACTGTAACGGAAAAAGTGCCCGATTACGGGGATGTCACTGATGAATGGCACCTTTGTCTCGGTCTTGT
>CAVSQF010000013.1:0-23952 GCA_963729835.1 uncultured delta proteobacterium | reverse complement strand
GTGGCTTGGGAAGCAAAGAGCCCGGGCTTGCAGCTCCTGGGACGCTGGAGCGACCCGAAAGCACTGCTACGGCGGATTTACGAGATGGAACACCCGAGTGAAACGCCTCTTGAAGGACCAGGGCGGCAATGGCAGGCAACGTGGCGAGGTGGGTTCTCCTCTCGCGGGAGGCCCCGCAAGACGCAGCTGACCGGGGTGCGTCCCCCGTCTGCCGCGGCGTGAGAGCGTGGTGCAAGTGAACGCCGCGCACTGCAGCGTTCGGCGCGCCAGGAAAATAGCCGAAACCCCGTCCCGGTCATCTTCCCAGGCGACATAGAGTACCCGGCCTGCGGTATCGGTTCCGTCGGCCGCGATGTCGGGACGATATTGGTTGCTGACCCCGGCGCCGGAATCATCGACGCGCTCGGCGTCCGCGAAGCTCACACCGCGGTCGCGGCTGCGCACGAAGAAGATATCATTGTTGCCGAGCCGGTTGTCTTGCCACACCGCCAGCACGTCACTGCCACTGGTGACCAGGCGCGGATGCCACTGGTTGCTCGGCGTATCACGGTCCGGGTCGAAGCCGTTCGCAGAGGAATCGATCTGGCGATTCGCGGAAAGCTCCGCCCGCCATCCGTGCTCTGGGCGTAAAAGATATTGGTGTCGCCCCCGCTATCGCGCCGATCTGCCCAGACCGCGTGCAGGCCCCCGCGGTCATCGACGGCGATGGAGGGGTGGTCATCGATGCGTTCGAGCTCGTGGAAATCGTCAACTTGCACGTTGCTCGAAAACCGCCGCCCGTGAAATGAATGGGCTAAGAAGATGTCCCAGTTGTAGTTTCGAAAGTCGGTCCACGCCACATACAGGCGCGGGCCGCCGTTGGCTACCGCCGGCGCCCATTTGTTGTCCAAGGACGCCGCCGACGGCACCGGCGAGCCGGCATCGACGCGCACGCTGGGCGTGAAGGTCGTTCCCCTGCGGCGCCCGCGGCTGAAGTAGATATGCTCGAAGTGCAGCCCGCCACTCCCGGCATCACGCTCATCCACCCACGCCACCAACGGATCGCCGCTGCCGGTCACCGCTAGGGCCGGGTTCCATTTGCCCGCCGTGGGCGCGCCGCTGTCCACGCGGACGTCGGGTGTGAGCTTGCTCCCCGCCGCAGACACATGCGCCAGCATGATGCGCCCGCAGTCGTCATCGCGCCCGGAACAGAACTCCTGCCACGCCACGAACACATCGCTGCCGTTCGGAGTCACAGCTAGTGATGGGCGCAGCTCGACCACGTTCCCGGGCGGGTTGTCGCTGACCCGCTGCGCGGTGAAGTGTGCGCCCCCATCGTTGCTGATCGCCAAGAAGATGTTTTCATACCCGTACCGCGCATCCTGCCACACCACATAGACGGTGCCGCCATGGGCCGCGACACGCGGATACTGATGTGGAATGCCGTCCTGATTCGTCACGCGCATGCTGGTACCGAAGGCAGTCGGTACGCGTGGTCCATCGTCGGGCGGCACGACCACGAAGGCACCATCCGGCAGCTGCACGTCGGCGTAGATGACGGCCTCGCGGTAGCCGTTCTCGCACGCGCCGAACGCGCTCGCCGTGGCGCACTGCGGCAATGCGCCGGGCAACAGATGCGCCCCTGCGGCCGCCAACGCCGTGCGCCGATCGAGCAACCCCAACTGCGGATCGCCGATGCCTGGATCGTCCATGATCCATGGGGCGATGCTGCGAAACCCGCTGTCCGGATTCTGCCCGATCCATGCCGTCTGCGACGTCAGCGGCAGCGGCCCGCCTTTCTGGCGCTTGGCGAGGATCGCCGACTGGCCATCAAACGTCACCTCGTAGAGATTGCCGGTCAGCGACGGCGCAACGTTGTATAGGAACCCCGGATTGCGCTGCACCTGCGCAAAGCCGCCGGCCTTGAACACGTCCGGTTGCCAGGGCGCCGCCACGTACGCCCACTCGCTGAACGCCTCCGGCTGCAAGATCAGGTTGGCGCCTTTGGCCTCGTAGCGATCGTTCACGTCGATCATCCAGGCATCCTTCGAGATCAGCACAGCGAGACGGCCAACGGGCGTGTCCACCACGTCGAGGTCCTGCACGCGGCCGAATGCCAGCGGCAACGTCGTCTCTTCCGCCTCGGTGAGGTACGCCTTGTTCAAGCTGCCGCGCAGCAGTCCGCCGGTCTCGGACGGGCTGTGCAGAACGGTGCCGTCCGCTGCGGCCACCAGAATGTTGCCGTCGGGGTCGAAAATGAACGTGGTGTTGAGGACCTGCGCCGATTGCGCCACGTACGCATACGTGCGGGTTTGCGCCTCATCGGGGTCGCGCAGCAGGGCGACGAGATCCGGCGCATCAGCGGCCTCGACGCGGCGCGCCGGAGCGACATTGAAGGTGGCAGTGAGATACACGCGATAGGTCTGCGCGACATCGCGGAAGGTTTCGTAGCACGCACGGTAGAACGTGTCCGTTTCAGCGAGCAGCAAGTAACGGATGGACTGCTCACCGGGAAAGAGGTTGGAGTAATAGCTGATCTGCGGGTCGTACTGCTGCAGCAGTGATCCGAAGGCCGCTTCGGAACCGCCGTTGTGAATGGTCGCGCGCCGCGCCGCCGCACCGCGGCTACCAATCAAGGCAGCAATGAGACCGACGTCCTCGGGGAAGTCCACCAGCACCAACTCCGGAGCGCTGGGATCGGTAGGTTGCAGATGACTGGCCACGTCGTCGACGCCAGCCTGCACCAAGTCGCTGTTTCGCAACTGCTTGTCCACCAACTCGAACATCTTGTCCCGGAAGTGCTCGTACGTGTCGGCGTAGCGAATCTCGAGCTTGTTCCCGATAGCGAAGACGCGGACAGTCTTGGCGCCGGCTGCGAGCGCCCACACGGCAACGCCCAGGAACGCGCACAGTGGTAAAACACAAAACGGAACACGCAAACGACGCCTGGTTCTCATCTCAGGTCTCCTACCTATTACGTTTTGCGCAACGGCTGCAAGGACCTGACGGCGGTTTCTCTCGTTTGGAGCCGCCTTTCAAGTTCGTCCTCACCATGCGCGCATCGGAAACGCCCTCGACGTGCCACGGCAGCTTATGAACTGGAACAACGTGATGCTGGAGATCAGCAATTGTCGCATCAAGACCCACGCGGCCGTGGCCTCCTGAGACTGCCGTCGAAGAGAGTACCGGTAACCAGAGGGTGACCGGCAGAAGCAACATCCAGCACGCTTTCGTCAGTCGCTCTCGTCTACGTGCCAGCTAACGGCTTGGCGATGAGCCGCGCCCTTCTTTGGCGTCGGTCCCGATCGCCGGGTTAGGCCGCTCCACGCTCAGCCCTGACCTCGACGCACTCGTACAATGCCTCGGGTGCGATATCCGCTCCGTTCGGCCAGGCGATCGTCCAGCCGTCAAGAAAGAAGCGCCGGAAATACTTCACGTCTTGCAGCGGCTCAAAGACTGGCCCCTTCAGCCACCGCTGAAAGTCGATGGTCTTCTCGGAATTGTCATCGAAGGTCACATGAATGCGGTGGCCACCTCGATATTCAGCCTTGATCACGCACGGGATCCTGTTCATGACGCCTCCTCTACCGCAACGGCTCAATCATTTCGAGCGGTTTGCCAGCCTTCATGCGCTGCCAGTTAGCGCGGATCGCTGCCTCATGTCCCTTCGCCCACTGCCTGATCAGGCGCAGTGCCGTCTTGGAACCGATGTTGCCGACCACCATCCGGCCGGTGAGGTCGAACTTGCCGCGCTGGCCCTGGTACTCAGCGTGAAAGTGCACCGGCTCGTGCTCGTTGTAGAACATCTTGATTACGATTCCGAAGAATATCGATATTGCCGGCATCGTACTACGCTACCGCAGATTCTCGTCCGGGCCTACAATTCGCCCCCCGAAATAATTCCGCTACCCCTGCAGGTTTCGCGGGCCAACAAATGCCCGTCTGGGCCTTCCTTTAGGACAAGACGCATTGCGAAGTCAATAGGTTCCGTGACTACCGGTCACCGCATTTCTCCGGGACGTTAGCGTGCAGATTCTGCGGGCTAACGCCCCTGGTGGTGCTGTCCCAAGTCAACCAGTAGAGCAGTGAAAGCTATTGGATGTCTACCTTAAACGAGAATACCGACTGCTGCCTGCTGGCGGAGCCTCGCCACAGCACACCTGTTGGCCGCCCATGAAATTCAGTCGCTACTGAATGCCCGTAGCCGCGTGATGCCGGCCGGCACCCCTTCCATCACGTCGGACGCCAGCAGGCCGATCTGACCGCGTGTCGCGGCAACGTGGTCGGCGATCTCGCCGTGCAGGTACACCCCCAGACACGCGCCTTCCGCCGGCGACAGACCTTGCGCGAGTAGCGCACCGATCATGCCCGAAAGCGCGTCGCCCATTCCCCCTGACGCCATACCAGGGTTGCCGGTCGGGTTGATCCACACCGAGTTGTCGTCCGCCGCAATCACGCTGCGCGCCCCCTTCAGCACCGCCACGCACCGGTGCGCGGTCGCGAACGTCCGCGCGGTGGCGATGCGGTCGGCCTGCACTGCCGCCGTGTCAGTTTGCATGAGCCGGGCCATCTCCCCGGGGTGCGGAGTCAGCACCGCCTGCGCACGGGCTTGCGTGAACACGCCAGTATCGCGCGCCACGCACGTCAGCGCGTCGGCGTCCACCACCATCGGCAGGTCGATCTCCCGCAACAAGAACGTCACCAGCTTCTGCGCGTCGTCGTGCGTGCCAATACCCGGACCGACGATCACCGTGGTCTTCCCTTCCAAGACGGCCCGCAGTCGCGCCTCATCGAAGCACACCAGACCGTCGACATCCGGCAACGTCGCAGTCATGGCTTCCGGCACGCCGGAGGAAAGGATTGCGTTCAGCGACGCCGGACCTGCCAATGTAGTCAGCCCGGCGCCGGTCCTGCACGAGGCGTGCGCCGCCAGCAAAGCCGCGCCCGTGCGGCCACGCGACCCGGCAACCACCAGGACGTGGCCGCAGGATCCTTTGTGCGCGTCCGCCGCACGCACCGGAACGAGCCGCGCCGCCTCAGACGGCTCCAACAGCTGCGTGCGCGGCTGCACCACCGCGATCGCCCCCGCAGCGATCCCGATGTCAACCACGCCCAACGTGCCGACGTAATCGACGCCGGGGTAGATCAGCTGGCCCACCTTGGCAAAGCCGAATGTCGCCGTCGCTTCGGCCTGCACCGCGACGCCGAGCGGCCAGCCACGATCGGCGTCGAGCCCGGAGGGAATGTCCACCGCAAAGATCGGAACCCCGCTGGCGTTCAGGACCTGCAGCACGTCGGCGTAGCGCCCTTCAACCGGGGCGTTCAGCCCCGTGCCAAACACCGCATCAACGATCAGCACCGCGTCCCCGACGAGATCGGGAAGCTTCGTGATATCACTATTTGTTACTAGCTCACGCACCGGAACCGATGTGCCGCGCAACGCCTTGAGCGCCCGGGCGGCGTCGCCGCCGACGTCCGCCTGCTTCCCTAGCAGCAGCACTTCGGCGCGCACGCCTTTGCGCCGCAGCAACCGGGCCATGACAAAGCCATCCCCGCCGTTATTGCCCTTTCCGGCACATATGACGACGCGCCGCCGGCGCACGTGCGGGAACTGCGCCAGCAACATCGCCGTGGCGCCGCTGCCGGCGCGTTCCATCAACACATGCCCGGGCGTCCCGCCCTGAATGGTCAGCTCGTCCAGACGGCGCATCTCGGTTGAGGTAACGACGATCATCGGTGCGGCCTCCTTCCTAACCCAGCAAAGCCGAATCAGACGGGAAGAAAATGAAAAACAGGAAAGCGAAAGCCGGAAATGCAAAACCGGCCAATTGACCAGTTTCCAGTTTCCGGTTTCCGGTTTTCCATTTGTTTTCCCTTCTGCTCAAGACGTTTCCCGTAAGCGCCTAACCTTCCCCCGTTGCCCGAAGCCTGCCCATCACTGACCACGCGCCGCGAGCATGCTGGCTTTCATGCGCTGCACGGCTTTCTCGAGGCCGACGAAGATGGCATCCGCAACGATGCTGTGCCCGATGTTTAGCTCGTGGATCACCGGGATCGCAGCAATCGGACCGACATTCTCCAACGTCAGCCCATGCCCGGCATTGACCACCAGGCCCGCCGCGTGGGCACGATCGGCTGCACTGCACACGCGGCGCAACTCGGCTTCACGCGCCGCTCCCATTGCGGCGTTAGCGTAGGCGCCGGTGTGGATCTCGATCGCGTTGGACTGCAGGCGTCGCGCCGCCTCGACCTGATGCGCCTCGGGATCAATGAACAGGCTCACGCGTACGCCAGCCGCGCGCAGCTCACTGACCACTCGGCCCAGCGCCTCACTCTGACCAGCCGCATCGAGCCCGCCCTCCGTGGTCAGCTCCGCGCGCCGCTCCGGCACCAGGCACACATCGGCGGGCCGCACAGCGCAGGCCTTCCGGACCATTTCGGGAGTGGCCGCCATCTCGAGGTTCAGCTTCGTGCGGATCCGTGCCCGGAGCAGCTCCACGTCACGGTCCTGAATATGACGGCGGTCTTCCCGCAGATGCACCGTGATGCCGTCCGCCCCACCGCGTTCGGCCGCCTCAGCCGCCGCCACAACATCCGGATAAGTCACCCGCCGCACTTCCCGCAGCGTCGCGACATGGTCGATATTCACGCCCAGTTTTATCATTCGACCCTCGCTTGTTAGTGATCCATCAGTCATCAAGTCATCAGTCATCAAGTCATCAGTCATCAGTGATCAGGCATCAGGCATCAGTCCCACCGCCTCACCTAGCTGCGCCCGGATCACTGCGGCGATTTCCTCGGCAAAGGCGCTGACGCGCGCGGCGTCCTCTCCTTCCACCATCACGCGCACCAGCGGCTCCGTTCCCGAGTAGCGCACCACAACGCGCCCGTGATCGTGCAACGCGGCGGCGATCCGCTCGATCGTTTCCCGGACGGGCTGCACCCTCGAAAGCTCCTGGCGCCGCGCGACGCGCACGTTGAGCAGCGTTTGCGGGAACTTGGCCATCACGCACTTCAACTCGCTCAGCGGTCGCTGGCGCTCCAGCAGCAGGCGGACCACGGCGAGCGCCGCCAACAGCCCGTCACCGGTGGTGCTGTGATCGAGAAAAAGCAAATGTCCGGATTGCTCCCCGCCCAAGTTGTACCCGTGCCGGAGCATTTCCTCGACCACGTAGCGATCGCCCACCTGCGTGCGCACCAGCCGGGCACCGCGCTCACGCAGCGCGATTTCCAGGCCGATGTTGCTCATCACCGTGGCCACGACGGTAGCGTGCTGCAGCGTGCCCCGCTGCAGCATGTCGGCCGCCATCATCGCCAGGACCTCATCCCCGTCGACCACTGCGCCCTTTTCGTCGACCAAGATGAGACGGTCCCCATCCCCGTCGAGGGCGATCCCGAGGTGCGCGTGCTGCGCACGGACGGCGTCCTGCAGACACTGCGGGAAGGCGGCCCCACAGGCGCTGTTGATATTCGTGCCATCGGGATCGACGCCGATGGCCGCCAGCCGTGCCCCCAGCGCTGTGATCACCTGCGGACCGACCCGAAACGCGGCCCCATGCGAGCAGTCGATGATGATGTGCAGGCCGTCCAGGCGGCAGTCGCTGGGAAGCGTACTCTTTAGAAACGTGGCGTAGCGCTCCTCGGCCTCTTCAATTCTCTGGAAGCGCCCGATGTCCGCGTGCGTCGGCCGGAGCGTCTCGATGCCCGGGTCCGACAGCCACCGCTCGATTTCCCGCTCCGCCGCATCCGGCAATTTGCACCCGCTGGCGGCGAAGAACTTGATGCCGTTGTCCGCAAACGGGTTGTGCGACGCGGAGACGACGGCACCTGCCGCGGCCTGCATGCTGCGGGTGAGGAACGCAATGCCGGGGGTCGGCAGGACGCCGGCGGCCAACGCGTTCACCCCCATGGAACAGATCCCGGCAGCCAGCGCGGCCTCCAGCATATCACTCGAGACGCGCGTGTCCTTGCCGATGATGATGCAGCGTTGGGCCGAGCCGACGCCCGCGCACCAGTACGTCACGGCACGCCCGAGTCGCAGAGCGGTTTCCGGGGTCATGGGCTCGATGTTTGCCAGGCCGCGCACCCCATCGGTCCCAAAGAGCCGACGTGTCTCGGATGTCTCAGCGGCGCCCTGCACCTCGACGTTTTCCTTTGTGCACGATGAGATGCACCTTTTCCGGATCCACCGCCACCAACTCCACCCCGGTTGGCAACTCGATGCTCGGCTTCACGAACCGGCCGGCCGGCGCCTCATCACTCTGGACGTCGATATAGACGGCGCCCAGGTCGAGTTCCAGATTACTGACCAGATGTTTCGGACCGCGTACGCTGACGCGCACGTGATCCGGCACGGCGTCGTAGCGGCCCTCGCCGTCACGGATTGTGACCTCGACACGCTTGAGGTCACGGGTGACGGAGACCTCGTCGATGCGCACCTGCGCGGCGACCCGCGTCGCACTGAACGACAGGTAATCGCCGGTGACATCGAGCGGCAGCTCGCGTTCCACCGTCCCCGGGGACACCTTGCTGACGTCGAGGGCCTCGGTATAGGCAGCGTGGACGTCTTCTACATCCGACGCGGGGCCGGTCACCTGCACGGTTTCGGGCGACACCTTGGTCTCACCGACCTGCATGTCTGCCGGCAACTTGCCGACCAGCCGCAGCTGCACGGGCACAGACTTGCGGGCGATGCGTTCCAATTCGAGGGTCACTTGTGCCGGGGTGATGCGCACGATCTTCACGCCGCGCGGCAGGTTCAGTGACTCCGCGTCCACGCGAAATACCGCTGGGCCCGGACGCACTCCGCCGAGATCGAGCGGGATCGACAGGCGGCTGCGATCGATGCGCCCCAGCAACGTGCGCGGCCCACTGACGCGCAAATCGATGAAATCGACACGCGGGCTGGTGATCATCAGATGCGCCGGCATGTTGCGCAGCTCGAGTGCGGCCTTGAAAGATTCTTCCGTATCCCGCTCGCCGAAGTTCACGAACAGCCACAGACTGAACGCAATCGCCACCGACAACACCTTGAGCAGCAGGTTGTGGGTGAACAGCTGGCGGAGCCGATCGAGGTCGAAGACCGCGCTGCGGAAGCTCCGCCACGCCACCAGCACGGTGTCGCGTTCCGGCCAATTCATGCGTTCAACAACCGCTGCAGACTGCTGCGCAATGTCCCCGCGTCGACATCGCGTGTGATCCGCCCTTCGCGCACCATTGAAATTGCGCCTTCTTCCTCGGAGATCACAATGACAATCGCGTCGGTCTCCTCCGTCAAGCCGATTGCGGCCCGATGGCGCGTCCCCAACGTCTTGCTCACGTGCGGGTTCGTGGTCAAGGGCAAGAAGCAGCCGGCGGCGATGATCCGTCCCTTATGGATGATCACGGCGCCGTCGTGGATCGGGGCGGGTGGGATGAAGATGCTGATGATCAGCTCCTTGCTGACGCGCGCGTCGAGACGGGTGCCCACCTCGACGAACTCGTTCAAACCCACCTCGCGCTGCAAGGCAATCAGCGCGCCGATGCGTTTACTAGCAAGCGCGACGGCGGCGCGAACGATCTCCTCCAAGTCCTGTCCTTGGATACCCGGCTCCGAGCCGAAAAACGGCCGCGTGCCGAATTCGGGTCAGCGCCCGTCGGATGTCGTCCTGAAAGATGACGACGATGACCAGGAGGATCGAGCTGAGGAAGTTGTCCAGAATCCAGTTCAGTGTGTACAGGTCGAAGTAGCGCGAGGAGAGGAAGGTGAGGAAGACGACCATGAGGCCGATCAGCATTTGCACGGCGCGGGTACCGCGAATCAAGTCGATGATCCGGTAGATCACGAACGCGATGATCGCGATATCGACCGCATCGGCGACACGGAAATTGGCGAGCACGTCAAGCATGGCGCTGTCGCAGAACTACCTTTTCCGCAGCTCAGTTTCCAGCGGGCTGCCCCCTGTTTGCCGAAAACACCACTCTGCAGGTTCCCCCTCAGGGGCGCATTGCCCACCGCCTTGCTGAGCGCACCCACCCGCGGCGACCCGTGCCCACCCTACGAAGCGACGGAGCAAGGTGCTCCAAAACAACCCGTGTCGAGCCTTCAGGCGCGCGCGTTGGCGCCCGCCATGTTCAGGACCCCAGCGCCATCGCCCTGACCGACGGTGCGAATGACCTCGTCGATTTCCGCACCGTCCAACACTTCTCTATCCAGCAATACCTCGGCGATCTTGTGCAGCACCTCGATGTTCGCCGCCAGCAGGTCCTTGGCCTGCTGATAGCTCTCCTGGATGATGCGCCGCACCTCGGTATCGATTTCCACCGCGGTATGCTCGGAATAGTCCTGCAATTGGGTGAAGTCACGTCCCAAGAAGATCTGCTCTTCCTTCTTGCCGAACGTCATCGGGCCGAGCTTATCGCTCATGCCCCACTCGCACACCATCTTGCGGGCCCAGTCGGTGGCCTTCTCGATGTCGTCGGCGGCGCCGGTTGTGATGTGCCCGAGGATCAACTCTTCGGCGGCGCGGCCGCCGAAGCGAATCGTGAGACTATTGCGGATGTACTCCTTGGTGTACGAATGGCGGTCGTCGAGCGGCACTTGCTGCGTGACGCCGAGCGCCATGCCGCGCGGAATGATCGAGACTTTGTGGACCGGATCGGCCCCGGGCAACAGCTTGGCCACGAGAGCGTGCCCCGCCTCGTGGTAAGCGGTATTGCGCCGTTCCTCCTGGCTCATGATCATGCTCTTGCGCTCCGCCCCCATCATGACCTTGTCTTTGGAGATCTCGAAATCGCCCATGCCTACCGCGGTCCTTGTTGTTCCGTGCCGCCAGCAGCGCCGCCTCGTTGACGAGGTTTTCCAGGTCCGCGCCCGCGAACCCGGGGGTGCCGCGCGCCAGCAGGGCCAGGTCGACATCCTTCGCCAACGGCACGCGGCGCGTGTGCACGCGCAAGATGCCTTCGCGGCCCTTGACATCGGGCGCGGGACAACGACGCGCCGGTCGAAGCGTCCGGCACGCAGCAACGCCGGGTCCAACACGTCCGGCCGGTTCGTGGCGGCGATCAGAATCACGCCCTCGTTGGTCTCGAACCCGTCCATCTCGACCAGCAACTGGTTCAGCGTCTGCTCGCGTTCGTCGTGGCCGCCGCCGAGGCCGGCGCCGCGATGCCGCCCGACCGCATCGATTTCATCGATGAAAATGATGCACGGCGCGTTCTTCTTGCCTTGCTACGAACAGGTCCCGTACGCGCGACGCGCCGACGCCAACGAACATCTCCACGAAGTCCGAACCGCTGATGGAGAAAAACGGCACGCCCGCCTCGCCCGCAATGGCTCGGGCCAGCAGCGTCTTGCCGGTGCCGGGCGAGCCGACCAGCAGCACGCCTTTCGGAATACGCCCACCGAGCTTTGTGAACTTTTTCGGATCTTTCAGGAAGGCGATGATTTCTTCCAGCTCCTCCTTCGCTTCATCGATCCCCGACACGTCGTTGAAAGTCACCTTCTGCGTATTCTCGCTCAACAGCTTGGCCCGGCTCTTGCCGAACGACATCGCCTTGCCACCGCCCACCTGCATCTGCCGCATGAAAAAGATCCACACCCCGATCAGCAGCAGCATCGGAAACCATTGGACGAACACCATCACGTACCAGGGGTCGCCCTCTTCCGGCTTGGCGGCGATCTTGACCCCCTTTTCGCGCAGCAGCTTGACGAGATCCGGATCTTCGGGAGCAAAGGTCTTGAAGCGGTCCCCGCTGTGGTACTTGCCCCGAATGTTCCTCCCCTGGATGGTGACTTCGGTGACCTCACCGCGATCGACCGCGGCGACGAAGTCGCTGAAGATGACCTCAGGCTCCTTTGCTTGCTGTTTGTTGAACAGGTTGAAAAGCAAAAGAAACATTAGCCCCAGGACCAGCCAAAGAGCAACGTTCCGGGAGAATTGGTTCACCATGTCCTCTATTCAGATGATCGGATAAAGGCGTGTGAGTAACGTAACATAGGCCTCACGCACCAGCAATGCCTTGGCCTCACGCACCAGCAATGCCTTGCGGCCGGGCCACGACACGTAAGGTTGAAAAAGTCCGGCTCGTTACCAACGCCATCTCGCTACGCGCCACACCTGGGACCCAGAGGATCTCCCCTGCCGACTCGACCACCGGGATCGAGTGCCGAGTGCGCAGTGGCACCTTACGGTCGACGAAAATATCCTGCAGCTTTCGGCGGCCGCCCGCCCCCAGTGGTCGCATGCGATCGCCGCGGCGCGCCGTTCGTACGGTAAGCGGCAGCACGATGTGATCCGCATCCGCGAGCAGGCTCCACAGATCAGCGGGTTTTGTATGTCCCGCCGTGCCGGCCGGGGCCACCTCCGCCCTGATCTGCCAACCTGCGAGCTGCAGAACCGCGCCTGGCATCAGGGGACGCGCCGCAGTTTCGGCCCGCATCGCCGACTCGCACAAGCGGAGGCGGCTGTATTCCCGAACGACAGCCAGCCCTGCCGGCAGGTCGATTCGGCCGTTCGGGCGGGTCGCAAACGCCAGCCTACCGATCGCCTCGACGTGAGCCGCCGTCAGCCGGCGCAGGCTGCCGCGCTGTGCACACAACCAACTGCGCACGATTCGCCCCCGCAGCTCCGCTGGGGCGTCGATGAGCGCAGCGCATGCCAGTGCACCGTCGGCTGACACCCCGGCGTCCAGTGCCGCCCGCGCCCGCTCTTCGAGCAAGCCCGACTCGCCGCCGATGATCTCTGCCGCGGCAGCAAGGTGCGCAACGACCTTCGGGTTGATGGCGCGCAGTACCGGGATGACCTCGTGCCGAATGCGATTGCGAAGAAAGCGGCGATCCGCATTGCTGCTGTCCTCACAGAACGGCAGCCCACAGGAGCGCAGAAACCCGAGCACCTGCAGGCGCGAGCAGTGGATGAGCGGGCGAATGATGCGGTTGCTGTGGATCGGCCGGATGCCGCGCAAACCATCCCAGCCCGTGCCGCGCAGCAGCCGCATGAGCACCGTTTCGGCCTGATCATCCAAAGTGTGGCCCGTCGCAATCTTCGTGCAGCGCTGCCGATCCGCAATTTCGGTGAGGAATGCGTAGCGACGCTGACGCGCGCGCGCCTCGAGATTTGCGGAGCCCTCCAGCCCCGTAGCGTGATCGACCACGCATTCGAGGCCGAGTCGCCGCGCCACGTCTTGCGCACACTCTTGGTCACGCAGCGACTCGTTGCCGCGCAAGCGGTGGTTGTAGTGGGCCGCGATCAGTTCAACCTGATAATCGGCCGCCAACTTCGCAAGTGCAGCGAGTAGGGCGACGGAATCGGGTCCACCGGATACCGCCACCAAGACCCGGTCCCCTGCGCTCAGCATCCCGTATCGCTTGATGGTCCGCCGCACCTGATTGAGAAGGCGGTCGCTACGGAGGCAACTGTCCGTTCGATTCCCCATGCGTACAGATCTACCTTCAGCCGCCAGCCAATGAGCCCTGAATTTCACCCAGCCGAGCTGCAGGACCCATCACAGCGGCGTTGCGCGGCGGGGAGGAGTTTGCAATCATCCGCACGGCAATACCGATCATGCCTCTTCGACTCCCGGTCCTCAAGCGTCTTTCTCGGCCACTGACCGTTGGCATCGTCCTTTGCGGGATCTCGGGCCCGGCAGCAGCCGAGGACACAGCTGCTACGCCCACGCCCTCAGAGGAAGCCCTCCAGGCTCGGCAAGATATCCTGCGTA
Organism: uncultured delta proteobacterium; assembly: GCA_963729835.1. GTDB lineage: Bacteria > Desulfobacterota > Binatia > HRBIN30 > HRBIN30 > CAVSQF01. Next base: position 10,272 of record CAVSQF010000013.1, on the reverse strand, counting down.
CGCTGCAGGACGTACAACGCAAGTATGGGCGCGACGCCGTCTTGATTGAAGGACACCTGCTCGGTCTTGCCATTCAAGCAGGCTCCGTCCTCGAGGCCGCCATATCGGTTCCCGGAGTGGAGGAGCGGTCGGGCAAACGCTTTCTGACCTTCAAACTCGATACCGGTATTATTTACAACGATCGCGAGTTGGCCCGTCCGGGCCGGGCAGCGCGTGCGTGGCGCGACATTGTCGAGACCAGCCTGCGGAAATTCCGGAACCTGACCGTACCGGCTGATGGGCTCGGACTGCTCGTCGGATACACCCACAAGGAGTACGTAGACGAGGCAGACCTACGCAGGCGGCTCACCGAGGGCCATGGAGAATCCGAAGCCACCGCGTTCTACTTGCTCATCGAGGATGTCGCAGAACTCCTCGCCGACCGCATCACGGGGCAGCAGCTCATCGATCGGTCAACAGTGCTCATCGACGGGAGCCCGGCCAGAATCCTCCTCGAACCCGTGGAATCGGAGCCCGGGAAAGATACCCACCAACCCGGACGCGGCGAGCTTTGAGCGGCGGCGCGCAGCCTACCACTCCCGCAGCAGCCAGCACCAGGCAAGCCGGGATACGTGTTTAGCGAGCCACGCGGGCGCTTACCACCGCCATTCCCGTAAGATCTGCACCAGGTAGCCGAGGCCCGAGGCGCTGCGCGACCCGAACCAGGAAAGCGCCTTCCCATCGATGAAATAGACGTGGTTGTTTCGCCATGCCGGCGTGCCCGAGAGCGCCGCCAAGGCCGGCAAGTCCTTCTGTTTGAAGACGTACGGTTCGTCCGGAAGCAGAATCAGCTCTGGAGCCGCCGCAGCAATTTCCTCCAGCTCAACTTCAAAATATCGCCCGGCGCGCGCACCGAGCACGTTCATCGCACCGGCAACAGCCAGCATATCCCCAGCATAGGTGTCGGAGCTGAAACCCATCCACGGATTCTTCCAAATCGGACAGAACACCCGCGGCCGCTCGGTAGTGGGTAGGCGGGCGCCGATTTCCGCCAGCTCTTCATCCAACTGCGCTGCGATTTTCGCAGCAGCCTCGCGGGCATCGAGGAGAATACCCAGAGCGCGAATCAACTCGCTGACCTCACACACGCGCTGCGGAAATGACACGAAGACGGCACCGTCCGCTTGCAAAGCGGCGCAGTCCTCGCGCCGATTCTCCTCGGCGTTGAGCAGCACGACGTCCGGCCGTAGCGCTCGGATACGGTTCAGGTCCGGATTTTTCGTGCCGCCGACCCGCTCCAGCCGCTCGACCGCTCCCTTCGGTTCGCTGCAGTAGCGCGTCACGCCGACCAGGACGTCCCCTCGCCCGAGCGCGAAGACTGTTTCCGTCAGACTGGGCACGAGGCTAGCGACACGCCGCGGCGGGCTCGGCAGCACCAGCTCACGCCCGGTTGCATCGCGCACCGCAATCACGGCGCACCCACACTGCGATAGTCGCCTCGCCACCAGACCCGCAGTGCTTCCCAGCCGCTGCGCCGATCCCAGTCGTCGATACCATTGTACCAGCGAATACCGATCTCCTGCGCCTGTCGGCTGCGCGCCGCGAAGGCGAACCAGATGCGCCACGTCGGTCCGTAGAACAACCGCACCCCCAAACCGAGGCGCCGCAGCTTCTTCCCGAGCCACGACGCGGCCACGCTTTGCTCGTAGTCGGCGAAGCTGAAATCACCCGTCGTCAATGCCCGCGTCACCGCAGCGGCGGCGCGCCGGCCGTACTCGAAGGAATAGGAAATGCCTTCACCCATCAGCGCATCTACACCGGCAGCATCGCCGGCAAGCAACACATGCGGCCCAGCAACCGGCGTCGCTTCGCCGTACCAACGGATCGGAAACGCTTTGAACGACCCCGGCCGGACACCTAAGCGGCTGACCTCTGCTTCCAGCAAACGTCGCAACAGCCCTCCCCTGCCCCGCGCCTCCACGCTGTACACGCCGACGTTGGCGTGCGGTTGGCCGCCGATCAGACAAGGGAACACCCAACTATACCCCCGCAACCCCTGGGGCACGCCCAGGAAACTGAAGTCGTAGCGCGCGTCGGCAAAGCCGCCCCAACACGAACCTTCCACGGGAACGTCACACATGACCGCTCTCCCGACGTGTTCACTCGCCCCGGGGAACAAGCGGCGGCGCACCAGACTTCCCGAGCCGTCCGCCCCGATCACAATCCGGCCGTGATAGGCATGATCCTGCGTCTCGATCCGCACCCCGTCAGCATCGCGGTGGACCTCGATCACCTTCTCGCCCTCGCGGACCTCGATGCCACGCTGCCGGCACACCTGCACGAGCGAGAAATCGAACTCGTCGCGGCGGACGACCCGGCATAGCTCCCGATCCTCATAGCTCACCGAGCAGCCTGGCACCTCAACGTGAGCACGATGCGCCACCACGTTGGGCATCGACAGCGGGATGGGAGCTCACGCAGGCAGTGCAACGTGTGCCGGAATAAGCCGCCGGCGCACACCTTGGGGCGTGGATGATGCGCCTTTTCCAGTATCAGGCATTCACGGGCGAGCGCCGGATCCTGGCGTTGCAGAAACAGGGCACTCGCCACGCCAGCGGGGCCGGAACCAATGATGATGAGCGGGCGACGCTCCATGAGGCTTGAATCGCAAACACAGTGATCAGTGATCAGTGATCAGTAAACAGTCACCGTTGATTACTGATCACTGATCACTGATTACTCACCAGCTGCCCCTACATTATCGCGCACCCAGGAGATGATGTCTTCGGTCGTCGCGCCCGGAGTGAAGATGGCGCTGACGCCCCGTTTCTTCAGCTCCGGAACATCTTCTGCGGGGACGATGCCCCCACCGAACACGACCACGTCCTCCACGCCCCTTTGCTTCAGCAGGTCGATGACCGCGGGGAACAAGGTCATATGCGCTCCGGAGAGGATGCTGAGCCCGACGGCGTCAACGTCTTCCTGGACGGCCGCTTCCACGATCATCTCCGGGGTTTGATGTAGACCCGTGTAAATCACCTCGAAGCCCGCGTCACGCAGTGCGCGCGCGATGATCTTCGCCCCGCGGTCGTGGCCGTCCAACCCGGGTTTCGCCACCAAGATCCGCAGTCGTCTGTCAGCCAATGTTCAGCCCTCCAGAGTCTTAGTTGCTAGTTGTTGGTTGTTAGTTGTTAGTCATCTCCTAGCAACCACCAAGCAACTTTAGGATTCTCTGGTGCTGATCCATGCCGCAACTCGAGGACTCTCCAAGACGCGACGCGGCGCAAGTGAACCCGCAACGACGAGCGATGCAATAAGGGGATACCCGACGAGAAGTGCGATGCTTCCTAACGCATGAGACGTATGTGGCGCGATTTGAGGAAGGATTTGGCTAAATATTATGAACAACAGATAACTTCCTATCAGACCACCGATTGTTGCCCCCCCACGATTCAGGTTTCTTTGGGTTGGTGTCTCCGCCAATCGCCGTAGCCGCTCGCCGGTGTCTGGCCTTGAAACCTGCAACCAACAGAAACGCCACAAATCCCAAAATCACAAATGACCCTAATATCGAAAGGATACTTGTAGAATCTGACTTGGCTCCGTGCTCAATCATTGCGCCCAAGACCATCATGCAGATGCCTGCGCCTGACTCCGGCGAGGCCGATTAGAAGGAGGTTTTTCATGGTGATGAATGTCTTATGGTGTCTAGCGCTAACAACTAACAACTATCTTTTTCATATCCACGCCGGGTCTCGGTACACGCCGAACACCGCGCGGAAGATGTCGGCAATCTCGCCCACGGTGCACTCCTCTTTCACCGCGTCGATGATCGGCGGCATCAGATTCACGCCGTTGCCGGCCGCCGCCTGCACATTCCGCCAGCGCCCGTCGCCACCGCCGTGGGTTGCGCGCCTGCTTGCGCTCACGCACGCGCTGCACTTGCTGCGCTCGACGTCCGGCTGATCCGCAAGAGTTCCAGCGGCGGCCCCTCTTCGAGCTGGTACTTGTTGACGCCCACCATCACCTTCTCGCCGCGATCCAGCTCGCGCTGGTAGCGGTACGCGGCCTCGGCGATTTCCTGCTGCGGGTAGCCCAGCTCGATGGCGCGGATGATGCCGCCCAACTCGTCGATGCGCTGGATGTAGGCGCAGGCCTCCTCCTCGAGCCGATCGGTCAGCGCCTCGACGGAGTAGCTGCCGCCGAGCGGGTCGACCATGTTGGCCACGCCGGTCTCTTCGGCGATGATCTGCTGCGTGCGCAGCGCGACCAGCACCGCCTGCTCGGTCGGCAGCGCCAGCGTCTCGTCCATCGAGTTGGTGTGCAGCGACTGCGTGCCGCCGAGCACCGCCGGCCAGCGCCTGGATGGCGACGCGGACGACGTTGTTCAGCGGCTGCTGCGCCGTCAGCGAGCACGCCGGCGGTCTGCGCGTGCGTGCGCAGCATCCACGAGCGCGGGTCTTTCGCGCCGAAGCGCTCCCGCATGATCGTGCGCCCACATGCGGCGCGCCGCGCGGAACTTGGCGATCTCCTCGAAGAAGTCGTTGTGCAGGTTGAAGAAGAAGCGACAGCCGCGGCGCGAAGTCGTCGACGTCGAGCCCGCGGTCGACGGCCGCCTCGCACGTAGCCGATGCCGTCGGCCAGCGTGAACGCCAGCTCCTGCACCGCGGTCGAGCCGGCCTCGCGGATGTGGTAGCCGCGAGATCGAGATCGGGTTCCACCGCGGCGCCTCGCTGCGCGCAGAACTCGATCATGTCGACGATGATCCGCATCGACGGCCGCGGCGGGCAGATCCACTCCTTCTGCGCGATGAACTCCTTGAGCATGTCGTTCTGGATCGTGCCGCCGAGCCTGTCGCCAACGGGATGCCGCGGCGCTCGCGCGACGGCGAAGTACATCGCGAGCAGCATGCTCGCCGGAGCAGTTGATCGTCATCGAGGTGGTCACCTGGTCGAGCGGGATGCCGGCGAACAGCGCCTCCATGTCGGCGAGGCGTGCGACACGGCAACGCCCTCGCGGCCCACCTCGCCCAGGGCGCGCGGATGGTCGGCGTCGTAGCCCATGAGCGTGGGCATGTCGAAGGCGGTCGACAGGCCGGTCTGCCCTTGCGCCAGCAGGAACTTGAAGCGCTCGTTGGTGTCCTCGGCCGTGCCGAAGCCGGCGAACTGGCGCATCGTCCACAGCCGGCCGCGATACATGCTCGGGTAGACGCCGCGGGTGAACGGGTACTCGCCGGGATGGCCGAGCTTTTCTCGTACGACCAATCCGCCAGGTCATCCGGGCCTGTACAGGGGCTCGACGTCCATATCCGACACCGTGCTGTACACCGGCAGCCGGTCCGCCGCCTTCGGGTACGTGGTGCGCATCCACTCGTCCTTCGGCTTCGCCACCTGCTCAGTCCGGCGTTCTGAGTCCTGGGGCCTGGGTGGCGTTTCGGCCGGTCTCTTCGCAAGCATCGCTTCTCTCCTCCGCAGCCCGCGGGGATTCAGGACTGCCTTCCCTTGATGAGGCCACGTGCCACTTGCAACCAGTCTTCCGGGACGAGAATACGGACTTGCCCCAGCGCGCAAAATGTGAGCGGCTGCGCCCGGAAGCGATCGCTCCGCAGCACGCAAGGGACGCCATAGTGTTCGAGAAAGCCTTTGACGACGTGCGCCTCGACTTCAACCGGCGTCGCGTAGCATTCTTCCCACATCGCGGCGCTGCCTCAATACTCGGGTTTCAGGTCAAACCGGTGCGTCGCTTTGATGTACCGGATGGTGTGCGTGCGCGAACGCATGACCACGGAATGGGACGTCGCGCCGCCTTTGAAGAAGCGCACGCCACGCAGGAGATCACCATTCGTGACACCGGTGGCGGCGAACATGACGCTGCCCGAGGCCATTCCTTCCACTGTATATTTCTGGGTCACGTCGATGATGCCTGCCGCCTGTACGCGCGCCGCTTCTTCCTCATTGCGCGGCCGCAGGCGTGCCTGCATCTCCCCGCCGCTGCACCGCATGGCGGCAGCGGTCAGAACCCCTTGCGAGGAGCCCCCGATGCCCAGCAGCATGTCGATGCCCGAGTCCGGTTTCGCGGTAGCAATCCCGGCCGCAGCGTCGCCATCAGCGAGCAGCTTGATGCGCGCGCCGGCCCGCCGAATCTCCGTCACCAAGCGTTCGTGCCGCGGCCGGTCGAGCACTGCCACGGTGAGATCGGCGACGTACGCGCTTTTGGCCTCTGCCAGCGCCCGCAGGTTTTCGCTCGGCGACTTGTCAAGATCGATCTGTCCACGGCCTTCCGGACCGACGACGATCTTCTCCATGTACGTGTCAGGGCAGCGCAGAAACCCGCCGCGTTCTCCCAAGGCGATGATCGACAAGGCGTTGAAGCCGCCGGTGGCGCAGATCGTGGCGCCTTCGAGCGGGTCGAGCGCCACGTCGAGCTCCGGTCCGTTGCCGTTGCCGACGCGTTCGCCGGCATAGAGCACGTCGCTCTCACCCTCTTCGCCTTCGCCAATGACGATGGTACCCGTAATGGCGATCGACCGAAAGGCCTTGCGCATCGCCTCCGCGCCGGCCCGATCCGTGGCGACGATGTCCCCACGGCCCATCAACCGCGCCGACGCCAAGGCGGCGGCTTCCGTGACCCGTACTGCTTCCAGCGCCAGATTGCGATCCATATCATGCCTTCAATAGGTACGCCGGCACGAGCCCGTGCGCGTGCTCAACAACCACCCCCGCCGCTTCGGCGGCACGCTCGTTGTACCCGCGCGGTGCGCACGGCGTCTTGAGATCTTGCGCGCTCACCACCACGAAGGGCACCGGATCCGGCGTGTGCGTCATCTCCGCGCACGGGGTTGCATGATCGGGCATGAGCAGCATCCGCCAGTCGCCTACCTCGCACAGGCCTTCGAGGAGTGTGCCGACGACCTGCGCGTCGAAATCTTCGATCGCCTGGACTTTCTTGTCAACCGCGCCCATGTGCCCGGCCTCATCCGTGGCCTCGACATGCACGAAAACCAGATCCTTCTCTCGCAGCGCACGCAGCGCGTACTCTGCTTTGCCACGATAATTCGTGTCGAGAAACCCGGTTGCCCCGGGCACTCTGATGTGCTCGAGGCCCGCCAACACCCCGAGCCCGTTCACCAAATCCACCGCGGAGATCACGGCGCCGCTGATGCCGAAGCGCTCACGCAACGTCGGCAACGCCGGCCGCTTCCCCTGCCCCCACAGCCAGATCGAGGTGGCCGGCCGCTCGCCGCGCTCGCGCCGCGCCTGATTCACCGGATGCTGCGCCAGGACTCTCTGTGAGCTTTCCATCAGGCGCAGCAAGACATCGGCGCCGGCACCGCTTGGCAGAAACTCGGCGGCGGCGCGGCCGGTGATGTCGTGCGGTGGCGTCGTCTGCATCGCGCTCTGGCCGTGTCGCCAGACGAGCAGGTGGCGATAACTCACGCCCGGATACAGCTCGACGTCGCCCCCACCCAGCTCGCCGCCCAGGTCACCAACGATCGCCGCCGCCTCATCCGTCGAAATGTGGCCGGCCGTGAAATCCACCATCACGCCGGCTTCGAGCGTCACCAGGTTACAGCGGAACGCCACGTCGTCCGGCCCCAGCTCCACACCCATGCTGGCGGCCTCGATCGGCGAGCGCCCCGTATGGTACAGGCGGGGATCGTAGCCAAGCAGGCTCATAGTGCCGACGTCACTGCCCGGAGGAAGGCCGGAGGGGATCGTGCGGGTCATCCCCAGCAGGCCATGCGTGGCCAGACGGTCCATGTTGGGGGTGCGGGCATACTCGAGGGGCGTCCGATCATCGAGCGCCGCGATCCGGCGATCCGCCACCCCGTCCGGCTGGAGGATCAGGTACTTCATCCTATCTTCTTTATCCAACTTTGTCGCATTCCGCCAGTTGGCAGCGAGCGAGCCTTCGCCCGCTTACCGGCCTAGAACGAAGATCGCCACGTCAGCGTTGAGGTTCGGGGCGTCGGTGATCTCACGGCCCGACTCGCTGTCGAGATAGACCTTCTGATGCACGTGGATTCCCTTGCGCGCGCAGAAATCCTCCACGTCCGCAATCGATGGAAAGCGCCGGTTCGGCGTGTTGTACCATTCGAACTGGTACACGCCGCCACCCTTGGGCGAACGACCCTCCTCGGAGAGCATCGCGCGCAACTTGTGGTACGCGAAGTTTGGAAAGCTGACGACGCAGGAGCAGCCGACACGCAGCATCTCCTCGACGATCCCTTCCGTATCGACGATCGACTGCAGCGTCTGCGACAGCACGACGATGTCGAATTGGCGATCCGCGAAGGCAAAGAGGCCTTTTTCGAGGTCGGCGTGGATGACATCGAGCCCCTGCTGGACACACGCCAGCACCGATTCCTCATCGAGTTCCACGCCAACGAGACGCGTATGCCCTCGCTGACGCAGGAGCGATAGAAGCACCCCGGCACCACAACCAAGATCCAAGACCCTGGCGCCGGGCGGGATCAACTGCAAAATCACGTCGTAGTCCAGCCGGTGACCGTGAAAGATGTTTGTAAACTCACCGAGGTGCGCCCGGGGCGATGCCTTCTCGGGTCCGTTCACGAGCCCTGCCTCGTCAACTTGCGCGGTGAAGGCTTGGATCAAGCCGCCGTAAATCGGCAGCTTCTCCTCGAGAAGGAACGAGTCATGCCCCCCGCCGGCATTGACATTGCAGTAGGTCACCGGGCGGTTGGTGGCGATGAGCGCATCCACGATCTGCCGGCTCTGCTCGGGGGGGAAGAGCCAGTCGCTCGAAAAACTGATGACCAGCCAGCGGCACCGGCTGCGCCGTAGAACGGACCGCAGCTCCTCGGGGCTCACACCAAGATCGAAAAGGTCCATGGCCATCGACAGGGTCACGTAGCTGTTGGCATCAAAACGCTCGACGAACTTGTGCCCCTGGTAGGCGAGGTACGACCCGACGGAGAACTTTTTCTCGAACGCCGTCTGAATCTCCCGCGGCTCCAGCCGGCCCGGGTCGAACTTGGCCGTCATCGCTTCGCGTGAGAGATACGTGATGTGGGCCAGCATGCGTGCCAATGCCAGGCCGACTCTCGGGCCGGTCGCGCGCTTCCGCAGCACTGCCCGCGCCGGTAGTCCGGGTCGCGCAGAATCGCATTCCGGCCGACGACGTCGAAAGCTAACGCCTGAACTCGCTAAGCCGCGGCGAGGCGGCCAGTGCGATACAACCCCGCCGACGCGCTGCGGGTAGCGAACGGCCCAGGTCAGGGCCTGGTGCCCGCCGAGGGAGCCCCCCGATCACCGCGCGCAGCCTCTCAATGCCGAGGTGGTCGACGAAGCCGCCGCTGCACTTCGATCATATCACTTACAGTGATCACCGGGAATTCGCGCGCCGTATGGGCAGCTGCGTATGTGGGGATGACGTCAGTTCGGCCCGGTGGTGCCGCGACAACCGCCGAGGACGTTGGAGCAGATCACAAAGTAACGGTCGGTATCGATCGACTTGGCGGGACCGACGAGGATATCCCACCAACCCGTGGTCGTCTGCCTCGTTTTGTGGCGGGCGACGTGCGAGTCGCCGCTGATCGCATGACACACCAGCACGGCGTTATCGCGCCGTTCGTTTAGCCGGCCGTAGGTCTCGTAGGTGACCGCGACCGAGGACTCTCCGCCCACTCGAGGCGCAACCGCCGCGCAAAGGTCGCCTGCTGAGCGTAGCGGAGCGGCGCAGCGCTCCGCACGCTGTCGCTGCTTTCGAACAACGAGTCGCTCATGGAACCCTCGGGGCAGCGGGCGTCACTGATGGCATTGCCACGCCGAGATTCACCGTGCCGGCCCTATCGTTCATGGCTGCTTGTCGATCACGGCCGGGAAAACGCGTTCCATTCCCAATTCCGGATTTCCGGCAAGTCCTCGCCGTATTTGTCGATGTATTGCTTGTGCTCGATCAGCTTGTCCTTGAGCTGCTGCTTCAGGTAGATGCCCTTGTCGCCGGTCTGCGGCAGGCGGTCGATGGTGTCCATCACGAGGTGGAAGCGGTCCAGATCGTTCAACACCGTCATGTCGAAGGGCGTGGTGATAGTGCCCTCTTCCTTATAGCCGCGGACGTGGAAGTTGTTGCGGTTGGTGCGGCGGTAGGTCAGCCGGTGGATCAACCACGGATAGGCATGGAAGGCGAAGATGACCGGCTTGTCCTTGGTGAAAAGCTCGTCGAAATCCATGTCGCTGGACCCGTGCGGGCGCTCGGTTTGCGGCTGCAGCTTCATGAGATCGACGACGTTGACCACCCGGACTTTCAGGTCGGGCAGATGCTCGCGCATCA
>CAVSQF010000012.1:0-10322 GCA_963729835.1 uncultured delta proteobacterium | reverse complement strand
CGACCACGCCGAGCACCCTATACACCGTAATCGCAGGTGCCGCCGGCGTCTCTCAAGAGCACCGACAGCGGCGGCAGCTGGAAAGCTTCGCCAACATCGGCCGAACTAGCCCTTACGTTCACGCGCTCGTTATCGACCCCAGAGCCCCGAGTACGCTCTACGCTGGCACAACTGGCGGTGTCTTCAAAGAGCACCGACAGCGGCGGCAGCTGGAGCACGCTGAACACCGGCCTGAGCGTCCTCGACGTCAACGCGCTGGCCATCGATCCGACCACGCTCTACGCCGGGACCGACGGGGGCGGCGTCTTCGCCATCGAGCAGGTGTCAACCTGCACCGGTGACTGCGACGGCAGCGGCGACGTGAGCATCAACGAGCTGATCACCATGGTGAACATCGCCCTGGGCTACGCCCCGCTCTCCGCCTGCACGGCGGGTGACGCCAACGGCAACGGAGCTATCGAGATCAACGAAATCATTGCGGAACTGAACAATGCCCTGAACGGCTGCACGGGCGCCTGAGAAATCCTGAAAAAAAGGCCAAATCGCTGCCATTCCCGTGGAATCCCGTGTGCCACAAGGGTTTCACGCCAAAGGCGAGCCATGAGGCACTGGTCCCGCGGTGACGGAAGGCGGTTGCGGACCTACCAGCGATGCTGCCCCGCAAGTTCTGCACGCTTTCGTGCACCTGTCACGTCGATGCGGCCACGTACCATGTCCATACTCGTTCCGTAACGTTCGCTGCATCTTGGAGCGGCAAGCCGCGACGCACGATGCTGAACGCCGCCTCTTCAGAGATGAGCAACGCTCCGGCCAGCCACTGCGCTTCTTCTTCCTGCTCCGCTTCCATTCGCGTATGCCGTCGCCGTCGAACGATGGTCGGGTTCATGCCACAGGAGAGAGTGCGCCAGCTCGTGGGCGATGTTGCTGGCCTGGCGACCGCGACTGTGCACGTCGTTCACGACGATCAGCCGCCTGTAACCGCAGAATACCGTGACCGCAGAAACGCCTCGCGGTCCTTCTGCGTGAACTGCATCACGGCGTTTCCTGCCTCGGCTCTCATAGAACTCAACTTGACAACCGGGATCTCGAGCTGCGCTGCCAGCCGCCACGGATCGAGGGGGTCGGCGGACCCAGTCCCAGTTCCCGTCGAATATTGCGAGCGATCGTGTTGGCTTCAGACTTGAAGCCCCACCGCAATTTCATCAGCCGCCGCTCGTCAGTCCTTATCGGCGAGCCGCTTGTACGCGAGCCGGATGATCTGATCGAGCGCCGCTGCGTTTTCCCTGCCGAGTTTTCGATCGGCCCGGAGCAGCTTGGAGATGACCGCGAGTGTTTCTGGTTTCCCGGCGAGCGGTCGACGGCCCTTGAGATAGTCTTCCGCCTTCAATCCCGACCAGGTGAGGAGCGCAGCCAATCCATCGACATCGGGCCGCTTCCCTTGGGCCATCCGGGTCAGCGTCGAGGCGCTCACGCCAGACTCGGCCGCGACGTCCTTCCAGGTTTGCCCCTTCGTCGCCGCACGCTGTCGAGGGCGGTGAAGAACGCCTCGGTGTCGAAATGCTCCTTGTCCATCGCGGCCTCCAATTTCACTCTTGCAATCAGGAGCCTGTAGTGCAATCTTGGATTCGAGAATAGCAATCGCCAACCACGTTCACAATAGGCGCGCCGATGCGGAACATGGAACAGACTGCCGATCTGACCGATCTCATTGCGGCCCCTGATCGGGTCCGAGAGGTGCCTACGGAAATGATCCCGCGGTTGATCGGCGCACTGGAGTTGCAGGCCGCTGGGCTTGAACGGCTCAAGGCGGAGCTGTGGGCACGTTTGCTCCGTGCGCAGTCTGATCAGGCGGCCGATCGCATGATCGACTCAGCTCTTGCGGCTGTTCGGTCGGAAACCGGGGAGCGATCGCGGCACCTGTGAGCGCCCGACGCGAAGGACCAGCGCCGCCAGCCGATCCGCGGCGCCACCGGTGACGCTGCCACACGCAACCTGATGACCGTGCGCCAATTCTGCGCGGCCCATCCCGCCTTCACGGAAGGTTCGCTGCGAGAGCTTCTCTTCAACCGAGAAACCAACGGTCTCTCGGTTGCCCTCGTCAAGAAGGGACGGCGCCTCTGGATCGACGTCGATGCTTTCTTCGACTGGCTGGAACAGGGCGAGGCTACTCCTCAGGTGGCGGTTGGGTGAGCGGCACGTCCCCATCGGCGGGCCCGAAGAGCCGCGACGTCATCCGTTCGAGGACGCCGGCGGTATGCTGTTCGGTGAGGTGCGCATACCGCTTCACCATCTCATAGGTCTTGTGGCCCAACACCGCCGCGATCTCCGGCAGCGTGGCGGAATTCATCGCCAGATAGCTCGCACAGGTGTGGCGCAAATCGTGAAAATGGAAGTTGTCGATCTGCGCCGTGATCCGCGCCCGTTGCCACACCGCGCGAATGTTCACCGGCCGTTTGCCGTCTCGGCGTGGGAACAAGAGCTCCGTATCGGACCGCTGGGCCTTCAGCAATTCCTGGATGACCGCGAAGGCCGGCCCGGTCAGCGGGACGGCGCGCGGCTCGGCGTTCTTGGTGTCGCGTAAGCGCACGACGCGGCGAACCAGATCCACGTCGGTCACCCGCAGACTAGAATTTCGTCGCGTCGACACCCGGTGGAGAGCGCTAACATCACCACGGCGTAGAGCCGGGATTCCGGCTCCTCTGACACGCCGCGAGCAAGCGCGACAACTCGTCTGCTGACAGATACCGCACGCGTTCCCGCGATTCCTTTTCCTTGTCGACCTTGAGGACGGGATTGGTATCGAGCCATTGCCATTGCCGCACCGCCGTGGTGAAGCAGTGAGAGAGCGCGGCGAGGTAGCGGTTGACGCTGGCGCCGGTCCGGCGTTTCTTCACGCGCGTGCCGTCTGCTTTCAACTCATTCATGCGCGTCGTTTTCGCCCCAACTCGCCCGTGCACTCCACGATGAGAGCGGATTGTAGATCGCCCACCAGCTCATTGCCAATCCGCCGGCGCCACCAGTTGAGTTGCGTGGTCTGATTGCGCACCATGGACCGGCCCTTCTTCGGCAACACCTCTTTCAAGTAGCGGTCGATCATGTCCCGCACCGTGTGCTTTTGCGCTTCGGCTTTCGACAAGTGCCGGCCCTCACGGATCGCGGCCTCTTTTGATTGCGCCCAGCGCTTCGCATCGGTTAGGCGCTTGAACGTCTTTGTGTGCGTCCGGTGCAGCAGGCGGACCTTGGCGCGATACGTCACGCCGCCGCTGCCCGTGCGCTGCTCAAACGTGGCCATGGCATCCTCGGAACGGATGGCGGCTGGAAGGCACCACCGCGGCGTGTGGACTCCGGGGCAAAGTTCCGCTATGAGCGCGGGGTATTTAACGGTTGTCGTGCAGTTGGCCTTGGCGGGTGCCCCGCGAACGCAAGTGTCACCAAAAGTGTCCCAGCCGCCGCCATGCACTTCGACCGTTATCATAAGTAGCTGAATTTGCAAGCGCGGGCCGCTAGCTCAGTTGGCTAGAGCAGCTGACTCTTAATCAGCGGGTCCCGAGTTCGAGTCTGGGTGGCCCATGCAAAAGCCCTTGAGAAATCAGGGGCTTTTGTGCCTTTCCCGGAACAAGCGAGTTCGGCAATATATTCGCGGGAAGAACCTGGGAAGAACCCGGAAGGAATTCGGCCGGGCCGCTGTCACCCGGCCCGCCCTCCCTGAATGATGCCGGGGACACTCCTACGAATGCGGCTTGCAGGTCAGCGTGATCGAGTTGTGCTCTTTTTCCCCAGCGCCCGGATCGGAACTCGCATTCACGCTCAGCGTCGAGCGCGCCGTTTTGAAGCCTGTCGTCGTTTGCTTCAGCAGCACCTGAATTGGCGCAAAGGCTGTACAGTTGTTGTCCGTGTGGTCGCGCCGAAGTCGCAGAGTGGATTGTCATCCGTGCACGTGAGTTGGCGGCCGGGCAGGCCATTGTGCCCAACGACTGCCGCCGGTGCCGTGAACCACTCCAGCATGCACGCATTCCTTGCCTGGCCCCACCTTGGTGAGGAGGCGAACCCATACCCGAAGGTTCGTGGGCAGGCTCTCGGGCTAGAGAGCCGTGCGTGTAAGTACCCCCCAGAGGTGAAGATGATACGGATCACCTATGAGCGCCGCCGTGCAGCGAGATGCTCAAAGTACAATGTATCGACCCGACCAAAGTACTGCTGGCCATCACCCGGGTGTCCGGTGAAACTGCCCATGTCAGGCAACGTGGGTACCAACTCCACTGGCGGTACGTTGATTTCGAATCGGGCGAGAGATGGCTGCTAGAGTCCCAGCGGTTGCAGCGCGCCCGGAAGAGCGCTCCCCACAGGGCCGCGACCCGGAAAGTGAACCGTCCGAGACCCGCGACGGCTGACTCGATGACTTGGAGTGACAGGATGAACAGCGCGGGGATGGAACTCCTCATCACGAAATCGGTGTAGGCCGCGAAACGCACGAAGGGGATGAGAGTGAGGCAGAGCATCGCCACAAGGACGAACGGGCGACCGATCAGGCGGCGCCCCTCGACGAAGCAGAGCAACATCGCGAACAGGCCCCACTCGATGAGCATGAAGAGGAAGAACGTCGAGCAAGGGATACCCATGCTAAGCCAATTGTAGACTTCGAGCCGTGCGCGCGCCTGAAAAAAAATGGCTATTGGCACAAATACAGTGAGGGTCACCACTGTCTGTAGCACCATCTCCTGTCGCCATCCTCTGTGTCGCAACCACGTCCAGATGATGAAAGGGGCGAGGCCCAGCGTCACAAAGGGGGACCAGCAGAGCGAAATGACTCCGGCAAGGACCGCGAGCCCCGGCCGAGCAAGGCGATCACTCTCGATAAACGAGAACCGTCCCCAACCAGCCGATGATGATGTGCTGGGGCACAAACATCACCAGGAGTGCAGGGCTGGAATATTGGAGGCGAGACCACCACGGATCATGGGTCCACGAGTGAAACGCATACCAATTGCCCACCACGTCGAGCCCCGAAAAGAAGCAGAACACCACGAGACCGATGCGGCCATGGCGACCGAGCAACTTTAGAACCCAGAGGGCGGCGAGAAAATACAGGGCCCACGTTTCGATACCCAAGGCGACGTATGCGAGATGCCAGCCACCGATTTTGCCGACGAGGGCGGGCGCAAGATAGTAGGCCAAGTAGTAGACGAGCGCTCGCTCGGGTAAGTAGAGCACCGGCCATTGCTGGCGTATGAGATCGGCAAGCACCACATTGTGCTTGAGCCAATCGCCCTGTTGCCACCCCACGCCACCGGCTCCAGATCGATGATGAGCCAGAACAAGCTGACCGCGAAGGCGAGCAACCGTGAGGCCCACGTCAGACGCAGCCTCGGCTTGCTTTCCAAACGCCCAAAGGTGCGCACGCTCCAGGCGAGCAAACCTGTGACGGCGGGAATGCCGAGCAGAGGCCTGACCCACGTCGCCATGAATAAAGCGACGGGCAGGGCCAAGGCAGATACGTTATCGCAAACATGCCTGCCGATAATCGAAGCATGGATTGCGGCTGTCAACCAGATTCGTCTCGCAATCGGCCCGAAACCGGTCACTACTCACGCGGCCCGGCCTCGCTGGATGATGCCGCGCACCGTCTCAGCCGCCCACGGCTTGCCGGTGCGGGTCGGGTGCCCTTCGGCATTCAGCCGGTCGGCGTCGCCGCGAAGCTCAGCCGCTCTCCACCCCGCTCGGGCCAGGGGTCGAGGCTCGACTCGATGAGCTGGCCGAGCTCGTTACCAGGGTCGGCTCACCGCCGCGGAACAAGAACAGTACGGAAGCCTACGTTGAGGCGATCGACCTAGTCTCAATTCTGCAGGCCAAGGCGCGTAGGATCTTGGTGGAAGCGTCTGCGGCATGATCCATGGCGCTCGATGCTGCCATCTGCCGCCTCGAAGATGCCGACTACGAAGGGCACTCGTTGTCCATGCTGCGACGGATTGCCGCCGCGCTCAGCAAGCGCGTCGAGATTCGCTTCATGCCCACGGCACGGCGGCGCCGGGCGGCGTAACGTTTTCCCGGCTAATCCCTGTCCGGGACCGACGGGTGGTTGCTCTTGCGCAACCGGGTCGGATCTCGTATTTCTAAGCTCCTAAAGGCACTATCCGGTGAATTTGCATGCACGACCAACCCGTTGAGATCCGCTGGCACGGTCGCGGTGGCCAGGGGGCTATTACGGCGGCGAAGATCTTCGCCCAGGCGGCATTTGAATCCGGGTTTCCCGGCGTGGTGATGGCCCCGAGCTTCGGGACCGAGCGCCGCGGCGCGCCGGTCGAAGTGTCACTCAAGATCGCGAAGACCACCATCAATGACCTGTGCCCCATTCAGAATCCAGACGTGGTCGTGGTGCTCGATGATTCGCTCTTGGCCGAGATCAACGTGACGGCGGGCATGAAGCCGGGCGGCATATTGGTCATCAATACGCACAAAGACGCCGTCGCTCACAACGGCAACGTCAGGGTGGCGACTGCCGATGTCACGCATCTGGCGGAACAGGCCGGTCTCAAGCGGGGCATCGTCAACACCGGCATCATCGGCGCGCTGGCGAAGGTGCTGCCCATCGTGCCACTGGCCGGCGAAACTGCTGGCGGCCATCAGGTGGAATTCGCAGGCAAGAAAGCGGCGGAAAACGTCGCGGCCGCGCGCTTGGCGCACGCGCACACGACCACGGAGTAGCCGGCATGCTCACCGAGGATCTGTGTATCTTGACGTCCGCGAGTTACGCCGGCCCGGTGATGTGGGACACACCGGCTCTTGGCGGGTCCTCAGGCCGGTGATCGATTACGACAAGTGCGCGCCGGCGCGCAGCGGAAACTGTCCTGCTTTCGCTGTTGGCTCTTTTGCCCAGACGGCGTGGTGTCCAAGACCTTCCTACCGCAGATCACGCTCGACTACTGCAAAGGCTGCGGCATCTGTGCCGAGGAATGCCCACCCAAGGCCATCACCATGGTCGAAGAGAGTAGCTTCCGGCGGCCGAAGAGAGCAGCTTTGCGGGGCGGGTGACCAGGAAAGCTCGTCGTGTTCGAGTCCGGGAACCTAGCAGCTGCCATCGCGGTGAAGCTCGCCAGGGCCCAGGTCATCGCCGCCTATCCGATCACCCCGCAGACCCCCCTCACCGAGAAACTCTCCGAATACGTCGACAGCCGCGTGCTCGATGCCGAATACGTGGCGGTGGAGAGTGAGCACAGCGCGCTCGCCGTCTGCATCGGGGCGTCGAGCACCAGTGCGCGCGCGTTTACGGCGACCTCCGCCAACGGCTTGCTGTACATGGCCGAGCAGGTCCACTGGACGGCGGGGGCGCGCTTGCCCATGGTCATGTGCGTCGTCAACCGGGGAATCGGGGCGCCGTTTTCGGTCTGGAACGACCACCAGGATTCCATCTCACAGCGCGACGCCGGGTGATCGAAACCACGCCAAAAACCATCAAGAAATCCTCTACACCGGATCAAAGCCTACCGGCTCTCCGAGGCGGTCTGCATCCCGCTGATGGTCTGTTACGACGGCTACGACTCGTCGCATACCTACATGCCCTTCGAGACCCCGGAGCAGCGCGCCGTCGACGCCTTCTTGCCGCTGTACCGATATCGGTACACCCTGGGCCCGGCATGGCTGGCCAATCTGAACACGGTGACAATGCCCGGGGGCAGGACGGATATCCACGGGGAGTTCGCGCCGGGATAGATGGAAATGCGGCACAACCTGCACGAGGAGATGAAGCAGGCGATAGAAATCTACACGGCGCATCGACGGCGAATTCGCCGAGGTCATCGGCCGCGGGGGCAACCCGATCATGCAGAAATACCTGTGCGATGACGCGGAATATGTGGCGGTCGCGCTCGGCTCGATGGCCACCCAGATCGCCGACGTGGTCGATCGTTTGAGAGAAGAAGGGCCGAAGGCGGGCCTGCGCGCGTTCCCCTCTACTGGCCGTTTCCGAGCGAGTTGCTGGCTGCCGAGCTGTGTGGTCGCAAAGGCGTGATCGTCTTCGAGAAGGCGCTCAGCTTCGGGCATTGGGGGCGTTGTACGCCGATCTGCAGGCCGCGCTCTACCCGCATGCCGCGCGGCCGGTGATGTGGAACTACATCCTAGGCCTGGGGGAGAGCTACTGGAGTCCGATTTCTACGACGCCATTCGCGAGTGCATCGAGCGCGGCTGCGCACGTCTCGACACGCTGGGGGGGATCGGTCTGGCCGGGCAGGCAGGCGGCGAGGGACGCTCAGGGCGGCGCGCCGGAGCCAACCTCAGCCCCTACCTCACCAAGGTCGAGCACATCGACTTGGACCTGGCGATCATTTCTAAGAGGGTATTGCAAGAACTCGGTCTGCTTTAGCCAACAATGCCGTCTCGAGGACACTGAGGATCTCGTTGCGCGCCATGCGGTTTAGTGTGTCGGCGAGGGCTTCCGTGAGGAAGTTCTCAAGGGGCGAATGTCCCGGGTCGACCGCTGCCGGAAGAGCCCACCATACAGCGAGCGCATCGTTGCGCCGACACGTATCCGGAAGGCGGCTCGGATACAACGAGTGCAAACAGCGCCCGGCGGTTGAAACCGCGGCTACCAGGGACACGAAGTCCGCCTGCGCGGACTTTGCTGGCGGGTCTTCCACCCCGCCGGTTGTGCCAACGGCTAGTCGGCGAAGGCCGACTTTGTGCCTCTTGTAGGCGCGAATTTATTCGCCGGCCGCAGCTTTCGGTCTCATAAATGCCCCTTCACCTCCGCGGTCGTTCGTTCCCATTCGGTCACAACATCGCCGGAACCGTGATGCTCCTTCTGCCGCTCGATATACGCCTTCACTGAAGGGACCGCTTCCTTACTCACGGTAAACGCTCCGTACGACCCCTGCCATTTGAAGAACTCCCCAGGCGCGACCTCGTGGGTGACGTTGCCCACACACAATGCAAGAAGAGCTGGCTGAATGGCCTGCGCATGCTCGGTTTCCTCCAGCGGTGAGTCCGCGTAGGCGGACTTTGTGCACTTCGTAGCCGCGGTTTCAACCGCCAGGGCCTGCTCTTCCCCTCGCGTTTTCGACGATGTCAGCGGAGTGCCCAAAACAACTCCAACATGGCCTCCGTGTCACGCTTGCAATGGGTAGGTTTCGCGATTTTCTGGCAGAGAACGTGAGAGCGGCCCGAGAACCTACGAACTTCGCGGCAGATAGGCTGCCTTGGTAATGTAGCCATTGTCCCTGAACCACTCGACGGCCCGGCGGATGGAGCTCTCGACCGGAGTGAACTCGAGGCCCAGCTCGTTTCGCGCCTTGCTGTTGTCGAAGTACAGGTACTGTCGCGCGTAGCGCAGCGCCTTGGCACTCAGAAACGGGGGCCGATGCGACCACCTGTTGGACCAGTACTCGAGCACGTAGCCCAACCCGATCGCCACACTGACAGGAATCTTGCGCAGCTTGACCTGCACCCCGGTCACTCGCATCACCAGCTCGAGAAACTCCTTGAACGTCAAGTTCTTGTTGGCCATCAGGTAGCTCTCGCCGACCTTGCCCTTCTCCTCGGCAAGGATGTGCCCGCGGGCTACATCTTCGACGTCGACGATGCTGAAGCCGGCGTCGAAGTAACCGGGCGTCTTGCCGTTCACGACGTCGAGGAGGATCTGGCCGGTGGGCGTCGGGGCGATGTCGCGGGCCCCGAAGGGGAAGGCTGGGTTGACGATGGTGAGCGGGAGTCCCTCCCGGGCGAAGACCTTCGCGTCCCTATCGGACAGATACTTCGAGAAGATGTAGTCGTTGGCCTTGGTGATCTGATTGAACTCCGTGTTCTCGTTGGCTGGCTGCTCACCCGGTTCGACACCCAGGGCGGCGACTGAGCTGGTGTAGACGACCCGTTCGACGCCCGCCTTGTACGCAGCCCACAGGACATTCTGCGAGCCGGTGACGTTGACGTCGTACATCTTGCGGCGGTCGGGAAGCCAGAGGGCATAGATGGCTGCCAGGTGGAAGAGCCGGTTACAGCCCTGCATCGCCTTCTTCATTGCATCGGGATCGAGGACATCGCCCTCGAAGGTCTCGATGTCGAGGCCGTCGAGGTTCTTGGTGTTCTCCCCGCGCAAGACGAGAGCGCGCACTTCACGGTTCTGTTTCAGCAGCTCAAGGACGACATGCGAACCGATGAATCCTGCTGCGCCAGTCACCAGCGTCTTCGCCATGATTACTTCTCCAACTCCTCCCGGATCGAGTACATCTTCTGGCGCGCCTCGGAGATGTAGGCGTCGAGGTTGCGGCGGTGATTGGCAAAGAGGCCATCGGGCTGGCCGTCGAGGATGATCAGCGGCTTCATCACCGCCGCCT
>CAVSQF010000011.1:0-6802 GCA_963729835.1 uncultured delta proteobacterium | reverse complement strand
AGGAACATATAAGACTTCGACTTGCCGGAGATCGGCGTAGGCGATAACGTGAAGGGTCTACACAAAGATATTCGAAGGCGACAAGGAGAGAATCCAGATGTTCGAGGGCGTGGTTATCAGAAGACGCGGCGGGAACACGAGGGCCACCTTTACCGTAGAGAAAGGTGTCCTATGGCGTGGGTATAGAAAAGACTTTTCCCCGTGAATTCCCCCCTCATCGACAAGATAGACCTTATCAACAAGAGCAAGGTAAGGAGATCGAAGCTTTACTACCTCAGAAATCTGAGAGGCAAGGCGGCAAAGCTGAAAGAAAAGCGCGTGTAATGAGGTGGTGCCTGCTCACGGGCCTGATTGGCGCCATCAACAAAGCAGGGCGGGCGCCCCTGGCCGGTCCGGTGGTCTCCTCGTGCGTGGTCTGGAAGGGCATGCCGGAAAGCAGAAGAAACGTAAGAGATTCGAAGCTCCTGAGCGAGAAACAGAGGTTGGAGTTGTTTCCATGGATCACGGAGCACGCTTATGCCGTCGGCGTGGGCATAGCGACCCATGAAGAAATAGACAGGATGAACATCCTGAGGGCGAGCCTTCTGTCCATGGCGCGGGCACTCGAAAACACGGGCCTCAGACCCGATCTGCTCCTTATCGACGGCAATATGGGCCTTTCAGGGTTTTCCCAGCGGGGAAAGCCGTGATAGTAAAGGCGACAGAAAGTGTTTCTTCATCGCCAGTGCCTCGATTGTCGCAAAGGTGGTGAGAGACTCCATCATGGAGGTCTACCACCAGCTCTATCCGCGGTACAACTTTAAACAGCACAAAGGATACCCGACGAGAGAGCACATAAGGAGGCCATCGGGGAATACGGGGTCCTGCCCATACACAGAAGGACGTTCCGGGGCGTGAAGGAATACTGTGCCCGGTAAAGAACAGGAGGGGATACGGGGGGAAGACGAAGCCGTAAAAACCTTAAAGCGTCAGGGTTACAATATTGGAGCGAAACACGCGCGCCGTGTTGCCGGTGATGCGCCGGCAGAACGCCGGGCATATCGTGACCATCGGCTCGCTGGCCGCGCTGACCCCGGTGCCGGGCGAATCGGTGTACTGCGCCAGCAAGTACGGTGTGCGGGGGTTCTTGCTGTCCGTGGCTTTGGAGCTGCGCCGTACGCCGATCCGCGTCTCCTTGATTCATCCCGACATGGTGGACACGCCGATGCTGGCCTACGAAGCGCGCCACGACGCGGCGGCGGCTTTGGCCTTTTCAGGCAAGATCCTCGAACCGGACGACATCGCCGCCGCGGTGGTGCAGGCGCTGCAAACCGGGCGGCGTGAGATCGCCGTGCCCCGCACGCAAGGCTGGTTGATCACCCTTGGTGAGTTGTTCCCCGCGCTGCGCGATGCCTTGCTCGATCGCCTCGAGCGCGCCGGCGCGCGCGAACTGGCCCGGCAGCGGGGCAGGGCAGGGCGAGCTGAGTGAGTGTCATGCAGGGGTCGACGGGAAAGGGCCGAGGCTGCTCCGTGCTGTTGGGTCAAACCGGAGACCTGCTCCGCGTTCGGCTGGACGGGGGGCGGCCAGCTAGGCTATGCTAGCAAATGGATGGAACCGACCGATATCACTGTCCGTATCCTGCAAGACATCCGAGAGGACATCCGTGGGATGCGCAGCGAGCAGCTGTCCTTCCGGGAAGAGTTGCGGCTGCTGCGGGAGGAGCAGAGGGAGTTCCGGGAGCAAGCTTTCGCGCGCTTCGAAGTCATTGAAACGACGCTGCGGGATCTCGCCGAGCAACTCGTGATGCTTGCACGTGGGACAAAGGTTGCCATTGAGGAACGGGGCAAGACGGAGGAGCGCTTTCGCGAAATCGAGCGCCGCATAGATCAGGTCGAGCGCCGGCTTCCGCCGAGCGGGCCGAACTAGTAGATCGATTCCAAATTACTATAGCAATGAGACCAGAACCACTCGTCCTGAGGAGGCCGCGTCTTTTCAGCGGCCGTCTCGAAGGACGCCCGCTCGGCACATTGATACGGAAATTTGGAATCACACTACTAGTGCGTCGCGCCGACCGGCATGAGCTGCCTGCCATTGGCCACGCTTGGCTGCACCCGCGCGTGCGGAGATTGAGACCGGCACAACGGGAGTCCTGAATGCGCGCCATGCTGGTGACTGACTGGTGCGAACCGAGGGATATGCGGCTCGTCGAGCTCCCGGACCCTGCCCCCGGCCCGGGGCAGGTGGCCATCGATGTGCACGCCATCGGCTGTAACTTTTCCGACATCCTCATGGTGCAGGGCAAGTATCAGATTCGACCGCCCTTGCCGTTTTCTCCCGGTGGGGAGGTTGCCGGCGTTGTGCGCGCAGTCGGACGCGACGTTGCGTCCGTCGCGCCGGGAGATCGGGTGTTTGCGATGCTGCCCTGGGGCGCGTACGCCAGCGTCGCCGTCGCCGCGGCAACTGAGGTGCACCGCATGCCGGAGGGAATGCCTTTCGAGCACGGCGCTGGTTTCGGCATCGTCTATTTGACCTCGTACCTGGGCTTGGTGGACCGGGCCAATCTGCGCGCCGGCGAGACGCTCTTGATCCACGCGGCGGCGGGAGGCGTGGGGCTCAGTGCGGTGCACATCGGTCGGGCGCTCGGTGCGCGCGTGCTGGCCACGGCGGGGTCCGAGCGGAAGCGTGCAGTCGCCAAAGAGCACGGCGCAGAAGTGGCGTTCGACTACCGCAATCCCGACTGGGTCGAGCGGGTGAAGGAGGCGACGGGCGGGCGCGGGGCCGATGTCATCTATGACCCGGTCGGCGGCGAGACCTTCGCGCTGTCGACCAAGTGCATCGCGTTTGGTGGTCGCCTGCTGGTCGTCGGCTTTGCGTCCGGGCGGATTCCGTCCATCCAGGCAAATCGGGTCTTGCTGAAGAACATATCCATCGTTGGGGTAGGGCTGGGCGGGTTTCAGCGGCAGGCGCCCGAGTTGGTGGCGCGGGCCATGCGGGCGCTCTTTGAGCTGTACGAGCGTGGAGCGATTCGCCCGCTGATCTCCGCGACGTTCCCTTTGCCGGAAGCGGCCGCGGCACTGGAAGAAATCACCTCACGTCGCAGCGTCGGCAAGGTGCTGCTCATCCCGTAGATGCTGGGCGTATATTGACAATATTCGCCCAACGTGAGATTCATGAAGCATGGCCTCGTTGAACGTGAACATGCCGAAGGACCTGCGGAAATTCGTCGACCAGCGAACGGGCAAAGGCGGGTTCGGAACCCCGACGGAATACGTGCGGCACCTCATCCGGAAGGACCGGGACGAAGAGGGCGCGCGGGAACGTGAGCGGCTCCTCCTTGAGGGGCTCCGGAGCGGAAACGCCAAGGGCGATGTGAAGGCGCTTTTCAAGCGGCTGCATGCACGAGTGGATGAGCTAGAGGCGGAGGGGAAGCGGCATGGGAAGGCGGCTCGTCCGAAAGCGCGCCGCTGAGCGCGACCTCGCCGACCAGGTGGAACATATCGCCGCGGAACACCCAGCGGCGGTTCGGCGTTACCTGCTTGCGGTCGAGCGGGCCTTTGATCGGCTTCTTGAAATGCCGGAGATGGGAGTGGGGCGGGCATTTAGAAACCCCAAGCTCGAAGGTCTCCGGATGTGGCCGGTCCCTGGCTTCAAACACTTCCTCATCTTCTACGGGGTAACCACGCGGTGCGTTCAGATTGTGCGGATTCTTCACGGAGCACAGGACGTTCCTCGCGTGCTCTGATCAACTATACACGACGTCGAAACTCGTTGCGTCTATTCGTCATTCCCGCGAAAGCAGGGAATCCAGGCCACGGCGTACCCGCAGCGCGGCGAATGGATGCCCGCTTTCGCGGGCATGACGGTGCATGCGCAATTATTTATGACGCTACGTATATCTTGGAAGATCGTTGCTCGGTAGCAAGAATTTCGGACTGCGGGTTTTGGATTGCGGGTTCCGCAATCCGCATTCCACAATCCGCAATGGGTTGCGGGCGAAGCCCGCGCT
Organism: uncultured delta proteobacterium; assembly: GCA_963729835.1. Classification (GTDB taxonomy): domain Bacteria; phylum Desulfobacterota; class Binatia; order HRBIN30; family HRBIN30; genus CAVSQF01. Next base: position 2,816 of record CAVSQF010000011.1, on the reverse strand, counting down.
AGGAGACGGGAAGAACACCTCGTCGAGCGTGATGTGGTGGGCGGTACGGTCATAGAGTTGTTCTTTGGTAAACCGGATTATCTTGAATGAGATGCAGTGCGGCGCGCTCTCGCGACGGGCAAAACTCCGGCCACGCCCTCGAATGCCCTCAAGCGACCTCCCAAACGCCGCTTGCCTTTTTGCCTTTGCAAGAGCAATGGAGATCCATGGGCGGCGCAGGTGTCATCAAGGGACCGAGACTGTCGATTTTCTCGATTACTCACGTGACGCGAGATTCGTGCCGTCTCGTAGACCTGGCCTCATCGGCCGTTTCTGCGTTGTCAATAGGCCCGCACAAACGTCGTTACGGCGTTAATCGACAGTCTCGACCGGTACTTGACAGCGGCACCAGCGCCCCAGGGGCTTGTCCTTGACATAGACACGCCAGTGGAACGAAGATCGCCACTCAAGGAGAGGAAATCATGAGAGTGTCTGCCTTCAAAGTTGTTACTGGCGCGGCGTTCTTGATCTTCTTGACCGTGGTGCGCAGTGCCGGTGCCGGGTCCACGTGCCCGCTTGATGTGGACAACTCAGGACCGCCACCGGATGTCGCCACCGATGTCGTCTACGTGGTGCGCACGTTGCTCGGGCTCACGGCCGTGCCCGCGAGTTTCCGGACGCTGGATCCCTCGATTCCCGCAGACAGTGTCATTGCGGCCAACGTGGCGGCGCTCTGTCCACCGCGATTCGTGGACAACGGTGACGGAACGATTACCGACAACCAGACGAAGCTGATGTGGGAGAAGAAAGACACCACCTGCCCCGGCCCGCATTGTGTGAACGACTACTTCACGTGGGGCAGCGGCAGTGGGGTACCGGATGGAACCGCGTTCACGACGTTCCTGAATACCCTCAACGGCGGGGCAACCGGCGTGGGCAACTGCACAAGCGCCGACGGAGTCACGCAGAGCGGGGGGTTTGCCGGCCACTGCGATTGGCGCTTGCCAACGATTGTGGAACTGCAGGGGATCGTGGATGGAACTGCGCCCGGCTGCGGCGGCGGCAGCCCGTGTATCGATCCGGCGTTTGGGTCCACGCAGTCCTACTTCTACTGGTCGTCTACTACCTATCAGCCGTATCCGGGCTTCGTGTGGATCGTGAGCTTCTACGACGGCTCCGTGACCTACGACTTCAGGTACTACAACTTCGTCTACGTGCGTGCCGTGCGGGGCGGCTTGTGTTCACCACCGAGTGCCTCCCCCACACCGACCTCCACGCCGACAAATACCCTTACGCCAACCTGCGGGGCCGGCCAGACCGATTGCGGCGGCACCTGCGCCAGCACGAGTACCGACCCGAACAACTGCGGTGTTTGTGGCTTCGTCTGTTCATTACCCAACGCGACGGCGGGGTGCTCGACTGGGTTGTGCACGCTTAGCTCGTGCAACGCGGGCTACAAGGACTGTGACCTCGACCTCGCCAATGGCTGCGAAAGCAACAGCCAGACGGACCCGAGCAACTGCGGTGTTTGCGGCAACGTCTGTTCCGGCGGCACACCAGTGTGCTCCGGTGGCATCTGCGTGTCATGATCGCCGCGCCCCGTCTGAAAACGTGCCCATGGGAGTCGCGGCAGAAAGGGAATCCCATAAAACCCTACAACTAAATGATTTCCGCGGAAGCCCGTGTGCCACAAGGGTTTCCGAACGATAAGTCCAGGGCACGGTTCCAGAAAGCACATAAAAAGGATCTCCAGTGTCTCCAGTGTACTTTTTCTGTGATCGGCGCCCGTCGCGTTCCAGTGGGACCGTCGCCCTTCAGAAGGATAGCGGGCGCTGGTTTTCGCGGCCGCGGACCCTTCCCCCGGTTCCCCCGGCCCGTCGCTTGACTATGAATGATAGTGTGCCGTGCAAAGACGGCGGGTTCCAGTGGGTGCGAATCCCACCCGGCAACTGGTCGCTCCAGCCGGAAGCAGTCGGAGCGGGGAGAGGAGGCAACGAATCTCACTGAAACACTCCGATGCAGAAGGGTCGCGTCAGGCGACTCAGCGAGCGTGCAGGCCGTAACGCGAGTGAACGCCGAGCAGGCCTCGAAACAGTCAACGTGGGAGCCGACCCGCCTATCATACGGGGAAGGCCGCTGCTGGCGGGGGAGGAACCGAGCGACAGGCGCCCCATCAGTCCCACCGGGGTATTGGCGACGGCATGCATGACAAGGAATCCGAGCGGAACACGGGAAGCCCATGCGGTGAGGCGCGTGACCTCAACCGGCAGCCCGTGAGGGACAGGCCGGGCCGCAGCGGGTGACGGATCGGCCCGTAGTAGCGACGAAGCCGGGGAACGCCGGCGGAGCGAAGGGGCCGTAGTTCAGGACCAACGCCCGAAGGGGCAGGAGAGCCGCGAGATTGGCGATGAGCCTACCAACTCGACAGAAGGTTCAGACACTCCAGGTGGCGTTGCACGCCAAAGCGAAGCACTCGCCGAGCTATCGCTTTTACTGTCTGTACGACAAGGTGTATCGGGCCGATGTGCTGAGCGAAGCCTACGAACGCTGCCGGAAGAACGGCGGCGCCGCCGGCGTTGATGGCCAGACGTTCGAGGGCAGCGAAGCGTATGGGGTGAAGGAGTGGCTCGGCGAACTGGCGCGAGCCTACCGGGCCGTGGATCGACACACGGCCAGCCGGCTACGCCAGTGGTTGCGACGGAAGTATCAGGTGCAGGGTCGGGGATTCGCACGCTTCCCCGATGCGTACCTGTACCAGAGGCTCAACCTCGTCCGGTTGACGAACCGGAGGCGCAACTTTGCCTGGGCGAACGCGTGAGTGCCTGTCCGAAAGCCGG
>CAVSQF010000010.1:0-61233 GCA_963729835.1 uncultured delta proteobacterium | reverse complement strand
CGAAGGAATGGAAGGTGTCAACACGGACCGGTATTTTCAATGACTTATTAATGCGGTCCTTGAGCTCATTGACTGCTTTGTTGGTATATGAAATGACGATAATGTCCTTGGGATCAACCCTTTGTTTTTCAACTAAATATTTAACTTTGGTGGCCATGGTGGTAGTCTTGCCTGCACCGGCTCCTGCAACAAGCAGGCAATAATTATCATCTACGAGAACCGCTCTGCGGTGTTCTTCGTCAAGTCGGAGTGAAGAATCAATGTTATCCAATATATGGTCAAAATACGATGCGTATTCATGAAGCTTTTGTTCGACGTAAGCTGCATTATGAGAATCGGCCTCTATTTTTAACTGCTTCATTTTGGACATGAAGTGGTTTAACCCAATTTCATCAATTCCAAGAGTTGCTGCATTTGTTACTACATACTGATAAACCAGGTTATTCTCAAGGAGTTGTCGATATTTCTCATATCTCTTTTGAAATATTGGAAATAGTATTCGTGTCAATGTAATGGTTCGGCGAGAAAAGTTTTGACCAATCTCCGTCGAAGGAAATTAGCGCATTCCTGAGTTCTTTGATTTCCAGATCACTGAAAGCCTCGGGTGAGGTACTATCTTTTGGGTAATGCTCGGCCGGTAATCCACAATGGGGACAAGATGCAGATTTATCGGATATCTGTTTCCCGCATTCTGGGCATTGGATTAGCGACATACGATTTTATGGACCATTTGGACGATCATTCAATATTAAACTTATGGAGAATTCAACCAACAGGTTCCCTTGAGGCAGTATATCAACCATTGGCAATGGGTTCAATACAGGAACAGCTAAAACCTACCCAGGAATTTGTTGGCAAGAGCCAGGAGCCTAAAACCCCAACCGGCGTTATCTGGTTAATTTACAGCTTTATCTATTGGTTATCGGTTTTAGTTTTGAAAACTAGAGCGATGGGTTAGAAACACAACAAGGCACTTCCATTTAGTATCTACTTTGGCCCTTTCAGGTGATCATGTTGGTTTTTCTTAGTGCTGCTTACCAGATTAGACACTTGTAAAATCTTCATATTCCGGTGTAATGCTGTATTCGGCCCATCGTTTCTTGGCCTTCCTCATGCATATTATGCATATTGGCAGTTCACAATCTCTTACCGCCATGTTTGCCATATCAAGTAGCCTTGGAAGTGACCTCCCGCCGAACATAGCTCTCAACCCATCGGCACTTTGGGATTGTTTAACGTCTGTTGCCGGGGCAGTTTGTAACGCGTGAAATAAGTTCTCTTGCATCAAAATGAGAAATGCCAAGTACGAAGTTTTCCGTCCGACTCCCTCTAACCTCTCGCTTGGCAGACCATAACGGTCTATGATGCCGTTGTCCCACATGGGAAACAGGTTCGGCAAAGCCATATGCATTAGCTTGGACGCAGGTACCTTGCCAAATTTAGGTTCGATTAGCAGGAATCCAAGATAAATCCCTTAATGAGATTATAAATTGCTTGGTCACCTTCATCGAGACACGGGACATTCCTATTTAAATCCACTGTGTCCAGCGTGAAGGTCTCGAGGCTTGTATACCAGGGTTCCACGATGGCTAAGGCTCCTTCTAACCCACTCAAAACATTTGCCAGCTTATCCTAGATCCCTTGTGGGTATGTGACAATTCCATCCTTTAGTATTGAGAAAACCTTCTATAATTTCGGCGTTGAGTTCTTTCTGCCCAAGATGCTCCAAATGCCGCCAATAGGCGTCGCCTCTACTTCTAAGGCCGGAATAACTGCAATATCCGGAGACATCAGGTGGCCATTTACTGCGATGATACTCGATTCCTTCTTTAAGATTCCGGTAATCCATCATGACCTCCTCTAAGGCATTATACTCTTGCCTTTATGAGAGTTACACGGGAGAGCGAAATAACAACTCCACGAATGATGGCAGACAACTATTCACGGGTTATCCGATCTCCGCTGACGAACTAATGGGAACTCTGGCCGGAACAGGAGAGGTTTCAGGGGTCCTTCGGGGACTTCCAGAGAGGATACCGCATTCTTGACGGCAAAGTATTCGGACATCCAGAGGATATCGGAACTCTATGCTAAGGTGTGAGGGTTGGTCGGTTTCAAGGTCCACGCCCAGGGAACACCAAGTCAGCCCGTCAAAACAAAGCCTTGGTACTGCTAACCGAACACCCTTAACTGACAATCTCAAAGTAAAAGAGGGGGGAGAAAGCCAAAAACTATCTCCCTCTTGTATTATAGTTGAATGATCCTTAGAGCCATCGCCTTCAGGTTGGTCTGCATCAACGAGAGATGTATAATCTATCTATTGTGGACCAGACGAGGATGGAGAATAGACCAAGAGATGACCCGCACGGAATTACTTTTGCAGTCTCTTGCGGGTGGAACAATCGACACGTTCAACGGTGAACAGCCTCGGAGTCGAGGATGCTCCATTCCTTGGGCGCATGATATCGAAGCTCTCGCCAATAATGGGCAACCTCCTCGAACGTAAAATCATGGAGTTGATTGAGCAGGATTCTGAAAACGGCCTCAGTGTAGACCGTCAGCGATAATGGGACTGCGATAATATTACTGGGCCACCTTAGGGGTAAGAGTCAGACTCTTAATGGGACCGGCTCAGTGCCTTATTTGTGATCTGTCGACTCGATCTAAGGGTGGCTAAGATAAGTACTCGACCTGGCGAGCAGTGACTTAATAGGAGCTTGGCTTAAGCCTTGTCGCAGTCCTGTCCGTTCGTCTGGTAAAGAGGGTACATTCTGATCGAGGAGGTAGGATTAGGTTGCTTGCAGTTCCGTTCATGTTACCAAAATCATTGTCGGCATTGACACCCATAAGGATCAGCATGTGGCCGTTGCGGTCGACGAGCTTGGTATGCGAATTGGCCAATGCAACTTACCAACAACCAATAGGGGATACGTGAACCTGGAACACTGGGCCAACAGCCTGGGAGAGATTGATGCCTTTTGGGGTAGAAGGCACTGGCTCATACGGGGCTGGTTTGGCACGTTTCCTTAGAGTTCAAGGACACAAAGTAATTGAGGTTAATCGTCCGAATCGGTCTACCCGCCGCCGGCTGGGCAAGAGTGACGCAACCGATGCTGAGATGGCAGCCAGAACTGTGCTTGCCGGCGTAGCCGTGGATCAACCCAAGTCAGGCACCGACAAAGTCGAAATGATCCGGATGCTCAAGAGTACCAAGGACTCAGCTATGAAGGGTCGTACTCAAGCTATCAACCAAATGAAAGCATTGATCGTAACCTCGCCAGTTGAACTCAGAGAGCAGGTGAGGGAACTTACCACCATCAAGCTCGTAGGCCATTGTTCAAGATGGCGTCAAAGCGATATGGAAACGCCTTTAGCTGCAGCAAGATATGCCTTTAGGTCATTAGCTCGCCGATACATCCGACTTACCCAGGAGATTGAAGATCTCGAAAGAGAACTGGCGCGACTCACCGCGGCATTCGCCCCCGGATTGACGGAGACCCTGGGCATTGGGACTGACACAGCTGCGGCACTCTTAGTCACAGCCGGTAGTAACCCTGAACGTTTGAAGTCCGAGGCCTCGTTTGCTGCATTATGCGGGGTTAGTCCCATACCCGCTTCATCAGGTAAAACCTATCGCCACCGTCTCAACCGTGGTGGCGACCGCCAGGCGAACGCCGCCATCCATAGAATAGTATTAGTCAGGCTCCGCTATGACCATCGCACCAATACTTACTTGCGGCGACGAATAGAAGAAGGCAAAACCAAAACAGAAGTCATCCGCTGCTTGAAACGTTACGTGGCCCGGGAGGTGTTCAGTATCCTGCATGGTATCGGTCAACGGCTCATGACACAAAATGCTTGACATCTATAGGAGCATCACTTATTAAACCGAACACTTTTAGGTAATCATGTGGCTTTAACAAGCTCTGTGAGGCCATGGTATAATCCCTCCTGCGGTTAGAAGTTTGTATCCTCACCTCCTTTCTTCGTTCTAAAATATCCTTTCTCCTGCCGTTTAAACCGACGACCACGCCAACCCAGACGCCGACTGCTTCCCTTACACCAACCAGCACGCCGACCAGTACCGCCACGACCACAGCGACGAATACGGCCACTTTGACGCCGACTGTCACACCAACAAACACACCGACCACAACGGACACGCCAACCGGCACCGCAACGAGCACGCCGACGCAAACACCCACCGCATCCTGCGCGCCAACCGGGACACCGTACTGCAGTGATCATTGCGTGCCGTGCCCGACCATTCGGCCGAACTGCTATGCGAGCGCCTGCGGCGCGTGCATTCAGAATCCGGCCTGCGGAACCAGCGAAGCTTGCGTGCCCGCGACGCCCGGCGGGCCGATCTCCGGCTGTTGCGCGTGCGCGACGCTGACCCCAACACCGACAAACACCCCGATCTGTCAAGGCGCTCCAGTGGGAACCAGTTGCGACGATGGCATCTTCTGTAATGGCGCCGATACCTGCGACGGCGCCGGGACCTGCGCGCACAGCGGCGACCCGTGCGCTGCCGGACCGCAGTGCGCAAACACGTGCAACGAAGCGGCTCACAACTGTCTGGTGCCTTTTGGAACGACGTGTGACGACGGGGTATTCTGCAACGGGACCGACACCTGCGACGGCAACGGAGCCTGCTCGATTCATTCCGGTAACCCGTGTCCCGGTACCGAGTGCAACACCTGCAACGAAGGCGCGCAGAACTGCTTCACGCCGGCGAACACGTGCTGCACGGATGACGGCAACGCGTGCACGAAGGATATCTGTGACGGTAGTGGCCACTGTACGCACCCGGCGCTGTCGGACACGGACCATGACGGGATTTGCGATGCGATGGACAACTGCGTCACGATTGCCAATCCGGACCAGGCGGATTGCGACTGTAATGGGTTCGGGGACGTCTGTGACCTGCAGTTCCAGAACATGATCCTGCGGCGGGCGGCGTCGGAGACACGCACGACCGGGCGGGCCCAGATTCTGGGGAAGGTGGTGACGGCCGAAGTCAGCGCAGACCTGCAGGCGTGCCTGCTGGGGAACACGGTGACGGTGGAGATGAGCGACGGGGCGGCTTTCCACACCGAACTGAGCCTGACCGGCTGTACGCAGAAGAGGCGCAACTCCTACATCAAGTGCAAGAGTACTGATGGCACGACGCGCGCGGTCTTTTCCCCGGTGCAACGGGGGAAATCGTTCCGTCTGGTCTTGTACCGGGTGAAGTTGGACAGTACGGAGACGACTCTCAACGTACCGACGGCGCCGAGTCGGGCGGTGGTGCATGCCTGTGGAGTGGATCACGGGGCGACGATCAGCCGGTGCCGGAACCTGGGGGGAACCACGACGCTGCGGTGTGATACCGGGAAGGGGACAGCGTGCGTGCCGTTGGCGTGTACGCCGCGGCCGCGACCGACGCCGACGCCGGCGTGCACCGCACCATGACAATGGAAAATGGAAAATGGAAAATGGAAAACGGAGACAGTCGCCGCAACGCCTCGGCTAGCGACGCTCATTTTCCATTCGGCACTTTCCATTCTCCATTCGAGAGCCTGCCGTGACCTTCGAGCGGCCGATGATTCGACACAGCGCATCCAGCTCGCAGGCAAGCTGCGCAAGCTGACCGCTGCTGGCCATTTCCGCGCCGGCAATGATGCGGAGCCAGTAGCGGCTTTCCTGTAATTCCTTGAGCGCAATGCCGAGCTTGTGTGTGAAATCCCGCTTGCTCTCGGCCGCACGTGCTTCCTCGTAATTCGCCCCGGCGGAGGTAATGGAGCGGACGAGCTGGAGACTGATGTGCCGTCCCGCTGTCGAGGTCGGAAGTGCATCGACGAGCTTCAGCGAGCAGACGGCGAGCCCGACCAATCGTTCAGCAATGTCGTCGCCTTTCATGGTGCGTCAGCAGCAGGAGCAAGGAAACAAGGAAAAATGGAAAATGGAAAATGGAAAATGAGCATCGTTCTTTGCAAGAGATCCTTTCCTGTTTTGCATTTTCCATTTTCCGTTTTCCATTCTCCATTCTCACGGCGTCGGCGTCGGCAACACCAGCGGCGGCATCGTCGGTGTCAGCGCGGCGATCTGCCGGTAGTAGTCCGGCACAAACGTCCACGTCTGCGCCCCGTCGGTGCTGTGCAGCAGGCCATTGGTGTCGGCACTCGCCCACACGTCGGTGGCGGTGACGTAGTGAATTGCCCAGAAGGTTTCGATGTCCGGATATTCGGTGCGACGCCATTGCGTGCCGTCCCAGCGTTGCAGGTAGGCGTGATCCGGCACGATTGGGCCGCTCGGTCGCGTGGTAACGGTTGGCACGCCAGGGCCGCGGCCTTCGTGGACGACGTACTGACGAAGCTGTCGGTGGCCGACTATCACCGCGTCATCGCGACCGAGAATTTGAAAGTCCGCTATGGGCTCCTTCTGGGTGGCGATGCCGGTTTCGGTCAGCCGCCAGGTCTCTCCATAGTCGCTGGTTAAGAAAGCCGCCTCGGGCATGTGGCTGTTCATGCCTATGCAGCACCCGGCACTTAGGCAGCGTAAGTCCTGAACGGACACCTGTTCTGTCGTGATCCGCCACGTATCCCCGCCGTCCGTAGTGCGCACGATCAGCCTATTTCCAAAGGCGAGCCCACGCTGTAGGTCAAACATCACTACCCCATCGACTTCCTTGCCTTTTGGTAGGAACAGGTATCGGGCTTTCCAGTTCTGACCGCCGTCCGTGGTGCGCAACTGCTGGCGGCCAGCCACGGTCCAACCGTGTTGTACATCCACGAATGAGGCGTAACCGGTGCCGATGGAACGTGTCGGCTGCTCCAAGTCGGGGCCCGTAGCCGCAAGCCCGTTGAACGTTAGTCCGCGGTCCGTCGATCGGTAGAACCCGCCCCAACCGTACAGCAGGAACGTTGTCTCATCCAAGAACGAGACTCGATAGATGAAGGATCGCTGGTCGCGTTCGCTATCGAGTACTTCTGCCCAGGTGTTGCCTGCGTCGAGAGTGCGAATGAGAACGTTTCTGTCTGCCGCGTAACCTACGCCCGATGGGCTGTGATAGATCCATCGGTAGGTGTGTTGCAGCGGGCGCTCGAGGGGCGGGGGCACCAATCGCTGGGCATAGATCGGGTGAGCCCACAGCAGCATGAAGACAACAAGCCAAGAAAGCTGATGAGCACGCATATGCCGTTCCTCACTGACAGTTCAAGGGCCATCCCGTTGTTGGAAAGCCATCGTTGAACCGGTTGACCCACGAGGCGGATTCGTCGACCTGATCGTACAGGATCTTAGTACTGATGTCGGTTGCGATCTCGTTCGGTGTCGTGTTGACTTCGATATGATCGAATCCCTCTACTTCGGTGAAGCTGGGATTCCCGTAGAAGGCACTCGCAAGCGGGACGACGAGGTCGCTATTGTTGGGACCGAACTGTGGGCAGTACTTGCCAAGGTCGGGGACGTCTTCACAGAGCGTCGAGTCGATTGTGCACGGATCGACTTCCGGATTGCTTCCGATGAGCGATCGCAGAACGGCGCGCTTGATTTCGACTGCTTTCTGCAGCTTGGCTGGCAGATCAGCAAGTAAACCGGTTGCGCCTGGCCCTTTTATTGAGCCCATTGCGTGCACCGGCACCGGAGCACTCGGATGGGCCCAGGCCAGTTCTCCGGCTGAACTCCCCTCCGCGAGATCATAAACTGCCGTTCCGAAGTCCGATGCCGTCTCAGCGCCCTCAGGGATGTAATCGCGAATCCAACCAAGATGGCGAATGGCGAACTGTAAGACGGGATTGGCATAAAGGGATCGACTGTCGTCGACAATCTCGTGCGTGACGTAGTTGGCGATCGGACTGCCGAGTTGCGGTGAGGCAGTCGTCACCAGTTTGCGGATGTCGCCGCGCAGAAAGTTGTCGGGCCGGCGATAGCGTTCGTCCGGGAGGCGCGCTGTGGACACCGCTGGAAAGCCGCTGCCCGCGATACGGTTGAGTCCCGAGCTAGCCGGATATTGGATCGATCGGGGTTCGTCTGGCGACTGCTCAAGGTCTTGTGTCACGTACCAGCGGGTCGCCCAGCCTCCCATGCTGTGGGCGATAATGTCAACCTTCGTTGCTGCGATCCGCTGCGGTTTCCTTTGCAACCCGGCGAGCCCGCTTCCCACTTCGCCATACCGGTTCTCCGTGGCGTGATCACCTCGCCGCCATCGACCCAACTCAGTCGCAACGAGACGCGGCACAGCCCCAAAGATCAAGTCAAATCCGGAGACGGAACGGCTTCCATAATCGGCGAATGCCGAGATGAAATTGTCTCTGAAGAGGTCCACAAACGCGTCACCGAACGCGTCGCGGTTGCCGGTCAGCCCATGCACGAACAGCACCGGAGGGCGCACCAGCAGCAAGTGAGGGTCGGCCCACGATTCGCTGCTGCCGCTCGCGCTTACCGTCAGCTTGAGGTCTTCGGTCAATCCCGCGTCACTGTCCACGCGGAACGGAAACGACCCCGGTGGGGTGTAGGTCACCACCGCCGCACGTTGGCGGCCGCGGGGCCGGAGCGCGACGTTCCGCAGACCGAGCGCCGGCCCGTCGGCCGTGACCTCCTGCGGCGCGTTTTCTTCGGCGTCGAATCCTTCGAACCCCGTCCGTGACAGCATGCCGAACGGAAACAGTTCGTCGCCGGTGTGGTGCGATCCCAACACCGCAGCGTCCTCCACCGGATCGGTGTTCAACGCAAAGTCAAATGCCGCGTGCCGATCGATCGCGGGCACGGTCATGCGAATGATCAGCCGACTCCACCGGTCCGCCAGCGAGCCATCCATGCCGGTAAGGTGCGGCGTCGCACTCGTGTCGAAGGAGAGGTACTGCTGGTACAAAGCCTCGTCACGCACCCCCGAGCTGATCGGGGCCGCGAACGCTTGCGCATCGATGATCTCCATCACGGCCGTCCCCGCCATCCCGCCGATCAGCGGCGGATGCTCGCCCATCTGCGGCGAGCGCAGCGTGATCGCTTGCAGCAGGGCCGTTTGCGGCAGCGCGGTCTGCTCGGGCTTGAGCGGCAGTGCATCTCTGGCCTTGAGCGTGTCCCGCACCTGCATCGATGTAAGCCGTGTACCATCTTGTAGTACAACGTCACCCGTATAGACCATTATATCTTCTTTCGAAACGGCCATGCGAGGTTTGGCAGCAGGCAACAACGTCACGTCGTCGGCCTGGGTCTCGTCCATGATCCGCGCCCCCGCCTCCGGCGCGACGGTCTCGTCTGCGGCGCGGACGGTGAACCGTGCAACTGAAGAAAGCTCAACCCCTTGGATTCGAACGCCCCCGAAGCGCGACTGTGGCAGATCGTCAAGATCACTCTGCCCACTCAGGACTTCACTCAGCTCTTGCCCCTCCGTCTTCAAGAACGTCGTCTTGCGCTCGCCCAGCGGATCCACCGCGGCCCCGGCCGGATGGCGCCCCGGCAGGAAGTCCAGCTCGATTACCGTCGCTACCACCGCATCATCGAAGGGCTCGAGGCCGCTGCCCGGCGGCGGATCCAGTGGAAGGTGATTCGCACGTCCCGATCCGCCGCGCTCGGCGCGACGCCCTCAATCCACACCGTCTCGGGCGGCCGCTCGCCCGCCACCAGATCGTACCGCTGCGGTAACGGGAACGCACCGTCACGATCCGACGTGAGCCAGAGGCGTGCCTGCGCCGTGCCCGCCGGCATGTCCAAGGTGAGTACACCGTCCGTCATCGGCACCTTGATGTCCAACCGCCGAAGGTCATCTTCGCCCTCGACGCGACCGCTATCATCCCGGTCGAGAATCGGCACGCCGTCGGCGTCCGCGTCCGCATCGTCATTATCATTATTCGCGAGGATGAAGGTCCCGTCACTCTCCTCGAAACGCTCCGGAATCACCGCGCTGTTGTCCGTATCGTAGATCGTCAGCCCCGCCTCGCCCGGCGTCAGCTGTACGATGTCGAGCGCCTGTGTACCCGCCACCAACGCATACTCGATCCCGCGCGCGTCGGTGAGCAGCCGCACACGCTTCGCTGCTCCGCGCAGCGGCACCACGGCCAACACCGCGTCACTGGCAGTGTCTAGGGCCAGGGGATCGTTGAAATCCACCACTGCCAGCCCGGCAGTGCCCCCAGCCAGATAGAGCAGGCGCCGCTGCGCATCCGCGGCACCGCCGCGAGGAGCCCTCAGCGCCGGGGGCAGCGACAGCATCGACGAGCCGAGAATCGCCCCGTCGGGAGATATGCGCAGCACGCACAGGCCGCGCGCCTGACACGGCAGCACGACGAGATCGGCGACCTCATCGGCGGCCGTGGTGGAATCACCGTCGCGATCCTCCGCGAGGCCGAGATTGCCGTCTTGATCCACATCGATCGCATACGCCGGGAGCACAAGCAGATCGAGCGGCAGCGTGTCCAGCGGCCAGCGGCCGAGCACGACGCCGAGCGTGCTGTCGAGCACCACCAGCTCGTTGGCGCCATGCCGCTGTCCGGCCGCGAGCACAAACTGGCGCAGGGCGCCGACCGCGAAGAACTGGCCGTTCAAGAGCCCCTCGATGCTGTTGTGCGGCGGGATCATGCTCGCCAGCGTGACCTGCTGAATGCCGATGGTCGGTGGGTTCGCCACATAGGCGACGGCGCCGCTCGCGGCGTTGCCGCCCAGCAGCGCCAACGACACCGGCACGCCCCCTTCGGGCGGGACGTCGCGTACGACGATCTGCTCCGTGATGGTTTCCGGCGAGAGATTCAACACCCGGCGGCCCACCTCGATCGGCGCGGTGGGATCATGGAAGTCGAAGGCGCGGATGGTGCCGAAGCGCTGCGGGTGCCCGGCGGCGTCGAGGCTCACCACCAGCGGCGGACTCGTGCTCGCCACGCGTACGGCGCGATCGACGCCTGGCGTGAGCGCCTCGCCCACGACCAGCGGAGCGCGCGGCTGGCGCACGTCGATCGCCACGATGCCGCCCGCGTCATCATTGCTGGCATCGCCGTCACGCGCCACCAACGCATATGGATGGCTGACGCCGCCGGGGCCGGTGAGCGGGAGCACATCGACGTCATTGGCGGCCATCGGCACCGAAGCGACAACAACGGGCGCAAACGTGTCAAATGAGGAAGAGAAAGGGGCGAAGGCGTGGCCGCCCTGGTCTTGCACGTTGACGACGGTGACATGGATGGTGGAAGCGGGCGGCAACGGCCGCGTCGGGAAGAAACGCACCCGCAAGCCCTCGGCGTCAACGATCGCCCACGTCCCGGCAATGAGCTTGCCGTGCTGGTCCCGCACCTCGATCGCGTCGGCCGGCAGCCGGTTGCCCGTGCTGGTGTCCACCGGCCGGCTGAACGTCAGCACCAACTCGCGCTGCGTGTCGACGTCGGTCTCTCCGGGTGGAATGGAGAGCGCGCGGACGGTGGCGGGTGTGGGATCATCGCTCAGGGGCCGCGGCAAGGACGCGAACTGCCCGCGCGGCGGGCCTTGGATGTCCACCTGGTCGATCGGCGTGTTGTCAAGGCTCGTGAGCACTACCGTGCCCGGTTGGTCGGCGAGCACCGGCATCACAAATCTGGTCAGCGCCGGCTCCAGGAAGGGGAACACGAACGTGAGCGGGGACGGCATCACGTCGGCCGTACTCAGCTGCTTATCGACGATGCCCACCACGTACCCCAGAGACCGGTCGGGGGTGGCGAACATGTAGTAGCCGCTGCGGCGCGCGCCCGGACACGGCGGCGAATCGGTCGACAGCGTCGCCGCGCCGTCAGCGTCGACGGCATACGAGCCGGTGTCGACAAACGTCAGCTCGTCACGGCCCCGGAAGTTGATGACTTGCCCGACGACGATCTGGGCGGCGGGATCGAGATCTTGGGGCGAGGGAATCGTCAGATCGATTTCCTGCGCGGCAGTGACCGCATCGTCTCCCAGGTCGAGAAACACCGCCCCCTGCGGCGTGAGGCCGGAGTCGTCGCCGAGGCGCACCGGAAACTCCTCTTCACGTAACGGGAAGACGGTGATCACTTTGGCCGTGTCGAACGCGGCCGGGGGAACGTCCGCCGTGTAACGCGGGTCCTGCATCGCGGTGACGCGACCACCTCGCGGCCCGACGGCCGTGGCGCCGGTGCGCTCGTCGCGCATATTGCCGGCATCGAGCGTGACCACGTTGTGCAGCACGTCTTCCACTTGCAGCGTAATACGATCCCCCACGCCGGCCTCCAGCGGCGTGCAGAAACTGCCGGGCTGACTGGTCTCGCAGCGGCCTGGGAAGGAGCGATTGCAGACGGCGCTGGCGCTCGTACCGTCCCGATCGGTGGCTTGCGCGGTGTAGGTCATGCCGGTGGTCTCATTGACCACCGTGATGAACGTGCCGGGCGCGGCCAGCTGCGCGCCGCCGCACACGAATGCCTGTCCGAGCTGCCCGCTGCCGGGAGTGATGAGCTTTCCCTGCCCGTCGACGGGCATGGACACCCGCAGCGTGTTGGGGGGCAGCGCCTCGGCGCTGAGTGCCGCAGCCGTAGTGAATGTAGAGAATATGGTGTTAGGTTGTTGGGTTGTTCCGTTATTCGGGGCCAGCGGGTTGCCGTTACGGTCGGTGATCGCGGTGGTGAGCCGGACGCGATAGACGGTGTCCGGGCCGAGCGGCGCGGTGGGTGTCAGCAGCAACTGCGTGCCGTCGGCGCTGAGCGAGCGGCGCATGGCAACGTCGTGCGTCGTGCTCGTGCCGGGTGATTCGGTGGCGATCAATGTCACCGATGCATCGGAGACCGTGGCCGCAAGGATGGGCTTCGAGAAGGTGACCGTAATCGTCGTATCGAGGGCGACGGCGCTGGCGTGGTCACTCGGGCTGATCTGGGTAACGCGCGGCACGGTGGGTTGCAGCACGAAATCGACCGTGAGCACCTCGCTTGCCGTAGGCGTCACGGTTTGCGTGGCGAACAGGTCGCCCGTCGGATCCGTCGCGCGGATTACCGACGGTGCTCCCTGGGGGACCACCAGCACGTAGCGCCCCTCGGCGTCGGTGAGGCTCAGCGCGGGCACGGTATCGCTGCGCACCGTGATGTCCGCCCGCGGGCCATCCGCATCACGGACGATGCCCGTGATCGCGGCCACGATGGACGGTCCGGTAAAGACGACATAGCGGCCCGTGCCTTCCAGGCCTTCCAAGCAGGCGTCGAGGCCCGCGGGGCCGAGGCCCGCCGGGCAGGCGTCCAACGCGATGTGGCCGCCTTCGCCATGACCGACGCCGACAAGCACGACCTCCGTACCGTCATCGGTGCTGACGAGACGGCTCAGCAGGAACAGCGCACCGTCGGCGGCGGGCTCTCCGAAGTCAACGGCATAACTTGCGCGTGGGTCGATGGTGCCACCATCGACCGTCAGCTCGAACGCGCCGGCGAGATCGGCGCGGCCGGCCACGGCGGCCGGCAGCAAAGCCGGCGCCACCGGCCGCACGCTGACGACGGCATTCTGCGCGACGGCGCCGGGCGGCAGAAACAGGCGCGGCCCTCCCGTGCTTGCTACCATCCCACCCTCCGGGCCGACCAGATCGAATGCCTCCGGGGCCGATGCGGAGCCCAGCAAATCGATAATGACGCGGCCCTGCACCAGTTCGCTCAGCCCAACCGTGCGGCCCGGCCGCAAGGTGAAGGATGCGCTGAGCTGTGTGGGCGAGTTGGACAGGAGGGCAGGGGCGAGCTGATAGCCAAGGAGGTCTTGTGTGGAGTCGGTGCCGGATACCACGGCGCCATCGCGCAACTCGTATCTCTCACGCATGCTAGCGCGCAGGCGCGTGCCGCTGGGGAGCGGCTGGCCGAGTGAGTTGAACTGCACGCGCACTGCAGCTGTGCCATTGCTCTCCGCCACGATCGCCGGCGGGTCCGCCAGGACGAGACCCGATTCCGCTGCTGCAAGCGCAGACGGCACGCCCTCCACCAGCGCGCTCGGCGCGGCAGCCGGTGGGGCCGCGGGCGTAGTATCGGCAACAATGAGCGCCAGCTGGCTGCCCCAGACGGACACGCCCGGCACCGCATCGATGTCGATCTCGAGGGCGTCACCGACCACGCGTGGCGCCGGTCCGCCGCGCCACTGCAGACTGCTGTCGTCCCACACCGCGGTCGTCACGGGCAGAGATGCGGCTCCGGAGAGCAGCGCCAGTGGCACGCGCAGCAGGCTGCCGGCCCCAACGCAAGGCGGTGCCGGCTGCAGGTCGAATCCAAGAAGGACGCTCCAACCCAGCGGCAGAGGCGCGATCAGCCCCTGCGGACTCAGCACGGTGAGCCGGAGCTGTGCGCCGTCTGGACAACAGCCCGGCGGCAACACCAGCTGCACTTGGAGTGTGTCGCCTGTCGGGGATCGCCACGCGGCGGTGACAACGCCGCCGCGTGCGGTGACCGTGGTGATCGGAGCCAGCGGCGTGAGCCGCGCGTCCAGCGCTTGCCCAATACCTGCCGGCTCCACGGTGCCACGCCGCAGCACGCGCGTGTAGCCATCCAGGGTGAGCGCCAGGACGTACTCTCCAGGTGGCGCAGCGAGCGCGTAACGACCAGCAGCATTGGTCACCGCCGTCGTTTCCGGCGTCGGCGCGAGCGCGGCCTGGACCCCGGCGAGTGGTTGCGCCGTGGCATCGTCGAACGCCTCCCCGACGACCCCACCTGCACGGACGGGCGTGGCGGTTGGGGTGGCGGTGCGGCTCGATGTTGGCGGCGGCGACGATGCGCTTGGCACGGGCGTGGGAGATGCAGCGGCTGGTGTGCCGCTCGGTGGAGGTATGGCACTATGTGTGGGACCAGGGCTCGATGTCGGTTCGATGCCGGTTGTGGGTGTGGCAGTCGGCGATTCCACGGCGCCGGCAGTGGGGGTGGGCGTCGGCGTTTCCGTGGCGGTTGCGTCGGGTGTGAGCGTTGCAGTCGGCGTCATGCCCGGCGGTTCTGCCTGGACGGGGGCGAAGGCGATGCGCTGCGGCCGGTGCGTCCAGTGTTCGGTGTGGACCAGCTCCATGGTGATCGGGGTGAGAAAGAACAGCGCCTTGGCGCGCGTGCTGGCGACCAGAATGGCGCTGCCGTCGGGGGTAACCGCGACGTCATCCGGCAGGCCCGGCAATTTGATTGTACGCTGCACGCTCAAACTGGCGCTATCCAGGAGCGTGAGGGCCCCGGTGCGGTCATCGATGACGTAGAGCCAGGCGTCGTCTGGAGAAATGGCGATGGCGGTGGGACGCAGGCCGACATACACGGGGGCGCGGCGACTGCCATCGGCGAGGCGGACAGCGCGCAGCACGCGGGCCTCGCGGCACAGGGCGTAAGCCATCTGCCCATCGTGGCTCACCGCCAAGGCGGTGGGCCGGTTCTCGACGTACAGCGTACGCACGACGTTGCCGGTGAGAGCGTCGAGCACCGCAACCCGTCCCGGCTGCACCCCGTAGGCGACGATGACGAAGTGGTCTCCCGGATCACGCGCAAGCGCCCGGCTGCGTGCCGGCAAGCGCGCGGTCCACTCCACGGAGAGAGTTGAATCGAGGTGTAGCGCCGTGATGCCGATCGGCTTCGACCGGTTGACGTAGACGTGCCGGCCGTCGCCACTGGCCGCGAGCTGGCTGGCGGCATAGAGCCGGATGCGGCTCCAATCGGCGCGATTGGCGAGCGCTATGCTGTTGACGCGGGACTGGGCGCTGGTCAGGAGGCGGTCCCCGCCGGGGGAGAGCGCCACGTCCACGGGCGCGCGTCCTACGTCGACGCGTGCGACCACTGTGCGATTGAGCGTATCGAACAGCACCACCTCCCGAGTATCCCGAAAGGTGATCGCGGCTACGTGCGCGACGTCGATGACGGGCGCGGCTGCTGCCTGCGGTGGCGCGAACGCGTGCACGAGCGCAACGGCACAGGCGGTCGCGCCCAGAGCGCTCAGTCGCCGGCGCAGCGGACCTTTCGTGTATCGACCGTCCGAACGGCGGAACCACCGGCGCACCTGCACGCGCCTGCGCCTCCCGTGGCTATCGTTGCACCGCTCCCGAATCCGACTCGTCACCGTGGCAGCCACCTACAACTATTGGCTGTCATATAACTACAGAGGTCACATGTCAAGACATAATAGTAGACGTGTCAACTGCGGTGTCGACTCGGGCGGACACCGCACCCGGAGGTACCGGCGGCGCCCGGCTGCCGGAGATCAGCTCAGCTTGCGGTTCGAGCTTCAGTCGACAGTCAATAGTCGATAGTTGAGAGCTGCAACCAAACTGGCGGACGGCATTGGGTTGCCACGTTCACAGGTTGCAGCCACGGGGGAACAAAACACCTCTGTTCGCCAGTGCCACTTACCCGATTGATAGTAACTTGGTGTCAGGCTGGCGCCCGGATGAATCCGGCCAGCAGGTCCGTGAACTCCTGCCATATGGTGGGCGGAAGCCAGTGGCCCAGCCCCGGGAATATTTTCAGGCGCGCGCCCGGGATGTGTCTGGCGGTTTCCTTTCCGAGCCACGCGGGGATCAGGGGGTCCGAGTCGCCGTGGACCACCAAAGCAGGCACGGACAACTCGTTGAGCTTTTTGACGCGGTCCGGGCTTGCCAGGATTGCGGCAAGCTGGCGCATGGTCCCGTCCGGGCTCAGGCCCCGGTCATAAAGGGTTCTCGCAAACTCCCGCGTTTGTTCCGAGTCTGCGGCAAATCCCGGGCCGATGAGCACCCGCTCGAGCCGCGCGTAATAGTCGGCAAAGCCTTCACGGTCTTCCGGTGGGTCCGTGAAGACGAAGGAAAGGGCCTTTAAGGACGGTGAGAAGGGCAGTCGGCTTTTCCTGTCCGCGAACATGTTCCGCAAGGCCGAGGAAGCAAAGCGGAACAGCATGGACGCCCCGGGGACGAGCTCCGCCGCGGAAATGACCGAGACCAGGAGGCTGACGCGATCCGGGTGCTCGACGGCCATGACCTGGGCGATCATGCCACCCATGGAGGCCCCCACCACGCAGGCGGAGCGAACTGCCGCAGCGTCGAGGACGCTCACGGCGTCCGCGGCCATGTCCGAGAGGGAGTAGGGCGCGCGTGCGGGCAGGCCGAACATCTTCTGCAGGATGATCTTGTAGATCTTGGGAACGCCGCAGCCGGAAAACCGGGTGGAAAGGCCGATGTCCCGGTTGTCGAAGCGGATCACGTAAAAGCCCTTTGCCGCCAGCAGCCTGCAGAAATCCTCGTGCCAGGTGATCATCTGGTCGCCTAAGCCCATGATGAGGAGCACGGCAGGATCATCCGCCGCGCCGAAGCTGTCGAAGACGATGTCCGCGCCATTGCCCCGTGCGACCCGGGGCTCCATGTATGCGATATTCTGTCTCATCTGCACCCTGTCTTTTTCATCTGCCCGCAATCGGGACAGCATGCCGCCGCTCAGCCAAACGCCTGGCCAGAGTGCCGCACTCCGAGGCGCACAGCCTTGAGTGGATAATGTTGTGCGGTGTGCCGGCTGGCCTGTCGTCTTCATCGGTCAACCTTCTGTGCGCGGATAAACAATTGGTCGTACTCGCCGTCACTATTTGTTAGTGCCGCCTCGCGCTCATCTGAGTAAGCCCCGCACCTTACTCCGCCGAACAGCTCTCGCACCAGTACCGATCTCCCTGGGTGCTGTAGCCGTCCTCTCCGAGGCGGATGATCGCCTTGCACTTGCAGCACCTCGTCGGCTCGTAGGCCGGAGGATTCTCGAGTTTCTCGAAGTTGTATTCGTTCGTGCCGTAATACACGTAAAGCTCGGTCTCGAACCCATCACGGCAGCTCGCGCAATGCTTCCACGCGCCGGAATGCCCCTCGTTGTGGTGGTAGCCACAGAGCGTGTAACGGCTGTGGTTTCTGTGACAGCTGTTGCGGGCGTATGAGAACAACCTGTAACTGCCTTCGTCATCACAAACCCACTGCCCACAGCACTCGGTCCGGATCAGCTTACCGGCTTTGCCGCAGAGACCGCAGCGCCGCCGGGCGGTCACCCCGCCACCCTTGCGCCCCCGTACTCCAGCTTTCCGTTTACCCGTCATGCAGGTCCCATACCGTTTTCGGCTCGTTTAGGCTACCGGCAGTCTTATAGAAGTCGTGAATGTTGGAGGCGACCGCCAGGAGCCTTTATCTTGGCGAAACGCCTACAACACTCCTGCATGCAGAGGGGCCGCTGTACCCCGTCGCCGTTTCGGCTATACATAATTGTTTCGAGACCATGCAGGACTCCTGGATCACTATCACCGGGGCGCGGCAGAATAACCTCAAGAACATCGACGTCCGCATTCCGCTCAACGCCCTCACCGTCGTGACCGGCCCGTCGGGCTCCGGGAAGTCGAGCTTGGCGTTCGACGTCCTCTACGCCGAAGGCCAACGCCGCTACGTGGAGAGCTTCTCCGCTTACACACGCCAGTTCCTCGACCGCATGGACAAACCGCAGGTCGAACGCATCGACGGCATCCTGCCGGCAATCGCCATCAGCCAGGGCAATAGCGTGAAAACCTCACGCTCGACGGTGGCGACGATGACCGAGCTCCACGATCATCTGAAGCTGCTGTTCGCGAAAATCGGGCGCCTGCATTGCCGCCAGTGCGGAGAACCGGTGGTGCCCGCCTCGGCGGAGTCGGTGTGTGCGCAACTCCTCCAACAGCCCGAAGGGACGCGGGTGCTGGTGACTTTCGAAACCCCGTTGCCGGAGGCGCTGCCGTGGGAGGAAGCACGCGGCGGCCTGCAGCGCTCAGGCTTTCAACGCGTGCTGATCAATGGCCAAGTCCTCGGCATCGACGTGCTCGATGTTCGCCCGCCGTCGCCGCTCGTCGTGGTCGTCGACCGTTTGGTGTCACGCGCCGAACAACGCGGGCGGATCGTCGATTCGTTGGAGCAGGCGTTCCGTTTCGGGAAGGGACGGCTGGCGCTGGTTTTCGCAGACCAAGACAATCGCATCGAGCCGCACGTCGCGCGCCTCGAATGCCCGCGCTGCAGCCTCGCCTACCACGAGCCGACCGCGAATCTGTTCTCGTTCAACAGCCCGCTCGGCGCCTGCGAAACCTGCCGCGGCTTCGGCCGCATCATCGACCTCGACCTCGATCTCGTGATCCCCGATCGGCGCAAGACCCTGGCGGACGGCGCCATCAAGCCGTGGAGCACGAAAGCAACCGAGTGGGAACGCGGCGAGTTGCTGGCCTTCTGCCGCAAGAAGAAGATCCCCACCGACGTGCCGTTCGCCTCGCTGAGCGACACACAGCGCCGCCTGATCATCGATGGGGAAGGCAAGTACTACGGGATCCGCGGCTGGTTTCATTGGCTGGAAGGCCGCACCTACCGCATGCACGTGCGCGTCTTCTTGTCCCGCTATCGCAGTTACCGGCTGTGCCCGGCGTGCGACGGCGGCCGTCTGAAGCCCGACGCCTTGCTGTTCAAGATCAACGGTCGCAGCGTTGCCGAGGTGCAGCGCATGAGCGTGGCGGAGGCGGCGGCGTTTTTCGCCGCCCTTGAGCTGAGCGCCGCCGAGGAGGAGATCGCACACCTGATCCTCGCCGAGGTGCGCAACCGGCTGCGCTACCTGCTCGAAGTGGGGCTGGAGTACCTCACGTTAGACCGGCAGTCGCGGACGCTTTCCGGCGGTGAGCTGGCGCGCGTCGACCTGACAACCGCCGTCGGCTCCTCGTTGGTGAACACGCTCTACATCCTCGACGAACCCTCGGTTGGGTTGCACCCGCGCGACAGCCAACGCCTGGTGCGCATCCTGCAAGCGCTGCGCGCCAAAGAGAACACGGTCGTCGTGGTCGAACACGATCCCGAGATCATCCGTGAAGCCGACCATGTCATCGACCTGGGGCCCGAAGCCGGCGAGCGCGGCGGGCAGGTGGTCTTTGCCGGCGCCTACAGTGACCTGCTGGCACAGGCGGAGTCGCTGACCGGTCAATATCTCAGCGGCCGCCGCACGATTGCGGTGCCGCGCAGGCGGCGTCACGTCATTCCGAAACTCGCCCTGGTCGTGCGCCAGGCGTCTGCGAACAACCTCAAGAACGTCACCGTAGAGATCCCGCTGTCCCGCTTCGTGTGTGTCACCGGCGTCTCCGGCTCCGGCAAGTCGACGTTGATCGAAGAGGTGCTCTACCGCGGGTTGAAGAGACAGCTCGGCCAGCCGGTGGCGGCGCCGGGCGCGCATCGCACGATCGAGGGTGCGGAGCGCGTCGGCGAGGTGGTGCTGGTGGACCAGTCGCCCTTGGGGACCACGCCGCGCGCCAACCCCGCCTCCTATGTGAAGGCGTTCGATCTCATTCGGGAGCTGTTCGCACAGACGCCCGTGGCGCGCCTGCGCGGCTACACGCCGGCGACCTTCTCTTTCAACGTTCCCGGCGGGCGTTGTGAGGCGTGCACCGGCGAGGGCTTCGAAAAGGTCGAGATGCAGTTCTTGTCGGACGTCTACGTCACTTGTGGTGAGTGCGGCGGCAAGCGCTTTCGGCCGGAAGTGGTCGAGGTCCTCTATCAGGGGAAGACGATCTGCGACGTCCTGCAGCTCACGGTGCGCGAAGGGTTGTCCGTCTTTGCCGAGCACGGCGAGATCACGCGTCGCTTGCGGCCGCTGGCGGATGTCGGGCTCGAGTATGTGCGCCTCGGCCAGCCGCTCAACACGCTCTCCGGCGGCGAATCACAGCGCCTGAAGCTGGCGGCGGCGATGGGACGCGACCCCAAGGCGCACGCCCTCTTCCTCTTCGATGAGCCGACGATCGGCCTCCACTTCGGCGACATCGAGAAGCTGCTCGGGGCGCTGCAGGCGCTGGTCGAGCGCGGTCACTCGTTGATTGTCATTGAACACAACATGGAGGTGGTGAAGGCGGCCGACTACGTGATCGACCTCGGCCCCGAAGGCGGCACCGCCGGCGGCTCCGTGGTGGTCGCCGGCACGCCGGAAACAGTGGCGGCGCACCCGACGTCGCACACGGCGCGGTACTTGCGCGAGGCGCTGGGGGAAGCGCCGAGAGTCAGGGACACGGAGGGAATATACGGACGCCGGGCCGCGGACCTTTGGAGTGGCGAAGCCGTGCTTCGCCCGATGCACGGCGGCGCAGCTGCGGACGAAGTGCTTGCCTCCCGGCACAGCGAGGCATGGCCTCGCTACTCCAAAGAGGCAGACAGAGAATCGATGCTCGCCGAAGGAGACGGTCAAGGCGCTGTTCGTTCCGTCCCTCCAGCGGCCAACGGCCGCGGGCTCATGCGCGTTATCGGCGCCAAGGAGCACAACCTGCGCAATCTGAGCGTCGATATCCCGCGCGACCACTTCATCGTGATCACCGGCCTGAGCGGCTCGGGCAAGTCGACGCTCGCCTTCGACATCCTGTACAACGAAGGACAGCGGCGCTACCTCGACAGCCTGTCGACGTACGCGCGGCAGTTTGTCAAAGTCATGGCACGCCCCAACGTCGACTTGCTTGCCGGCGTGCCGCCTACCGTGGCCATCGAACAACGCCTGAGCCAGGGCAGCAAGAAATCGACCGTCGCGACCGTGACCGAGATCTACCACTACCTGCGTTTGCTGTACGCGAAGATCGGCGTCCAGCACTGCACGCAGTGCGGCCGGTCGCTGCAGCCGCAGACCCGACAGCAGATGGTC
The DNA here is from genome assembly GCA_963729835.1 of uncultured delta proteobacterium. GTDB lineage: Bacteria > Desulfobacterota > Binatia > HRBIN30 > HRBIN30 > CAVSQF01. The sequence goes on along the minus strand of CAVSQF010000010.1, from coordinate 39,682 downwards.
GATCGGATCCGGCGGGAGTTTCGCGGCGCGGCGATCACGCTCCTGGCGCCGGCCGTGCGCGGACGCAAGGGCATCTACACCGAGCTGTTCCGCGCAGTGCGCAAGCTCGGCTTCACCCGCGCACGCATCGACGGCGAAGTGCGGCCGTTGCAGCCGGTCCCGGAGCTGGCCCGCTATCGGGAGCATAATATCGATATCGTCGTCGCGACGTGCGAGGTCAGCCGCCGCACGGCCACGCAGCTGCCGGAGTTGGTGGCGACCGCGCTGCGCTTCGGCAGCGGGGCGGTGATCGTCGCCAGCGGCAGCACGGAGCACATCTTCAGTGAGCGGCTGTATTGCGCGCGTTGCGGCATCGGATACGAAGATCTCGATCCACGTTTGTTTTCCTTCAACAGCAAGCAGGGCGCGTGCACAGCCTGTGATGGCATCGGCACGGTGCTCAGCGTCGAGCCCGAGGTGTTGATCGCTGACTCCGAGGGACCGGTTGGCGCGGCGCTGGAAGCGCTGCTGAAGCCGCTCGGCGCGGCGACGTGGCGAGCCGTGCGCGGCATTGCCGAGCAGAACCGCGCCGCCTGGGGACGGCCGCTCGGCCGCTTGACGGCGCGGCAGCGGCAGCAGCTGTTCTACCGGAACGGGGATGGCGGCGGGCTCGCCGGCCTGTTGCAGCAGCAGCTCGACGATGAGGAGTGCGATGCGGCGGCGCTCGCGCCACTACTCACCGAACGGGCCTGTGCGAGCTGTCACGGGCGGCGGCTGAACCCGCGTGCGCAAGCGGTGAAGGTCCACGGCGCCGCGATCTGGGAGCTGACCCAACAGACGGTGTCCGCGTCGTTGGCTGATCTGAGTCACCGGCAGTTCCGCGGGCGCGATGCGCAGATCGCCGCCAACATCTTGAAGGAGATCCTGCCGCGCCTGCGCTTCCTCGAAGAGGTGGGGCTGTCGTACCTGTCGCTGGATCGGCGTGCCGATACGCTCTCCGGCGGCGAGGCGCAGCGGATTCGGCTGGCGGCGCAACTCGGGTCGAACCTGCGTGGCGTGTGCTACATCCTGGACGAGCCGACGATCGGTCTGCATCCGCGTGACAACGGCATGCTGCTCGGCACGCTGACGCGCTTGAAGGAGCACGGCAACACGGTGGTCGTCGTCGAGCACGACGAAGCGACGATCGCAGCGGCGGATGTCGTCCTCGACCTCGGTCCCGGCGGCGGCGTGCACGGCGGGGCGTTGGTGGCGATGGGTCCGCCGCGTGCGCTACGGCAGTTTCCGGAGTCGCTCACCGCGCGCTTTCTGGGCCAGCCGCGCCGGCGGCAGGGGCCCGTGCGTGACGTCGCCGCGCGCCCGCGGCTGATCGTGCGCGGTGCCGCCGAGCACAACCTGAAGCACATCGACGTGGAGATTCCGGTGGGCGCGTGGACCTGCGTTACCGGGGTGTCTGGCTCGGGCAAGTCGACGTTGGTGCGCGACGTGCTTTACGCCGGGCTGCGCCGTCATCTCGGTCTCTTTAGCGGTCGGGTCGGCAAGCACAAGGCGATCACGCACACGAAGGAGATCGAACGTGTCGTCGAAGTGGATCAGACGCCGATCGGCCGCACGCCGCGGTCGATTCCCGCCTCGTACGTCGGCTTCTTCGACGAGGTCCGGCGGCTCTACGCCATGACGCCGGAGGCGCGCCTGCGCGGCTACACGGCCAGCCGTTTCTCATTCAATGTGAAAGGTGGCCGATGCGAAAGCTGCGCCGGGCAGGGAAGGATCAAAATGGAGATGAGCTTCCTGCCGGACGTCTACGTTACCTGTGAGAGCTGTGGTGGGCAGCGCTACACGGAGGAAACGTTGGCGATCCGGTACGGCGGCAAATCGATCGGCGAGGTGCTGAATATGACCGTGGAGGAGGCGGCCGGTTTCTTTGCGGCGGTGCCGTCGATCGCCACGCCGTTGCGGCTGTTGCACGACATCGGGCTCGGCTACCTGACGCTGGGGCAGGGCAGCAACACGCTCTCCGGCGGCGAGGCGCAGCGCATCAAGCTCGCCTACGAGCTGGGCAAGCAATCGCGCGGCCGCACGTTGTACGTGCTGGACGAGCCGACCACGGGCTTGCACTTCGCCGACATCGAGAAGCTGATCGACGTGGTGCACCGCCTCGTCGATCTCGGCAACACCGTCGTGACCATCGAGCACAACCTCGACATCATCAAGGAGGCCGACTGGATCATCGACCTCGGCCCCGAGGGCGGCGACGCCGGCGGCGAGGTGGTGGCGATGGGTCCACCGCTGGAGATCATCGCTAATAGTGAGCGATCCTACACGGCCCGGTATCTGCGTGCGTTTCTGAACGGGCGCCGCCAAGAAGAGGGCGGCCCTTGCCCGTGAACTTCAGACACCGACACCGCCTTGGAGACTCCATGAACCATTGCGTTCCGTCATTCCCGCAATCTTCAGGCGGGAATCCATCCGCCATGCGCTGCATGCCCGCCAGCGTATTGCGGGCATGACGGGTTGCAACGCATCGTGGTCCTCACGTCGTGACGCCCAAGCGCTTGAACCCCTGGCGGAGTCTGGTGTATGAGCGCCACATGACAACGGCGGTGTTAACCCGCCAGAGCTGGCGTGGGTTGGGGATTTCATTGATACGCCGAATTCAAAGTTAGATTTTCCGGGCGCGTCATGAACGTCAAGAATTCGGACACCATCCTCGCGGAGCTTGCAACATTGCGCCGGTGGCGCCGCGCCACGTTCGTCATCGTGCTCGCTTCCCCGGTTGTGCTATTCGGGCTGTATGAAATGCCGTGGCGCACGTGGCGTGAAGTCCTCATGCTGAGCTGGATGATCGTCATCACCGTTCCGCTGACACGAACGGTGCTGAGTCCGTGTCCTCGGTGCGGATATCAGTTTTTCTCGACGCTGTTTTGGACGCGGCCGTGGGCGGGCGCTTGCATTCACTGCGGGCAAGAGTTGTGACCGGAAACGAGAGGCGATGGAACAGCAGTACATCCTTTGGAAAACTGGGAGTGGTTGCTTAACGGCTCTGGTAACGTTCCCGCTAGCATTTGTTCTCGCTGCGGGGGCGTTCCTCGCACTGGCAGGTCACCCCTGGCTTCAGCTGCCCGCCGCCGTCGTCGTGTGTTGGCCTCTGATTCTCCTCCCGTTCCGCGTCGACAAGCGCCATGTCACCAAGAGCAGGGCAATCTAACAATGCCGCTCCAAGCCGACGCCGGGTTCGGGGCATCGAGGACACGCGCACTGTCGCGTTTGCCCGGCGCGGCTGAGCGCCAGCGTTGGGCGTCGTAGAAGCGGAATCGCCAGGATGTGTTGAGCGGAGGGGGAAAAGATGCCGGTTCTCTCGAAGGGAAGCCTCAAGATCGACCACGGCGACGAGGGACAGGGTGCGCCGGTCGTCCTGATTCACAGTTCAGTCAGCGCGAATCGACAATGGCGCGCACTTGCTGAGGCATTGAAAGATCGTTACCGAGTCCTCGCGATCAACCTTTTCGGCTACGGCGAAACGACGACTTGGCCGGGAACCTCTCCGCAATCGCTATACGCGCAAGCTCAACTGGTCCTGGCCTTGTGCGACGGAATTGGCCATCCCGTTCACCTGGTGGGCCACTCCTTCGGCGGTTCCGTCGCACTCAAGGCGGCAACGCTGCTCGGGCCACGGGTTGGACGGCTGATTCTTCTCGAACCGAATCCGTTCTACCTGCTCAAGCAGGGCGGCCGGACACAAGCCTACCTGGAGGCACGAAGTCTGCGTGATCATGTGAAATGCTTCGGCTCGGTGGGCGATTGGCCAAAGGTTGCGGAGCGCTTTGCCGACTATTGGCTTGGCGAGGGGTCCTGGAGCGATATGCCGGAGAACCACCGGGCTGCTTTCGCCGAATCCCTGCCTCCCAATTTTCACGAGTGGGATGCCGTGATGGATGAGGAGACCACCGTCGAGGAATGGAAAGCTCTCAGCGCTAGAACTTTGGTCGTGAGCGACAAGGCAACTCGATTACCTATCCAGGAGATTGTCGATATCTTTGCTAAGGCCTGTCCTCATTGGTCGTTCCGGTACATCGCCGAAGGCGGACACATGGCCCCACTCACTCGCCCAGACCTCATAAATCCGATCGTGTGCGAGTTCCTGGACACAGGCTCCGCATGACGCGAGCACGCCCAACATCACGCTGGAGCCGACGGCATGGACTTCGCTGCTAATCGCAAGCGTCCGTGGGCCGCGGCTCAGCGTCGCGGCGTTGGGCGACTTCGCGATGGAGACACCAGGCGCAGTGACCGCCGTACCACCGTCCGGTCGGCATTCTCGTGCGACTCGTGCTATGCTCGCATTCGGAGTCGGGCATGTCGGAGCTGGATGTCGCCAAGGAGCAGATCGCGTATCTGAAGTTCTGGCTCGGCGTGATGGTAGTCACAGACATCAGCTTGTTCGGGTGGCTGATCTCGAATGCGAAGAGCACGACCCTTCAGCTGCTGGTTGGTGGTTGTCTCGCCGTGATTGCCATCACTGCCGGCATCGCGCTGCTGCATCGCCGGATTGAACGACAGATCCAGGCTCTGCGAGGGTTGTGACCATATGGAGACCGTGATCGCCATTCTATTGGTTGCTGTGTCGCTCGTGTTTCTGGCTGTGGCGCTGGATGCGACAAGATATCCGAAGTGATCGGCATAGATCGCCGAACCTGGCGCTCGATCGGACCGCGGGCCTGATAGGGTCGGTCGTAGCCGGATCGCCGCGGTTTGCCTGCCGCCGCTCATCGCCACGACGTTAGCCCGGTCTCCGACTCCGTGATAGTTTCCGGATATGCGGTTCCAGGAGCTGGAAGCGGAGTGGGATGACGACAAGACCGAGCACATTGCGCAGCACGACGTCGAACCCGAAGAAGTCGAAGAGATTGTATACGAAGACTGCCACCCCTCATGATCGCGGAGCGGCTCGGGCGCGAACAGGCTCCTGGAGGTAGGCAGCGGCGCACGGGCTAACACGCGCGTCGAGCCGACGTACACAGCCCACTATCTGCGCGCGTTCCTGAACGGAGAGCACACAGGTGGTTCGCGGAGCGCCGCGCTCGCGCCGCTTCCCTGACCGTCTACGAACGCTTCAGCTGCACTGGCGAAGCGGAACCAAAAAGTCTCCAGGCCAGCGAATTCGACTCCCTAGCGCTGCCGCTGAACGTCAGTGCAACTGCAACCCTCTTCTCCTTGTCGCCGTTGGCTTCGGCGTAGAGGTTGGGGTTCTGGTTGGGGTTCTGGTCCGCGTCGAGGTTTTAGCCACAATCGGGGTGTTGGTGGCAGTTGGGGTCACCGTCGGGGTCTTCGTGACGGTCGGGCTGTTCGTGACGGTCGGGCTGTTCGTGACGGTCGGGCTGTTCGTGACGGTCGGACTGTTCGTGACGGTCGGACTGTTGGTAACGGTCGGACTGTTCGTGGCGATCGGGCTGTTCGTGGCGGTTGGGGTGACCGTCGGGCTGTTGGTGACGGTCGGCGTAGCGATCGGCCCCGCGAGCATCGCCAGCAGGTTGGCTACGTCGGGACTGCCGAGACCCGTCACCATGTCGTATCCGCCGCCGGCGCTGTACGCGCCGTTGGAACCGCTGGTGACATCATGAAAGGCCGCGGTGCCACACACCCCGTACAGCCGCGCCCCCGGGTTACCGAGGCCGCTCCCCCCTATTTCCTGGTTCAGCTCGGCGAACAAACCGGCCCACTGCGGTGCCGCGTCGGAGGTGCCGCCGACGATGTACCACGAGCCGCCCGACACTACGTAGTTGCCGGGGGACGTATCGGCCTCCAAGGCCACATCTGGTACCAGGCGCTGCGTTCCACTCGGCACGGAACACCCGGTTTGAAACGTGGGGCGCGCAAACACCTGGCTCACGCCGCCACCCGAGCCGCTCCACGCAGTTTCAGAGCCGTACCCGCCACAGCCCGGATTGGAGGAGGTCATGCCGCTGCTGCATTGTGCGGTGGTCCCGCCGGCACCCATGACGTGCGGCGAGTTCGCTGGGTTATCGACGGTCACCACAGTATTGCCGCAGTCGTTGCTCCCGCTATCGCCGGAAGCCGCAAACCACGTCTGGCCGATGGCGTTGGCATTGGCGAAAATATTGTCATCCGTCTGTTGCGCCGCTGTCGGGGTGCCCGCTTCACAGCTCCCCCAACTGGTAGTGACGACGTGGCCGCGGTTGTCGGTGACGATGCGGTTGTACATGGTGGTGAAATCGGAGTTCGAAGTCGATGCGGCCATGTAGTTGAGAATCACCGCGCCGGGCGCGGTTCCGTGCGCGTATTCGACATCCAACGAGATCTCGATGGAGTTCTGAGTGCTGAACTTGCAACCGCTGGAACCGCTCGCGCCCGTGCAGACCTGTCCGCTGGCAGTCGGCAGTGCCGGCAGCCCCCACTGCGAATCGAACGCCGTGACGTCGGTGTTGGACCAGGCGTATGCGCCGGCGATCACCACCGTCTGGCCGCTGCCGGCGTAGCTCGTGGCGTTGTCGTAAAATACCGCAAGGTCGTTCGGGCTCAAGGCGCAGCAGTGGGAGCCGAGGGCCGCCCCGGGGGCGACCGCTGGTTGCGCGTTGCGTATGTGCGCGTGCATCGGCGTGAGGTCGTCGAGGCCGACGACGCCGGCGACGCCGTCCGCGATATCCGCCGGCCACGTGGGCTCGTTCAGTGTCGCGTAGTGCGCTTCACCCCTGAAAGTGACGTTGTATAACTCCACGCCGAGCGCGCGCTCCAGCGCGGCGGTGCTGCCGGTGGCCCGGACCAGCAGGCGGTTGGAAAAGCGATCGGTCACGGCGATGCCGTTGGTTTCGAGGTAGTCCACCACGCTTTGCTCCACATCCGCCGCGGGCGCGTACCTGGCATTGAACTCGTCTTGGGTGAGGAACCGACCGTAGTTGGGGGAGTCTGGGTCCTGGACATCGGCGAGAAACGCTTCCAACTCGTCGCGGTTTCGCAGATCGAGCCCGACGACGATGCTGTGTTGATTTGCGCGGTCTTCACGCTGCAAAACCGTTGCCTCGCGCAGGCGCGGTGAAGTTGAGTCGGCTTTGCCGCGGGCCTGTGCCGGCTGTACGCCCAGTCCAAATGCCAGCAGCAAGCTGCTGGCGACGATGGTGGTGGCCTTCATCTTTATAGCTCCTCTTGTCCAGTTCTTGTGTGAATCAGTGCGAGACGGCGCGAACGCGAACGCGCGCTTTGCACCCGACAACGTGAAATGCCATGTGGTCACTGGAGCCTGAGTACCACGGGCCAGTGGGAGCGGCAAGACACGTACGGAGAGACGATGTACGCCTCAGCGCCAGTTCGGATGTAGCCATAGGCTTAGGAACACTTTTACTGTTACGCGGGCTAAGCCTGAGGTCAAGCCGGGTCCTGTGAATGCGCAGGGCCACGGCAAATCGAGTGATGATCTCGCGCCCCGGAGCCCACTTCTTCTCCGGCAGCGGTCACCTGCGGCGCCCGCGCCACCAGTAGAACACCGGAATGCCCGACGCCACGATCAGCAGCCCCGGCCACGTGTAGCGCGGCTTCACGACCAGCAAGTCGATCATGATCAACGCCGCCAACCCGATGTACAGAGCCGGCACGATCGGGTAGCCCAGGGCACGGTACGGCCGCGGCGTCCGCGGTCGGGTGCGACGCAAGATGAAGAGCGCACCCACCGTGAGCAAGTAGAACAGCAGCGCTGCAAAGATCACGTAGTCCAGTAAATCGCTGTACGTTCCGGAGAGCGTAAGCACCGAGGCCCATAGGCCTTGCAGGACGAGCGCGGCAGCCGGAACCCGTCTGGTGTTGAGCAACCCGGCGGCGCGGAAAAACAGCCGGTCGCGCGCCATGGCGTAGTAGACGCGGGCGCCGGCGAGGATGAGCCCGTTCTCGCAGCCGAAGGTGGAGATCATGATCGCCAGGGCCATGAGCACCGCTCCAGCCGGACCCAGCATGACCTGCATGGACGCGGTGGCCACACGGTCGCTGGCCGCGAACTGCATGCCGCGCGCCAGCGGCGTTGCGGCAGTCGGATCCCCGTGCAGCGGCAAGGTCGCCAGATAGACCACGTTGGCCGCCACGTACAGGAGCGTGACTGCCGTGGTACCGATCGCCAGACTGAGCGGCACGGCACGCGCCGGATCGCGCACCTCGGCGGCCGCGAAGGTGATGTTGTTCCAGGCGTCGGCGGAGAAGAGTGCCCCCACCATCGCGGCGCCGAGCAACGGCAGCAGCGCCGGCGAAAATACCGGCGTGCCCCAGAAGTGATCGAAGTTCGTGCGCATCGCCTCGGCGGAGCGGCCGAAGGCGAGACCGAACACCACGAGCGCAAGCAACGCCCCCACCTTCGTGGCGGTGAACACGTTCTGCACCAGACGGCCGGTCCGTAACCCGTCGCAGTTCGCCGCAGTCAAAATGATGATGACCAAGATGCCGAGACACTGCTGTGCCGAAACCGGTACGGGTCCGACGTGGAACGACGCATCGCACGCGGGCACGATAACCGCGGTGAACTTGCCGAAGGCGACGGCAACGGCGGCGATCGTTCCCGTCTGAATCACCGTGAACAGCGTCCAGCCATACAAGAACCCCACCAGCGGACCATACGCCTCACGCAGGTACACGTACTGCCCGCCGGCGTGTGGCATCATGGCGGCCAACTCCCCGTAGCTCAGCGCGCCAACGATGGTCATCACCGCCGTCACGAGCCACACGACCAGCAGCCAACCGGGCGCACCAACCTGGCGCGCGATGTCCGCGGACACGATGAACACGCCCGAGCCGATCATCGATCCCGCGACAACGGCCGTGGCATCCCACACGCCGAGGCCGCGCAGGAATTCCTGCTTATGATTTTTGGCGGATGGCATATGGCTTATGGCATATGGCCGGATAGATCGCCTGTGGCGTATTGCATATGGCGGATTGCCGAAAGAGACTGGCCATAAGCCATAGGCCACAGGCCATATGCCGTTTCAGGCCCGGCCGCGGCGTCGCGGTTGCACCTCGGCCGCCGCCAGAGTGTGCGCCAGCTTGCTGTGATGGCGGCTGTAGGTGAAATAGATGACCAGACCAATCGCCAGCCACACGAACAACCGCAGCCAGTTCTCCCATCCCAGGTACGTCATCATCAACAGGTTGCTGGCCATCCCGAGAATCGGCACGACCGGCACGAAGGGGGTACGAAACGGCCGCGGCACTCCCGGATTGGCGCGGCGCATGACCAGCACCGCAGCGCACACGATCACGAACGCCATCAGCGTTCCGATGTTCACCAGGTCCGCCAGGATCTTCAGCGGGAACAACGCGGCAACCGTCGCCACCAGCACGCCGGTGAGAATCGTGGCGTGGTGCGGCGTGCGGAAGCGCGGATGCACGGCAGCAAAGAACTTGTGCGAGATCAGCCCATCACGCGCCATCGCCAGCAGTATCCGCGCCTGGCTCAACAGCAGGACGAGCAACACGCTGGTGATCCCAATCACCGCGCCGAGCGAAATCAGGAACACCGCGACCGGCAGGCCGCGCGTCGCAAACGCCTGCGCCACCGGCGCGTCCAAATCAATCTGATTGAATGGGACCATGCCGGTGAGCACCACCGCCACCAGAATGTAGAGCACCGTGCACAGGGCAAGCGAAGCAATGATGCCGATCGGCACGTCGCGCTGCGGATTGCGCGCTTCTTCGGCCTGTGTCGAGACCGAGTCGAACCCGATGTACGCAAAAAAGATATAGGCGGCGCCCCGAAAGACTCCCGAACCGCCGTACGGCAGGAAGGGATGCCAGTTCTGCGGGCGGATGTAAAACGCGCCGACGACGATCACAAAGAGGACCACCGCGAGTTTCAACAGCACCATGGCGGCGTTGAAGCTGGCGCTCTCGCGAATCCCGATGACGAGGATGACCGTGATGAGCAACACGACCAGCGCCGCCGCCAGGTTACAGTAGGCGCCCGTGCGCATCCAGGTGTGTGTGTTGGGATCGAAGTCGATCGGGCTCAGGATCCATTGCGAAGGGAGTTGGATCCCGAACGACTTGAGGAGCGACACGAAGTAGTGCGACCAGCCGTGTGCGACCGTGCTCGACGCCACGGCATATTCCAGCAGCAGATCCCAACCGATGATCCACGCAAGCAGCTCCCCGAGCGTCGCATAGGCATAGGTATAGGCGCTCCCCGCGACCGGGACCATCGAGGCGAACTCCGCGTAGCACAGCGCCGCCAGCGTACAGCCGAAGCCCGCAACCACGAAGGAGAGCGCTAGGCCGGGACCCGCGTACACGTTGGCGGCCAACCCCGTCAGCACAAAGATGCCCGCACCAATGATCGCACCGACACCCATAGCCGTGAGGGTCACCGGGCCGAGCACCCGTCGCAAGCGATGCTCGCCGGCCATCTCCTCCTCGAGGATCTTGACGCTCTTCACCGCGAACAGCTGCTTGCGAAGCCTCATAGTCGTGCCGGAGTCGGGGACGATAGGGCAGGGCGGTGGCACGGTCAATGGAAGAGCAACAAGATCACTAGCCCGGCCGCGATACGGTAGTAGCCGAAGCCGGTGAACTTATGCCGCTGCACGAACGTGATGAACGCGCGCACGACGAGCAGCGCCGAGATGAACGCTACCACGAAGCCCACCGCCAGCGGCAACGCATCGCCGGCCGCCAGGTCGTGGCGCGCCTTGAACAGGCTGTACAAGCTCGCGGCGAACATCGTCGGCAGGGAAAGATAAAAGGAAAACTGGGTCGCGCTGGGCCGATCCATGCCGCACAGCATGCCGCTGATGATCGTCGCGCCGGCGCGCGACACGCCAGGGATCATGGACAGGACCTGTGCCAGTCCGACCCACAGCGCATGGCGCCACCCCATTGATTCGATCCGGCTCACCTCAAACCGTAGCGCCTGGCGCTCGACGATCAGGATGATGATGCCCCCGACGATCAGACTCGTCGCCACCACCCGAGGGCTGAACAGGTGTGCTTCAATGGCCTTGTGGAACAGGAGCCCCACAACGGCCGCGGGGAAGAAGGCCAGCAGGACCTTGCCGATCATTGCGCGGGCGCCCGTTTCGGTGACCGCTTGCCGCGCGAGCGTCGTGAGCGGCCGGGCGTAGTACCACGCCACCGCGAAAATCGCGCCGAGCTGGATGAAGATGTCGAACGTTACCCGCGACGAATCGGGATAATTCACCACGGAGGATAATACGATCAGATGCCCGGTTGATGAGATCGGAAGGAATTCCGTAATGCCCTCCACGATTCCGAGCACAAGCGCCTTGAGAACAACCATCACACCCACCTTTCCCGATGGCGTCCGCCTCCAGCACGACACCGAATCCTTTCATCCGTCGGCCCGCGTCGGTAGACGATTTCACCGCGGAACGCAAGGACGCAAGGAAGGCGTGAACCGTGAAACGCGAGGCGGCTGAAGGGCCGAAGGACGAGCAGGAGCAGCCGGAACCGGAACCCGCAGAGCCCGAGACGCCAGCGCTAGCTCCGCTTACGATTACCAGCACGTGCACGAGCACGGATTGGGCATTGGGCGGTAGCCCACGCTGCGCAGTCTGCTAAAACTCCCCGCATGGCCCAGGAGCTGGCGAGTCGCATTGCGCTGATCACCGGTGCCGGCCGTGGCATCGGGCGGGCGACGGCGGTGCGCCTGGCGCGCGCCGGGTGCGACCTCGCGCTGGTGGCACGCACGCGAGCTGAGCTCGATGAGACCGCAGCACTGGCCGCCCCACTGGGCGTGCGCACATTGGTGTTGGACGCGGACATCACGAACGATGCGCAAGTCGCAGCCTTGCTCCAGCAGGCTGTGGTTGAGCTCGGCAGCGTTTCCATCTTGATCAACAATGCCGGCGTCGCCCCGCCGCGAACGCTGGTCGGCAAAACCACGCTGGCGGAATGGGATCGCATGCTCGCCACCGACCTGCGCGCGCCTATGCTGCTCAGTCAGCTGCTGTTGCCGGACATGCTGGCCCACAACCGCGGCGCCATCATCAACATTTGCTCCCTGGCGGCGCGCCAGCCGCGCGCTGGCGAGGCCGCGTACGCCGCCTGTAAGGCGGGCCTCGTCGCGTTCACGCATGCGCTCTTCGCGGAGGTACGCAACAGCGGCGTCAGGGTCGTGGCGCTCCTACCGGGATTAGTCGATACCGGTTTCATTCCTCCCAATCGCCGCGTCGATCGCAGTAAGTTCTTGCGACCTGAGGACGTTGCCGAAACCGTCTTCCGCATCCTCACCGCACCGCGCTCCGCCTGCCCGACCGAGGTGGTCCTGGAACCGCAATTCGATCCGGAGACACTGTAACGTGCTTGCTCTCGATGGAGCAACGGCCGTGGTCACCGGCGGCGCGCGCCGTCTCGGCGCGGCGATCGCGCTGGCGCTGGCCCAGGCGGGCTGCAACCTGGCCATCAATTATCGAACCTCACGCCGTGAAGCGGAAACGACTGCGACGGCGGCGCGCCAATCCGGTGTGCAGGCGATCACGGTGCAAGGTGACATGGCGCAACCGGATGCTGTGGCTCGGTTGTTGGACGCGGTGCTGGCGGCGTTCGGCCGGGTCGACGTGCTGGTGGCCAATGCCGGCGCGTTTCGGCGCACGCCGCTGGCGGCGCTCGCCGCAGCGGATTGGGACGACATGATGGACAACAACCTGCGCGCCAGCTTTCTGTGCGCCCGTCACTTCGGGTTACACATGCAGGCACACGGCGGTGGGACGGTTGTCCTGATTGCCGACGTTGCCGGGTTGCGGCCGTGGGTGGATTACCTCCCGTATTCGCTCGCCAAAGCCGGCGTGATCGCGTTGACGCACGCCTTGGCCAGGGAGCTGGCGCCGTCGGTCCGCGTGAACGCCGTGGCGCCCGGGCCGATTCTGTTCCCTGACGACTTCGACGCCGCCGCGCGCGACCGCGAGATCAAGCGAACGCTGCTGCGGCGCGCCGGAGATCCGCAGAACGTCGCCGATGCGGTGCTCATGCTGGTCCGCAACGACTACATCACCGGCGCCGTGCTCCCCGTCGACGGTGGGCGGCTTCTTACCTGAGCTGCCACTTCGACAGGTCGTCCCATGCTGGGAAGAATTTCGGATTGCGGATTTCGGACTGCGGAGGCCGCAATCCGCATTCCGCAATCCGCAATGGAGTGCGGGCGAAGCCCACGCTGAGATGGAGCGGTTCTGGCAGAGCATCTTCGGGAATGATCGCCCCGTCGAAATCGAGATTGGCCCGGGCACAGGATCGTTCATTCTCTCGGCAGCCGGGCGCTGTCCTGAGACCAACTTCTTCGGCATCGAGCACTCGCGCGGCCGTGCCTTCCGCTTGCAGGCGGCGATCGCGGGGCGTGGCGTGACGAACGTGCGGGTGCTCGCGGCGGACGCCGCGTGTGTCGTCGCGACCTTGGTTCCGCCGGCATCGGTGCAGGCCGTGCACATCTACTTCCCCGATCCCTGGTGGAAGCGGCGCCATCACCGCCGGCGGCTCTTCACTCCGCAGTTCGCTGCGGCTCTCGCCGGCGTGCTCGTAGCGCGCGGCCGGCTCTACGTGGCGACCGACGTCGAGGAGGTGTTCGCACTGATCCTGCGGACGCTCGAGCGGTGTGCGATGGGCCGCGACGAATCCATGCGCTCGCCGCGCGTCGGCACCACCGCGTTCGAACGCAAAGGCCTGAACCGCGGCGCCGCGATCCAGGAAGCAACCTTCGTCAAGCAGGCCGACTCCCGGCGACTGAGCCAGCAAATCTGACGTTCCCGTTATCGAGCTGTCGGGCTCTCCCCCTGGCGACTCGTTTTCGTTGTCCGCCAGGGACCGGTTGTTTGTTGACAGACTTTTGCGAGCTGCGTGTAAGGCGCGGCCTTTCAGGGTGGGGGCGGAATACGCTGACCTTCAGCTCGTACTTCCAGTGCGTGCAACGGGCCGTGCTGCGAGCCGTCCGGACCGGCTTCTCACGTGCGCCGATACCTCTTCACACGAGCGAGTAGCTCCTTGTCCTCGAGGGAGTAGGTGACGTCCCGGGCATCGTGGTCGCCGCTCTCCAACATCGTCTTGATGCCCGTCAGCTCGTCCATGATGTGGGCGCGGCAGGCTTCGGGTCGGTAGGCCTTGCGCCAGACGAAAAGGAGCGCGGCAGGCGCGAGAAGCGGATTGATCTCGAAGTAGAGGATCTCCTTCACGTGCGTCCCCTTCCGGCACGGGCGCGAAGGTGAAGTCGGTGCCGATCCAGGATCCAGGAGAAGAGCGCGAAGCGGCCGCGCCAGACGAAGCGCCGGTTTCGTTCGAACTCGACCACTCGCCCGACGTGGTGCAGGTAGAAGCCGTCTATGAGCTCCTCTATGGAGAAGACTGACCCCACACCGGCTTCCCGGATGTCCAGGACTTCGAATCTCAGATGGTAGTCGAAGTGCCAGCGGCTGTACTGGGCCCCACGAGAGACGAAGTTGAAGACCTTGTCCACCTCCTTGTTGATCACGAGCGAGTTCGTCGCGTAGTTGAGACGCATGGCGATTCCCTCCTTCCTGCTGACATAGACGTTTTTGTGCAGACGAGATGCCCAACCGCAGCGGGTCTTAGGAGCCGTAAATAAATAAAGGTAGCAAGTAGACTATATCGATTGGAGCTGGATGGAAGATCTTATGCTCCAAAATCATACTCGCTTCTGGCCCAAGTTGCTACCTTTATTTGTTGCCGCCGCCTTAGCGTATAAAACTGCAGGAATCTTGCCAGTACCCTAAGTCAGACTGCGTGTCCGTGAGTGATGGAGATTGCCAGAACCTCCGCCAGGCTCCCGCCCTGGCTGGCCGCTGTCGCCCACCGGTCGTAGCGCACATTTTTACATCAATTTGGCCGTTACCCTATATACGGCCGCTCATTCCTCGAGGATCAACGTCTCGTACGGAGCGAGGGTCAGGCGGGCGCCGGCGTCCGCACGCCGCGGTTCGCTGCTGAACCGCAATTTGCCGCGGGCGCCGGGCAGCTCGATGGCGCGGTCCGCGAAGTTGAGCGCCACGAGCAGCGATTGGTTCGCCGTGCGCCGGCGGAAAGCGAACACGGCCGGGTCGGCGTCCCGCTCGGAGCGGGGCTCGTATGCGCCGATTTGCAGCGCGGGAAGTCCCTTGCGCAGCCAGATCAAGCGCCGGTAAAAATTGAGCAGCGAATCGGCCCGCGCGCCGGCGGTCTGCGCGTTGAGGCGGCCGGCGTCGCGGTCGATCGGCAGCCATGGGTCGCCGGTCGTGAAGCCCGCGCCGCGGCCGGGCGTCCACAACATCGGCGTGCGCCAGCAGTCGCGGCTGAACAGCGGCCAGGATTTTTTGCCGATGGGGTCTTTCATCCAGCGGCGCGGCAGCCAGCGGTTGGTCATGCCGAGTTCTTCGCCGTAATACAGGAACGGCGCGCCGCGCACGGTCAGCAGCATGGCGGCGCAGACGCGGGCGCGCGCCACGGCGTCGGCGCGTTCGCCGTAAATGGCCCATTTGCCGCCGTACCGGCCGAAATGGCGCGGGATGTCGTGGTTGGATAGCGTCCAGGCCGGGCAGCCGTCGGCCGCGGCGACGCGCTCGTATCGATCGACCACCTCGCGAAAACCTTGGGCCCGAAAGCGGTACGCGAAAAATTCCATGTTGAACGCCAAATTTAGTTCGCGCGCGTTGACGAACGTGTGCGCCTGCGAGACCTCCCATGGAAATGACGATGTTTCGCCGACCATCATCTTTTCGGGGTATTCGTCGAGCAGGAGGCGCATCGCGGCGACGGCCTCGTGCGACTCCGGTTGGTCGCGCGTCCAGCGCGGCGCCTGGAGCCGGCCGGCGTACCAGCCCTTCCACGAGCGCGGATTGTCGCGCAGTTGGTCGTCGACGATGAGGTGGTTGAGCAGGTCGACGCGAAAGCCGTCGGCACGGCGGTCGAGCCAGAAACGCATGACGTCCAGCATCGCGCGGCGGAGGTCGGGCTGGCGCCAGTTGAGGCCCGGCTGACAGTCGAAAAACGGATGATAGAAATACTGGCCGGTCGCCGGATCGAACTTCCAGCCCGGCCCGCCCGAGACGGCGCGCCAGTTGTTCGGCGGGTTGCCGTTTTTGCCGTCGCGCCAGATGAACCAGTCGCGCTTCGGGTGGTCGCGGCCGGCGCGGGAGTCGCGGAACCACGGGTGCTGATCGGACGTCGCCGTCACCACGTAATCGACGATGACGCGGATGCCGCGCCGGTGCGCCTCCTCAATGAGCCGGTCGAAATCAGCCAGGCTGCCGTGCTCCGGATGCACCGAGCAGTGATTGGTGATGTCATAGCCGAAATCGACGTTCGGGCTTTCATAGAACGGCGTCAGCCAGAGGCAATCGACGCCGAGGGAGTTCGGCCCGCCGTCATTGAGGTAGTCGAGCTTGTCGATGAGCCCCGGCAAATCGCCGACGCCGTCGCCGTTGCTGTCGGCAAAGCTGCGCACGTAGATCTGGTAAAAGACCGCGGTTTTCCACCACGGGACGGTCGCTGAAATCACCATGTCGCCAGCCTGCCAATATCACTCTTAGGGTACCAGGCAAAACCGTGGAATCTTATCCGCTAAGGCCCGCTGTACCCGGCCGTCGTCTTGGCGAAAAACGCTGACGTCAGCAGGCCACCGCTGTACGTGAGAATCCGGTTCTCAAGAATACGGTCGAGGGCGCCAGCGCGCCCCTGGCCGTTCTCAAATCGCGATCTTCAACGCGATCGCTTCGAAGGGCACCCGCGGAACCTTGACCGTGCGGGTGCCGCGCGGCCGGGTGGCGATGCGCACCAACCCATGGCGCTCCAGAATCCGGATGTCCTCTTGCACGTTCTTGAGGTCACGGCCGGCCATGCGGGCCAGCTCATAGACCGAACACGGCTGGCGCGTCTTGATCGTGCGCAGCAAGCCGAGCCGTTCTCGCGTCAGAAAGTTGCGCGCCGCCTCCAGGCTGGTGAAACCGACCAGCTCCCGCGGTTCAACCGGCCGCCCCGCCTGGGCCGCTGCAAACGTTTCTTTGAAGCGCTTGAGCCCTTCGCTGAATGGCTCGATGGTAAACGTCACGGTCTTCATTGCGCTGCTCCAGTCACTCGCTGCACGTCCGCCAGGAAATCCGCGAGGAGATGGTCCACGTCGACGAACCGGTAGGGCTCTTCGCTTCCCGCGACGTGACGATGGTGCCCCTTGGGACGATGGTTGTCATAGAGAACCGCTGGCCGCCGCTCGCCCGGGCCGGATCAGCGCCAAGCGGTACCGCACCCCGTCAGGTTGTTGTGCGGTGGGAGGGATTCGCCAGATCACCATTTCGCGCAGGTTTCCTTGTTCGTCGGTCATCTTCTCCCGGAGGAGTACCACCGCCCGGCCACCCATCACCACGCTCTACAGGGTGCTCCATACCATATAAGCAGATGAGGCGCCAGCCGTAGGGCGGTTCGCGGCTGATCCGCTCGCGCCGCAATCGCTTGACTGCCAGGGCGGCCTTGGTGCGCGCTTTGATCGTCAGCCGTTCGTACTCGGCAAACGCGTCGATGATGCGGCGCACAAGCACGCCTTCGGGTGTGTCGGTGTTCCCGCTCCCGTCGACCGCACGAATCGCCGCGCCGAGCTCCTGAGCGCGTTGTTCGACCAGCGCCGCAATCAAAGTATCGCGGGCCAAGCGGTCGCGTGTCGCCACCAGCAACGCGCCGGTGCCGTGTTGTTTCACGCCGGCCAGAGCCGCGCTGAGCCCAGGGCGCTGGTCGGCTGGCGCCGCGCCACCAACGGCCTGATCGGAAAACAAGGCGACCATCTCGCCGTCGTGAGCCTCACACGAAGTGAGCATGGCCCTCCGCTGCGCCTCCGGACCGAGCGCCTGCTCGCCGGTGCTCACGCACACATAGCCAATGACTTTACTCGGGTCGCCTGGGGTTCGCGATCGAGTCCGACGATGGGTGGAGCCGGAGCGGCGTAGTCGGCTATGCGCCGCACCCGTTCAGCGCGTTGTTCACCGCCGTAAGGATCTGATCGATCGTGACCGGGCAGCGAGCGGCGATGCAGTCGGAGCAGGGAGCGTCGCCGAGGGCGATGTTAACCAGCGTGAGGATCTCGTCGACCGTGACCGAATCACTGCCGTCGCAGTCGCCAACACACACGGAGACCTGCTGAGTGGAAAACACGCCGCCTCCCTCGGTGCCGGCGTAGAGTATGCTGGGCGTGCTCGGGTTAATGGCCAGCGCGTCGATGTAGAGGGTGCTCAGGCCGGTGTTGGCCGCGCTCCAGTTGCCGCCGCTGTTGGTGCTCTGGAAGACGCCGCCGCCATTGGTGCCGGCGTAGAGTATGCTGGGCGTGCTCGGGTTGATGGCCAGCGCGTAGACGTCAAGGGTGCTCAGGCCGGTGTTGACCGCGCTCCAGTTGCCGCCGCTGCTGGTGCTTTGGAAGACGCCTCCATCGGTCCCGGCGTAGAGCGTGCTCGGCGTGGTCGGATCGATGGCGAGCGCGTACACGTCAAGGGTGCTCAGGCCGGTGTTGACCGCGCTCCAGCTGGCGCCGCCGTTGGTGCTCTGGAAGACGCCGCCGACCCACGTCCCGGCATAAAGCGTGCTCGGCGTGGTCGGGTTGATGGCCAGCGCGTCGATGTGGAGGGTGCTCAGGCCGGTGTTGACCGCGCTCCAGTTGGCGCCGCTGTTGGTGCTCTGGAAGACGCCGCCGCCCCACGTCCCGGCGTAGAGCGTGCTCGGGTTGATGGCCAGCGCGTAGACGTCAAGGGTGCTCAGGCCGGTGTTGACCGCGCTCCAGCTGGCGCCGCTGTTGGTGCTCTGGAAGACGCCGCCGTCATCGGTGCCGGCGTAGAGTATGCTGGGCGTGCTCGGGTTGATGGCCAGCGCGTAGACGTTGAGGGCAAGGCCGCTCAGGCCGGTGTTGACTGCGCTCCAGTTGCCGCCCCTGTTGGTGCTCTGGAAGACGCCGCCGCCCCACGTCCCGGCGTAGAGCGTGCTCGGCGTGCTCGGGTTGATGGCCAGCGCGGTGACATATCCACCGTACGGCCCGTGACTCGTCCACACGTTGACGCCGGCCTGCGCCATGGGCGCGCTGGCAACCAAGGGCACGGCACACGTGAGCGCCGTCCATGTCCACACGCCCAAGCCAACAGCAAAGAGCCGTGTTGGGGACCGTTTCATGGCTGGACCTCCGTGCGTTTCTGAACGTTCTTCTAGCACCTTTCTCCTTGACTAAGAAACGCCCGGCGTGCTCGGCGGCCGTGGTCGCCGTTCTACTCTATGTGATTCCAATGACTCTCCGTGTGCCTTACGTGGGAGCGCCGGACTGTCACGAACCGGTCGAGACTGTCGATAAACGACATAGGACCGGCTGTGCCGGCCGGGTGGCACTCCAGAACTGGCCGGGAGAGCGGGCCCTACGGTCTGGCACAGATCTCGCGCGGCCCATCGATTCGAGAAAATCGACAGTCCCGGTCCCTCGCAGACAAACAGGAGCGAGACGACCGCCCAACGGAGCCACCATCAGAGCAGGGCTGAATCGGCCGGCTCGGGCCTGGGCGCTGCGATCCAGGAAGCAACCTTCGTCAAGACTCTGTAGGGGCGATTCGAGGATCGCCCGAAACGGCGTGTCGAACGGGTACCGCCGCATGGGGCGGTTCCCGAACCGCCCCTACACTCACTTTACACCCGCAGCCGCGCGCGGAAGAAGGCGACGGTCTCACGCAGGCCGTCTTCGAGGCGCACCTGCGGTTGCCAGCCGAGGACGTTCTTAGCCAGCGTGTTGTCGATGACGCTGCGCTGCTGCTCCCGGGCTTTGCGGGACCGTGCCGTTCCGGCGCCGCGGAACCGCACAAGGGGGCGAGCACGCGGAACACGGTGTTCACGTCGGTCTCGATACCCGTGCCGAGATTCACCGCGCCGACGAAATGCGATTCGAGGGCCGCCACGTTGGCGCGTACCACGTCACCGACGTAGACGTAATCACGGGTCTGCGCGCCATCACCATTGATGATCGGCTGATCGCCGCGCAGCAGCTTCTCGGTGAAGATTGCGACCACGCCGGCTTCGCCATGCGGGTTCTGGCGCGGGCCGTACACGTTGGCGTAGCGCAACGCGGTGTACGCGATCCCGTAGGTCACCCAATAGAAGAACAGGTACCGCTCGCTGGCCAGTTTGGCGACGCCGTACGGGCTCACCGGTTCCGTCTTGTGCGTCTCCGCGGCCGGGAAGGTTTCCTGTTCGCCGTAGATCGCTCCGCCGGTGGATGCGAACACGACGCGTTTGAGGCCGTGCTGGCGCCCGTGCTCCATGAGGTTCAGCAATCCGAGCAGATTGACGCGCGCGTCGAACAGCGGATCGGCCACGGAGCGCCGCACATCCATCTGCGCCGCATGATGGCACAAGACCTCCGGCTGCGCGTCGCGGAACACATCGACGATTGCGGGATCCTGCACGTCGAGCTGATAGAAGCGCGCGCGCGGGTTGACATTCTCCCGCCGCCCGGAGGACAGGTCGTCGACCACCGACACCTGGTGCCCCGCCGCCACCAGAGCGTCGGCGATATGCGACGCGATGAAGCCCGCTGCCCCCGTGACCAAGATTCTCATGTACCCGCCTCCGTGGCAAACAAGTTGCGGAAGTAGTCGATCGTGCGCCGCAAGCCCTCCTCCACGCTGACCTTCGGTTCCCACCCCAGCAGCTGCCGAGCACGGGTGATGTCTGGCTGTCGGGTGTGCGGATCGTCTTTCGTGCGTTCATCCTTCGGCGAGATGAAGACGATTTCCGTGTTGCCGTCGGTCAAGCGGCGCACCGTGTGGGCGAACTCCAGCACCGTCATCTCATGTGGATTCCCCAGATTGACCGGCTCGACCTCGGCGGATTCGAGCAGGCGTACGACGCCGTCGACCAGGTCACTCACGTAGCAGAAGCTGCGGGTGCGGGCGCCGTCGTCGTACACGGTGAGCGGCTTGCCGCGCAGCGCCTGGGCGATGAAATTGGTCACCACCCGGCCGTCATCGGCGCGCATGCGCGGGCCGTAGGTGTTGAAGATCCGGCAGATGCGCGTATCGATGCCGTGATAGCGATGGTACGCCATCGTCATGGCTTCGGCGAAGCGCTTCGATTCATCGTACACGCCGCGCGGCCCGATCGGGTTGACGTTTCCCCAATACGTCTCCGGCTGCGGGTGCACGCGCGGATCACCGTACACCTCCGAGGTCGAGGCCAGCAGAAAGGTGGCCCGGTGGGCGCGCGCCAAACCGAGCGCTTTGTGTGTCCCGAGCGCCCCGACCTTCAACGTCTTGATGGGCTCGCGCAGGTAATCGACCGGGCTCGGCAGCGAGGCCAAATGGAGGATCGCATCGAGCTTGCCATCGACATAGATATATTCCGTGACGTCGTGCCTGATGAACTTGAACCGCTCGTGTCCGGCGAGGTGGCTGATGTTGCGCAAGTGGCCGGTGAGCAGGTTGTCCAACGCCACGACCGTATGGCCGTCGGCGAGCAGGCGGTCGGCCAGATGTGAGCCGATGAACCCAGCGCCGCCGGTAATGCAGATGCGGGACATGGTGCGCTCAGCTGGCAGCTCTCAGCGCGGGTGAAACACCCGCAACCCAATGGGTATCAGCCAGATTCCCCTTCCTCTCCCTCCGGGAGAGGCAAGGTGAGGGCATTTGATGATCTCTGCTCACAATCGTTCTGCGCCTATCATACAGCCTCGACGTCACAACAAGTAACTGCGGTGGCAGGTGAGGCAGCCAGCAGAATTGGCGAGAAGAGGTCAATGAGATCCCCTCACCCGACCTCTCCCGAAGGGAGAGGAACCTGTATTCGAATCGTCGTGCGGCGCGACGAAAAGGCATTCGTCGTGAGCCCGGGGCATCGCCCCGGGCGGTGTCGGGCGCCCACGGGTTCATACCCGCACCGGCTTGCGTCCCACCGAGTAGTAGATGAACCCGAGCTCGCGCATTTCGCTCGGATCATAGATGTTGCGCCCATCGAACACCACCGGCCGTTTCATCAACTGGCGCATGCGCTGGAAATCCGGCCGGCGGAACTCATTCCATTCGGTCACGATCAACAGTGCATCGGCGCCTTCGAGGGCGTCGTAATTGACGCGGTGGTAGCGCACCCGATCTCCGAGGATGCGCCGCGCCTCGTTCAGGGCCTCCGGATCATACACGTGCACCGCCGCTCCCGCTTGCAGCAACGCCTCGATGATGGTGAGCGAAGGCGCCTCGCGCATGTCATCGGTGCGCGGCTTGAACGCCAGGCCCCACACGGCGAAGCGCATGCCCTGCAGGTCCTGGCCGAAATGCACCATGACCTTGTCGGCGAGCGTGCGTTTCTGGCGCTCGTTGACCTCCTCGGCGGCGCGCAGCAGACGGAAATCCAGGTCGTACTGCTCGGCGCTCCGGATCACCGCCTTGACGTCCTTTGGGAAGCAAGAGCCCCCGTAGCCGACGCCCGGGAAGAGGAAATGGTGGCCGATGCGCCGATCAAAGCCGACCCCGCGGCGCACGTCATCGATGTCGGCGCCGACCCGCTCACAGAGGTTTGCAAACTCGTTCATGAGGGAGATGCGCGCCGCCAGCATGGAGTTCGCCGCATACTTCGTCATCTCGGCGCTGGTGGCGCACATGACGACGATCGGCCGCTCCGTGCGTACGAACGGGCTGTACAGCTCCTTCATCAACTCGACGGCGCGCGGGTTGTCGCTGCCGATGACGACACGATCGGGCTTCATGAAATCGTCAACTGCGGCGCCCTCCTTCAGAAACTCCGGATTCGAGACGACGTCGAACGGGTGGTGCGTCCGGGACGCTACGACTTGTCGCACCCGCTCCGCCGTTCCCACCGGCACCGTGCTCTTGTCCACGATGACACGGTAGCTGTCCATCGCCTCCGCAATCTCCGCCGCGACCCGAATCACCGCCGCGAGATCCGCGCTGCCGTCTTCGCCCTGTGGGGTCCCGACGGCAATGAAGCAAATCAACGAGCGCCGGACGGCGGCAGCCAAGTCTGTGGTGAACGACAATCGGCCTTCAGCGACGTTCCGTTTAATCGAGCTACTTTCGAGCCCCGGCTCATAAATCGGGACGGTTCCTTGTTGTAACTTGGCAATCTTGTCGGCGTCGATATCGACGCAGCTCACATCGTTGCCGCTTTCCGCGAAGCAGGTGCCGGCCACCAAGCCGACATAACCTGTGCCGACAACACACAGTTTCACACGTCCCTCCTCACACGATGCAAAAAAAGGTCTGGCAGCGAATCGCCAAACCCAGACCCTCTTATGCTATTCCTGGTACTCAACGGTCAAGCTATACCTAGGCGCCGGGGTGAATCAAGCGGCGCCGCGTGAGGGTGCGTCTCGAAATGACCGGCAGCAATCAAGCGCTGCCGTTGAACCGCCGCCGGGGCACCACCCTCACGGCCCGTCGATATCCGTCAAGCTTACGAACTGCCGGTAGCGGCGCTCGATCTCGTCGCGCGTCAGCGCCCGCAGGCGGCTCATGCCGAAGCCTTCCACGACGAACGACGCCATGACGCTACCGTACACGATGGCGCGCCGCAAACCGGCTTCCGAGGCATCGCCCGAACGTGCCAACTCTCCCATGAAGCCACCGGCGAACGTGTCCCCCGCGCCGGTGGGATCGAATACCTCCTCCAAGGGGAAGGCGGGAACGGCAAATACCGACTCGGCGGAAAACTGCATCACGCCGTACTCCCCACGTTTGATGAGCACGCGGCGCGGCCCCATCTCCAGGAGCCGTCGCGCCGCCCGGACCACATTGCGTTCCCCACTCAGCAGGCGCGCCTCCTCGTCATTGATGACCAGGATGCCGACCCGCGTCAGCAGCTGCTCCAACTCGCTACGTGAGCCGGTGATCCAGTGATTCATCGTATCGCAGCCCACCAGGCCGGGCGCCGAGAGCTGATCCAACACCATCGACTGGAGGCGCGGGTCGATGTTGGCCAGGAACACGTATTGCGCTTGGCGATAGCTCACCGGCAGTTGCGGCCGGAAATCGCTGAACACGTTCAGCTGCAGATCCAGCGTGTCGCGCTGGTTCATGTCTTCGTGATACCGGCCGGCCCAAGAGCCCGTGAGGCCCGGCCGAATCTGCAGGCCGGACAGGTCGACGCCGCGTTGCGCCAGGAAATCGATGGCGTCCTGCGGGAAGTCCTCGCCGACCGTGGCCACCATGCGCACCGGCGCGAAAAAACTCGCCGCCACGGAAAAATACATGGCCGCGCCGCCCAAGACGCGGTCGACTTTTCCGTGCGGCGTCTCAATGGAATCGAAAAACACCGACCCGACGACCAAAATGCTCACACGTGAACCTCCGCATATGGCCTATGGCTTATGGCCGGTCGGGAGATTCTGGCCATATGCCATCTGCCATAAGCCATACGCTTTTCTTCACACAACGTATTTCCCAATGATGATGCCGAGATCGTTTTTCACCTGGTCGGGGATGCGGCTGCGGTCGGTGATGATCGCGTGCTCGAGGGCGCGCGCACACTCGCACGTCCGCGGAGCATGGAGCTGCGGCACCGCCTCGGCAATCACTTTCTGTGCAGTGACGACGTTTTCGTTCAGAATCCGGAGCACGTCGGCGATGACGACGTCGGCGTGCACCTCATGCCAGCAGTCGTAGTCGGTGGCCAGCGCCAGCGTGGCGAAACACATCTCCGCCTCGCGCGCCAATTTCGCTTCCTGCAGATTGGTCATCCCGATCACGTCGCCACCCCACTGCCGATAGAGGAGGGACTCAGCGCGCGTCGAGAACTGCGGTCCCTCCATGCACACGTACGTGCCGCGTGGATGCACCGTCACGCCGAGCCGCTCTGCCGCCCGCGCCAACACACTCCCCAGCCGCGGGCAAAACGGATCGGCAAAGCTCACGTGGGCCACGATGCCATTTCCGAAAAACGTGCTGGGCCGCTGGTACGTCCGATCAATGAGCTGGTCCGGGATCACCAGATGCCCCGGGGCGATGTCTTCACGCAGGCTTCCGACCGCGCCGACGCCGATGAGCCATTCGACGCCGAGCTTCTTCATGCCGTAGATGTTCGCGCGGAAGTTCAACTCGGACGGCAGGAGGCGATGGCCGCGGCCGTGGCGCGGCAAAAAGACGAAGCGCGTCGTGCCGCGCGTGCCGCAGACGTATTCGTCCGAGGGATCGCCGAATGGCGTCGTCACGGCCACCGCCTCGACGCCGGTGAGGCCGCTCATCTCGTACAGACCGGTCCCGCCAATCACGCCTACCGTGTTCACAGGCGCCCCTCTCTACGAATGCCCGGCGGGCGCGCCGCTGGAGCGCAAGCAACAAAACACCAGCGCCGCGCCGAACCCCATGCACCACGCGTTGATCGCCAACGCCAGAAGAGCGTCCTGCAGTGAAATGGAATACATGCCGTTCTGAACATTGAAGCTGATGTCGAGCGCGCCCAGAAACATCACAGCGCCGGCCGCCACCAACGACAGAGACTGCCCCAGCCGCTGCGGCGCTGGCCGAACGTCGAGCAGATAGCGCCCGGAAACGAGAAACAGCCCGGCTAAGAGGAGGTCCGGAACGGGGAACGAGTGTTCGAACTGCAAATACCCCACCGGCGGCCGTGCCGGGGCCAGACCGACGGTGAAGAAGGCCAGCCAGAACCCCATCAAGCCGATCGCCGTCCCGATTTCGAGAAGCGCCACGATACGCAACGGATTACGATTCTGATCGTTCATCGTTCACTCACTGGCTGCTGCCTGCGCGGCCCCAGCCCCCTAGCGTGCATTGCGCGTACGTCCGACCTGAGCGATGGTCCGATCCATCACCCAGGCAACCAGGCCCGGGAACAGCCTTTTGACGAGCACGCTGAGCTGCCCATCCAGGCCCGGTATGATGAGGAATTGCCGTTTCGCCATGCCGCGCAGCAGCACGTCTGCCACCGCGTCGGCAGTCATGACCTTCGCCGTCGCGGATATCGCCCGGGTTTCTGCGGGCTTCGTCTTGTTCTCGTTCTCGAACCCCGGCGTGTCCGTGTCCGGAGGACAGAGCACCGACACGCAAATGTTGTGCGGCTTGAGCTCACAGCGCAGCGCTTCCGAGAAACCAATCAATGCGAACTTGGAGGCGCAGTAGTCGGTATAGCCGAACACGCCGATCAAGCCGGCCACCGACGAGGTGTTGACGATGTACCCGCCCCGGCCCTTCATGTGCGGGAGCACGGCTTGCACGGTGTTCCAACAGCCGTACACATTCACACGCATGGTCTCGTCGAACTGCTCGTAGGTGACCTCCTCGAAGCGGCGCGGAAGAGCCCGGCCAGCGCAGTTGATCAGCACGTCGGGCGGGCCGACGTCCGCCACCGTCGCCGACATCACCGCTGCGACGCGCACGTGATCGGCGACGTCCATCACCCGGTAGGTCACGGTTTGTGAGGAATTTTTGCGTGCCGCCAGGACCGTGGCCGTCGCGGATTCGAGCAGCGGCGCCCGGCGGGCAAAGAGCGTCACGTGCGCCCCTAATGCGGCCGTCTTGCGGGCGATCGCCAGGCCGATGCCCACCGATCCGCCCACGACGTAGATGTTGCGGTTAGCAAACTCTGCCGGCTTCATCGTCTTCGTCTCGGTGCAACACAGCTGGATCGCATCGCGGTTCCCTTCACCACTGGCGGCGGATTCTGCCCGGATCGACGGAATCTCGCAAGGCCCAATGCCCGGTGGGCGTGCGCCAGCGTCAATGGGAACGCCAAGTCTCTCCAAACCAGCTCGGCACGCCGACCACGTCGCCTCACGCCACCTGGAGCACCACCTTGCCGAAATGCGTGCTCGCTTGCACGATGCGGTGCGCCTCGCTCGCCTGCTCCAGCGGCAGCACCCGATCGATCACGGGCCGCACGCGTCCGCTTCGACTGCCGCTCCGAAGCGCTCCACGAAGCGCGACACGATATCGGCTTTCTCCGCCGCCGACCTGGCACGCAACGTCGATCCGATCACCTGCAAGCGGCGCATGAGGAGTAGCGCCAGGTTGATCTCCACCTGCGCCCCGCCGATGAGCCCGATGATGACCAGCCGCCCGCCCGCTGCCAGGCAGCTGAGATTCGCGGCGAAATACCGCGCGCCGATCGAGTCGAGGATGACCTGCACGCCGCGGCCGCCGGTGGCCTCGCGCACCGGCGCGGCAAAATCCCCCGTCCGGTAATTGATCGCCACGTCCGCGCCCAGATCGCGACACCGTTGGCATTTCTCGGCGCTCCCGGCGGTCACCAGACAGCGCACGCCGACTTCATGCAGCAGCTGGATTGCAGCGGTTCCGACGCCGCTGCCCCCACCGTGCACCAAGGCAGCGTCACCTATTGTGACTTCCCCGAGCACGAACAGGTTGAGAAAGGCCGTGAGGAAGACCTCCGGCAGCGCCCCCGCCTCCTGCCAGCTCATGGCGGCGGGGACGTGCATCGCCGACCCATGAGGCACGACCACCTCCTCCGCATACCCGCCGCCCGCCAACAGCGCCATCGCACGATCTCCCACCTGCCAGCTCGCAACGCTGGCGCCGACCTCGACCACATCCCCGGCGCATTCCAGACCGAGGAGGGGTGATGCGCCTGCGGGTGGCGGATACAACCCCTGCCGTTGCAACAGATCCGCGCGATTCACCGCAGTCGCGCGCACGCGGATTCGAAGGTCATCCGCGCCCAGTGGCGGAGACGGGACATCGGCCAGCTTCAGAACATCCTCGGTGCCCGGCGTATCAAACACGATCGCTTTCATGCGTACGGACAATACACGCAGAAGCAGGAGCGGGAAACGCCCAACAAATGGCCTCCACCCTGTCCCTCCTCCGTGCCAGGAGCGGCACAGAGGAGGGGACCTGTAGGAAGCGGGTACACTGGTGCACAACGGCGCGCGTGAGTCCGCAGCCGGTGATGTTGCACCACAGCTCGTGCATGGATTCCCTCGTCTGCGGCATCACGCGCCGCGGAGGAGGGTCAGGGTGGAGGCCGCAAGTCGGTCGGCGTCGCGCCCGGCTGCCCTGGGCGCGAAACGGGCTGGCGGCTCAGCAGCATCTGCTTGTAGGTCCGGACCTCCTCCAACCGACTTTCGAGATCGCGTTGGCGTTGCCGCACGGCTTCGAGCTTTTCGAGCAAGCGCTTTTCCTTTTCATTGATCTGCTCGAGGCGCGCCTCGATGGTAACCTTCGTGCGTTCAGCCCGCGGCTGCACTTGCTTCCCGGCAGCGCCGAGCAGCAGGCGCGTTGGCGGTACCGCGGTGTGCGTATTGGCAATGACCACCGGCACGACACCCCACGCGACGGCGAGCACCAGAATGATCGCCGTATGCCCGCGCACAAAGGCGAGGCGCTCACCCGGAAAGTCCCACCACTTCAGGACGCGCAGGTTGAGCGCCTCGTAGAGCAACCCGACTGCAAATCCGAGCCAGTACACTGGCAAGACACCAATCACGCGCACCCAGCTCGCCAGCCCGCCCATGATCACACCGAACATCACCACGATATTGAGCACCGGCGTCTGCGGCTGCCGATAGACCCACAGCCCCAACGCCCAAGCCCCAAGCTCAGCGGCAATGCCGATGAGGGCACCGATCAGCATGAAACGCAGCACGCGTGCTCCTTCGACCCGGTAAGCAGATGTGCCCCATCGGGCCTTGCCTTACAAGGGCGGCGCCAGAAAACGTCTGATGGCCGCAGATGGAAGGCCATCACAAATGATCAGTGCGGTCCAACACCTCGGCCCGCCAACCGCCGTCGCCGCGGCTGACGATGTGGATCGAGCCGAGTGCGAGCACGAGCTCGTGCCGCTGCGCCTCGTCGAGACGCAGCAGCTCCATCAAGATCGAGCGAATGACGCCCTTGTGGAGCACGAACAGTAAATCTCCGGGCGGCGCCGCGGCCAGCACCCGATGCAATGCCGCCACAACGCGGGCGCGAAAGGCAGGCGTGTATTCGCCCCCGGGGTACTGGAAGTCGCCGCGGTTCCCCACCCAACGCGCATAGAGTGCCGGGGCACGCGCCGCGATTTCGTCGATCGTCAGGCCTTCCCAGTCGCCGAAATCAATTTCGTTGAATCCGGCGACGCGGGTCACTGCGGTGGTGTCGTTCGGGGTGGTGCCGCTCGCGGCGGTGCCGCTGATGATTTCCGCTGCCGCCACGGTGCGAGATAGCTCGCTCGCATACACGCGCGTAAAACGATAACCCGCCAGAACCCGCTGCACGCAGCGCATTTGGGCGCAGCCGTGCGCGCTCAGCGGCACATCGGTGCGGCCGTAGTAGCGAATGCTCGACTGGCCTTCGGTTTCGCCGTGTCGCACGAGAACGAGAATCGATTGGCGATTGAAAGATTGAGAGATTGAGGGATTGGAGGATTGAGGAATTGAATGATTGCGTGATTTGATCATCGAGTCACTCACTAAATCGTACAATCACCCAATCACCCAATCCCTCAATCATCTGAGCTCGCTGGGATAGCCGAACACCTGGCGTGCCGCTTCCGCGGTGCGCGCCCTGACTTCCTCGGGGACGAAAACGTACAGGCGCCACAGCGCAGCATAGCGCCCCTGCAGCGCACTGATTTCGGAGTGCGGCTGCCGATCCGGTTCATTCAAGGCGAAGAGGCCTGCCGGCGTACGGACCAGTGCCGCCGCCTCTTTCATCACCGTGAGCGCCGGACAATAGACGATGACGTCGGCGGCATCGCAGCCCAGCTGTTGCGCCAGGAATTCCTCGGCTTCATGACGGTTCCGGGGCGACTCGTGAAAACGGTCAACCAGCGTACGGCGGCTTTCTTCCGGGACCGTCAGCGCCGAGATGACGTACCCGCGCTTCAAAAGCGTCCGCTGCTGCAGGCGGTCGATGAGGCGCCCGATTCTGGAGTCCGGAGCGGCCGCGGTCGGAACCTGGCGCAAACGCTCGAACAGCTGCCAATCGTTCAGTTGCAACAGCGTCCCCTCGCCCAGCATGCCGTGTTCCTGTGCCAGCTCCACCGCCTTCGACACCATCGCGCCGGCCGCCACCTTGGTATGATGGTAGTAGACGCGCTCGGTCAAGAAATACCGCATGCGCAAGAGCTGGATGGTCTCGGACCGCGCGTCGGGTCGCTCCATGCCGTGCTGGGTCATGTTGATGGCGAGCTGGTCGTGCTCGATCACGAAGTACTGGAAGATGCGGTCGTCATAATTCTGCGCCAGGCCGGCGAAGTACGAGTCGCGCCGCAAGTAGTCGAGGAGATCGGCATCAATCGTGCTCGAGACGACCTGCCGCGCCCACTGCGGCAGGCTGGCGGTTGCGCCCGGGAGACCGAGCAGCGCACCCGCCTGCTCCTTGAACCCAAGGGCATGCAAGCGGTCGCCCAGCGAGCCGTCGAGGAGCGTTGCCAAGCGCGTCCCCTTGTCGTGCCGCGGAAAGAGACGGCGTTCATCTTCGAGCGTGTGCCCGAACGGGACGTGCGTGACGTCATGCAGGAGGGCTGCCACCCCGATCAGCTCCTCCGTGTCCGCGTCGACGTGCGTGCCTGACCGGCGCAGCGCCGCTACGATGCGCTTCGCCACTGCATTGGTGCCCAGCGAGTGGTCGAAGCGTGTGTGCACGCACCCCGGATACACCAAACTCGCCATGCCGAGCTGCTTGACGCCGCGCAGGCGCTGCACCTCGGGGAAATCGAGCACGCGCGCTTCGATCGCGCTCAGCGTCACGTCCCCGTGGATGGGATCACGGATCAACATACAAGTTATCAGTAATCAGTGATCAGTAATCAGTCATCAATCATCACTCAATGACTCAATCATTCACCTGTCCCTCACCAGCGCCCGCGCCTCGGTGCTGAGCTGCGCCACCGCATCCAGTTGAGCCGCGACCACTGGCGTGTGCCTGCCCAGCTGCTCGAACTCCGCTTCGTTGGTGGCGAAGTCGGTTTCCGTTTTGATTGCGGCGATCGCGGCATCAGCGCGCTGGGTGATCGCCTCCAGCTTGGCGCGCAGCGTCGTTGCAGCGGCGTCACGTGTGCTGTGCAGCGCTGCAGCGAGCCAAGCGGCCTGCGCCGTCAGGTCATCGCCGACGGCAGCGCCTTCGAGCGTGGTCAGGCCGGGCAAGTACCAGCGCCGCCAGAGGGCGCGGCGCAACGCCTGCCAGCGTCCTGCCGTGGCCAGCGTGCTGCGCTCCTCTGGTGCGAGTGGTGACACGGAGAATTTCGTACGCGGCGGCACACTGTCGGGCGCCATCGTCCCGAATCTGGCGGCCTCCGCCTGCAAGCGACCGACGGTGTCGCGGTTGGCGGCGTGGACGGCGGCGGCGTAACGACCGGCAGCATTGGCGACAGCCGCCTGCAGGTTCTGGATGTTGCCGCGTGCGATCCAGCGCCGGCGCGCGCTGCGCAGCTGGCGGCGGAAATCTTGAGCGAGCTTGTTCACGGTAGAGGTGGCCTGCTCCCCGATTCGGGCCACGGCGGCCTCGAGCTTCGCCAGCTGCGAGCGGGCGGCGGCGCGCTCGGTCTCCGCCGCGGCCTGCGTGCGTTCGATGCGCCCGCGTGCCTCGGCGAGCGCCTGCGCCAGCGCTGCGCTGCGCTGCGTGAAGCGCTGTTGTGCATGGTCGAGCAGGTGGTGGCCACGCTTGGCGACCTCACGGAGGGCCGCCACCTCGCGTGCCGCCGATGACGCGAAGCGCCGGAGCGCGGCGATCAGCGAGGTGAGCCCGCTGGCGACGCTGCCGGCGCCGTCATCGCCCTGCATGGCGCGGAAGCCGGCGCGCGTGTCAACGAGAAACAGGTCGTGTGCACCCGCGATGTTCGCACGCAGCGTCTGGGCGTGCCGCGCACGTTCGTCAGCGGACAGCTCCGCGCAGTCGGCATCGAGGTTCCAGACGACGAACAGCTTGCTGATGTCGGCTTCCAGGCTGTCCATGAGCCGGCGGGTGAACTGCGTGAACAGTGCAGGATAGCGGACGACGAGTACGACCGCGTCCAGCGAGCGCAGCACTTTGGCGCTGATCGCATCGAAATCGTCGCTACTGCCGACCCCCGGGGTGTCGAGCAGGTCGACCTGCCCCCCCAATTCGAGGAGATCGAGATCCGTTTCGACGAGCACTTCGTGCACATCCCCCGCACCGTCGCGCATGAGGGCTTCCACGTCGGCGACGCTGGCCAGTTGCTGGTCGCCAATGCGCCACAGCGTGTTCTCGCCATACGTGACGCGCACCGGGATCGAGGTGAGCGGCTCGAAGGCAACCGGCGACAACGCCGCGCCGGCCAGCGCGTTGAGCAGCGTCGATTTTCCCGCCTTCACCTCGCCATACAACGCGATGCGTACGCGCCGCCGCGCAAACTCGGCGAGGAAGTCGTCGATCTCGGCAAGCGTCCTCTCCGGCAGCAATCCGGCATGGGGCTCGAGCGCCTGCCGCGCCCGCCCGAGCGCCTCATTGAGTCGCGTCGCCAATGTTCCAAACGTGTGCGCCGCCGCCTCGTTTCGCGTTCCACCCATCTGCACTTCGTTCCCAACCGCTGACGTCATGCTTGAACCTCATACGGCGCGGCGCGCCGGAGTTCAACTCCGGTCCCAAACGAATCGCCGCTGCTGGCGCACGCGGGGTTGATCGCCCGGTGGAAAAGGGTCAAGAGGTGCTGGTGCAGGCGCTGTCCACGGAGGGAGATGACGAATGGCTGACCGCGTAACCCTTTCCAAACACGATGGCATTGCCGACGTCCGGCTGAATCGCCCGGAGAAATTGAACGCCCTGATCCCCCGATGTTCGAGGGACTCATCGCGGCAGGGAAGGCGCTGGCCGCTGATCCGTGGCTGCGTGCCGTGGTCCTCTCCGGTGAGGGCCGGGCGTTCTGCGCGGGGCTGGACTTCGCCAGCTTCATGGTATTGGCCGGCAGTCAGCCGGGGCGCAATCCGCTCGAACGCGAAGAGGGCAGCGCGGCGAACTTCGCCCAGCGTGCCGCGTACGTCTGGATGGAACTGCCCGTGCCGGTGATTGCGGCCGTGCACGGTGTCGCCTTCGGCGGCGGACTGCAGATCGCGCTCGCTGCCGACATCCGCTTCGTGACGCCTGAAGCGCAACTGTCCGTGATGGAGATAAAATGGGGTCTGATCCCCGACATGACCGGCAGCCAGACGCTGCGCCACCTCGTGCGCCTGGACGTCGCGAAGGAGCTGACGTTCACCGGGCGACTCGTCACAGGCAGTGAGGCCGTGGCGTTGGGGCTGGCCACGCGCGTCAGCGACGACCCGCGCGAGGCGGCGTTCGGCTTGGCATGCGAGATCGCCGCCAAGTCCCCCGATGCCATCCGCGCCGGCAAGCGCTTGCTCAATCAAGCGGGCCTCGTCGGTCTGGCCGAGGGTCTGCTCCTCGAGGAATCCCTGCAACGTACCCTGATCGGCACGCCGAACCAGGTGGAGGCGGTGCAGGCGAACCTGGAGAAACGAACGCCGCGCTTCGCCGATTCGGGAGAGCGTTGACTCGGCAACACGAATCTGCGCTACCGCGCGCCCGCCTTGACAAGCCGGGGGCTTGCCGCGACATGTGAAGCATGCCCCTCGATACGTTCGGTCGCACCATCGACTATCTCCGTGTCTCGCTCATCGACCACTGCAACCTGCGGTGCGTCTATTGCATGCCGTTGGGCGGGCTGCAGTTCGCGCGGGCGGAGGAGGTGCTCTCGCCGGCAGAGATCGAGCGCGTGGTGCGTGCCGCCGTCGACGTCGGCTTCCGCAAGGTGCGATTGACCGGCGGCGAGCCGACGCTGCGGCCGGATCTGGTGGAGATCGTCGAGCGCCTCGGGCGCCTCGCCGGGCTGCGGGATGTCGCCATGACCACGAACGGCATCCTGTTGCCTCGCCTGGCTCACCGCCTCGCCGGCGCCGGCCTGCGCCGGGTCAACGTGCATCTCGATACGCTGCATCCGGGACGCCTGCAGCGCGTCATGCGGTTCGGCACGGTGGAGGAGATCTGGGCGGGCATCGAGGCCGCGGAGGCGGCGGGCTTGCGGCCGATCAAGCTCAACGTAGTGGTCACACGCGGGTACAATGACGAGGACGTCGTGGATCTGGCGCGGCTGACGCTCGAACGCGACTGGCACGTGCGCTTCATCGAGGCGATGCCGCTCGGCGGCGGCGAGTGCGCGCGCCTCGCGGTGTCCAATTACGTTTCGAACCAGGACACACAACGGCGGATCGAAGCCGCGCTGGGCCCGATGGCGGCACTCGCGGACCAGCACCCTGCGGACGAGTCACAGAATTTCCGCCTCGACGGTGCGCGGGGTGTCATCGGGTTGATCAGCCCGGTGAGCCGCCCGTACTGCGGGAATTGCAATCGCATGCGTCTCACCGCCGACGGCAAGTTTCATCTGTGCTTGCTCAATGACGATGAGCTCGATCTGCGGCGTGCCCTACGCAACGGCGGGCACGATGGCCCGCTGCGCACTGCGCTGTTGCAGGCGGTGGCCGCCAAACCGACCGGGCATCACCTCGCGCGCGGCATCTCCACGGAGGACCGCAGCATGTACCAGCTCGGGGGTTGACGGGGCGTATCGCGTACCGCCTGCGATTATCGTACCATTACTCGATGTCAGCCATTGTGACTATTGAAGAGGCGCGGGCCATTCTCGGGCCTGACGTGCTTGGCCCCAGAGAAGTCGAGCAGGTCTTCGGTGTGAGTGGGGTCGTACCGCCCATTCCGTTTTCGCGGGACGATCTCACGGCGGCCGCTGGCTGCGGGGAAATGCTGGTGTGGCGGGTGGCGCAGGCCGGCGGGACTTTGCTCACGATCCTCGAGATGGTGCGCCGTTTTCCCACGGCGTTCGACCAGAAACTGCTGCGGCAGATGGGGTACGAGCTGAAGGAGGACTGGGGGATCGAGCGCGAGCCGCTCGCGGCGCGTGATACGTGCACCCCGGACTGGGCCCTGGCGTGGAAGGACGTCCTCGAGGAGAGCCGTAACCTGTCCTACGACGAACAAGACGAGACGATCCGTAAATGCGCCGCGGCGTTGCGCCTGCCGGTTGCGGCCCTGCGCCGACGGTCGGCGGTTGAAGCCGTGTACGACACCGTCCTGTATCTTGTCGCACGCAACGTGCGACTACTCGAAAAGACGTGGGATTGGACTGCTTCGCGAACCAACGATAGCGGCTACATCAACGTGGGGGGAGGCGGTCCGAGTGGCATGCAGATCCTCAGCTTCTCGCGCGGCATCCGGCACGCCGGCCTGGGTGTCTGCCCGACACGACAGGCGGGGAGGCGCGAACACTGATGTACTTCGTTACCACAAACCGGCCCGGCTACATCCTGTTCAGCATGACCCCAAGTGAGCACGCCGCCGTGGGACTGACGGACCAGCAGGCCGTGCACCTGCTCGTGCGCGAGGCGGCCACGGGGAACTGGACGGTGGCGGCGGAATGGAGCGCGCAGGAGTTCTCGCACACCGAGCTGATGGCGGCGCTGCACCGTGTGGAGGAACCGCAGGACCCCCTCGGCCTGTTGGAGTTCGTGCCCCAGCGGCTGTGGAAGAAGTAGGTGGAGAAAATCGACAGCGCCTAGAGGCACCCGGACCCACGGTGGAATGCCGGCAGGCAACGGACGGCAGGGTCGGGGGACAAGGTGTTGAAGACGTTGTCGTTCGTGTCAGCGATCGTGCTGGCGACCAGGCCGCCGCCGTTTTGCTGGTCGAAGTCGATGATCTGTGCTGACGTGGTGTAGATGTCCCGTAAGTCCTGACTGCTGAAGTCGCACAACTGGGCGGGTGGTGCCTCGGTCAACCGTTGGAGCACCATGCGCACCACGGCCTCGGCTGACGGCGTCCAGATCCGTGGTGCGGTCAAAGACAAAGGCGCGCGTCCAACTTCGCGTGTCGGGCTGCCCCACAGACACAAACATCCGACACGCATCGAGGTTGCTGGTATCCGCGCTGATGATCGTGTACGACCCGTTTCTGATCTGTCCGTCCAACCCCGAGCCCGTCGCTCACCGCCCGGGGAGAATCGATCGTCCCATCCGCTGCATCGACCGCGGTGAGCCAATCCAACGTCACCCAGGTCTCCGTCTGTATCCGCTCCTCGCCGGGGATCTCGGCGTACGCGCGTGGCGCGACGAAAACCGTCTCCAGCCATTTGCGCCACCCTGAAATTGCGGCGAAATCCGCGCCGGGCGGCACCCACACCGTGCCGCTGATTGCCGGCTTGATCTGTGGAGCAGAGCTGCCGAGTGTCGCTGACGAACTGCCATCGGCGCCGCAGCCCGCCAGGGCGGTAAGTGCAGCAACGCCGGCAGCCACCACCCACATTGCTCCTCGTCGATACAGTCCGCTCATGGTGCTCCTCAGAACAGGACCTTAGATCACCATCTTACGTGCCCAGTTGTCAAGCGAATTCGTCGTCGCCGTTCGCTCGTTCGCAGGGGTGGGTGCGAGCTAGCGGGCCCGAGTCAGGGTCAGCAGAACGGTGCCGTCAGGGGGCACCGTGATGGTCAGGGTGGCTCGCTGGCTTGCTACGGTGAGGTTCGAGAGGACCTTGGGCAGCGCGGCTCGGTCGGCAGGCTGGATCGGCAAGGTGCAATCGATCTGCTGTTGCGCCAACTGATACTCACCGTCGGTGAGACCGGTGAGATCCAAGGCCGCATCGAGCGTGGGACCGTTGCCGCAGTACGGCGGCTCCGCGTCCAGCGGGCTGTAAGGGGTGAAGTTGTAAACGAGAACCGTCGCCGTCTCCGGTCCTGGATCGATTGCGGCGATGAGGTTCTGCGCGTAGCGCGTTCGCCGCGACGCATCGCGGGCGAGCGAGGCGCTGTCGAGCAGCTCGACCGCGGCCCGGGTAGGTGTCATCTGGCGCCAGAGCGCAAAGGCGAACAGCGCCGGGCGCACGGCGCCATCGTATGTGAAGAAACCCCAATTGCCATTGAAACCGACCGGCGTGGCTGGCGTCGAGTCCCACGTGTTGAAGCGCGCCGAGCGGTCCAATCCGGCATCCTGCATCCCGTGCAGCGCCGCGACCAGGAACGTCGCGCCATAGGCGGTATCCATTCTCCAATCGAAGAAGGCGTTGACGTTCCACTCGTCGATCCAGAGCAGTGGATGCAAGTCCGGGCGTTGCTGCTGGTACGGTGTAACCAGACCTCGCACCTTCTCAGTGTCATCGCCGTACGTGCCGGCGTACAGCGTGGGGTCCGGCTGTTCCCCGAATGGGTTGTTCGCGTAATTGTGCCAGGAGATGAAATCCAAGCGCAGCGTCGGGTCGCGCACGGCGGCAGCCAACAATCTGTTGATCCATGAGTTGTCCGCAACAAACGCGGCTGGACCACCGAGGTGCAACGTGCCGGACGGCAGCCCCAGCGCGCCTTCGGCCCGACCCACAGCGGCATTACAGGTCTGGTACAACGTCAGATAGTCCGCAAACGTGCCCGCAAAGAAGGTCCCGTCTGGTTCATTCCACACCTCGAAGTCCGTGACTCCGAACGCCGTGTACACGTGGCGGATCATCGCCTCGACGAGGGCGCCGTACTTGGCGGAGTCCGCGGGCGGACAACGCTCGACGCCGAGGGCGTTGCCGTTACTGGCGGTGCACGCTGCGCCGGCGAGCACCGGCGGCGTGTAGTCGATGATGAGCAGCGGTGTGGCTCCTACCGCCTGCGCCTGGGACAGCCGTTCGTCGAGCTGGCAGTAGTTGAACGAGTTGTCCTCGGCGTTGTACAGGGCGCCGGAATTCGGATTGTCCGGACACCCGGAATCCTCGAAGCCCACGTCCAAACGCATCCGGGGAGGGCTGAGCAGGGTCCGCAGCACCGTGTTGGTCTGCGCCAGCGGCGAGCCGGGTCCGGTGCCGATCAGTTGCTCATTGATCGGCTCGGCGGGCCGCTCGAAATGCACCGCCGCGCTGAGCTGCACCGGCGTCGGGCAGCCGTTCAGGGCGTTGTTCACAGCTGCCAGCAGCTCACCAATAGTGATCTGGCCATCGGCATTGATGTCCGCCGTCGCGCAGGCGGCGATCGGCGCGGCGCCGAGTGCAACGTTCACCAGCGTGAGCAGGTCGGCGATGGTCACCTCACCGCTCCGGCTGCAGTCGCCTACGCAGACCGCGCCAGTGGCCTGCGCGGGCGCCACGGGGTGCGACCAGGCGATAAGAAACACTGCCGCCGGCAAGGCGAGCGAGAGAGACAGCCACGCCCTCCGAAGCGCGCCGCGCGCGTCGAGTTTTTTCGCTTCCGGTCGTGGTACGACGGCTGCCATCACATCGCTCCTGGCCGACCCATTGGTTACTCGAACCGTATCGAAGTCAAGCCCCACGATTCGCTTGACATACAAGTCTTGCCCGTCGTACACGCATGATTCGTCAAAGGCTCTCGTGTGCTCGAAGCCGGCGGCGACCTGTGGTTGGCGACTGACTGCGGGATGGAGGTCCTGAATGATCAACTCGGCGATCGGACGGCTGGCAGGCTGGTGGAGGTCCTGGAACGTTGCAGTCTGCGTCGCGGCGCTCATGCTCGCCGGCGGCACCGCCGGCGCTGCAACGGGTCAACGGCCGGATCTAACGATCACGGCGTTGACCAATCCACCTACCGTAGCGGATCCCGGCGACGTCTTTCGGGTGGACGTCGTGCTGAAGAACATCGGCCAAGATCTTGCGCAGGCCTCGGTCACGCGCTTCCGGCTGTCGGTCGACGGCGTCATTACGCACACGGATCTGCTGGTCGGGCAGAGCAACCTTGCGCCTCTGGCGGCCGGGGTCACTGTGCAAGACAGTGTGCTGTTGACCGTCCCAGCGAATATCGCGGCTGGCGACTATTTCCTGGGTGCGTGCGCGGACGATGACAACACGGTGGTGGAGATCAATGAGAGCAACAACTGCTACGTGGCAGCCCAGAGCATGCATGTTCCAAAGGGCATCGTCATCAGCGCTGGCGACTGCTTTGCCGCGCCCGGCGGTACGGCGAAATGCAATGTGACGCTCTCGCTTCTCAGCGGTGTGCAGATCGCCACACTGCAGTTTGGTATCGCGGTCGAATCTCCACCCGTTGGGGGTGGTCCGCCACTGACGAGTGCCATTACCTTCAACCAGGTGGACCCACTGCCGGATCTCGAAGTAACAGCGCCGGAGGTCTCGCCCGGCGTCATACTGACGGGGTGGGTCACGCCGATCGTTCCGCCGCTGTCCGGTACCCAGGTGCTCGGTGTGGTGTCGGTTCCCGTCCCGTCAAACGCCCAGCCGGGGCAGACCTACCACTTGCGCATCTTCAACCCGTCCGCCACGAGTGATGGCAAGAACGACATGCCGATCGCGCCGTACTTGGACGGCACGCTCACAGTCTCCGATACCCCATTTCTGATTTGCGACATCGTGCCGGCCGTTCGTCCGACCCCGACTCCGGGCGCGACACCGCCGCCAACAGCGATCGAGGACCCTTACCACGCCGGTGCGTTCGGCGACGGCAAGATCGAGCACGTCGACGTGGTGGCTCTCTTCAAGGATTCCCTGGCGCTGGGGTGCCTGCCGGCACTGATCGGTTCGCGGCCGACGACGCAGCGCCGGAGGATGTGCCGCCGTCGTGCGGCGGAAATGGGCAGATCCTGAACAATGATGTGGTGCAATGTTTCCAAGAGTCCTTTGCGTGTGTGCCGATGGCGGCCACGCCGCTTCCGACTACGCCGACGCCGACACCGATCCGCGAATACTGGCGGGCGCGTGTGGGCACGAATTGCATTTCCACGGCCGTGATGCCGCAATGCCCAACGGCGACAGCGGCGACCGCTGCGCGCAAGGCCGCGGC
>CAVSQF010000009.1:0-12877 GCA_963729835.1 uncultured delta proteobacterium | reverse complement strand
AAGGCGGGAATGCATGGCGGTGCAGCAACCCTGCCGCCCCGCCTGGATGTCCGCTGAAAGATTGCGGGCATGACGGAATTCAGGTTTGGAGCTTGGGTTGCGGGCGAAGCCCGCGCTGAGAGGCTAGATCAAATCGGGCACCCCGTGCATGACCGCAGTCCTCCGTGGACGTTCTGAGCGACCAACGGGAGCGGACCGCCGCACGGACGCGGGGCGCAGCCCTCAGCGCAGCGGCCGGATGTTGTTGTAGTAGGCGCCGCGTTCCTCGCGCAGGCGTTGGAGGCGTTCGTCGGCCTCACGGGAGATGCGGGATTTGCGGTTGAGCAGATAATGGATTCCGATCAGCATTCCGACTATACCGAGCGCATTCGCAGGATTGTCCTGCAAGTAGTGAATGAATGCCCATAGCTGATCCATGCCCATTCCTCTTCCGCCTAATAGGATACGGCTGGAAATGCCTCTTCACAAGTTCTCTTTTTCACCGCAGTCTCTTTTTTACCGCGCCGTGCTATATGCGCAGTCATGACTCCATTGGACCGGGTACACGTCGGCTTCATCGGTTGTGGGCAGATCGCCACGCTCCAAGTGCTCGGCTACCTGGACCACCCGCGCGCCGAAGTCGCCGCAGTCTGCGACCGCGATGCGGCGCTGGTGCGGCAACAACAGCAAGAATGGGGAGCGCGAAAGGCCTACACCGACTACCGGGCCCTGGTTGCCGATCCGGCGGTGAATGCGGTGGAGATCATGCTGCCGCACCACTTGCACCGCGAGGTGGCGATTGCGGCGTTGGCCGCGGGCAAGCACGTGTCGCTGCAGAAGCCGCCGACATTGACGCTTGCCGAGCTCAGCGAAGTGCAAGATGCGGCGCGTGCGGCTGGCAGGCGACTGCGCGTGTTCGAGAACTTCATGTATTACCCGCCGCACCTCAAGGCACGCGATCTGGTGCAGGAAGGAG
The DNA here is from genome assembly GCA_963729835.1 of uncultured delta proteobacterium. Taxonomy (GTDB): domain Bacteria; phylum Desulfobacterota; class Binatia; order HRBIN30; family HRBIN30; genus CAVSQF01. The sequence goes on along the minus strand of CAVSQF010000009.1, from coordinate 11,922 downwards.
CGGTCGGTGAGCCGATCTCCGTGCGCATCAAGACCGCAGCCGGGCGCTTGGATGACGGCTGGCCGGTGCCAGAAGGGGCACGGGCCTGGCGGATGAATCCGCAAACCTGCGGCGGTGGCCCGACGTGCTTCGACCACGGCTACCACTGCTACAACATGGGCCGCTTCTTCATCAGCGAACCGGTCGAACGCGTGCACGCCTGGATCCACGTGAACCGCTTCGGTGCCGACGCAGTCTACGACGGGCCGGCGTTGATTTCCTGGAAGTACGCCGCTGTCCCCAAATTCGGCAGCTGGGAGGTGATCGGATCCATCGGCATGCGCGTACGCTCGAAGTATTACGCCAGCGACGATCGCATCGAGATCCACGGTACCGAGGGCATCATCTGGGTGAACCGCTGTACCGGTTTCCTGCTCGAAGAGCCGTCGCTGGTGCTGTATCGCGACGGCGAGACGCGTGCGTGGCATGACATCCCGACCGATTGGGCGGAGAGCTTCCGCCGCGGCGCGCACGACTTCATCGACGCATTGATCGAGGGCCGCCAGCCGGCGCAGGAAGCACACGAAGCCGCAGAGACCCTACGTTTCGCCATCGCGGCACACGTATCGGCCTGCGAGCACCGCGAGGTGCGCCTCGATGAGGTAGGTCCGGACACGCGCGCGACGCTGCCAGTCGAGTGCTGAGTCCTGAGTGGTGAGGTGGAGCGTTGGATCGATCCGCGCGGCTGTTGATTCTGCCTTGGAAGCGGCGTAGCTAAGCGGCCATGTCGATTCAGCCTAACGACCTCGTGGCGTTTCCTGGGTTCACGCCGTACCCGCGTTACGGGCGCATTGTGGCGTTTGAAGACAGCAACGTTCGGGTGACGGACGTGCACTGCGGTGATCCACGGTGTCTGGCCGAGCACAAGCATGGTGATCAGGTGTGGTCCCTAGCAGAGCTGCAGGCTGCGCAGGCGTATCAGCCGCAAGCCGAGTGGGAGCTGGGACGCAAAAGCGCGCCCAACGCGGCCGCGCTGTCGTGAGTCGTGTTGGTGACAGACCGGACGGCGGCGCGCAGGTCGCAATGTGACCGCGAGCCACGACCCCTATGGATTACCCAACCGATGCACGAACACGAGAGAAGCAAGAGACTCACGGCCTCGTGGTGGCGAGAGGCCGTCTTCTACCAGATCTACGTCCGCAGCTTTCAAGACAGCAATGGCGACGGCGTCGGTGATCTGCCGGGGATCATCCAACGGCTCGACTACCTGAACGATGGGACGCCGAACTCACTCGGCGTTGATGCGCTGTGGCTCACGCCGATCAATCCGTCGCCGCTGTTCGATTTCGGCTACGACGTCAGCGACTACTGTGACATCGATCCGCTGTTCGGCAGGTTCGCGGATATCGAGCGGCTGATAGCGGAAGCCCATCGGCGGAACATCCGGATCATCCTGGATCTGGTTCCGAACCACACCTCTCACCTGCATCCGTGGTTCCAAGCCTCGCGCCGGTCGCGCGCGGACACGAAACGGGACTGGTATATTTGGCGTGACCCGAGGCGCGATGGGGGCTTGCCCAACAACTGGGTGAGCAACTTCGGCGGGCCGGCGTGGACCTTCGATGCGACAACCGGGCAGTACTATCTCCACTCTTTCCTGCCTGAGCAGCCGGATCTGAACTACCGCAATCCCGAAGTCGTGCAGGCTATGGAAAATGTCATCCGCTTCTGGTTGGGTCGCGGTGTGGACGGATTCCGCGTTGATGTGATTCACAAAATGGTGAAGGATGCGCAGCTGCGCGACAACCCGCAGCCGACGCCGGAGGAAGAGCACCCCGTCAAGCACTACTTCGGCCAGAAGCACCTTTACGATGAAGACCAGCCGGAAGTGCACGAGATCATCCGCCGCTGGCGCCGCATCCTCAACCAGTACGGTGAACGGACGATGGTGGGTGAGGTCTACCTCCTCGATCCCGAGCGCCTCGCGACATACTACGGTGACGGGGATGACGAGCTGCCGCTGGCATTCAACTTCAGCTTCATGTGGACGTGGTGGGATGCTGCGGCGTTCCGATCTCAGGTCGATCAGGCGGAAGCGTGGCTGCCGCCGGGCGCGCAACCGACGTATGTGCTGTCCAGTCACGATGCGCCGCGGTACCGCACGCGTTTCGACGACCCGACGTGGGGTGAAGCCCGCGCGCGGGTCGCCGCGATGGTGTTGCTCACGCTACGCGGCACACCGTTCCTGTACTACGGCGAAGAGATCGGCATGCGCGACGGGGTCATTCCGCCCGAGCGCGTCTGCGATCCGGTGGGCAAGCGTTTCCCGGCCATGGGTCGTGATCCGGAGCGCACGCCGATGCAGTGGGACGCGGGACCCGCCGCGGGTTTCACGACGGCGGCGGACAGTTGGCTGCCGATCGCAGCGGGCTTCGAGACGGTCAACGTCACGCAGCAACTGGCAGATCCACGATCCCATCTGAGCTTCTACCGGCGGCTGATTTGGTTTCGCAAGCGCTGCGTCGCGCTGCGGCGCGGGACCTACCGTGCGCTCGACGGCCCACCGGATACGTTCGTGTATCTGCGCGAGCACGCGGATGAGCGGGTGCTCGTCGCGTTGAACTTCGCGGGGGAAACGCGTTCGGTTCAACTGCCTGCGCCAGGACGCATGGCGCTCTCGACGGACGCGGAGCGCCAAGCCGATTCCGCCGCCACGCAGGAGTTTACCCTGCTGCCGTGTGAAGGCGTGATCTTCGAGCTGTGACTCTCGAAGATGCTCGCTGACCTGCTAACCCAAGCCGAACCACCCACGGAAGCAGAGGGCTATCACAAGTGGGTAGTCCATATTAACGGGCTAATTGCCATAATTGATAATCATAAGAGCTGATATCAGACGTTCCCCTCAACTCGGACGGCCCCTGGAAAATTCCGGACGGCCCGTATATACGGCCCCTCGAAGCGCGCTCCGTTACAATGGCGACACCCCGGAGGCGTGGCACCTGTTACCCCTGTTTTGACTGAACCGACGTCCTGTGGAAAGCTTGCTAAGCATGTCCTCTGACGCACCTGACCACGTTGCAATCGTTGGGATGGAAGCGAGGGAGAAGGCACGATGGCCGCGAGACGCACGACTTTTCCAATGCCAATGGAACCGGGCGCTGATCATCGGCAGCGTGCTTACCCTGTTCGTTGGGTGGCACGTGACGTGGCCCGATCTCAACCGGGACTTCAACCATCTGCACGGCTGGGAACATTGCCAAGATGCACACCTCGGTAGGATGATCGCCGAAGAGGGCGCGGCGAAACTAGGATTTGCGCCGGTGGTGTTCAAATTTTTCGACGCCGGGGGGAACTACTTCTATTATACCCATTACCCAATTCTGACCCATGCGGCGATCTCGCTGCTGTTCCATTTCACGTCTTCGGCCAACGCCCACCGCACGCTCAGAGTAGCGGGCATGTTAGTCACTCTGTTCTTTCTCTACGGCTTGTATTTGCTGGCTCGACAGCTGCACGGCACCCGCTTTGCCGCATGGGTGTTGTTTTTCGGGGCTGTGAATGCCGAGACGTTCTACTTCGGCGTATTTCCATCGATGCAATCGTTCGCCTTGCTCTTTACCGTCTTTGCCTACTGGGCCTACCTGCGCTGGCGACAACGGGGCGCGCTTCCAGCAGCCATCCTGTGCGTGCTCGCGTTAGTCGGCGGATATCTCTCTACTTTCCTTTTCTACCCTGCAAGCCTGCCGATCGCGGCCGACCTCTTCTGCTGTGACCCAGGTCGAACCCGGCGACACAGACTGCTCGCCGGCGGCGCGGTGCTCCTGCCGGTCGTGTTCTTCGTTGCCGTCCAGCTCCATTACCGATAGGGGGTCGCTCTCATTACCGGCAGGGAACTCTACGGCACGGGCTCAGCGCAGAATCTGGCGCAACGGACTCACTATGAGCTGTTGCTCTCACTGCGTTTCTATCAGCGAATCCTGCAAGAACTCCTGTGGTACCTGTCACCGCCGGTGGTCATCGGCGCACTCGCGTACTACGCGAGTCGTATATCCTCGCTTTTACAGCACTTGAGCAGCCGATTTCTTGTTCGCCGGTGGAAGGATATCTTCATCATCCTCACGTTAGCGCTGAGTTCCTGCCTGCTTCTCTTCCCGCAGAACACGGTTGACCACCAAATGATGTACCAGTTTGCCATCCCTGCCCTCTCGCTGGCCGGCGCCGCGGTCATCTACAGATTGAACTCCTATGTCGTGAAGGTTGCACTGGTCGCAATCACTCTTGTCACTGCATTCAGCAGCAGCGAATCGTTCAAGGCTATGAACAACTCGCCGCAGTGGGAGTTCAAGACCGGCGTAGCGCTGTCGTTGTATACTCCCGAAGGTTCCTTCGTCCGCGTTGCACTCGAAGGGAACTACTATTTCATGTTGCTCTACTACGCCCACCGCAACCTGCTGTTCAACGTCCCGGAGACACTACGTTCGTCAAACGTGCCGGCCCGTTTTGCCCTTGCCTTCGGCACTCCCGTCGCTGCGGACGCCTGCGCCCTCTTTGTACCGGGGACAAACGCGGTCGTAGTCGATCATGCCCCCGAACTGCGGCCGAAGCTGTTGCCGATCCATGCCACCTATGGGGACGGCGCGTACGAACTTGTCGCGGCTAGGGTTACCGCGAGTTATGAGAACATGCACCTCGTGGAGACCGCCTGGCGGCAAAAGCGGGCAATCCTGGGATCGGTGGGGATCGAGATCGGGCAAGTCGTCCAGGGACAGTTCGTTAGCCTCGGTCGGTTCACGCCGCGCGGCGGCTGCCCGGACACCTCCGAAGCGGCGGGCGCGCCCGGGCATCGTGAGGTCTATTTCGTCGAAACCCAAAACACGGGACTCCCCATCGTCATGAGACTCTTTGATCCGCAAACCGGGCGCTCTTTTCACGATGACGTAGGGAAGGTCGATATACCTCTGGCAGAGTAGGGCCGAGAGGATCTATCTATTCCGAGACAAACTGCCGGTGGCCGCCGGCGATCTGCTGCATCTGTAAAGAGGAGCAAGAGGGACGTAGAGTTTGTGAAATAATCCCCACCGCAGCACAAAATGTGATATACACCATGCAGCAGAGCGTGGTGGAGGGGCTGGATGGAGCAGGTGGCATTGCTGGAGGACGGGGAAGCTGCTGAGGTAGTGGAGGCGAGGCGGGCAGCGAAGCGGTGGGCGCAAGCCGCCGAGCAGCAGCAGGCGGCCCCGCGGCTGGTGGTGGCCAACCGTAGTCAAATCGAGTTGCGCCCGCAGGACCTGGAGTCGTTACTACAGCCGGGGCACCGTGCCCGAACGATCTGGGCGGCGGTGGAGCGGCTGGATCTGACGCGGTTTTACGAACCGATCAAGGCCCGGGGCAGTTGCGCCGGGCGCCCCACCACGGATCCGAAGATCTTGGTAGCGTTGTGGCTGTACGCGACCTGCGAGGGGATCGGCAGCGCGCATGAGCTGGAGCGCTTGTGTGAGCAGCATGACGCGTATCGGTGGCTGCGCGGCGGCGTGGCGATGAACTACCACACGCTGAGCGACTTTCGCACCGATCACGAGGCGGCGCTGGACGAGCTGTTTACGCAGCTGTTGGCGGTGTTGCTGCAGCAGGGCCTGGTGAGCCTCAAGCGCGTGGCCCAGGATGGCATGCGGGTGCGCGCCAGCGCTGGGGCCAGCTCGTTTCGTCGTCGCCAGCGACTGGAGGAATTCTTGGCGGTGGCCCAGGAGCACGTTGCAGCGGTCAAGCAGCAGGGCGAGCAGAATGTGGTCATGGTCGCCAATGCCCGCAAGGCGGCGGCGCAACAGCGCGCCGCTCGCGAGCGGGCCGAGCGGTTGCAACAGGCGCTGGGCGAGTTAGCAAAGCTGGAGGAGCAACGAGGCCAGGCGAGCGGTGGGCACAAGGCCAAAGGGGAGCCACGCACCTCGACTACCGATCCCGAGGCACGCAAGATGAAGATGGGCGATGGCGGATTTCGGCCGGCCTACAACACACAGATGGCCACCGACACGGAGAGCCGCGTCATCGTTGGCGTGGCGGTTACCGAAGACGGGACCGACCACGCGCAAGCCGAGCCCATGCTCGAACAGATCGAAGAGCGCAGCGAGCAGACGCCCGCGGAGCTGTTGCTCGACGGCGGCTTCGTCTCCAAGGAGGTGGTGAACAGCATTACGGAGGAGGGGGTGACGGTGTTTGCGCCGGTGCCCGAACGGCGCGGGACGGCCGATCCGTATGCCGACAAGCCGGGCGATTCGGCGGCGGTGCAGGCGTGGAAGCAGCGCATGGCGAGTGCGGCGGGGAAGCTCATTTATCGCGAGCGTGCAGCTACGGCCGAGACGGTGAACGCCGACTTGCGGACCTGGCGCAGCCTGGATCGGCTCCTGGTGCGCGGAAAACGTAAAGCGTTGTGTGTACTGCTGTGGAATGCGTTGGCGTACAACATCATGCGCTGGGTGGCACTCGCCCCGCAGCTTTGGAGTAGTTGAGGAAGAGGGACGTGAAAAGAGCAACGGCACACAAAGTGGCCCAGAAAGGGACGGTCAGCACTGCCCGTGGACCACCGCAGAGCACTGGCTGACCGGAACGCCCAGGTGGTCACACCCAGTCGGGCCGCTCGGCAATCCGGCGCGGCACAGAGAGTAACCTTCAAATCACGATTATTTCACAAACTCGTAGGTCGGAAGCGTCGGAATCGAGTGCAGATGATCAAATCCTCCTTTTCCGACCTACGTCCCCCTTTTGCATACGCCCGACACCGGTACTACCCTGTCGGTGTTCGATGCGCTCAACTGCCTCACGCAGGGTCGGGCCGCACGCGGCCAGCAAGGCGCTTGCGCAGACTGCGGCCCTGAGAAGAGGCGGGGGCAAGATTGCCCGCGTATTGAAACGGCTCGATTCTACTTTCAAGGGCCGACCCCATGAGCGCTTCAGCGATCCGCGCTTCGGGATGCAGGCGCCGCTGAATGGGAGTTTGACCTATGCCACCCGTGAAGCCCAGCGTGGGAGGCCTTATGGCATCGCTGGAGAGTTTAGAGGAATTGCTTCGCACAGCTGGTGAGTTATTGGATCGCGCTGCGGCTGAAATTCGGGACATTCCACTTAAGCCGGAGCAGAACGTACGGTCAATCGGCGACGTGCGTATCAAAACTTTGATTTGAACGTAGCAACAAAATCGCCACCCCGCGCCAGCGCTGGCGCGTCAACACACCCGCAGCCTGCGGCCCTATATACCCGAGTTCGCCGGGTAATGAGCAGACCACGGTTGAGCGCGTCTCCTCAGTGCCGGCGAAGTCCGAGCGCGCCGCTGAGGATCCCGTGCGGATCATCGATCGCTACACGCGACCCGGGTTGCAAATGGTCCGGAAAGATTGCCAGGCAGCGACCCTGCGCGTCCTTTGCCGACGGGGCGAGAATGGCTTCGAAGCGCCGGCCGGCATGGACTGCAAGGCCGATCCGCTGACTGGGCGCAGCGATCGCGCGCGTACTGTTCGGCTCGTAGGGTGTGGCGTTCCACGGCAGCCAGGGACCGATGAGGTCTGCCAGGGAGACCTCCAATTTCCGCCGAATCCGTTCATCGCTCAGGTCCAGCACGCTTGTCAGATGGCAGTCGATGCGCAGGAGCACAGCCGTGCGGATACCACGCGCGACCTTGATAGCTGCGTGAGTCAGAAGGATTCCTTCCCGTTCGGCGAGCGCCGTATCGGCAGCGAGCGCCGTGTACAGCACTTCGAAACTACCGGGAGGATTGAAGCGGCCGCCGTAAAGCTTGGAGCCGGCGCTGGCAAGCGGCGCGGTCAGAAATCGCGAGCCGATGAACCGATAGACGGTTCCCGAGAAGTGCCGCGGCGTGATCTTCGCCAAGGCCTCCTTGGAGACGCCGCGGTGGCCGCTCGGGCCACGGGCATCAGCTCGTTTGGCCACTTTCGGCCAGATGGAGCAGGGCAATCACGGCGGCTGCCCGACCGGAAAGGATGAACGACAGCGGGGTCGCCCCGCCGAGGTCGGGGTGCGGCGCCCGCAGCCAGATCGAAACCGAGCGATCGTCGTCGAGAAGCAAACGCAGGTGATTGAGTGCGTAGGCAATCTCTGCGAGCACCGGCTGCAGCTTGTCGGATGTAGGATTTTTGGACAATCCTTGCGGCGTATACCCGACGGCCAGAGCCAGGCGCTTTGCCGGGATCCCGAGGCGGACGGCTATCCGGCGCGCATCCAGATTGCCGCTACCAGGCGCGTGCAACCTGGCATCGACGTGCAGCAACACGGCCGCGGCTACACCGCTGGGAACCACCCGAGCATAGGTCTCTGCGGCCGGTTCCCGAACCTGATTCACTGTGCTACGTTGACGTTTCATCCAGACAAATAAGTAACACAAGAACAACACAACGGCAATGGCGTCATGACAGCAGGGAAGGGTGCGACGTCTTGAGCGAGCTGCCGATGAAGCCCTGGTCACCGACGCGGAGAACCGGAGTGCGTGCCCTAGCGGCGGTTGATGAGACTGGCGGCTACGGCGGCGCCGAAACCGTTGTCGATGTTCACGACGGTGACGCCGGCTGCACAAGAGTTCAGCATCGCCAGCAAAGCGGCGAGGCCGCCGAAGCTGGCGCCGTAGCCGACACTCGTCGGCACCGCGATCACGGGTCGGTCGACCAGCCCCGCGACGACGCTGGGCAGCGCCCCTTCCATTCCCGCAACCACGATGAGCACCGCGGCGGCGCGGAACTTGTCGCGATGGGCAAACAAGCGGTGAATGCCGGAGATGCCCACATCGTGCACGCGCTCGACCTGATTCCCCATGAGCTCAGCGGTGAGCGCCGCCTCTTCAGCGACGGGCAAGTCTGCCGTTCCGGCCGCGAGGACGAGGATGACGCCCCGGCCAACGATCTCTGGCGGTGTGTGGATAATCGTCCCGACGCGCGCGTGCGCGGAGTATGTCAGCTCCGCAAACGCACCCCGCACCTGCTCCGCCTTTTGCGGATCGAGACGGGTGATGAGGACATTGTGCGCACCGGCAGTGAGACTGCGGGCGATCTCGACGATTTGCTCGGCGGTCTTGCCGGCGCCATAGATCACCTCCGGGAATCCCGTGCGGAGCGATCGATGGTGGTCGACTTTCGCAAAGCCGAGGTCCTCGAACGGCAACGACTTCAAGGCCACGAGGGCATCGTCAACGGTCATTTCACCGGCCCGCACGCCGGCGAGCAACTCTCTCAAACGGTTCGGGTCCATGCTTTGGTAGAGATCTGCTTCCCCCTCCTTGCGGGAGTGTCGCTAAACGGGAGCCACACCCTTCGAGACGGTCCCAAAAGAAGGGACCTCCTCAGGGTGAGCGGAAATTGTCTTTTGAAAACAGCAACAGAACCGCTCGCCCTGAGGAGCCGCCTTCCTCTGGCGGCGTCTCGAAGCCTGTCCTGAGCCCTGTCGAAGGGGGCGCCCGCTGGAGGGGAAACCTTCTCTTTCGTTCGCTTGCCTGTCCACCTAAAATGATCATATCCGAGCGACTCCAGCGTGATGGGTGCGCCGCTTCCATCCACGAGCTCGATGCCCGGCCCCGCGGTGATTTCACCGATGCAGGTGATGCGGCAGCCCAGCCGCGCGCGATTACGCTCCAACAAAGCCACTTGGCGCTCCGGTACCGTGCACAACAACTCGTAATCTTCACCACCGTGCAACGCAAGGAGCTGCGCTCCGCGTCCGGCTGGCAGGTCCGCTCCCCGTTGGGTCGCTGCGGGCTGCCCGTCGCACGCGACTCGAACAGCACCTTGGGCCGAACCAGCGAACAAGCGGCTGGAGGCCAGCAGCCGACGGTAGGCGGCTGACAAGGGCACCGCGGAGACATGAAGCACCGCCCCGACATGGCTCTGCTCGCAGAGGTGGCCGAGATCCTGCACCAGGCCATCGCTCACGTCGATCATTGCCGACGCAATCCCCAGCTCGGTCAGCAGCCGGCCTGCTTGGAGGCGTGGAGACGGTTCTCGCAGGCGGCGGATAGGGTACGCGGAACGCCGCGCTGCCTCTTCTCCGGCCAACAAGCGGACGCCGAGGGCTGCATCACCCAAGGTCCCGGTGACGTAAATCCGATCGCCCCGGCGCGCTCCGGCGCGTGTAATGATGCGCTTCGGTGCGTCGGCAAGCAGTGCGATGGACACGAACAGCTGCTCGGCGTGTGCGAGATTACCGCCGACGACCGCTGTGCCACATTGGTCTGCTGCCGCAACAATCCCGGCCTCTAAGGTCAAGAGATCACGGGCTGCATATGTTACAGGAACGCCGAGGCTCACGACGCAGAAACGCGGTTGCCCGCCCATTGCGGCGACGTCGCTGGCGTTCACCAGAAAGCTCTTGCGGCCGATCTGCCGCGGAGACATCCATCCGGGCCTGTAATGCACGCCTTCGATCAGGGCATCGACCGTGAACAGGAACTTCAGCCGCCCGCAGCGGATCACGGCGCAATCCTGCCCGGGTCCGACGACGGTCCCGGCTCTCCTCGGGAGGTGTGGCAACAGCTGCGCAAGGAACCCGAATTCACCCACTTCCGCAATCGTGCCTGCCGCGCGCCGCCGTGCCATTTCGATGTCGTTGCGGGTCGAAACCGACGCTACGTGCAGCCCGCACTCAGCTGGCGTTCGCGGCGCCAATCTCTCGGATCTTGCCGTCCTCGACCTGCAACAGAAATGCGTCCTGATGCACGCCGGCCGGTGTCAGGCGTACGGTGCCGGCTGGCCCATCGACAGTGCCCAGCGTTCGCAGCTGCTGCAGTACCTGTGCACGGGACTTGGGGCCGGCGTCGAGCGCACGCTTTGCCAACAGGGCTGCTTGGTATCCCGCAGCCTCAATGGCGCCCGGGGGCTCTCCGTATGTCCTTTCGAACAGTGCGACGAACTCGCGGGTCGCCGGCCGCGCGCTGGCGGCGTAGAAAGCGTTTGCAAACAGCACCCCATTGAGCCCAGAGCCATCGCTTGGTGCGGCGAGCCGCTCCCAGTCGTCGATGCCGAGCAGCATGATGTCGGGCATTTCTCTCTGGAGAAATTGCGCGTAGCGCGCGGCGGACGTCGCGCTGTCGGCCACGAAAATGGCCTGGACGTCCTTGTCATCGCGCCAGCGTTTCAGGGCGCTGAGGGCGATGCCGGTCGTTTCCGGCAGGTAACTGTCCGCGATAATCACCTGTGCGCCGTGCCGCTGGGCTTCCGCGCGGAACGCGGAGAGGAACTCCTTGCCGTACGCATTGCGAGGGTAGAGGGCGCCGAAGCGGCGCAGGCGGGCCTTCTCCACGGCGTAGTCCAGCAAGGTGCGCAGCAGTTGTGAGCGGGGTGTCCCCAACTTGAAAACGTATTGTCCGCTCGGCCCTTCGCCGGCGCTTGCCAGCAACAACGGCATGCGGTTCTCTTCGGCCCCGCGCGTCATGCCGGCGCCGGCCCCGTCACCGGACGAGCCCACGATCACCAGGACGTTCGGGTCGCGTGCTAGCTCGTGGCACAGCTGTGCTGCGGTCCTGCTATCACTACGAGTATCTCTCAGAAGCACAGTAGTGCTGTCCTCTCCGAACACCAAATGGACACCGCGCAACGCGCGCTCGCCCGCTGAGCGATTCGGCCCGCTCAGCGGCAGCAGACAACCGATCTTCGTAGAGGCATGTGGCGCCTCGGCGAGGGCGTCACGGGTGCTGCCCTTGCCGGGAGCTGCGGCGGGAACCGCAGCCGCCGCAAGCTGGTCCTTCGGTACGCTGGTTCCGGGTACCGCCGCGGGTTCGGGCGCGCGCGCCTGCGGTTGGGGTTGGGCGGGTGCGACCTGATTTACGGCGCCCGAATTATCGGGCGTGGTATCCGGTGGGCCGGTCTCGATCGGCGGAATGGTCAAGCGCTGTGGTTGCGGTGTTGTTTCGCTCGGGTGGCGCGGTGCCGCCGCCGCGCCGAGCCCGGGGCCTGG
>CAVSQF010000008.1:0-17067 GCA_963729835.1 uncultured delta proteobacterium | reverse complement strand
GGGCCGGGTGAATCCGCAGGACCCGCACGAGTTGTTTTGCATGACGGTGCTGGGGCTGAAGTCCGCGCGCTTCGCCAACGCGGTCTCGGCCCTGCACGGCCACGTCACGCGGCAAATGTGGCAAAGCCTGTGGCCCGGGCGGCGGGAGACCGAGGTGCCGATCGGGCACATCACCAACGGGGTGCACACCAACTCGTGGATTGCACCGCAGATGCAGAGTTTTTACGAGCATTACCTTGGGCCAGACTGGCGGGCCGCGATCCGCGCCCCGGACTGCTCGGATCGCGTCCACGCGATTGATGACGCCGCATTCTGGGAGGCGCACCAGCTCGTGAAACGCCGCATGCTGAATTACGCCCTGCGCCGCTGCGTGCTGCAAGCCGCGGCCGAAGACACGATGCAGCTGGCCGACATTCCGCATTTCAACGGCGAAGTGCTCACGTTGGGGTTTGCCCGGCGGTTCGCCGAGTACAAGCGCGCCACCTTGCTGATGAGGGATGTGGACCGCTTGGCGCGTATCGTGAACGCGCCCGGCTGTCCGTTGCAGCTCATCTTCGCCGGCAAGGCGCATCCGCACGACGACAACGGCAAGCGCCTCCTGCAGCAGATTGTCGAGGTGAGCCGTGATCCACGTTTCCACGAGCGGATGATCGTCATTGCAGACTACGACTTCAGTGTCGCTCGCCATCTCGTCCAGGGCTGTGATCTCTGGTTGAACACGCCGCGCCGGCCCTGCGAGGCGTGTGGGACCAGCGGGCAGAAGGTGTTGCTCAACGGCGGCCTCAACTTTTCCGTGCTCGACGGCTGGTGGGCGGAAGCCTACGACGGCCGCAATGGCTTCGCCATCGGAACGGGACAAGTGCACAGTAACCCGGAGGTCCAAGATAGTCGCGATGCGGCTGCCCTGTATGACACGCTCGAGAACGAGATCATTCCCTTGTACTACGATCGGGGCCCCGACGGCGTGCCCCACAGGTGGATCCACCGGATGAAGCACGCCGTCGGCAGTCTCTCCGCACGCTTCGATGCGGACCGTATGGTGCGCGACTACGTGCGTGAGTGCTACCTTCCCGCAGCGGGCGGTCTCTCCAGCGCGATGCCTCGGGAGTAGACGCCCTTCCAAATCTCCACGTCTTTGCAGCGCGTGACCGCGTCAAGACCCATCGGAGAGATCGCATGCCAGCACAGCGTATCAGTGAACTACAGACACCGGCACTTCTGGTTGCTGCGGACGCGCTTGACCACAATCTCGCTGCGATGGCCAGGGCGCTGCCCGGCACGCACCTGCGCCCGCACGTAAAGGCGCACAAATGCACGGCGCTTGCCCAGCGGCAAGCGGCGGTTGGACACCGAACGTTCACGTGCGCGACGATTCGCGAGATCGAAGGCATGGCCGCAGCAGGGCTCGGAGATGACCTGCTGCTCGCCAACGAGGTGGTCGACGCGCGCCGCCTCGGCAGCGTCGCCGCACGCGTCACCGTCGCGGTGGACTCGGAAGCGACTATCGAGGCTGCTGCTGCGGGCGGCGTGCGCGAGGTCGTCATCGACGTGAATGTCGGGCTTCCACGCTGCGGCTGTCATCCGGACGACGCCGGTCGGCTCGCCGACTCTGCACGGGGGAAGGCGCTGACCGTGCGCGGCGTGATGGGGTACGAGGGCCACGTCGTGGGATTGGATGACCGGGCAGATCGTGTCCGCCTGACTGAAGAGTCGATGCGTCTGCTGATCGCAGCGCACAAACAAGTCGGCGGCGAGCTGATCTCCGCCGGCGGCACGGGAACGTACGACTGCAACGTCTGGGCGACCGAGATCCAAGCCGGTTCCTACGCGCTCATGGACGGCGCGTACGGGCGGCTCGATTTGCCGTTCCGACAAGCCCTCAGCATACTGGCCACGGTCATCTCGGTGTCCCCCGGCTACGCGGTCGCCGATTGCGGATTGAAGGCGCTCGGTATGGACCACGGCAATCCGACGGTCGAGGCGGCCCAGGTGTTGTTTTGCTCCGACGAGCACATCACGTTCGTCCCCGAGCGTCCGATGCGCGTCGGCGAACGCATCCGAGTCTGGCCTGCCCACATCGATCCGACCGTGGCGTACCACGAACGCATGCACGTCGTCTCCGGCGAGCAGGTGCTCGACACCTGGCCGGTCGACCTGCGTGGTTGGTGAGGGAACCGAACCCTCGAACCCTGCTTCTTGTGATCAAATCGGGCGCCCGGTGCATGACGGACAGCCCTCTGTAGACGTTTGCAGCGACCAACGGGAGCGGACCCGCCGGACGGACGCCGGGCGCAGCCCTCAGATGTCTAGGACAACCGTCGCCTCCCAGCCACTGTCGGTCCGGCGCACGCTGAGGTGGTGCAGGGTGACCGCCTTCACGTCGGCGGACAACTGATGGCGCGCCGGGTCGAGTGTCTCGCCTTCGAGCTCGGCGTCGACGATCCAGCCTTCTGGTTGTTGTCTGACGCTGACCCGCGTCGGACGGAGCAGCAACTGGTGCGCGTCTTTGTAGAACACAAACTCTTCAAGGAACCTCAGCAAAGCCAAGTCGAGGGCCTCACTCTCCACCTGCACGGGGCGGTGCTCGCAGGCTTCGAGCGCCTCGGGGTTGGCGAGCATGACCTCCAGTGTGGCGCAGGCTGCGGCGGCGAAACACTCGTCCAAGGTGCTTCCTGACGCGACAAATCCGACGTCCGCGGTGAATTGGTCTTCGAGGAAGCGGTAGGGCATGCGCCAGAGAGTATCCCACCGTCACGCCGGTCGGCAACGGAGCGGTTCGTGCCCCCGAACAGATTACCGACTTCTGCATGGCACCCGGCCTCAACGGCACGCTGCAGCACATCCGCGAGTCGCGCCACGCCGGCCGTTTTGCCGCGGCTTTGCCGCGCAACCGTTGGAGATCGCCGCGCATTGGCCGCATTTGCCCTTGGGGCACAGCGCCTGATACGCTGCGACACGTTGCGAGGGTTGGCGATTTGGGGTGGTCGGCTAAGTACATAGTTCGGCATCAGCATGACTCACGTTTCTGAGGTTCAGTTCGAGAAGCCAGTTTCGCGGAGAGCGGAGGTGGTGTTAGGCGCTGCCCTCGTGCTCGTTGGTGCCGTGGCTATCTGCGTTGGCGTTTCATGGGCGGTGCTCGACAATCCCCGTCGGCTGTGGACCCTGATCGAATACGGGCTGCTGATCGCCGGTGTCGGCATCGTAGCCATCGTCCTCGGCGTGCGGCTGGTCTTGCATCGACAACGCAGCCGAGACGGCGGGTTGATGTCACCCACGGCCCTGCGGCTCGGCGGGTTGGCATTGCTGGTTGGATCGGCTTTGCCACTTATGCGTGGGTCGCTCGGGATCCTGCATATCCTGGGGATGTTGGGCGCGGTTGTCGCCTGTTTCGCGCTCGCTCGAAAACGTGAAGCTCTGATGAAACAACCGCGCGAGCCCGAGTCGGGGCCGAACCAGCGGCTCCAGGCGACGGCGGCGGGAGCTGGCTCCTGGTGGCGCCGCCGCGCCTGAGCCGCACTACGTTAGGCCCGACAAGGGGGACTTGATTATGCCATCAACTCCATTCGTCTGGTGCCGTCTGCTTGTCAGCACTTCATTTCTCGCATTCGGTGCGGCGGTTCTGACGACAGGGTCAGCGCGGGCAGACACAGTTCTGGCGCCGACCCAAGCCGTGTAGGACAGTGACGGCTCGCACGACTTCGCCCCAGAGCGGTACGCAACAGTGACTGTTCGCCTCCATCCTCATGCTGTCGACCGGCTTGCCGAACGCGGGGCTACGGAAGCTGAGGTGCGAACGACCGTTGAAACCGGGGAGCGCTTCGCCGCCAAGTTCGGTCGTATCGGGTTCCGGCGCAACTTCGCATTTGGAAGCGTCTGGCGCGGCCGCTCGTACGCCAGCAAGCAGATCGAGGCGTACGCGGTCGAGGAGCAAGACGGGTGGCCGGTCATCACCCTCGTGGTGAAGTATTTTGCAGAAACGGAGCCTGGACCATGAAGCTAACCTATGATCCGCGGCGCAACATCGCCTATCTGCGCCTACGCGAGAAGACCACCGAGGTTGAGACGGTGAGGGTGAGCGACGAACTCAACGTCGACATCGCGCCGGACGGGACCGTCTACGGCATCGAGTTGCTCAATGCCAACGAGCAACTGCGTGCCGGAGATGACGGGAGGCTGGTCGTGGTCAACGAGGCCCTCGGTGCTCGGCAGGAAATCCTACTCGGCAATTGAGGTCGGTGGGCGGATTGGAGCACATGATCAAGGAGCATGAGCGCGTTGTATTGACAGTGAAGATGGCCTTGAGCTCGGCGACCGCAGCAGTGTGACCGTGAAGTGCGACAAACTCCAACGCGCAGCCTACCCCTTCACGTTGCCGACCGGGGTGAAGCGCACCACGGCGCGGCTGAGGCCCGCGCGCTCGGTTGCCGCGATGACTGCGTCGATGTCCTTGTAGGCCGCACCCGCTTCCTCGGCGAGGCCGGCATAGGAGACCGTGCGAATGTAGATGCCACGCGCCGCCATATCGCGCTCGAGTTGCCTGCCGTGGAACTGCTTCTTGGCTTGCTTGCGGCTCATCGCCCGCCCGCTGCCGTGCGCCGTGGTGAAAAACGTCTGTTCCCCGGACGGCACCCCGCGCAGCAGGTACGACCCGGTTTCCATGCTGCCGCCGATGATCACCGGCTGCCCGATGTCGCGGAAGGCCGCGGGGATGTCCGGCATGCCCGGCGCAAACGCCCGCGTCGCACCCTTCCGGTGCACCAGCAAGTGGCGCCGCCGCCCGTTCACCATATGCTCTTCGAGCTTGGCGGTGTTGTGCGCCACATCGTACACCATCTCCAGTCCGAGGTCCTGCGGCGGGCGCCCGAGCACCTCGGCGAACACCTCGCGGACGCGGTGCAGGATCACCTGGCGGTTTGCGAAAGACATATTCATCGCACACTTCATCGCCGCGAAGTACGCTTGCCCCTCGGCGGACGAAAATGGTGCGCAGGCGAGGTCGCGGTCCGGCAGCTGAATGCCGAACTTGCGCTGCATCAGCGGCACGAAGCTCTGCACGTAGTCGCTGGCGATTTGGTGGCCGAAACCGCGGCTGCCGCAGTGGAACATGATCACAACTTGGTTGGGCCGCGTGATGCCCATGACCGCGGCGGCGTGCGCGTCGAACACGTGCTCGGGGCGGGCGACTTGGATCTCGAGGTAGTGATTGCCGGAGCCGAGCGTGCCGACTTGCTGGCGGCCGCGCTCGAGCGCCCGCGGGCTCACCCGATCAGCATCCGCGCCCGGGGTCGCACCACCATCCTCGATACGTTCGAGATCTTCGGGCCGCCCGTAGCCCTGCTCGACGCACCACCGCGCCCCGCGCTCGGCGACGGCGCGGAAGTCCGCGTCGCTCAGCTTCAAGAAGCCGCGCGCGCCGACTCCCGCCGGCACCCGCTTGTACAAGGCGTCGACCAGCTCGTGGATATGGTCTTGAATATCACTTAGAGTGAGCTGCGTGCGGATCAGGCGCATCCCGCAGTTGATGTCGAAGCCGATGCCCCCCGGCGAGATGACGCCGTGTTCCGGATCCATGGCGGCGACGCCGCCGATCGGAAAGCCGTAGCCCCAGTGCCCGTCCGGCATGCAGAACGAGTAGCCGACGATGCCGGGCAGCATGGCGACGTTCGTCACCTGCTCGAAGACGCCGTCATCGAGCTGCGCGAAGAGCTCCGGCGTGGCGTAAATCCGGGCCGGCACGCGCATGCCGGGTTTCGCGTCCGGAGCAATTTCCCAGACGGCCTCGCCGACTTGCTGGGCATGCTTCCGCAACCCGCTGCGTTGCAGCCCGCTGCGTTCGGTGGGATTGGCCATGATCATGCAAACCTACTCGCCGCGTGCCGCCACCGCAACCTGCAACACCCGGCCCCGTGGGAACGATCGCGTCTCTTGCACGCGCACAGCGGTTCGCGTATGCGATACGGAGCAACTGGTGGGATGAGCAGGAAGTGCTCTCCCGATCGCCGCAAGCGCGCCCCGCGTGGTGAGTGTAGCTCAACTGGCAGAGCACCGGACTGTGGCTCCGGGGGTTGAGGGTTCAAGCCCCTTCACTCACCCTTCCTTCCCCCACGACCTCAAGCACCGACCGGTGCCTGGCGACCTTGCATCGCAATGGCGATCTATAGTAGCTTCGGCCTCGCTATCCGAAGGGAGGTGCACCGCGAATGAAGGATGTCGGTCGGCCACGAATGCGGCGCGGCGGCCTCGAATCTGGCCCCTACTACCAACGCTTTACCGTGCGTAAACTCGTTGAGGTTCGCTTGGCGTTCGGGGAGGGGCGCGAGGCGTTCGCGCGACGTTTGAAGGATGCGATTTCCGGCCGTTCTCTGTACGAGTTGGAGAACGGGAAGAAGACCTTAACGGTCGCTGCCCTGGAGCGAGTGCTGCAGGCACTGAATCTCGACGTCCGTGATTTTTTCGAGCCGCTGGGAATCGTGCATTACCTTGATCAGGGTAAAACACCCTGCAACATGCGCACTCCGGCACGTTTATGGCCCGAAGGTCATCGCTGGACCCGTTACCTGCGCGACACAAATTGTCCGCGTTGTCGCGCCGCCACGGAGAACGCTACGCGTCGACCGCGTAAGCGCGCTGTCTCTAAGCGCAAATAGCTTCGCCGCCGAACTCGCCCGCCCACGGCGGCCGGGGGGCTTCCTTGGCGTAATTGCGTGCAACTAGTTACGTGTCACATGTAATATTATGGAGTACAGCAACAAAGTTATTTTAGTCACTGGTGCATCGTCAGGTATTGGTCGAGCAACGGCTATTGCCTTAGCGAAACATCGCAACACAATCGCCATTACGGCTCGCCGCCAAGGCCTTCTGAGCGAGGTCGCGGAAGAGGTAAAACGAGCGGCAAGCGAATGCATGCATTTCGTCGGCGACGCAACCGATGCTGTGCATGCTGAGTTCGTCGTAGCGGAAATCATCAAACGGTATGGCCGTATCGATATCGCTCTCCTCAATGTAGGCGCTGGACCTCCATCTAATACCCTAACCGCATCTCGTGATAAGATCCTTTGGTGCATGAGAACCAATTATGATTCCATGATCAATTTCTATGTTCCGTTAATAGCCCAAATGAAGAAGCAGGATACCCCGTGCATGATATCCCACGTGAACTCACTGGCAAGTTACTTTGGCATACCGATGCAAGGCGACTATACGGCAGCCAAAGGAGCGGCGCGTCTGTTTTTCGAGACCGCGCGTATGGAGCTCCAGCATTTCGGAATAGAACATATAAAGCTGCAAACTATCCATCCTGGGTTCGTAGCGACCCAGGCAACTCAAGACGATGGAATTCCATCGCCCGGAGAAATCAGCGAGGAAGAAGCGGCAAAGTATATCTTAAAGGGTATCAAGAAAGAACTCAGGGAAAATCGCTTCCCCCCTGGAATCTCCTTGGCTACAAGGATTGGGAGAATCGCTCCATTCTGGCTCAAAACC
Organism: uncultured delta proteobacterium; assembly: GCA_963729835.1. Taxonomy (GTDB): domain Bacteria; phylum Desulfobacterota; class Binatia; order HRBIN30; family HRBIN30; genus CAVSQF01. The sequence goes on along the minus strand of CAVSQF010000008.1, from coordinate 9,585 downwards.
AGGATCATTCTCGCCAACACTCCGAAACAATACTAACGAACCGGACAGACAGAGCCTGGCCGAGGCGATTGACGACCCAATACCGCGCTGCCGCGCTCGGCAAGGGCGCTCGAGCATCGGCGGCTGCGGCAAATTTCGGTTGCCGCCCCCGCTTCACAAACCGCTGGAGTTGCGATAGCAGGCGGGCGTGTGGCGCGCATTACTCCTCGCGGCAATCGCCCTCGCCGTTTCGGGCTGTAGTGACGATGCGGTGACGCCGGCGAATTTCTCCGGAACCCCGAGCGCGACCGCTACGCTTACGGCAACCGCTGCCCCATCACCGACCACCGCACCGCTCCACTGTGATCTCGATCGCTTTGACGGCTGCCGGGCGATCAGCTCGCGAGCCACAGGGCATTTCCGCACCGAACAGATCGACGGCGTATGGTGGCTCATCACTCCAGAGGGAAATGCGTTCTTCTCAGCAGGCGTGAACCACGTCGACCCGGAGGGCGATTACGCCCCGGCGCTTGGCTGTGCACCGTATCACGATAACATCATCGCACGGTACGGCACGGAGGCGGCCTGGGCCGACGTCGTCGTCAACCGGTTCGATACGCTCGGATTCACGACGGTCGGCGCCTGGAGCAAGTACGAGCTGTTCGCCGGCCGCGTCCCGTACACGATCATTCTAGGCTTCGCCGGATATGCACCGCCGGTAGCCGGCGTGGCGGCGGGCCTCACCGGGCTGCCCGTGCGGGACTACTTCGCACCCGAGTTCGCGGCCGGTGCGGCGGCCGAGGCCTGACGGCGCACGCAGCTGCGCCGCCGATCCGTACTGCATCGGCACCTTCAGCGATAACGAGCTCGGCTGGGCGCCGGGCCTGGCGCAAACTACGTCCTACCTCGACGCGTACCTCCGCTTGCCGGCCGGCGCGCCGGGAAAACTGGCGCTGCAAGCGTTCTTCGAGTCACGCTACGGTGGAGACATCGGCGCATTCAACGCCGTCTGGGATCAGCAACTCGCCTCCTTCGACGACGTGCAACAGTTGAAATCACTGCCCCTGAACACGGCCAATGATCTCCCCGCACGTGCCGCCGACCGGCAAGCCTTCACGGGTCCGGTTGCCGGCCGGTACTACCAAGTCGTTCACGATGCATTGCGTGCGATCAGCCCGGACCTCCTCATCCTCGGCTCGCGCCTGCTGGCGTATGCGGTGCCGCCGGCCGTCGTCGCCGCGGCGGCCCCGTTTGTCGATGTGCTGAGCGCCAATTACTACGTGGTTGCTGCCGGTACTCTACCAGTACTGGAGGATCAGGCTCACAAGTTCGGGTACATCTTCACCGGGAGCGTCTTCGGCGATGTCGACGAGATCTACGAGATTGTGCAGAAGCCGATGCTGGTCAGCGAGTTCGGGTTTCGCGCGGCCGACTCCGGTCTGCCGAACACCTATCCGCCCTTCTACCCGACCCTGGCCACCCAAACCGAACGCGCCGGCGCGTACGAGAGCTACATGCGCAACGTCTTGGCACGGCCGTACATGGTTGGTGCCCATTGGTTCGAATACACGGACGAGCCCGCCACCGGCCGTTTCGACGGCGAGAATGACAACTGGGGCATTGTGGACATCGCGGACAACGAGTACACCGAGCTGGCCGCGCGCATGCAGCAGGTCAACGCGACGCTCTATGCGCGGCCGAGGTAGCGTCGTCGAGGAGGATCGGAATGTTTGCTTTCACCCCAGAGCAAGAAATGGTTCGGCAGACGGTGCGGCAATGGGCCGAGCGGGAGTTGGTGCCCAAGATCAACGCGCTCGAGCGCAATGAGATCTTGCCGTACGAGCTGATGCGCAAGCTGGGCGCCGACTTCGGCATGACCGAAATGGCGCGGGCGCGGTTCGCGCGCCTGGCCGAACGCGACGCCGCAACCGCACGTAGCCGAGAGGGCACCGCCGATGATCCGGCGATGAGCATGATCGTCGCCATGGAGCTGTCACGCTACTCACCGGGGTTCGTGTTGGCCTTCGGCGCCAGTCTCGGACTGGCGGGTGGTGCGATCGTAGCGAAAGCGACGCGCGACCAGCTGCTGCGCTACGCGCAACCGATCTTCACGATGGAGAAGATCGGCGCCTGGTGCATGACGGAGCCGGGAGCAGGCTCGGACGCCTTCGGCGGCATGCGCACGGTGGCGCGGGTTGATGGGGACTTCTATGTCCTCAGCGGTGAGAAGACGTTCATCACCAATGCCCCGTACGCCGACATCTTCGTCGTGTACGCGAAGATCGACCGCGGCGGAGATCTCCGCCAGCGCCCGATGCGGGCATTCCTGATCGAACGTGGCGCCGAGGGGCTGGAGACGTCCAAACCGATGGAGAAGATGGGCATGCACGCCTCACCGACGGGGCAGGTGTTTCTCGACGAGGTGCGCGTCCACCGCAGTCAGCTGCTCGGCGAAGTGGAGCGTACAGAAGCCCGCGAGCAAGCACGCGACGTGTTCCACGGCGAGCGCACCGGCATGGTGCCGATGACGCTCGGGATCATCGAACGCTGCCTCGAAGAGTCCCTGCGCTACGCCAAAGAACGGGTCCAATTCGGGCGTCCGATCGCCGAGTTTCAGCTCATTCAGGAAAAGCTGGCGCGCATGTTCGTGGCGCGCGCCAACGTGCGCAACCTCTTCTTCAAGTTGCTCAATAGCCACAAGGACGGCGCGCGCATGACCATGGCCGAGGCGAGTGCGTGCAAACTGTACAGCGCCCGTGTGGCCACGGAAGTAGCGATGGAAGCCGTGCAGCTCATGGGCGGCAACGGCTATATGCAGGAGTTCACCGTCGAGCGCCTGGCGCGCGATGCCAAGCTCCTGCAGATCGGCGGCGGCACCGATGAGATCCAAATCGTGACGATCGCCCGCGAACTCCTGCGCAACGGCGTCCCGGATTAGTTGCGCCAGCAAGCGGGAGGGCGTCGCTTCTGCTTGTCCCCCGGGGTAGTGGTGCTGCACCACTACCGCCCCTCAACGTGACTGGCCTCCGGAGTCTCGCAATGGTACAAATCTTCTGTTCAGCGGACAAACGGGAGTGTGTCGACCATGGCAGGACTGACGGCGAACGAGCTGGTCGGAGTAGAGAAACTCATTGGGGCAACAGACACGGTCGTACGGGAGGCGCTCGACGTCGCCCGCCGAAGCACTGATGGCGGACGGGGCATTGACGACGCCCAAGTGCACTGCGAGCGGCTCGCTTACGCGGCAACCGAGGTTGCCGCCGCGAAGGAGTTGCTTGCGTATGCCCAGTCGGCTGCCGCGCATGGCCACCGAGACCCCGCCGTGGACCAGATGGCGGGCATATGCGCCGCCGAGGTGGCGTTGCGCCTGGCGGCGCAGGTGGATGCGCATCCCGACGCCTTCGGCCTCAGTGACCATCGGCTCAACCAGACCCTCGGCGCACCGGAGATCAAAGCGCACGCGCGCGCGTTTGCGAGCGCCGACCACGTTCAGGCCGTCGGCCGACACGTCATCGAACAACACGGCGTGAATCACTGCTGGATCGCGGAAGACCTGGCGGTGATGAGCCGCGACTCGGTGCGTCAATTCGCCGAGGCCGAGGTGGTGCCGATTGCGGCGCGATTGCACCGCCACGACGAGCTGATCCCGGAAGCGCTCATCACGAATATGGCCGATCTGGGGTATTTCGGCATGTCGGTGCCGGAGGAATTCGGCGGCGCGGGCATGGGCAATCTCATCATGATCATCACCACCGAAGAGCTGTCGCGCGCCTCGCTGGCCGGAGCCGGCAGCCTGATCACCCGCCCCGAGATTCTCACCAAAGCCCTGCTCAAAGGCGGAACGGCAGCGCAGAAGGCGAAGTGGCTGCCACGCATCGCCAGCGGCGAGTTGATGGTGGGCATCTCGGTAACCGAGCCGGATATCGGCTCCGATGTCGCCTCGGTCGCATGCCGTGCTGACGCCGGCGAGGTCGATGGCACGAAAGGCTACCTCATCAATGGCGCCAAGGCATGGTGCACCTTTGCGGGTCGCGCCAACGTCCTGGCCCTGCTGGCACGCACGGATCCGGACACGAAGAGCGGCGCGCGCGGGCTGTCGTTGTTCATCGTCGAAAAGGACCCGTTCACCGCACAGAACTTCGAGATGCGCCAACCGACGGGCGGCGTGCTCAGCGGCAGGGCCGACGCGACACCCGGCTATCGCGGTATGCATTCGTACACGCTTACCTTCGACAACTACTTCGTGCCGGCCGAGAACCTCGTGGGCGAAGAGAGCGGACTCGGCAAAGGCTTCTATCTGCAGATGCAAGGTTTCGCCGCCGGGCGATTACAGACCGGCGGGCGCGCCACCGGCCTCGCGCAAGCCGCGTTGGAACGCACCGCGGAGTACGCCAACGATCGCAAACAGTTCGGACAACCGATCGGGAGCTTTCAACTGACGCAGTATAAGCTCGGGCGTATGGCCACGTACGTCATGGCGGCGCGCCAACTCACGTACGCCGCGGCGCACGCCATGGATGCCGATGAATCGATTGCGTTGGAGCCGGCGATGGCCAAGCTGTTCGCATCGGATGTCGCCGTCTGGGTGACGCAGGAGGGGCAGCTCCTCCACGGCGGCTGGGGCTACGCCGAGGAATTCGCGATTTCCCGGTACGTCGTCGACGCTTTGGTGTTGCCGATCTTCGAAGGCGTGAAGCCGATCTTGGAACTGAAAGTCATCGCGCGGAACCTGCTCGGAACGTGAAGGTCGTAATCGGTTGTTAGTTGTTCGTTGTTAGTTGATAGGTGGTACCTAATAACCTAACAACGTAACAACCTAACAACTATTCTTGATCCGTTGCCAGGCCGCTTCCTGTTCGGAGAGCGGCACGTCGCGGAGATCTCTCCCCTGCGCGTGAAAAAGCTCTTCCATTTGGCGGAAGCGGTCGCTGAAGCGATCCGCCGCGCGCGCCAAGGCGTCTTCCGGATTGAGATCGGCGCGGCGGGCGAAGCTCGTCAGCGCCAGCAGCACGTCGCCCAGCTCGGCCTCGGTGGCGGCGCGGTCACCGCTAGCGAGTGCTTGGTCGAGCTCGCCGAGTTCCTCGCGCACCTTCTCCAACACCTCCTCGGGCCGCTGCCAATCGAAGCCCACGTGTGATGCTTTCTCACCCAGGCGCGCCGCACGCAGCAACGCCGGCATGCCGCGCGGCACACCGGCGATCGCCGAACGGTCCTCCGAGTTGACGCGCTCGGCGGCCTTGATGCGTGACCAGTTGTTCAGAACCTCGGCGGCGTCTTTCACCTGCACGCCGCCAAAGACATGCGGGTGCCGGCGCACCATCTTGTCGGTGATCGCACCGATGACGTCCTCAATGGTAAACACCCCTGCCTCGCGGGCCATCGTCGCGTGGAAGACGATCTGCAACAAAAGATCGCCCAGCTCGGTGCACAGCTCATCGCTGTCGTGCTTCTCGATTGCCTCCGCGACCTCGTAGGCCTCTTCGATCAGGTACGGTTTGATGGACTGGTGGGTCTGCTCGCGGTCCCACGGACATCCCCCGGGGGCGCGTAACCGCTCCATGATCTCGACTAACCGTGCAAACGCTTCGCCAACAGCCATCGTCGAAGTCGGTAGCGTAGGGGGCACAGGGAGTCAACGCAGGCCGGTGGCCGCGGGCCAGTGGCCCCACTTGCAGACTACCTTGCGACTGCGTTGCACGCTCGATACGTTTCTCCGCGAGGTACGGAAATGGCGACGGTGGTGCTGTACACGACTCAGTTCTGCCCCCACTGTGTACGGGCGAAAGCGCTCCTGACGCACAAAGGGGTGCAGTTCGAGGAAATCGATGTGGGGCGGGACGCGTTGATTCGTGCCAAAATGATTGAGGCGTCAGGTCGCCGCACCGTGCCGCAGATCTTCATCAATGGCAGCTCGATCGGCGGATTCGACGAGCTCCGCGCCTTAGATGAGCAAGGCGAACTCGACCGGTTGCTGGCCGCGTAACCAGACGCAGTGCCTCCTCTGCCGCAACCGCCGCTGCCGGGCTCGTCGTGCTCCGGCTGGCGGACACAGGCATACCTCGGCATCTGCCTCGGCAGATACTCCCGTGGGTCCCCGCCAAATGGGGGCCAGTGTCAACCGACCGGACGGATGGGTGCGTCACGCGCCCACCCGCCTGATCGGAGATCACATCAGTTGCTCAGTTCGAACTTCATCCTTCATGTCCGCCATGAGGGTCGACATGGCCTGAAGAACGGCCATCGGCCACGTGCCCCCTTTGGCGAGCGCAGAAACAGCCATCAGCACCGCACAACGGATGACCGGATCTGCCTTTTCGTGATCCAAAGCATCACTCAGAACGGGCCCACTCGCGTCGATATCGGCAGTGATCCATCCGCCTCGGTCACACACGAACAGTCGCGCCATAACCGCCTCCCTTTGTAGCTTTGCCCCTGAACAGCCGCGGCGCGTGGACACCCCGCGTCAGCACACGCCCCAGCGGCGTTCAGTGGGAGGCAAAGAGAGTGCCCAGAAGCGGCGTTCGAAATGCCGCCCGAATTCACCCGTTTTGCTCTTGGCGTTGTGGCGAAGTTGATACAAATGTTGTCACTGTGAGTACGTAAAGTCAAACTGATGACGCTTTCCTTGTGACGACTGACGGGGCGCAGAACGCACTCAATCACAGGAAGAGCTGTACAGCTCACCACCTGTCCAATATTTCAGACGGACGCAAGCCGCTCCGCATGTCACTGCTCACTAAGCTGTCCAATATTTCAGACAGACAGAAGCCGTCCCTGCACGTCACTGCCAGTGGCAGCGCCGGTGGCGCGCGCGCAGCACCGCCACAGCGATGGCCAGGAGTGGCCACAGGCTGCCCCGCGCTCCTCCACCGACCGCGCAACCGCTGCTGCCGCCACTGTCGGTCGGCGACGTCTTCGGGCCCGCTGTATGCTTCGGGGTTTGGGTTGGTCTCGGGGTGTACGTCGGCGAGCCCACCGGCGGCAATGGCGTCGGCGTCAATAGCCCGACGGTGTCTGTCGGCACGGGCGTAGGAGTAGGAGGCACGTGGCTGGAATTGCGCAACACCGTCACATCTTGACTGCCTGTGTTGACAACCAAGACGTCGGGGAGAACTGCCCCGATAAGCTCGGAAAAGTCGGCTATGACCATGCCCACCGGCTGGCGGCCTACGGCGAAGCTCGTTGGCGCGGTAAAACCTCCGGTCCCTGTGCCGGCGTAAACCGTGAGCGCATCGTTGCCTCGAGCTGATCACCGCCAAGTCCGCGTGCGTATCGGCGTTGAAATCCGCGGTACGGATCGCCACCGACTGCAATGGGGCGGTGAGATCGGCTTCTCGAAGGAAGTGCCCGTCGCCGGTTCCGTGGAGGATATGGATGGTAGCGGACGACGCGCTCAAGACCGCCACGTCCGCATGCCCGTCCTCATCGAAATCAGCAACTGCCACATCGGTCGGCGCGTCGGGGAGCACGCTCAGGATGGAGCCCTGGAAACTGCCGTCGCCGTTCCCGAGCACCGCATCGATGCCGGCCGGAGCCGTCACCGCAACCACCAAGTCAACGGCAGCATCCCCGTTCACGTTTCCCGCTGCAACCGACACCGCAGTGCCGTCGAGGTCGACAAGACGCGGCGACCCGAACCCGGCGCCAGCTATCAGGACGCTCACGTGATTGCCCGCCTGCGGCACCGCCACGAGGTCGGCAAGGCCGTCAGCGTTGAGGTCCGCCGCAACTAGCCCCCGCGCCACCTCCCCGAGGTCGACCGCAACCGGCGCACGCAGGCTTCCCGTTCCATCACCAGTGAGCAGCGACAATAGGCTCGATCCCGCAGTCGCGACGATGACGTCTGCAGCACCATCGCCGTTGAAATCGCCAGCCGCAACGGCGAGCGGGCTCTCTCCAACTCCAAAATTCACCGCCGCGAGCAAGCTTCCGCGCCCGTTTCCACGCAGGATTGAAACATCGTTGCTCGCCGCATTTGCCACGACTGCGTCAGTAAGCCCGTCGTGATCAAAGTCCGCGACCGCGATCGCAATAGGGCCGGCGTCGGCGACGAGACCCACGGCGCTGGTGTACGAGCCGGGTGTGGTGCTCCGCAAGACGGCGACAGTCCCCGCCTGGGTGTCACACACAGCGACGTCAACCGCGACATCGTTGCTCGCGGTCGTAAACTGGCCGATCACCAGGGCGGTCGGGTCCTGACCGACGACGAAGCGGTCTAAGATCGTGAATTGGCCATTGCCGTGGCTGTTCAACAGCAGCACTTCGTTCGAACCCGCGCTGGCAACAAACATGGCCGGCGTGCCGTCATCCGTCGCAAGTTCATGGACACCATCGGCGATTGCCACCGCAATCGGAGAGATCCCTGCGGCAATCGGACTGCCGGCACGGCGAAAACCGCCAGCGCTGCTGCCGAGCCAGACTGAAACTGTGTTGTCATCCGTCTCTGCGACGACCAGATCAAGCACGCCGTCGCGGTTCACATCGGCCAGCGTCACGCCCGAGGGCCCCGCGCCCGTCGCGATCGGCGCCTGTGGGGATAGAGACTGATCACGGTTGCCGATCAGGACAGTGACGGAGTTGTCGCCGTGGTTCGCGACGACGAAATCCATGATCCCATCGCCGTTGACGTCGCCAGCAGCGATCGCCACGGGCTGGGTTCCCACGGGGAATTGGCCATCGACGGTCACGGAACGGTCCGTCCCAACCGACAGAGCGATGAGACTGTCTTGGGCGGCATCGACCACCAACAGGCGGTTCCCCTGCACCGCCAACGCAACCGGTTTGGTTCCCACGCTGGTTGTGACGGGTGTCCCCAGCTTTCCCTTCCCTTGTCCGAAGAGGACTGACACGCTGCTAGTGCCGCTGTTTGCAGTGGCGACGTCCAGCAATCCGTCGCCATCAAAATCCGCTGCAACAACCCCAACCGGCTGAGCGGCAGGATCGATGAGTATTGGCGATCGCACGTTGAAGGCGCCGGTTCCCTTCCCCTGCAACCAGCGCACCGTGCCGCCTGCACGATCGACCACCATCAAGTCCGAGTTGCCGTCGCCATCGAAATCGCCGGTCGTGAGGGCGGCGGGCGCACTGCCGGCCGGGAACGTTGCGGCTGCTCGGAAGAGGATCGCCAAGGGATTGTTCGGCGGGGTTGGAGTCGCTGCCCCGACAACGGTGGTGGCGCTCGGAGTCCGGGTCGCCGTGTCGGCAGCGCTGGGCGTCTTCGTCTGTGGCGTCTCCGTTACCGCCGGGATTTCGGTGGGGGTCTCGGTGCTGGTCGCGCTCGGGGTCTCGGTCCCTTGCGCCGCAGGTGTATCGGTGGCAGTTAGCTCTGTCGGGGTTTCCGTTGGGGTTTCGGTTGGGGTCACGGTGTCGATGCTGGAAGCCGTATCCGTCGGTCTCGGGGTCGCCGTCGGGACACGCGAGGTTTTGGTGGGCCTCGGGGTCTTCGTCGGATGCTCCACCGCTCGCGTCGCAGCGCTGGTCGCTAACAGCACCGTAAGAATCAAGAGGGGAAATACGGCTGCGCCGCCGGATTCCCTCAGGGCACGCAGTCGCACTTACGTCACTGATCCCGCGCCCCGCCCGAACTCACGCCACGGTTGCGACCGG
>CAVSQF010000007.1:0-59751 GCA_963729835.1 uncultured delta proteobacterium | reverse complement strand
TCCTTCCTGCTATCTGTTACCATGGCGTCATCCTCTGACCCCCGCTGCTACGCGGGAGTTGTTCTTGGGTTAAGAACTGGCCGGATGATGACGCCTTTCCCCTTTTTCCACCACACTCCCGACATTACCTCACTTTCGCGCTCGGCATGAACCGAGAGCCGGTATCGGCGCCGCCGTAACGAGTGACCTGAATCTGAGAGGTTGTGATTAAATTGCCAAATCGCCGGTTTCGATATGAAGAATCGCAACGATTTCAAGGGCCGATTTTTCGTGGGTTCGATTTGGTCACAAACTCCGTCACGTTCGCGCTCGGCATGAACCGAGAGCCGGTATCGGCGCCGCCGTACAGTGACCTGATCTGAGCAATAAGCCTTTCGTGTGCCACGGCTCACTCATTCCGCCACTGAATCGGGGATCTTCGTCCCTGTACCAGCGCATCGTTTCTCCGCGACAGCGCCCGCGAGGAGAGCCACGATGGTGCCATAGGTGCGTATCTCCTCGCTTTCGGAGATGCTGCAATCGGGGTGAAAGCTCGGCTTTGGCCACGAATGATTACAGCCGAGGTAGTCGGTGCTGGGTGCGATCGTAACGCGCTTCAGGTTATGGATCGGGTTGATGTCGTAGCCCGCGACTGCATGTCCGGCCTCACGGTACGCGCCCCGTTCTTCGTCTGAGACTTGTTTGCCCATCTCGCGTCTGAACCGATATCACAAGCAACATGGATATGCTCGCTCGTTGACGGTCGCGGGATCTTGGTGCATGCCAGAAGTCTGAGATCAAGCCCTGCGAAGAGCACGTTTTCGCGAACTGCGGCAACCTGTATACCTCTCCAGCGGCGTCATGGGGCAGAGTTCCTCCTACACACGGTCGCCACGCACTCAGAGAGAAAAGAGCCAACCGAGGTTGTCGATTGGCTCTGATGACCGATTGTCGAGGTGCTGGTGTGCGGCAACGCCGGACAAATGGGGCTTATCCCTTTTACCCCCCACCGCGAGCATACCCGCCTTCGTTGGGAGGATGTCGGGAGCACCCACGGGTTATTAGGAACAAGGATCGGATCGCGGACCCTCTTCCCGCCAGCGGACATCCGGGAGTCGATCATACTGCGGCGTACTCGGTCTAGATCATCGGTGCTACGATGCAGGCGAATCACGTCGAACGACGAAAAGAAGTCGGACACCAAGTAAACCCCTCGCATCCACCGACAGACGGGTCGGGCGGCATACCTGGAGCAGCTGCCGGGCGCGGCGAAGGACCTGGCTCCTCATCGGGTGCCAGCGAGGGCGCGATTGATCTTCAACCCGGGCACACGGCCAAAATGCCGCACGTTCCCAGTCACCAACTCCAGATCATGGTGCAGAGCAGTCGCGGCGATTTGCATGTCGGCATCAGCGAGCCGGCGCCCTTGGCTCTCCAATGCAGCCGCGATCTCTCCGTACACCCGCGCGACCTGCTGGTCATATGGCAACACCGTGACTGCCGCGAGCACGCGTTCGTCGATGTTGCGCAGGTGCCGCTCACATTGCGGCGACCGAAATGCCCCCCGGTGCAGCTCGCCGATGGTAACCGCGCTCGCGAACTGCTCCGCTCGTGGAATGCCCGCGAGCCAGCGCAAGTATCCTGCGGCGGGCCGGCGCTTGAGGACTCCCGAAATCGCGTCGGTATCGAACAGGTACGGCATTTACTGCGACGCCAGTCGTGCTGCTTTGCGCGGGCGCGTGCGACGCATGCGCGCCACCTGCTGCACCAACTCCTCCGAGCCCTCCCAGCCGCCGGCGATCCCCGCGAGCCCGCCGTGCGGGCCCGCCGCTTGCAGCCGCCGGAGTTGCGCGGCTTCCTCTGCTGGTACGAGGGCCGCAACGGCCTTCCCGTGCCGGGTGATGACCACCGGGCGCCCCTGTTCAACCGCGCGCAGACACTCGGCGAAGTGTGCCTTTGCCTCGGCGGCGGATAGCGTCGTCTTCATAATGGTCATTCTGACCAAAGTGACCCAACCAATCAAGCCGTCCTTCCAACTCATCCCGTGGCTAAACTCGTCGAAAACTATCCCGACGATCCTCGCGGTCATTCGCATCTCGTGCTTGATCTCACCGCGCGCGGGAGTCCGCTGCACGCGCTATGCGCCGTCGGCGAGGGGACTTTGGTGATCGCCACGATCTCTCGACCCGATCCGCAGTTGTGGCAGCATTACCGGGTCCGGCGGAAGGAGAAGCAATGAAGACTTGTCACTACTGCAAAGGGCCGTTGCGCCGTCGTCGCATCGAGCACATGCATTCCTGGGGTGACTGGCTTGCCTCATCGGAGGGAGAGAAACGCTCGATCCAGGTGTGCAGCAACGCGCACCTCCAGGTCGAAACGCATCATCAGTGACTGGAGTACACTCTCAGTAGCTGAACTCGTCGTCCTCGTCATCTTCGTCGGTGAATCCCTCGGCCATGATCAGAGCCTCGGACGCCGCCTCAGCGATGTCTTCGTCGTCGGAATCGGTGAGCTCGCAGAGAATCTCCACCGCTTCCTGCGCGTTCTGAAGGTCGAGTGGGTGTACTCGGTTGAACGGCGCCGCTTGGGGGCATTGCTCAGCACCCTCCCGGACCAGCGTTGGGCCGAGGTGCGCGCAGCCATGTTGTATGCGTTCGGGCTCGACCGGCGGTGAGCGCCGGCCTGGAGAATCATCAATGCTTTACCGACAGCGAATCGTGCGTCACGGCCACTCAGGATCGTCGTCGATCGGCCCGTGCGGGCCGTGAGCAACCCATTCATCCCAGGCGCGCCGCTGCTCTTCCGGCGAGAGATCTCCTTCGTCTTCGACGACCTCGACTCGAACGACGACCATCTTCCCCTCGAGTTCCGCAAGCGGTTTCTCAAGCTTGATCTCGTCGCCGTGTACCACGCCCCGAATATCCATTTCGGATTCCAATCGCTCGCACTCTTCCTAGCAGATTCTGGTTCCTGGAGAAACGCCGAATGCTGGAGGCTGGCGAGGACGCAGCTGGTTTTCGCGACGCCCTCCGCCGTCGTCTTCCCCGCGCCCATCGGCACGTTGATCGCCAGCGACTTCGGGCCGTCGACGATGGCGTTTGCTACCGTTGGATCGCCTGCCAGCCGGCGCTGGTAGTCGAACGGCTTGTGGCCCGTCGCTGCCTGGAAGAAGTCTGAGAAGCTACTCGCCATTCCCCCTCAACGAACGTGCGCGTTACCTTACACAATCCTGCACCCCGGCAGCAAGAAGAACCACCCCCCGCACCCAACGATGTGACCTCACCCTCGCCCTCTCCTGCGGGTAATGCAGGAGAGGGGATCCCCTGAGGGCTTGGTAAAAATAAAGTGTACGCTGTGTATCTGAAACTGCCCTTCGAGACGCCGCCAAAAGAGGGCGGCTCCTCAGGGCGAGCGGAAGAGAATATTGAAAATGAAGGCGAAAACCGCTCACGCTGAGGAGGCCCCGTCTTTCCAGGGGCCGTCTCGAAGCGTGCTGCTGACCCGAGAATGTCACATTCATTTCTTGCCAAGCCCTTACCTCAGCGCTTGCGCTTGCCGTTCTTCGTTCGCTTTGAAGCGTTCAGCACAGTCACGCCGACCAATTCCTTGCCGCGGTAGCGCAGGAGGATGCCGTCCTGGTCCACTGTGTCGGTTGCCCTTTGCGGGCGTTTCAGGCTGATGTAGAGCACGTCGGCCTCGCGATCGTAGTCGACCCATGCCCTTCCCTGAGGGAGCCGGATGAGGTGCGGGATCGCCGCGGCAATTTGCTCTATCGCTCTGGCTGCTGCTGTTTTCGCCATACCACTGCCCTCCGCGCGAGCCGGCGAGTGAAGTACGCTGTCACGACAAACCCATCCTCTCGCGGCGCTTCCTTGTACACTACCGCCAAGTGCCGCCGCGGCGCCAGCGTTCTTGCCGCCACGAGCGCTCCCTCGTCGCCTTGCGCAATCACGTCGGGGTTCTCCACGACATCCAACACGTCATCGTAGTGCCCCGCCAGGTCATCGTGGTTCTCAACGATGTGAAACCACCGCTCCTCTGTCAGCCGGATGGGCACACCACCTCGCGATGTCACACGATCCATCCACCCGCGGTCTTCCCCGCACCCGTCGGCACGTTGATCGCCAGCGACTTCGGGCCGTCGACGATGGCGTTTGCTACCGTCGGATCGCCCGCCAGCCGGCGCTGGTAGTCGTACGGCTCGTGGCCCGTCGCCGCGCGGAAGAAGTCTGAGAAGCTACTCGCCATTCCCCCTCACAGAACGTGATGCGTCACCTTACACAATCCTGCACACCGGCAGCAAGAAGAACCACCCCCTGCACCCACCGATGTGACCTCACCCTCGCCCTCTCCTGCGGGTAATGCAGGAGAGGGGATCTTCGTGCTGGTCGGCGCCGTTCACCGATTCCTCTCCGCCGAATCCGATCCGGCACGTTGATCGCCAGCGACTTCGGGCCGTCGACGATGGCGTTTGCTACCGTCGGATCGCCCGCCAGCCGGCGCTGGTAGTCGTACGGCTCGTGGCCCGTCGCTGCTTGGAAAAAGTCTGAAAATGTAGTTGCCATCTCCGCTCAGCGGACGCGACGCGCACCCTACACAATTCTGCACACCGACGGCGAGAAAAATCTTGAAGGTACCCTCACCTTCATCCTCTCCCGCCGGTAATGCGGGAGAGGAGGGCACCGTGCCTTCAACTCCTTGGCCGCCAACGAATCTGCGTTCACGGCCGTCTAGGATCGTCGAGGATGTGACTCCCCCTCGCGAGCCCTACAACGTCACCGACGGCCGGTACTCGCCGAAAACGCGGCGCATGGCGTCGGCGATTTCGCCAAGCGTGGCGTAGGCCCGGACGGCATCGATGATAGCGGGCATGAGGTTCCCGTCGCTGCGTGCGGTCTCCTCGACGCGGTGCACCGCGTGTTCCACGGCGCGCCGATTGCGCTGCGCGCGCACGGCAGCGAGCTTGCCCCGCTGCTGCTCTTCGAGCGCCGGATCGATCTTGAGCAGGTCGGGCACGGGCTCGTCCGCCAGCGTGAACTCGTTGACGCCGACGATGAGGCGCTGCTTGTGCTCGATCTCTTGCTGATAGCGGTACGCCGCATTGTGGATCTCCCGCTGCTGGTATCCCTGCTCGATGGCTTTGACGGCACCGCCGAGCTTGTCGACGGCGGCGATGTACGCGACGGCCTTGCGCTCCAACTCGTCGGTGAGCGACTCGATGCAGTAGGACCCCGCGAGCGGATCGATGGTATCCGCCACGCCACTTTCGTACGCGATCACTTGCTGCGTGCGCAGCGCCAACCGGACCGCGTCTTCCGTCGGCAGGGCCAAGGCTTCGTCCTTGCTGTTGGTGTGCAGCGACTGCGTGCCGCCGAGCACGGCCGCGAGCGCTTGGATGGTCGTCCGCACCACATTGTTGTCCGGCTGCTGCGCGGTCAGTGACGAGCCCGCCGTCTGTGCATGCGTACGCAACATCATCGAGCGCGGGTCCTTGGCGCCGAAGCGGTCTCTCATGATTTTTGCCCACAGCCGTCGCGCCGCGCGGAATTTCGCGATTTCCTCGAGGAAGTTGTTGTGGACGTTGAAGAAGAAAGACAGTCGGGCGCCGAACTCATCAACGTTCAAGCCGGCTCGCAGTGCCGCTTCGACGTAGGCAATCCCGTCGGCGAGTGTGAAGGCGATCTCTTGCGCGGCGGTCGAGCCGGCTTCCCGGATGTGGTAGCCGGAGATCGAAATCGTGTTCCAGTTGGGCACTTCCTGCGTGCAGAAGGCGAAGATGTCGGTGATGATCCGCATCGAGCCAGCGGGCGGATAGATGTACGTGCCGCGGGCGATGTATTCCTTGAGGATGTCGTTTTGGATCGTCCCACCAACCTTGTCCCAGCCCACGCCCTGCTTCTCTGCCACACCGAGGTAGAGCGCCAGCAGGATCGACGCGGTGGCGTTGATGGTCATCGAGGTCGTGACCTGGTCGAGCGGAATGCCCGCGAACAGCGTCTCCATGTCGGCCAGCGAATCGATCGCGACGCCGACGCGGCCCACCTCGCCTTGGGCGCGCGGATGATCGGAGTCCCGCCCCATCTGCGTGGGCAGGTCGAAGGCAACGCTCAGGCCGGTTTGCCCGGCCTCCAACAGATAGCGATAGCGGCGGTTCGACTCTTCCGCGGTGCCGAAGCCGGCGTACTGCCGCATCGTCCAGAGCCGCCCGCGGTACATTGTGGGCTGGACACCGCGCGTGAATGGATACGCGCCGGGAAAACCGACTTGCTCGACGTACTCCTCCTCGGTCCGCTCCTCCGGCGCATACAACCGCTGCACATCGATCCCAGAGGTGGTTTCAAACTTCGCCTGCCGCTCCGGCGCGCGCGCCAGCGCCCGCCCGAGGACCTGCGCCTCCCACGCCTGTCGCGCCTTCTTCATGTCGTCGCTGGCGCTCATTCTCGGCCTCTGATCACTGACCTAGGACCGCAGATCACTGGTCACTGACGACTGATCACTGGCTTTATTCCACCACCGCCAGCACCTGCCCCGCGTCCACGGTTTGCCCCAGCTGCACACGGATCTCTTTTACTTCTCCCTGCGCCGGGGACTTAATGTCATTTTCCATCTTCATCGCTTCGACGACAAGCAGCCCCTGGTCGCGTTCAACCTGGTCGCCGACCTGCACGAGCACCTCGACGATCTTGCCCGGCATGAGGGCCCGGATTTCGTGGCGGCCCTTTTCCTCTTCGGGTGTGCCCAGCTTCACCCGCCGGCGGCGCTCGTCGAGCAAAGAAAAACGAAAGAGCTCACCGCCGATCGAGACCGTGTACTGTTCGCCGCTGGCAGACACCTCCGCTACCACGGAGCGCCCGTCGATCAGCAGAGAATAGGTCGTCTCGCCGAGGCGCCGGCTATCGACGGTGCGCGGCACGCCGTCGATCTCCACGGTGAATATCGATTCGCCGGCGGCGTGGACCTCGATACGGTGGGTCTGCTGTCCGAGATCGGCCACGTACGCCATTACTCGTGCACCGCGGCGCGGCGGGCCGCGCTCTTCCACGAGGAACCACGCGGCCCTGCCGACCTGAACTGCGTCTGCCGCGCGGCATGCTCCGTCTCGTGATCGCGCTTGGCGAGCGCCGCCACCGCCAGTGCGGCCTCTTTGAGAAAGGGAGCCGCGGTTTCCGCCAGGCCGTGAAATTCCTGCGCGATGAAGTTGGTGTCGTAGTCGCCCTCCAGGAAGCGCGGGTGCTGCAGGACCCAACGGTGGAATGCCAGGTTGGTAACCAAGCCGTGCACGCAGTACTCCGCCAAGGCGCGGCGCATGCGGCGGATCGCGTCGGCCCGCGTGCTGCCCCACGCCACCAGTTTCGAAATGAGCGGGTCGTAGTAGGCGCTCACCTCATAGCCTTCGTACACCCCGGTGTCGTCGCGGACGCCGATTCCGCCGGGCGCTTGCAGGAAGAGGATCTTGCCAGGTGAGGGGAAGAACTTGTTGTACGGATCCTCCGCGTAGACGCGGCATTCGATGGCGTGCCCGCGGATCGTGAGGTCCTCTTGGCAAAACGGCAGGGGCTTGCCGGCGGCAACGTCGATCTGCGTTTTCACCAGGTCGACGCCGGTGATCATCTCAGTGATCGGGTGTTCGACCTGAATGCGGGTGTTCATTTCGAGGAAATAGAAGTTTCGATCGGCATCCACGAGGAACTCAATGGTGCCGGCACCGACATAGTTGACGGCCTGCGCGGCTTGCACCGCAACGTGGCCCATCATGGCCCGCAAGCGGTCACCCACCACCGGGCTCGGGGACTCTTCGATGACCTTCTGATGGCGGCGCTGAATGGAGCACTCGCGTTCGAACAGATGCACGGTGTTGCCGTACGTGTCGGCCACCACTTGTACTTCCACGTGCCGGGGTTTGGTGACGTATTTTTCGACGTACATGCGATCGTCGCCAAAGGACGACTTCGCTTCCGAGCGGACGGCACGCAACGCCGAATGCAGCTCGTCCGCCGAATGCACGAGGCGCATGCCTTTCCCACCGCCGCCCGCTGCCGCCTTGAGCATCACCGGATAACCGATCTGACTACAGGTGGCGACCACCTCTTCCGCCGTATCGAGCGTGCCGCCCGAGCCCGGAACCACCGGCACCCGCGCCTTCTGCATGAGTGCGCGCGCCGCGACCTTGTCGCCCATCGCGCGGATGGCCGCGGCGGGCGGACCGATGAACACGATGCCCGCCTCTGTACAGCGACGCGAGAACTCCGCGTTCTCCGCAAGAAATCCGTAGCCGGGATGGATCGCCTCGGCGCCGCTCTGACGGGCGGCCTCCAGAACGTTGTCGATGACGAGATAGCTCTCCTTCGAAGGTGCGGGGCCGATCGGGTACGCGTAATCCGCTTCTTTCACGTGCAGCGCTGTGCGGTCTGCTTCGGAGAACACCGCGACCGTCTCGATCCCGAGCTCGCGGCATGCCCGAATCACGCGCACGGCGATCTCGCCACGATTGGCGATGAGAATCTTCTTAAACATCGACGCCTTCGACTCTCGACTGTGCACTGTCGACGCGCGGCCCTGCCTCGCTACAGCGGGATGTTCCCATGTTTTTTGGGGGGGTTCTTGTCGCGCTTGTTCTCGAGGCTCTCGAGGGCGCGGATGAGTTTGGGACGCGTATCTTCGGGCAGGATGATTTCATCGATGTACCCCAGCTCCGCGGCCTTGAACGGATTCGCGAACGTGCGCCGGTACTCGGCGACCAGACGTTCCTTCTCCCGAGCCGGATCACTGGAGGCATCCAGCTCATTGCGAAAGACGATGCTGACCGCGCCCTCGGGGCCCATCACGGCGATCTCCGCGGTCGGGTACGCGAAGTTCATGTCGCCGCGGATGTGCTTCGACGACATCACGTCGTACGCGCCGCCGTACGCCTTGCGGGTAATCACCGTCACCTTGGGCACGGTCGCCTCACAATATGCGTACAGCAGTTTCGCGCCATGCACGATAATCCCGCCGTACTCCTGCGCGGTGCCGGGAAGGAAACCCGGAACATCGACGAAGCTCACGATCGGGATGTTGAAGCAATCGCAAAACCGGATGAAACGTCCGCCTTTGCGCGACGCATCGATGTCCAGCACGCCGGCGAGAAAAGCCGGCTGGTTGGCGATGATGCCCACTGAACGCCCGCCCAAGCGGGCGAAGCCGACGACGATGTTTTTGGCGAAATCCGGTTGCACCTCGAAGAAATGGCGGTCGTCGACGACGCCGGTAATGATGCCTTTGATGTCGTAGGGCTTATTCGGATTGTCCGGCACGATCGTCCGCAGTTTCTCGTCGCGTCGAAAGGCGTCGTCGCCGGTCGGACCGAACGGCGGGTCTTCGAGATTGTTGCTGGGGAGGAAGGAAAGCAGCTCGCGAATCATGGCCAGGCAAGCCGTGTCGTTCGGTGCTGAGAAGTGGGCGACGCCGCTGCGCGAGCTGTGCATGGTTGCGCCGCCGAGGTCTTCCTTCGTGACCTCTTCGTGCGTCACCGCTTTGATCACGTCGGGCCCGGTGATGAACATGTAGCTGGTCTTCTCGACCATGAAGATGAAGTCGGTTATCGCGGGCGAGTACACGCCGCCGCCCGCACAGGGACCCATGATGGCGGAGATCTGCGGAACCACGCCGGAGGCCAGCACGTTGCGCAGGAAGATGTCGGCGTAGCCGCCGAGGCTGACCACGCCCTCTTGAATGCGCGCGCCGCCGCCGTCGTTGAGGCCGATCAGCGGCGCCCCATCTCGCATCGCCAGCTCCATGATCTTGCAGACCTTCTCGGCGTAGGCGCCACTCAAGCTGCCGCCGAAAACGGTAAAGTCCTGCGAGAAAACATAGACGAGCCGCCCGTCGATCGCGCCGTACCCGGTGACGACAGCGTCACCGGGGATCTTGCGTTTGTCCATGTCGAAATCGGTGCAGCGGTGCGTTTTGAACTTGTCCGTTTCGACAAAGCTCGCGGGATCGAGAAGCAGGTCGATGCGTTCGCGTGCCGTCAGCTTGCCAGAAGCGTGCTGGCGCTCGATGCGCTCTTGCCCACCACCCACCTCCGCCTCGCGGTGCAAGCGTTCGAGCTGTTCGAGATTCTCTTTTAGACCCATGGAACACATATCCCGACCAGCGGTCGGGCACCGCACCCTTATATATGCACGCCCACAGATTTCAAGAATGGGCAAGAACAGAATGGATCAGTGAGTCAGGGCGCGCCGCTGGCTGTGCGGCGCCAAGCATCGCGTCGGCCGGGCTTGACTTGCCGAGTTGTCTCCTGCAGGTCACTGGCATGGCTGTCGCCCGTAGCCGAGTACTCGTATTTGTTGCGCTCGTTCCGTGTGCAGCCTGGGCAGGTGTCGATTCGATCCGCCGCACGCCGGTGGTGGTTGCGGTGGAAAAAACGAGCCCGGCGGTCGTGAACATTTCCACCGAGCAAATCATCGAACGCCCGCTGACGCCTTTTCCGGAGTTTCGCGATCCGCTGTTCGAAGACTTCTTTCATGACTTCTTCGAGCCGCGGCGCGAACGCTACAAGCAAACCAGTCTCGGTTCCGGCGTGGTCATTCGCGCCGATGGGTACATCCTCACCAATCAGCACGTGGTGCTGCGGGGAAGTCACGTGAAGGTCACGTTCGCCGACGATCGGGATTTCGATGCCCGTTTGGTGGGCGCCGACTCCGACTCTGACCTCGCCGTGCTCAAGATCGACAGTGACCGGCAATTCCCCTTCATCAAGATGGGGAACTCGGATGACATTCTCATCGGCGAAACGGTGATTGCGATCGGCAACCCCTTTGGGCTCTCTCACACCGTCACGACCGGTGTGGTCAGCGCCGTGGGACGCTCGCTCAAGACCGCGGATCAGACGTACTACGACTTCATCCAGACCGATGCCTCCATCAACCCGGGCAACTCCGGGGGACCGTTACTGAACCTCGACGGCGATCTCATCGGGATCAACACCGCCATCTATCAACGGGCGCAAGGAATCGGTTTCGCCATTCCGATCAACCGCGCCCGCCGCATCGTCGCCGACCTGATCAGCTACGGCGAGGTGCACGTCCCGTGGGTGGGCGCCATTGTCCAAGACCTCACGCCGGAGCTGGCGGTGCGCTTCGGCCTCAAGCAGCGGCGGGGCGTCGTCGTAAGCGGTATCGAAGCTGGGAGCCCAGCGGCCGACGCCGGCCTGCAACCCGCCGACGTCATCACGGCGATCGACGGGCGCGACGTGCGGTCCGCAGAGGAGTACGACCAGCGCATCCGCGATCACGCAGAGAACGCGGAGATCCCGCTGAGCATCGTGCGCGACAACGAGCCCCGGCGCATCAGCTTGCACACGCGCGGGTTTCCGCCAGAGCGCGCCGACAGCCTGGCATGGCAGCTCATCGGCATCCAAGTCGGCGAAGCACGAGCGGCTCTGCGAGTCACCCGTGTACGGGCTGGGAGTTCGGCCGCGCGGATCGGCATTGAATCCGGAGATGTGGTCGTTGCGCTCGCCGGCACCCCGGTGAAGAGTGTCGACGAGTTCCGCCGGAAGATGATTGAGATTCGCGTGGCGCAGGCTGCACTGCTTTCTATTCGGCGTGGACCGTACCTGTATCACGTGAACGTCGCGTTCGGGGCCGCGTCGTAGGCAAGAACGAATTGCCCCAAAGCAGAAAGGGCCGGGAAGAACTCCCGGCCCTTTCTGCTCGTTTGCACCTCAAGAGCGCTCTTACTGATTTGGCGGCAGCGCCGCTGGTAACACGATGGCGTCTGGATCCGGCCGCGTGCCCCGCTGATCGAGCGCGAACGCCGCGGAGTGCCGACGACCGGTATTGGCATGGAACTCCTCGGCGACGCCGAGCACCCCGTGCCCCGCGCCGACGCCGCGAATCTGTGTTTGACCGCTGAGCGTCCCTTCGACGGCGACGTTGAAGATCGAGGCAAAGTCGTCGCTGGGGCCCGGACGTGTGTCGATGTCGGAGAGCACCAGCTCCCCGAAACAGTTGAGACGGTGGCTCGTCGAGAAGCGCTGTTCGAACTCATTGAACACCAGGTACTGCACCTGCATGGAGACCGGAATCTGGAGGTTCAGATCCTCCGAGCAGGGAACCAACGTCAGGTCCGTAGTGACCGTGTCCCCCAGTGCCGGTTCGGGGGAGCCATCGAAAAAGTGGTCGAGCAGGAGCACTGCCGGACAGGAGTTGTACTCGGCCGTTGGACAGAGCTGCGAACTCGAACTGCCGCCGAGACACAGCGTATTGTCAGTATTGACGTCGTTTGCAATCGCCTGGATGCCGATCCCATTGTAGCCGCGGATATCGAAGTTCGGTGCGTCAGTGGTGATGGTCGCTTCGCCTTTCAGATCGTTGCTGGCGAGTGGAACTTCGTCGGCGTCCACCTCGATGCATTTCAGCTCGCCGACAAACGGCACTTCTGGAGCCGGCGGTATGCTGCTATCGGTATTGAACTGCCCGGGCGCGCCAGGTTTCGTGGCGAGTGGGAAATCGAGAAGTCCGTCCGTTACGCTCCAGGCAATCGGCTGCTTGGACGTCAGGGTGAAACGGAAATCGGTTTCCTGGCACCCTTGCACGCAATAACTGCCGGTACAGGGGCTCTGGGCCGGATCACCGTTTGGATCACACACGGTTGCGGGCGCGTTTGCGCAGTGCCCGTTTGCATTGATGTAGAAACATCGGACGTTCACCGGATCGCTTGACGTGTTGGTCAATTGGATCTCAGTATTGATCCCGTCGTCGACGACCACTTTCGGGAAGATGAGAATTGCCGCCGGGTTGGTCGACGAGACGTCCGCACGCGCCGCACCCGCCCAGAGGAGCATGGCTCCGAGCAGCATACAGCCACCGGAGAGAAAAGGATTCCACTTCACCGTACGCATTGCCCTTCTCCTTTCACCTATCAGGGAGCAACCAGCCACTGCCTTTCCCCCGCTTTGCACCCGCGTCACGCCTCACTCCGCCGTCAGGTTGATCTGATCCGGTCCGCTGGCGGGAATGAGGTCTCCCTGCGTGTGGAGGTTATGGGCCGCTCGCGCTGCAGCCCCGTCTCCGATGACGCGCAATTCCGACACACCGACCACAGCGCCGTTGTTCACGACGGGCGTGATCTCTGTCTGCGCGACGAGGCTGCCCAGCACCTGCGACGAGAACACCGAGTTGGTCGGCGCGTTCGGGCTATCAATGGTCGTCAACTCCGTGGACAGATAGCAGTTAACCGTCGTGCTGGCGGAAAAATGCTCTTCGAATTCGTTTGTGACCAGGAATTGGACGGTAACCGGCGATGTAACCTGGTTTTCGAAATCTTCGCTGCAAGGCACCAGGGTCAGCTCGGTGGTCGTTGTGCCGGGCACTGTGGAGAAATTGTTCACGATCAGCTTTGCCGGGCACGGGGCATAGTTGTTCCCGTCAAGCAGCAGGGGATTCGTCGGTTGCGCGTCAGGATTGCCCAGGATGCCGATCGCGTTGTATTTGGAGACATCACCCACTGCGTCACCAGCCTCCGTCGGACTCACCAGTTTAACGGTGGCCTCGCCCTTGAGATGATTCCCGGTTATGGGCGACCCGTCAGGCATGACCTCGACGCATTTCAGCTCGCCTTCGAAGTCATCGGGCACGGGTGGAACCAACCCCGGAGGGAAGCCCGCGCCATCCGATCCGAATGCTGCCCGCAGGTCTACCCGCCGCCCTGTGCTCGCCAGCCAATGCGTCGGCTGCTGCTTCGTCAGAGAGATGATGAAATCGGTCTCTTGGCAGATCGGCATGCAAGCCGCGCTCGGGATCGTGCACGGAGCCCCGGTGATCGTGCTTTGCAACGACCCGTTTACGTAGTAACACTGTGCATACACCGGGGAGTTTCCCGTATTGGCGATCTGAATGACGGTGTCGAACCGGCCGTTGGAGACAACCCGCGGAAAGATGAGGATAGAGGCCCCCTTTTCCACTGTGACGTCAGCGTACGCGCTCCCCGCCACGCTCCCCAGGACCAGCGCGAGCCCGCAGAGGCCTGAGAGAAAAGCGTTCCACTTCACCATTCGCATTGCCCTCCTCCTTTCCAGTCGACCAGAACCTACTCCCTCACTCCTCCCGCACACGTCCACTGGACCCCAAAACAACGGGCGCCCGTTTCGGCACCGCGGAAGTAGGGCCATACATACTCAAAAAATCGGCACAATGTCAAGGATTATAGCCTAACTCGCGAAATTGCCATGGGCAAAGCGAGCCGGCACCGCCCCCTGACGCAGGAAAATTCCGCGCCGCCGAGTCGTAGGGAGGCTAAACGGCATCAGGCACGCACGATCTTTTCGCGACCGTGCGTTGCCGAGCGGGTGGCGTTCCTCGTGTCAACCACCACCCTACTGAGCGACACGATCCGATCGTAATCGAACCCCCCGTGATCCGTTACGATGACCACGGCATCTGCCGATTCGAGCTCTTCGCGTGTCAGCGGAACCGAGCGCAGGTTGAAGTTGTAATGTCGCGATGGTTTCAGGACGGGAACGTACGGATCGTGGTAGGCCACGAGCGCGCCTTTCTTGGTCAACAGATCCATGATCTTGAGCGCCGGTGACTCGCGCGTGTCGTCGAGGTCGCGTTTGTACGCGACACCGAGTATCAGTATCCGCGCTCCTTTCAGGCTCTGGCACCGTTCGTTCAAGGCATCCATGAGCTTGCTGACCACAAATGCCGGCATTTCATGATTGATCTCGCCCGCCAACTCGATGAAGCGCGTCGCGAGCTCATACTGACGCGCCTTCCACGTGAGGTAGAATGGATCGATTGGAATGCAGTGGCCTCCCAGCCCCGGCCCCGGGTAGAACGGCGTAAAGCCAAAGGGCTTCGTCGCCGCGGCGTCGATGACTTCCCAAACGTCGAGCCCCATGCGGTCGAACAAAACTTTCAGCTCGTTTACCAGCGCGATGTTTACGCTGCGGTAAATGTTTTCCACCAGCTTCGCGGCCTCAGCGACCCGTGCTGAGGACACCGGGACGACCTTGTCCAAGACGGCCCCATACAGGGCCGCCGCCGCCGCGCCGCACTCTGCGGTGTATCCCCCGACGAGCTTCGGGATCGTTCGCGTGGTGTATTGGGAGTTGTTCGGATCCTCTCGCTCAGGTGAGAACGCAAGGTAAAAGTCCTTGCCGGCCCGCAACCCTCCCGCTTCCAGAATCTCGCGAACCACCTCGTCCGTCGTGCCGGGATACGTCGTGCTCTCCAAGACGACGAGCTGATCGCGTCGCAGGTGACGGGCAATGGTCTTGGCCGTTCCCGTGACGTACGACAGATCCGGCTCACGGTTTTCCGTGAGCGGCGTGGGAACACAGATGAGAATGGCGTCACACTCGGCAAGCAGACTGTAGTCGGTGGTGGGGTAGAATGCCGGCGCGCCGGCCTGTGGCGGTTGGGCGCACAGGACTGGCGCGAGACGGGCAATCGGGACATGCCTGATGTAGCTACGCCCCGCCCGCAACTCTTCGACCTTCGAGGCGTCCACGTCAAATCCGATGACCGCGAAGCCACCCTCCGCAAAGGTCGCTCCGAGCGGCAGACCGACGTAGCCCAAGCCGATGATCCCGACGGTAGCGTGGCGTGATTCGAAACGAGTGATGAGCGTGCTCACTTGGTGTCTTCCCATCCTAAGATTTGGCGCAGCATACTCAGTTCAAGGGAGTGAAGCCAGTGGATTCCACGTGGTCGGCCCGCGGCCATGGTAAGTCGCTCGCAGAAGGCATCCGCGGCGTGGGCGCGGCGGCAGCCCCCGGCGAACTCGATCAGCCGATCACCCGCGCGATTTCCTCGGGGAGGTTGGTGAACTGGAAGGTTGGTTTGCCGAGCAATTGGCGGACCGTTGCTGCAAAGAAGGCGTCCTCAGCCGAGGCAGCAACCTTGTCCAGCAGCAGGAGCAGCGGCAGATCGCGGGTCGCCTCCGCGGCTCGAAATCCAGCGAGGGCGCGCGGAGCGGACGGGCACGCGGGGGATAAGTGAAGGATCGCAGCTTCCGGCTCGACCATGGCGGCGAACTCCAGTGCCTGTTTGCCGTCGAGCATGATGGAGGTGGAGATTTTGGCTTGTGACAGCGCCGACCGTAAGCGCCCCATCCCGTCAATGTCGGCAGTCAAGGCCATCACCCGGCGGAGCTTCGGCCGCAATCGGCCCAGCCGTTCGATGAGTCGGGGCGGATCGATCGGCCACACCGCGAAGTCGGCGCGCCCGAAACAAAAACCCGCGCCGACGGCTGGCGGCATCGCGTACGCCAGGATCGGCACCGCGCGCGTCCCGACCCGCTCGCGCAAGGTGCGCAGCAGGCGCCACGCCCGCGGGCCGCTGCCGAGATTGAGCATAATGCATTTGAGCTTGCGACGGGCCAGCTCATCTACACTCGTCTCGGTTGGCGGAACGACTGCCACTTCGAAGCCTGCCCCCTTGAGCGACTGATACGCTTCGTCGGAGCGCGCCCCTTCATCTACCAGAACGAGCTCGCCGAGCGGCCGGCCCGACTTGGCAGGTCGGGAGAGTGCGCTGGGCGCCGATTCGGGCTCGACGGTCTCAAGTGCGCTGTCGGTTACCGCTCCGAGGGGCGCGGAGCGCTCAATGACCAAGGGCGTTTCGGGGGGGGCGATTTCTTCGACAGAGACCGCAAGCTCCGGTTCAGGCTCAATGTCGGGTGTCGATGGCAGCTGGTCGGTCTCATGCCGGCGTTCCTGCTCCAACTGCAGCAGCACATCCTGGGTCTTGCGAACCAACTCGTCACGTTGCACGGTAAGCTGCGCGACCGCAGTTTCCACGCCCCGGATGTTCTCCTGAAACGCGTCTCGTTGGGCAACGGCGGCCTGGAGCCAGGTGTCTCGTTCGGCCACCTGGCTGCGGAGCGCGTCTATCTGCCTTTGCAGCTCCGCCGTCTGCTGTTGCAGTTCCTCCTGGGCCCGTTGGGCGCGCTCGCGCTCTGCAAGAGACACTTCCAGCTCTGCCGACACCTGCGCCAACTTCGCGGCATGCGCCTCTGCGTCGCGTTGGTGTGCGTCTGCTCCAGCTTGGACGGCCTGGTGCTGCTCGGTCAGCTGATGGAGTGCCTCGTGCACCTCTGCACGTTCGCGCTCGGAGGCGGCGAGCGCCTTCACGTGCTGCTCGCGCAACGCGTCACGCTCTGTCTGGACCTCGACCAACTCTCGCTGGACCGCCGTGCGGCGCTCGGCTTCGTCCTCCAGCGCCTGCCGCAGTCCAGCGCTCTCCGTCAGCGCAGCAGCCTGGGCGGTCTGCAGCTGTTCGATGCTGCGCTGCCGTTCCTCGGCAGTCGCCGACAATCGTTCCAGCTCCGCACCGGTTGCCGTGGCCTCCTCGTTCCACCTGTGGCGTTCCGCTTCGAGGGCGGTCCGCTCCTCCGCCGCACGCCGCTGTGCAGCTTCTGTCGCTTCCAGCTGCGCCGTGACCTCCGCGAGCCGCGCCACGAGTTGTTGCCGCTCGGCGGCAAGGGCAGCCGCCGTCGCCTCGCGCTGGCGCACCGCCGTGCTCAGTTCCTCCAGGCGTTGCTCGGTCTCTGCCAAGCGGCGGGCCGTGTCGGAGCGTGCGCGCTCCATGGCGTCGCGTTGGCTCTCGAGTTGGACGATCGTCTCCTGCAAGTCACTGAGTGTGATGCGCAGTGCCTCGATCTCGGCGGTCTCCGCGGCCTTACCGGCATCGAGCCGAGTCCGTTCGTCAACCAGCCGCTGAATCGTTTCCTGCAGCTCGGCCTCGTGCGCTTGCAAGCCGGCGACGCGCCCCTCCCGCTCTGTTAGGAGCCGGTCGCGCTGCGCCAATTCGTCGCGGAGCGCGGCGCCACTGGCGGAGGTGCATTCCACTTCCGCCCGGGCTGCCGATACCTCCGCGTGCAACCGCTCTTCGACTTGCAGGCGGGCTGCCTGCTCTTCCTGCAGCGTGTCCTGCAGTCGGACGTTTTCGAGTTGCGCCGCCTGCCCATCGCGCTGCAGCTCGGCGATGGTGCTGCCGAGATCTTGGTTGCGCTCAGCGGCGCGACGCAGCTCGTCACGCAACCCGCGCAGCTCCTCGATCACTTGCTGCTGTTCCGCGGCGCTCTGCTCCAAGCGCGCCGTCAGCGTGGCGATCTCGGCGTGCAGGCTCGCACTCGTCTGCTGCCACGTGGTCTCCGCGTGGCGCGCGGCATCCTGGGCGTCCCGCAGACTGGCAAGCTGTTTCTCGCGCTCGGCCAACAGGTGTGTGCGCTCGGCGATCTGTTCGCGTAGCGCGGCCGCAGTGGCGGAGAGCCGGTCGGCGTCATCGCGGACCGCAGCAACATCGGCCCGCAACACGCGTTCAATCTCGGCATGCTTGGTGCGCTCGTCCTCCGCGGTGCGGCGCAGCGCCACCGTCTCCGCAACCGCGGCGGCGCGGGCTGTCTCTGCCTGCGTTGCCGTGTCGCTCAGCTCTTCAGCCAACGCCGTCAGTCGACCGAGTTCGTGGCGGGTCGCCTGCAACTGAGCGGCTAAGCCCTCCCGCCCGACGACCGCGCTGTGCAGCTCGCGATCGAGCCCCAGCAGTTGCTCTGCACGTGCAGCCAATTCGGCACGTGCCGTCGCCGTTTGCTGCTTCCACGCGTCTCGATCAGCCTCCAGGACGGTCCGCTCATCAGCGTGGAGCGCCTGTGCCCGCCGCAGCGCTTCTTCGTCTGCACGGACCTGTGCCGTCAGTCGGTCCACTTGTGCTGACAGCTGCTCGCGCTCGGCGCGCAGCTGCTGCAAGTCGGCATTGAGCGCCGCCGCGGTCGCGTCGGCGACGCGCAGGCGCTCGGCGAGCGCGTCGCGTTCCTGTTGGACATTCCCGAGGGACTGCTGGACTGCCGCGTGCCTGGCTTCCGCGGCGCGCTGGTAACGTGACCGGTCTGAGTCCGCTGCAAGCAACCGTTCCTCGAGGGCCGCCAGCTGGGCACGCAGCGCGGCGATCTCGGTCTCGCGCTCGCGCTGTACCTCCTCAAGCTGGCGGGCAAACCCGTCACGCTCTCGCGCCAGTGCATGGGCCGAGGTCGTGAGCGCCTGCACCATCGTGGTGCTGCGTTCGACATCGGCCTGCGCCTGCGTCACCCCTTGCTCGAGGAACTGGATACGCGCGACGAGATCCGGCGCCTGCTGCGCCTCTATCGGCGCGCCGGCGCGCGGCGGCGCTGGCTCGGCCGTCGGCGGTGTCGCCGCCACGGCTCCCGCCTGCTGATCCGCAGCGGGCTCAGCCGGCTGGGGCTCCTCCGGCACCCGAGCACGCAGCGCCCGGGCCGCCAGTGCGTCCGGATCACGCAGGCCGCGCGCGCAACTGCGCAGCGCCTGGCTGAGCATCTGCAGCTGGCCGTCTGGAAAGGCCCGCGCCCCCGCCGCGAACAACAACACAGTGCCGACCGGTTCCAGGTCGTAGTACACCGGAAGACAAGCCACGCAGAGGCCGTTGGGAGACAGACCGATCAATGACCGTGGGACAAACGGGTTCTGGTGCGCCGCCTCGATAACGCTGATTCGCCGGTTGTGCAGGCCGTGTAGTGGAATGTCCCAGCTGCAGTCTTGACTGCCGCCGAGGGCGTCGCGGGCGGCGGTCGGCAGGCCACTATCCGCCAAGAGGCTCAGCCGCCCGCGGCGGCTGTCGTACGCGAGCACCGCCACGGCCCGACACCGCAACGCCTCGCTGATGAGACGCGCCATCTCTGCCGCGAAGTGCCGCCGCGGTAAGCGGCGGCCCAGCACCTCGATGAATCGATTGCCGAGGCCGGTCAGCCCTGCAGGGAGTATGGCCCGGCCGCGCTCATCCCGCCGCGCCTGCGCGGAAAAACTAGGTGGCATGGGCGGGCTCCGTGAACATTGGTCGACTGACGCTACAGCTTCTGCTTGGTCGCAAGAGCTGTACCAACGTTCCCCTTCCGTTTACCGCACCGGCGACTCCCGCAGGGCGGCGAAGATTCGGCAACTGGCGCTTTTCCGACGCTGCCTGTGGCGCCGGCTGCACGAATTACGCCGCCTCAGCGCCGCGAGTAATCAGCAACCGATACCCGTGCAGATCGCCGATTGCGCCCAGCAATCGCTCGACGCTGACGGGCTTGCGCAAGAAGGCGACGGCACCGCCTTTGTACGATTCGATCAGGTCGGCCTCCCGCTCGGAGCCGGTGAGGATAATCACCGGCGTCTGGCGCAAGCGCTTGTCGCCCCAAATCGTCCGCAGCACCATGCGGCCGTCGAGTCCCGGTAACGACAGATCGAGCAAGACCAGCTCGAAGCCCGGCGCACCGTGTTCGGTACAATTGCGATACAGTAAATCGAGGGCGGCCTCGCCATTCTCGATCACCGTGACCGGATTCCCGATCTTGGCGCGTTCAAACGCCCTGCGCGTGATCGCCGCGTCGTCCGGGTTATCCTCGACCAGAAGAATCCGGGCGACGCGCGAGCTTTCACCCTCCGTGCGCCTCATAAACGTTGCTTGGGTCGACGCTTCAAAGGTACCGCAGCCGCTGTGGAGCTGCAAGCCACCCTCCGGCCGCATGCCGGTGTCTCAGCACGGCGCCGCTGGCGAGCAGGCTGGCTAGCGCCAATAACGTGATGGCTATTGCGCGCGCCTTCTGGCGCTCGACGTGCTCACCGATATGCACGAGCGCCAGCACGCGAGCCATCTTGTCGCCGTCCGCATCGATCAGCGCGAGTCCGCAGGGTCGCGCTGCTGCTGCTCACGCAGGTGGTGCAACAGGTGCTCGCGCGCGGCAGTGGCATGCTGCGGGTCGATCCACTGCACTTGCGGGAGCCGGCTCAGCGCATTGCGCACGTGCGGCAGATCGACCCGGCCGCTGCGGTCGTGGTGCGGGAGATGACGGACCTTCTTCCCTTCGGGAGTCGTCTCAACTGAGGCAAACGCCGTGTCCGGGAGGGAGTTGATATACCGGCGTGTCCACGTGTCTGCGGCGGCCGCGTCAACGCTAGCCGCCACGACTAGCGTTACGATACAGGCACACAGAAAGCCGCGCAGCGGGTTCATTCGTCCGAACGAACGGGGCCCCGACAGCGTCCCTAACGTAGCTCGCCCGCGTAGATCTGCATCACCGTACGGAGGAACTTGACGGCCTCCTCCCGCGGCCGCTGGAACGAGTTGCGACCGATGATGGAGCCGAACCCCCCGCCGTCGCGAATGGCGCGCACCTCATCGAGGATCGCCGCGGTTTCCTTCGCCTCGCCGCCGGAGAAAATCAGAATGCGCCGCCCGTTGAAGGCGCTCTGCACCACGTGCCGCACCCGATCCGTGAGCGTCTCAATCGGAATGCGCTGCTTCTCGTACACCTTCTTGGCGGCCGCCTGCTCGATGTGCGCCGTTGGTAGCTTCACCTTGATGAGGTGAGCACCGAGTTGCGCCGCGATTTGCGCGGCATACGCCGCGACGTCGATCGCCGTTTCGCCTTCCTTCGACAGGCCTGAGCCGCGCGGGTACGACCATATGACGACTGCCAGGCCCTTGCGCTTCGCTTCCTCCGCCAAGGCGCGGATCTGACCGTACATCTCATTGCGGAACGACGAGCCTGGATAGATCGTGAAGCCGATGGCGACGCAGCCGAGGCGTAACGCATCGTCGACACTCCCGGTGACGGCGGGGCAGGGATCGCTGCCGCTGAACAGGCTGTCCGAATTGTTCAGTTTCAAAATGAGCGGGATCTCGCCGGCGTACTCGGCCGCACCTGCTTCGAGAAAACCCAGCGGTGCCGCGTAGGCGTTGCATCCCGCCTCCAGCGCCAACTCGAAATGATAGCGCGGATCGTACCCCGGCGGATTGGGCGCAAAGCTCCGCGCCGGTCCATGCTCGAACCCTTGATCCACCGGCAGGATGACGAGGTGGCCGGTGCCGCCGAGGCGGCCATGATTCAACAGGCGAGCGATGTTCGTGCGTGTTCCGGGCGTATCGCTCGCGTACCAACTCAATATCTCACGTACTCTTTCAGTCACGGCAGTCCTCCTTAACTTAGCACCAGCACCAGTCAGTTGCGTTGTTGAAAGCATATCCGAGTCGGGGTATTCGTGGAAAGAGCCCCGGCCCGACCGACATTCCGATCACTCGAACATTCACATATACTGCGGCGGAGGTTGTAGCACGTGATGCGTACCATCCAAGTCGAGCCGCTCAGGTCGCCACGTCCGTCCGAGCAGAGCATCGAGGTCGTCGAGCGTAAGGGCGTCGGCCACCCGGATTCCATTTGCGACGCGATTGCCGAAGCGATCTCTATCGCCCTGTCGCAGGAATATGTGCGCCGCTTCGGCCGCGTGCTGCATCACAACATCGACAAGGGGATGCTGATTGCCGGACATGTCGAGCATGCCTTCGGCGGCGGACGGCAAGTCAAAAAAATGCGGCTGGTGTTCGGCGACCGGGCGACCGCGGAACTCGCAGGCGAAAAGGTGGAGGTCGCCGAGATCGCCACGGCAACCGCCCGCACGTGGATCAAGGCGCACCTGCGGCATGTCCAGCCCGACGAACACGTCGTCTACGAGAGCGCGTTGGCGCCAGGGTCGCCCGAGTTGAGCGGCATCTTCCTCGACGACGCGTCGGTGTTGGGCGCCAACGATACGTCTGCGGCCGTCGGCTATTTCCCCTTGACAGACACCGAACGTCTGGTGCTGGCGGCTGAACGCCATCTGAACTCGGCGGAATTCAAGAGCGCGTTTCCCGACACCGGCGAGGACGTGAAGGTAATGGGGGTGCGGACCGCAGACCGCCTGCAACTCACCGTGGCCATGCCGCTTCTCGAATCCATGACGGCGAGCGCGGCCGACTACTTCGAGCGGAAAGCGCAGGTCCTTGCCGCGCTCCTTCCATTCACGGAATCGCATCATGGTGGTCTCGCGGAAGTGCGGGTCTCGCTGAATACACTCGACCGGCCCGGACGAGGGGTGTCCGGAGTGTACCTCAGCTTGCTGGGAACCTCGGCGGAGGATGCCGACTCGGGTGAGGTCGGCCGCGGCAATCGGGTCAACGGGCTGATTTCGCTGAATCGGCCGGCGAGCGCCGAGGCCGCAGCCGGCAAGAACCCGGTCAGCCACGTCGGCAAGATTTACAGCGTGCTGGCGTACCGCCTTGCGGAACGGGTGTACCGCGAAGTCCCCGGTGTTGCAGAAGCGTGGGTGTGGCTGTGCAGCCAGATCGGCGCGCCGATCAATCAGCCGGCGCTGGCAGCGGTGCAGTTCGTGGCGCGGCCAGACGCCGATCCCGCCGTAATCCAGCGGCTCAGCTCGGAGCTGGTGGAGGCAGAGCTCGATGCCATCCCGGCCTTTTGTCGGGACCTCCTGACGGGCCGTTATTCGGTGCTGTAAGGCCGGGCCCCGCGGCCGGACCACGAATCGTGTTACGGTTCTTGCTGCTCCAGAATCGCGCCGATGTGCGTGAACTCCTCGGCGATCAGGGCAAGCACATCGTCTAAGCTGAGGATGCCGACCAACTCGCGCTCACGATTCACCACCGGGATGCGGCGAAATGACCCGGTACGCATCAGCGTCAGGGCCGACTCGATGGGCGTGTCCTCCCCGACGACCTGTGGGTCCCGCGTCATCACGTCGTGGACGGAGGTCGTTTGCGGGTCCTTACCCGCTGCGAGCACGCGCAGAACCAAGTCACGGTCAGTGACCATACCAATGGGTTGTTTGGTGTCACTCAAGACAACCAGCGTTCCAACACGTTGCTCGAGCATGCGGCGCGCCGCCACGGCTACGTTTTCATCCCGCATTGCCACCGTTACTTGCCTCGCGCAAATTCGACCGACCGACATTTCGAAACCTCCTCCGAGTCCGCGTTCACAAAACTGCCATCACCTCGGCCGCGCCGGCTGCGGCTTCAGGCGCCCCCCAGCGGCCGTCCCCTCGCCCCCGGCTGGGCTGCGCCGCTCCGCCGCCGTGATCTTCGCAACCATCCACGTGATCACAACCAGCCCGCCAACCAACAGCAACACGAAAAGCAGCAACGGGCTCCACTGGATTGCGACCGGTTCCGCGGTCACATCGAGGAACCTGCGCAGCTCGGCATTCTGCAGCACCTGCCGGCTGACGGCGTTCAGCGCCAATACCCCCAGCTGCGCGATACCGGCAGCGAGAGCGAACTGGGAACGAGCATCCGGCGCACGGGACTGCATCAGGATCAAGAGCCACGGGAGACCGGGGCCGACGGCGGTGAGGGTCGTCAACACGGCGAGCGGCCCGCCGAACATGTGCTGCCGCGCTGCCGCCGGCCAAGCACCGAACACGTACCACGTGCCAGCAAGCGCAAACCACACGATGCCGACCGTGTAGAGTTTGACCGCGAAGCCGGATGCCCAGCGTCTGTAGTCGTCCGGCTCTCTGCGGGCAAACAGGCCGGAATCGACCGCGACGTACGCCGCCGTGGTGGTGATCGCCAGGCCGAACATCATGAGCCAGCGCGGCCAGAATGTCGGGTCCCCGATGTTGAGGGCCGTGCCCAGCGCGGCGCCACTGAAGCTGGTCCTCAGCCACAGCTGCGGCCAGGCAGACAGGTTGGTCATCAAGCTGAAGCCGTTGGCGAACACAAACCCGATCACGACGAACAAGAGACTCGCTCCCCATCCCGCCAGTTGGTGAAACCATGTGAGTCCCGCCGGACTTCGCAATCCGCTCGAGTAGATGTAGACGCCGTAATACGCCAGCGTCAGGAGGACGACGATGCTGAACCAGGCCCACGCCATCAGAATCGTCGCGGGATAGAACACGCGATAATACGAGACCTGGATGAAGAGCAGGGGAACGATCCCGAAATTCACGCCGTACGCCACGATGATCGGCATGCGCCGCATGAGCCGGGCGGAAAGGGTACCGGCGTGCGGCCGGCGGCTCCAGCCGAGCACCAGGGCCGTCAGCAAGCCGGCGTACCACAGGTGCATCGGCGCCATGTGCAGCGTGAAGCCGAGAACCTTTAAGAAGACGATGAACCAGTACGGCGCGGGAGCGCCCAGCGGGCTCGGCGGTCCGATGAGCTGAGTGGGATCCATCATTGCCCCTCCCGGCGATCGCCGTAGTTCATTCCGCCCGGGTGTGGCAAGGCGATGTTCGTCAGGTACTTGGCGAGCAGTTCGGCCTCCGCCTCGGTTCCCGCCCACGGCGGCATGAAGAAATGCGTTTCGGGATGCCGGACGACGTCGCGGATCATCTCGGACGGCCAACCGCGTGTCAGCTGCTGAACGGCCGAGTAGCCTTGGAAGCGCGCGTGGCAGTCATTGCAGTGATACTGGAACAGGACGTGCCCGAGCGCCAGCTGTTTCGCCTCGGGCAGCGCCAGCAACTTGGCGCCATCGATCCGTCCCGCGTCCATCACTTCAGGGTATTGCGCGGCCACCAGCGCCTTCGTCCACCGCCCGCCTTCGAGGTAGCCGGTCCGTCGCAGGGCCGGGATCTCTTCCGTCAGGATCTGATTGCCTGTGACGACGTTGTAGATGATGTACGGCTTGCGGACGGCCTCACGGATATACTCACCGGTAGTGACAGCCGCCATGCCGCAGGCCAAGAACAAGATCGCGAAACCGGGAGACAGCCAGCCCGGATTGCGATACGGCCCGAGGTAGAGCATCACGAACACCGCCACGGTGGTGGCAAACACCAGCACCATCAGCACGTTGAGGACGCTGGCGCTCACCAGTGCGGCCTGGCCTGATGGCGGTAGTACGGCGTACCAACCCAGACCGCCCAGCGCGACGAGCACGGCCCCCGCCAGGGCGGGGCGGCTGGAACGCGATTCGATCATCCGGTACAGCTCGGGCGTCTTCACCGTGAACGCCGCATGCAGGTAGACGTACAACGAGGCGAGGAGCAACGACCCGCCCGTCCGGGCACAGACTTGCGGCACGAACTGAGGATTGAAGAAGCCCACCCAGAAGGTGCGGTGCTGCAGCCATGCGCCCGGATTCAGCATGAACGCCGTAATGCCGGTGATGAGCACCAGACTGATCCACGCGGCGATCGCGTAGATCCAACCGACCGTAAGGTGCGTCTTCGGGTCCAGTCGGCCCCAGTAGTAGTAGAAGACGAAGGCCGACGTGATCTCCAGTACGAAGAAGACCCACTCTATGGCCCAGCCGAAGACGAAGGTGTGGATCAAAGTCTCCGTGGCCAGCGGCGAGGCCAACCCGATCGTCCACCAGATACCCACCCCGGTGATGGCACCGTAGACCACCGTCACCAGAATGAAGAACCACGCATGTTGCTTGAGGTAGGCGAGATACTGACTGTTGTTGGTCCGATACGCGTACCGCGTTTCGAAGGCCAGGAACAAGCCGCCCCCCACGGCGTAATGCGAGACGACCACGTGCAACACCGAGACGAGCGCGATGAGCATCGGCGCGGTCAGAAATGGGACGTACCACCAGGGGTAATGCATCGGCTGCCTGCCTTTTGACTTTGATCACGCCGCCGCGTTACAGAGAAGCGATAATCCACGCCCTTCCCGGCACGCGGCGGACGCTCTGCGGGGCAAGTACCTTGCCAGCTGACGCTTGCCCGCGGCGCGTGCCATCGGGCAACGCAACCCTGCTACAGTTTTCCAAAGTTGCAGGTACGCAATCGCTCAATCCCTTTCGTGAGAAGGGAGAAGCCGCTCCAGGGCGTAGACAAACCTGACGAATGTCATCTTTCTTGCTGATGCGGCGCACCAGCGAGCGGTGCAGCCGTCGTCCGTGCGGTGCGTGTTAACCAGCGGTCTCTTGCGCCAGCTGTAGATCACTCAGGCGGCACGGTCGGGGAGAGAGCCGAGCAGCTCTCTTATGGTACGGGGAGCCGCGGGTTTGATCAGGTGGCGATCGAATCCGGATTCTTGAGTGCGGCGGAAATCACGCTCCGTGCCGAAACCGCTGATCGCCACCAACCGCACCGTCTCCAACCCGGCGATGGTCCGCATTTGCTTACCCACTTCGTAGCCACTCGTGCCCGGTAGGCCCACATCCAGCAGCGCCACATCCGGCTGGAAGGCTTCCGCCAGTGCGAGCGCTTGTGGGCCATCATACGCCGTGCGTACGTCGTGACCAAAGAGCTTCACCATCATGCTGAGGGCATCGGCGCAGTCCCGGTTGTCGTCTACCACCAGCACCCGGCGGCGTTTGGCAGCAGTCTCCTCGTCGCTACGGTACGCTGCTGTCGGGCCCCGGCTCGGTTGTTCAGCGAGCAAGACAGGCAGACGCACAATGAATTCGCTGCCTTTGCCGAGGCCTTCACTGCGTGCTTCCACAGTTCCACCGTGTAGGTTGACGATGCTGTCGACCAACGTCAGCC
Organism: uncultured delta proteobacterium; assembly: GCA_963729835.1. GTDB lineage: Bacteria > Desulfobacterota > Binatia > HRBIN30 > HRBIN30 > CAVSQF01. Next base: position 32,507 of record CAVSQF010000007.1, on the reverse strand, counting down.
CGACACCCAGGCCGCCCGGTGCACGTTCCCGCGCGCCAGCGGCTTGCGAAAACATATCGAAGACCGTCGGCAGCGTCTCCGGCGCGATGCCAATGCCCGTATCACGCACCCGAATGAAAACCTCGCTCCCGGCACTCTCAATCGTCAACCGAATGCGGCCCCCTTCGTCGGTGTACTTGGCGGCGTTGTGCAGCAGGTTCGATATCACCTGGGTCAGCCGCACTGCGTCCCCATACACCTGGGCCGGTTCGCTCGGGAGCAGCACCTCCAGCTGATGCTGGCGCGCGTCAATGACGGGCCGGCTGATCTCGAGGGCGCGGGCCACCAAGGCCGACACCGGCACCGGCTCCTTACGGAGCGTGATCTTTCCGCGCGCAATGCGTGAGATGTCGAGCAGGTCATCCACCAAGCGGGTCAGTTGGTGGGTCTGACGGAGGATGATGTCTCGCGCCGCCTGCAGTTGCCCATCATCCGGCGGAGTAAGAACCCGCAGGACCTGAAGCGCGCTGACGATAGGCGCCAGCGGGTTGCGCAACTCGTGGGCCAGCATCGCCAAGAACTCATCCTTGCGCACCTCGGACTCCTTCAGCATCGCCTCGGTCCGCTTCTGGTCGTCGATGTCGGTGTGGGTGCCCACCCACATTCTGATGCGGCCATCCGGCTCGCGCAGCGCCAGGCCTCTACTCAGGTGCCATCGATAGACTCCGTCGTGTCTCCTGCAACGCTGCTCCAGTTGGAAATCATCGCCCGTGGCAATCGACCGCCGCCAGATCCGGATCGTGTTCTCCCAATCGTCTGGATGGATGATTTGCCTCCAGCCCCAGCCGTGTAACTCCGCGACATCGAGCCCTGTGTACGTCCGCCAGAGCCGGCTTACGTAATTGATGCTACCGTTGGCATCCGCCATCCACACCATCTGGGGCATTGCATCCGCGAGGAAGTGAGTATGTTCGACGCTTTCCTTGAGCGCCTTCTCCGCCTGCTTGCGCGCCGTAATGTCACGAATGGTGCATTGAACCGAGTAGACGTTGCTGATCAACTCCACATCAATCCGCAGTCCGGATTTGGTCCGGAGCGGCAAGTCCTCGTAGCGCAGGTAGCCGGTCTCCTGCAGCTGCCGGAAGGCGGCTTGGCTGGTTTCGACATCTTCGAACAGACCGATCTCCGAAATGTGCCGACCCACCAACGCGTCGTACGAGTAGGCCAACAGGGTAATGACGAACGGGTTAGCATCGACGATGCGTCCCGTGTCGGCGTCGAGGACCAAGATGCCATCCTGTGCCGTTTCGAAGAGTTCGCGAGAGTGCAGTTTGGTCTCCCTCAAAGCATGCGGCGCCAATGCGGGTTCAGTGACCTCCGCGGTATCGCCCCTGCCGACAAGCCCAATGGGGCACCAATCATCTCCCTGCCGGAGTGGTTCTCCTGCCATAGGTGGTGCTCGTTCACGTGTGCGTGTCTGAAACCTGGCAGTTTTGAGTGAAGAACGCAAGGATCGACTCTCTCGATCGCAGGGTTCAAAGTCGCTGAGGGAGCTCACGTGACCTTGAAAGGCTGTCATTCCGAGCCTCTTTTGCGAGGAATCTCCCGCTTGGACGGATCGGTGATCTTGCGGTACGCACCACGGGGCGGGAGATTCCTCGCTCCGCGGACTCCGCTCGGAATGACACCAGCCACTGCTTGCCGTCGTGAACGACTTTGAGGCCCTGCTCTCGATCGACGACTGACCTTCAGTTGGCCGGCGCCAGCGCGTCGCGCAGCACACGCACGAAAGCGGGGTTCGTGCCGCAGCAGCCACCGATGAAACTCGCCCCGGCGCGCACGAGCGCGGGCACGAAGCGGGCGAACTCCGCGGGTGTAGTGCGGTAGACGATGCGCTCCCCTTCCAGCACGGGGACGCCGGCGTTGGGCTTGATCCAAATCGGGCGGGCGGTCGCGGCGCGCAGCCGCTCGCAAATGCCGACGAAACCCTCGATCCCTTGACCGCAGTTCGCGCCGACAACGTCGGCGCCGGCATCGAGGAGCACCGGCACCGTTTCCTCGATGGTCGTGCCCATCATCGTACGATCCCGGTGCTTGCCGGAGTCGAATGCCATACACGCAACCACCGGCAGCCCCGTTGCACGTGCCGCAGCAACCGCGATCGCCGCCTCCGCAGGGTCACTCATTGTTTCGATGACGATCGCGTCAGCGCCCCTCGCGGCACTGCCGCCCTCGGCGAGCGCCTGCGCCTGCTCGGCAAACGCCTCCCGCAACGCGCTCGCGGTCACGTCGCCGGCGACCAGCAGCTTCCCGCTCGGTCCGATGGACGCAAAGACGTGCACCCGGCCGGCGGCGGCACCGCCGCGAGCGGCACGCCGCGAGATCTCGACCCCGGCGCGGTTGATCTCCCGCGTCCTCCCTTCGAGGCCCACGCCCGTGAGTGCGATACGGTTCGCCCGGAACGTGTTGGTGAGGATGACTTGGCTTCCCGCCTCGACGTATGCGCGGGCGACCGCCTCGACGCGGTCGGGATGTGTGAGGTTCCAGGCGTCCGGGCACTCGCCTGGTGCAAGCCCGCGCGCTTGGAGCTCGGTGCCCCATGCGCCGTCGAGCACGACCGGAGCCGATGCAAGAAGGACGTCGAGGAACTTGTGCGACATCTCCACCCCATGCACTTGATAGCACCAACTCGTCGCCTTTACCCGCAGCCCCGGAGGGAGCGGCGGCACCCTCTCCCGGCACAGATTTGATCGGTTTTGAAGCCCCTGGTACACATAGCTGCGCGTTGGGGATGCCGTGACCACGTTCGAAGCAATCTGCACGTCACCAGTTGTTTGGGTCGCCGACCAGTTGGAATCCATCCCTATACAGCCGGCGCGGCGTGCGGTGGTGCTCGTGGCTGCCGAACGGCAGGCGCATGCGGTGCGGCGCCATTTATGCGTCGACAAGGGTCGGCCACAGGCGCTGGCCGGGGTGCTGTTCCTGCGTCCGCCGGAGCTGGCGCGCGAGGTGCTCGTGCGCGCCGGCCGCGCCCGCGTACACGGCTGGAACGAGGTACGGCGACTGCATATCCTGCAGCTGTTCGAGTCGGCGGCCCTGCGCGAGCAGCTGCGCTACTTCGCCGCCGAGCAGCTGCGCTCGGGGCGCGGCTATGCCGAGGCGTTCGCCCGCACCATTGCCGATCTCGAAGCGAGCGGCCTCGACGCGGCGCTGGCTGCCGCGGTCACGGAGCGTCTTGCAGAGTATGACCGCCGCTCGGCGGATCGGTTGCACGACGTTGCCGTAACCTGGAAAGCTGCGGATGCCTCACGCTCTTGGCTCGCCACGACAGCACAACTGCTGGCGGAGGCCACCGATCTGATTCGGGCCGAGCCGGAGGTGCTCGCGCCCTTCGGATCCGTGTTCGCGCTGCTGACCGCTGCCCCGTCAACCAGGTTGCTGCGCTTTTTGCGAGTACTGCCGGGGTGCCGCGCGGTGTTTCAGGAAGCGCGCCCCTGTCGCACCGGGACACAACGCTGGCGGGAGCTGATGCAGCTGAAGACGGCAGCTTCCGCCAACGAAGACAATCAACACTCTGGAAAGGCGGGGGGTGATTCGCCACCACCCGCTGCATCGCCACTGCAGCTCACATTACCATTGACGCCGGCCCCGCGCCCCGACGGTGATGCGCCGCCCGTGTCCGAGCTACGCCTTGTCCAACGCTACTTGTTCGAACTGCCCGAGGTGCTCACGGACCCCAAGCGGCCGCGCTCGCCGGGGCCCGACGGCAGCGTCGATATCGAGGAGTACCCGAGCATCGAGGACGAAATCGAAGCGGCGACAGTGTGGGTGAGTGAACAGATCACGGCCGGTACGCCGCTCGAACAGATCGCGCTCGTGGTTCCCGACGTCGACCCGTACGCGCCGTTGCTGGCGGATCGACTGGCGCGCCTGTCGGATGGCAGCGAGCGCATCCCGGTCTTCATCGCCAGCGGCTTGTCGTTGGCTGCATCCCCGGCCGGCGTGCGCGTGCTGGCGTTGCTGCATGCGGTGGCGCGCGGCCTCGAAGCCGAGCCCACCATCCGCCTCCTGCCGGCGTTGCGGCGCAACGATCAGGACGATGATGATGCCCGGGCGCGTCTGTCGCCGTCACGGGCAGCCGAGATCGTGTACGGCGCCGGCATCGTCGGCGGCAGCGCCGGTGATCCTGTCGGCATGACGGAGTGGGTCGAACGGCTCACCCGGCGGCGCGACGGGATGCGCCGCCTGCTGGCGGCGGCCGGCCAGGCGGCGAGCGCCGGCTCGGAGGAATCACCGCCGCCGATCGCGGCACGCGAGCGCCAAGCGGCGGAGCGCTGGCTGCACGATGTCGAGCCGATTCTGCCTGGCATTGCCGAGCTGCAGCAACTGGCCGACGCCGTGTGGTCCGGCGCCACGCTCGCTGGCACCTGGCAAGCGTTGCAGGACTTCTGTGCGAAGCGACTGCGCGTGCCGCCGGGTCCGCCGAATCTCTTTGCCTTGCTCGACCAGCGACTGCAGCCGGTCCTCGCTGACGCCGCGGCCCAGAGCGTCACCGGATTCTCCGCCGTGTGCGTCCTCATCGATCTGCTGCATCGCGAACGCCAGCCGATCGGGCGCTTCGGAGAGCCGCGCGTGTTCATCGGCACGGCATCGCAGGCCAGCGGGCTGTCGTTCGCCGCAGTCCGGGTCTCGGGCCTCGCCGAGGGCGCGCTCCCCCATAGCCCGCATGATGATCCGATTGTTCCGGATGGATTGCGGCGGCACATTGAAGAGATTGCTCGGCGCCTGCAACCCGATGCCGACGTCGTCATCCCGCGCCAGGCAGATCATGTGCTGGACGAGATCCATGACGTGTTCCGCGTGATCAGCGGGGCGCGGCAGCGCCTGGCGCTCTCGGCGCCCCGCCAATGGGTGGATCGCAGCGAGCGTGAGGTCTCTGGCATCATGCTCGAAGCGGCCACGGCGCTCGGCCGCACCACGGAACCGCCTCCTGATCGGGACCGTCGCGGCGCGGACGAAGGTGACGTGCCGACGGCCGCGCGGTTGCGCGCCGTGTACTTCGACGCCGGCCGCGCCGCGCGCCTCGGGCACGCCGCCGCGGCGCCGCTGTCGCCACGCGCGCTGCTGACGATCGTGGGAAGCGGCGCGCCGGGCAACGCCGTTCCCACCGGTTGGACGCGTGGCGCGGCGCTGTCCGTCGAGACGATCTACCGCCTGCTCACACAGAGTGAGTACGGACTGCCGAACAGCGTGGAGGGACTCCTTGCTGAGCCTTGGTCCGCGAGCATTCCGCCCGGGCTCGAGGCGCAGCACCCGATTTCGGCATCCGCCCTGACCATGCTGCTGGGGTGTCCGTTCCGCTTCTTGCTGGAGCGCGTCCTGCACCTGACGAAGCCGACGTCACGCCCGTCTGCCGATGTCCTCGACGCCGCGGTGTACGGCTCGCTCTTTCACACCGCCGCCGAGCGCTTCTACCATGAGGCAGGCACCGCGGTGTGCCGTCGCGAGGGCAATCTCGAACACTGGGTGGCTCGGGCTCAGGACATTGCTGCGGCGGCGTTCGAAGAGTTGCGCGAGGAATACCCGTTGCGCGGTGCGGACGGCATCGCACGCGAGCGCGGCCGCCTGCTGCGGCAGGTTGAACAGTTAGTGACCTACGAGTGGCGCGGCCCGCGGCGCGAATTCCTCGAGAGCGAATTGACCTTCGGTGAGCCGGCGGCGGTGTCGCTGCACGTACCCAGCGGCGAGGTGCTGTACGTGCGCGGCAAGATCGACCGCATCGATCGGCTCGACCAGGGGCTGGCGGTGCGCGATTTGAAGACGGGCCGGGTCCGCGATTTCGGCGAGGAACCGATCAACGCGGCGCGCGATCTGCAGATCGGCCTCTACGTGCTCGCCCTCGAGTCGTCGGGGTACGGCGGCATGCCGGTGAGCCACGCGGCGTACGTGCATCCATCGGCGGCGCAGGAGCCCGATCGCGCCTTCAGCGGCGCGCACCTCGACATCTTGCGTCAGCAGACGCGCGAATGGCTCGGCATCGCGCGCCAGCTGCTGGCGGCGGGCCTGTTCCCACGCACGCCGAACACGGAGGACTGCGTGTATTGTCCCTTTGTTCCGGCGTGCGGCGAAGGCGCGCAACAGCGCAGCGCCGAGACGTTCGGCCGCTTACCGCCAGCGCATGTGCTCGAGCCGTTTGCGCGTTTCAAGCTGCGCCGCCTGGAGGAGGACACATGACACTGCCCGCTGGGGTCGAACGTCCAACCGTGGTCCTCGCGATGGTCCCGCTGTTTACCGAGCACCTCTTCGACGCCGCGCTGCTGGAACGCCTGCGGGCCGTGTGCCATGTTCCCGACGCCACGCCGCTCATGACCTTCGAGGAGCCGCGAGCAGCCGAATTGTTGCCGTGCGCCGACATCCTGTTCACGAGTTGGGGATGCCCTCCCGTGGACGCGCACGTGCTGGCGCGGGCGCCGCGCCTGCGTGCCATCGTGCACGCTGCCGGTACGGTGAAGATGCACGTGACGGACGCCTGCTGGGAACGTGGCGTGCACGTGACGTCGGCCGCCGCGGCCAACGCCGTGCCGGTTGCAGAGTTCACAGTGGCGGCGATCCTGTTCGCCAACAAGGCGGTCTTTCACCTGCAGCGGCGCTATCGTGAGGTGCGCGCCTTTCAGTGGTGGGCGGCAGAGTTCCCGGCGCTCGGGAATTTCCGGAAGGTGGTGGGCATCGTCGGCGCCTCGTACGTCGGCCGCAAGGTCATTGATCTCTTGAAGCCATTCGATCTGACCGTTCAGGTGTCCGATCCCTTCCTGGTCGACGCCGATGCCGCGGCGCTCGGCGTCCGCAAGGTGGAGGTGGACGAGCTGCTGAGGACGTCTGACGTGGTCAGCCTGCATGCGCCGGCGCTGCCGGAAACGCAACACCTGCTCGATCGACGCCGGCTGGCGCTGTTGCGCAACGGCGCCACGCTGATCAACACGGCACGCGGCTGGATTGTCGACGGCGATGCGCTGGAGGAGGAGCTGAAGTCAGGCCGCATCAACGCCATTCTCGATACCACGGAGCCCGAAGTGCTGCCGGAGCAGTCCCCGCTCTACGACTTGCCGAATGTCTTTCTGACCCCACACATCGCCGGGGCCATGGGAACCGAAATGCAGCGCCTGGCCGAGGTCGCCATCGACGAGATCGCACGCTTCACACGCGGTGAGCCATTTCGGTACGGGATCCGCAGGGAAGACCTCGACCGGCTGGCGTAGCCGGCACCCCGCACACGGAGGAATGCGGGGCAGACGTCCTCATTTCTTCACTACACGCACGCCGCTTGACGTGCACCCCCGCGAGGGGGATTCTGGAGGGTACATCAACCAGCCGTCCGCTCTCAGCACTGCGCTGAATAGCCGGCAGAGGAGTGACTTTTGGCCGAGCACAGTAATCGTCTGCTTCACGAGACCAGCCCCTACCTGCGCCAACACGCGCACAATCCCGTCGATTGGTATCCGTGGGGAGAGGAGGCGCTGGAGAAAGCGCGACGAGAAAACAAGCCCATCCTCCTCAGCATCGGCTATTCCGCCTGCCACTGGTGCCACGTCATGGAGCACGAGTCCTTCGAGGACGAAGAGACGGCGCGCCTCATGAACGATCTCTTCGTCAATATCAAGGTCGACCGCGAAGAACGCCCGGATCTCGATCACATCTACATGAACGCCGTGCAATTGCTCACCGGCCACGGCGGCTGGCCGATGACCGTGTTCCTCACTCCCGACGGCGAACCGTTCTACGGCGGCACCTACTTCCCACCGCAGGACCGCCACGGGCTGCCGGCCTTCGCGCGCGTGCTGCTCGCCGTGGCGCAAGCGTACCGTGAGAAACCGGACAACGTGCAACGCACGGTCGAGCAACTCATGAGCGGTTTGCGGTGGCTCGAAGGCTACGCCCCGTCTCCTCAACCGCTCGACAGCCGCTTGGTGCTCGATGCCGCAGAGCGCCTGTCAGGCGCGTACGACGCAACCTACGGTGGGCTCGGGCACGCGCCGAAGTTTCCCAACGCCGCGGTATTCGAGCTGTTCCTGCGCGCCTATCACAGCAGCGGCGACCAGCGCTACCTGGACATGGTGCTGCACACGTTGCGGCGGATGGCGCGCGGAGGCATCTACGATCAGCTCGGCGGCGGCTTCCACCGCTACTCGGTGGATGAGCGCTGGTTGGTGCCGCACTTCGAGAAGATGCTCTACGACAATGCCCAGCTGGTGCCGCTGTACTTGGCCGCGTACCAGCTGACCGGCGATTCTTTCTTCGCACGGATTGCGCGGGAAACCCTCGACTACGTCGCCCGCGAGATGCGTGACGCAACCGGAGGGTTCTACGCCACGCAAGACGCGGACAGTGAAGGCGAGGAAGGCAAATTCTTCTTGTGGGACCCCGACGAGGTGCGCCGCGTTCTCGACGCGGAGACGGCGGATATCGTGTGCCGATACTGGGACATCTCCGCAGCGGGCAACTTCGAAGGCCGCAACATCCTGCACGTGACGCTGGAAGTCTCCCAATTGGCCAAGCTGTTCCATCGTACCGTTCCGGAGCTGGAACAGGTGTTGGCCGCCGCCCGCGCCACGCTCTTGGCGGCGCGCCAGCGCCGCGTCAAGCCCGCGCGGGACGAAAAGATCCTGACGGCGTGGAACGGCTTGATGATCACCGCCTTTGCGAAAGGCGCCGAAGTTCTCGGGGAAGCGCGCTATCGACAGATCGCTGTGGGCGCCACGCGCTTCGTTCAGCGCGCACTGCAACGCGGTGATCGGCTCCTCAGTACCCACAACGACGGCGGTGCCAGGCTCAACGCCCATCTCGACGACTACGCCTTCTTTGTGGCCGCGCTACTCGACGTCTTCGAATTGGTGCAGGGGCGCGACTATCTGGAGGCGGCAGTGGTCTTGACGGATTCCATGATCGCGCATTTCTGGGACCAGGACTCCGGCGGCTTCTTTTTCGTCAGTGATGATCACGAGTCACTGATTGTGCGCAGCAAGCCGGCGTTCGACGGCGCCATCCCGTCGGGGAATTCCGTCGCGGCGCGCAACCTGCTCCGCCTCTTTCACTACACCGAGAGAGCCGACTATCTCGAACGCGCGGAAACCCTCCTGCGCCTTTTCGGTGATCAGATGCGCGAGCAGCCGTCGGGCTTCGCCAATCTGCTGTGCGCCGTCGACTTGTACGCGCAAAAAGCGCGCGAGGTCGTCCTCGTCGCCCGCGCCGGCAGCCCGGTTGGCGAGGCGCTGCTGCAACGCATTCGCCAGGCCTACATTCCGAACCGCACAGTGATGGTGATCGACCCGGGCGCCAGCGAACCGCTGCCGTCGCGGCTCGACGGCAAAACCCAGCTCGACGGCACGGCAACCGTCTATGTGTGCCACAACCGGACCTGTTCGGCTCCGGTAACGACCTGGACGGAGCTGCAAGCATTGCTCGGCGTCACCGAGCCGCTCGACCCGCCGCCGGCGTGAGGAGGCCGATGCACATGATTGCAGTGGGGGACCACGCTCCAGACTTCACCGGCACATTGTCCGGCGGACGACAACTGCGGCTACGCGACTTCCGCGACGAGCGCCACGTCATTCTCTACTTCTTCCCCAAGGATTTCACCCCCGGTTGAACGCGAGAGGCGTGCGGCTTCCGTGATCGAAGCCGAGAGATCGCCGAGTTGGACGCCGAGGTGCTCGGTGTCAGTTTGGATACGGCGGAGAAGCACGGCGCCTTCGCCGAGGCATATCAACTCCCATACCCGCTGATCAGCGATCAGAACGCCGCGATTGCCGCCGCGTACGGTGTGGCACGCCTCGGGGGCTGGCTGCCCACCAAGCGGGTCACCTTCGTGATCGGCAAGGACGGCATCGTACATCACGTCATCAAGAGCGAGCTGAGCATCGACCGGCACATCGATGAGGCGCTCACCACGCTGCGGCAGTTGCAGTCGGAAAAGGGTAAGTCAGACAAGAAATGATGCGTGATCCGCATCGCCGGCTCTCTGACGACCTTTGTTCCAACCTGGTATGGACTCTTGCGGTGGGCGCACCTCACGTTTCGGGAAGCACCTGGAATCCGAGCTGCGTAGCGTTGTCGCGGATACGGTCGTCCGTGCTCAGCACGGCCAGGCCCGGTGCGCACTCATTCAAGACCAAGGCGCTGGCGAGATGCAGCGCGTCGAGCGTGCGCAGTGGTTCGGCGGGGAAACGTTCCTCGGCACGTCGAGCGACGTCCGGTGTGACTTCGAGAATCGCCCATCTGACCGCTGCTTGTCCCAAAGCACCGCGCAGCTCGGCCGCACCCTTCTCCGGCAATTGTGCGGTCGCGACCGCGCGGTGAATTACGCGACGGCACTCGATCAGCGTCAGCCGCGAGCAGGTCACTTTGTCCGCAGCGCGCAGCAGAGCGAAGACCTCATCACCGCGAGCTTCATTGAACAGCCAACGTAATACCGCGCTACTCTCGGCGTAAAGTGGCATCACTCGCCGCGCTCTGCATCGAGCAGCGCCTGGGTATCGATCTTGATCCGCACGTTGGTCCGCCGGTACGCCTGTTTGGACTGTGGAAGGCCGAGCACCAGGGCGCCCTTGGCGTGGAGGTACGACAGCGCCTGTGCGGACGGGTCGGGAAGCATCTCGGTGACCGGCCGTCGCAGCTCTGCCACGACCCGGCCGCGGTCCGTCACCAAGACGATCTCGCCACGCGCCACCTCCCGGAGGTAGGCACTCAACCGGTTCTTCAGTTCCTTGATCGCAACCGCTTGCACAGCGGTTAAGTAGCTCCGCGTAGCTACTTGGTCAAGATGTTCCAGCCGCGGGTTCAGCGCTCGCCGCGCTTCGGCAACTGCGGTCGGGAAGAGGCAAGACAGGCAAGAAGTGATGCGCCACGCAAAGAATCTCGGACTTGGTAGCTTCCTGACCTTTGAATCGCCCCGGGCATTTGTGGTTTAAGGTGGCCATGCGTTCGTGCCCCCACGGACTTCGAGTTGCCGTCCTGATCCTGTTCGCGGCGCTCTTCTTCTGCTCCGGCTGCGTCGCCCGCTATGCCCGCATCCAGGAAAAGGGCATGACCTGCGTCGAAGCCCAGCACGTCGCGGTCGAAACCGTGCGGCGCATGAATTACACAATCAGTGAAGCCATGAAGCCCAGCCCGAACGCCCCCGGACTGATCGTTGCCGTGCGCCAGGACGGGAGCACCAAGCGCAGCATGATGGTCTCGGTGTTTTGCACGAGCCAGGGCGCGGAGATCGAAGCCAAGACCGAGGGGGGCGCAGTCGCGCAGCTGAGTTTTCCGTCGGAGTTTCGCCGGAGCTTCGAAGTCGCAGCTGCCAATCAAGGTCCACCGCGCAAGGCCGCTGAAACCGGCGTCGACGTTCTCCTGACTCCAGGGCAGGCAGGCGCCGATATTGGCGTTGACTGGACGTCACTGGGTGTGCTGCCGGTCAGCATCCGCATCACCAATCAGACAACGCGTGCCTATCGTTTCGAGAGCAACCGTGTCGAGCTGCGGACCGCCAGCGGTGAGCGCGCCGTCCCTCTCAGCGTCGGCGGCCTGACACACAACCTCACACCGGAGCAGGCCGCGAAGCTGCGGCAGATGGTAGTGGGCGATCGGGACATCGCCGCGCATGAGACGCTGGCTGGCTTGTTGCTCTTCCCCTTCAATGCCTACGCGCGGGCCCGTGTGGAGTTAGTTGACCGCCTCAGCGAGGAATCGGAAGGGTTTTCGATCGAGTTCTGACGAGCGCAGGTCGATTTCAGGCGGCCTTGCGGCCGGCGAGTCTTCTCAGGTCGATGGTGACGTCGATCTCGTCGTATGGCACAACCGGTGTGCGCGCATTTCCGTGCGTCGGGCTCGGTGTGAATTCGTAACCCGCCACTCCAAATCGAGCCCCAGCAGCAGCCCGATGCGGTAGAGTTGCTCCAGGTTCTTGTTCAAAATCGACGGATCGAGGAGTCGTTGGATTTGGTTGTCTGACGTGCCCAGCTGCTTCGCCAAATAGCGCTTGGAGATGCGCTTGTCAGCGAGTTCCTGCCGGATGCGCGCCAGCAAGCGTTCGAGCTGCGTCCGCAGGACATATTCCGGATCACGCGCCAGCGCCAGCGGCTGGTCGTACGGCATGTACTCTTCGCTTCCGTCTTCCAGGCGCATGCCGACGGCACGGCCGCGGGTTTCCGTGTCCACCCATGCCGCAACGATCTTCCGGGGAATCCCGAGATGGCCATAGGGCACAGGGATGCGCTTGCCGGACGTATAATCGACCTCGATGACCCGTTTGCGGTTGTCGAAGCGGACTGCGCAGATGCGTTCTGCCTTCATAAGCGTGCTTCCTTGGCCAGTTGTTCGAGAATTCTTCTCAGTTTCCGATTTAGCGTGCCCGAGAGCACCAGCATACCCGGCATCTCGACTTTCGCGACCAGCACGCCGTCTCGGTAGACGTGCACGTGTTTGGGAATATGGTCGCCGATCCACCAGTCGATCAGGTAGCCACCTCGTCGGACACGTCCCATCGCGCCTTGCTTCTACTAAATCTAGTAGCATATCTCAAGCGCGGCGCCGCAACACCGCCCCGAAGCAAGGGGACATAGGACGAGTGGGGTGCTCGTGGGAGGGCCGACACTTGCCGCGTCCCCGTCCCGCGCCCCTCACCGTCTCCGCGCCAGGTGGATGCACTCCCGCTGCGCCACGACCACCGACAGCCCGCGATGATCGAGCTCATCCGCAATCACTTGCACGTTGAGCGCGTGCGCCTTCGGCACCGGGTCGATCACGCGCAGATGCGGCTCAGCGACGCCGAACCCCTGCAGCGCTCCGAGCAACCGTTCGCCGCTGCCCAGACTGCTCTGCATGCCGGTCATGGCGACGGTATCGTTGTCGAGAATGACGACGGTCATCGGCGTGTCCTCGGCCGCGGCGGCAAGCAATGTCGGCAGAGCCGAGTGCGCGAAGGTCGAGTCGCCGATGACGGCCACCGAGTAGCGCAGTCCACCCTGCGCCGCCCCTTTCGCCATGCCGACACTGGCACCCATCTCGATGCACGTGTCGATGGCGGTGTAGGGCTCGAAGGCGCCCAGCGTGTAACAGCCGATATCCGAGAAGACGACCGACGGTGCGCGATTCTCCAGCGCCTCATTCAGTGCCCGATAGGTGTCGGAGTGCGGACACCCCGGACACAGGCTAGGCGGGCGCGGCGGAATCGCGAGTTTGTGGGTCGCCGCCGGCTCGGGTGGCAGATCCAGAACGGCGGCTAATCCCGCCGCTGCCCTGTCGGGCGTCAGCTCGCCGGTCGCCGGTATGGTTCGGTCAGATCGCCCGTAAATGCGCGGGCCGGTTCCCGCGATGCCGAGCAGCCGCTCCTCGAGGTACGGATAGCCGTCCTCGATGACCAAGATGTCTTCCTTGTCTCGCAGGAACTCCCGGACGAGCCGGGCCGGGGCAGGATAGAAGCCGAGTCTGAGGTGGTCGAGTTCGACCCCGAGCATCTGCATCGCTTCGAGCGCGTAGCCGCAGCCTGCCCCAGAACAGACCACGCCCACCTTCTGCCTCGCTGGCTGCCGTGCCCTGACAATGCGGTTCCACCGGCTCTCCTCTGTCCGCTCAGCAAAGCGGGCGCGCTTCTCCCACAAGCGCGCATTCATGACACGGGCGTAGGTTGGCAAGAGGGTCCACGCGCTGCAATCGGCTCCCGTGCGTACGCCACGAGAGACGACTGTGGGCCGCCCCGCCAGCTGCACCGGGGCGCGGCTGTGCGCGAGGCGCGTGACCAGACGCACGAGCACCGGCACGTTGAACTCCTCCGACAGCACGAACGCCTCGCGCGTCATGTCGTAGCATTCCTGCTGGTCGGCCGGCTCGAACCACGGCGTGCGCGCGAAGTCGGCGTAGTAGCGTGTGTCCTGCTCGTTCTCTGAGGAGTACATGTTTGGATCATCTGCGACCACGAGCACAAGACCGCCCAGGACCTCGACGAGCGCGGAATTGATGTAGGCGTCGGCGGCGACATTCAGGCCGACGCTTTTCATCACGACGAGGGCGCGCTGGCCGATATACGCCATGCCGAGGGCTTCTTCGTACGCGACTTTCTCATTGCCGGACCACCGGGCGGAGATCTGGAGCTCGACCGCGCGCTTCTGCAGCCACTCGAAAATTTCGGTGGCGGGCGTTCCTGGATACCCAAAAACGCCGCCGATCCCGCTGTCGGCCGCCGCGTGCGCGACCGCCTCATCGCCCAAAAGCAACCTCGTCCTGTTGCTCATGTGCGACGACACTCAAATCGAGAACTCAGCATGGCGAACTCGGTTCACCGCAATGGACGGCCGCTGCGAAGGATCTTGGCGCGTGGGACACTCCGCCCATGGGGATGCTTCGCACGGTACTCACGAGGTCTTGGTACCATCAGTGGCGCGGCTTGCGCAACGAGAATAGGAGAGGAGTGCCGTTCATCATGGGGAGCCAGGTGTAGTGGCTCAGCCCCCGCGTGGAGTGACGATCGCCATGGTGGCCGTGGCCTTCGACACCAGGTGCTCGGCTCCCGAGGCGACGCAGAAGACCTCCGATTCGACGACGCACAGCTGCGTTCCCGGCTTGAGCACCTTGGAGCGGCAGATGAGCCGCTCGCCTTTGGCTGCGCGCAGCAGGTTGATTTTGAACTCCACGGTGAGCACGATCTGGGCCGGCGGGAGCAAGGTCGCCGCGGCTGCTCCGGCGGTGTGGTCGGCCATCGTCGCCTGCACACCGGCGTGCACGAAGCCATCTTGCTGGAGGTGGCGCTGCTCAAGCAGCAGCACGCTTGTGCAGGCGCCTGGTCCCAAGGAGTCGAGCTGCAGGCCGAGGTCGGCAATAAACGGCGCACTGCGAAAGACTCGGTTTACTTCATCAGCATTGGGCGCAGTCACCGACGATCCTTTCCCTGACGTTCCGTATACTGTCCGGCTGGGCGCGAAGCGAGCCCTCGGAGCGTCGAGGTCCCAGTTGGCTGCTGCAGATGGAACTCGAAACGTACCTGCAGGCGCGCGACAGGCTGATGACGCGGGATCTGCTCGCCTTCGACGGCACGTGCTTCCAGGTCCTCTCGCTGCCCGAGCGACCTGGCCCCAGCCCTTGCCCCCTCTCTCGCTAGCAGATCCGGGGTAGGAGTTCGCCCGTGAGCGACTCGAGAATGCGCTGCCCTCCCGAGACTGTTTTGAGAATGACGGAGAGATCGGCTTGCTTGTGCCGAACAACGCCGACGACGCACGCGTCGGGACAACCTGCCGGGCCTTTCAAGTGGTCCAAGACCGTGTCCGCTGCATCAGGGCTCGCCACGACCACGGCCTTGCCTTCGCTTGGAAGGTACAGCGGCTCAATTCCAAGGATCTCCGCGACGGCGCGCACGGCGGGCGAGAACGGAACCCGCGCTTCTTCCAGGATGACCGTGAACCCCATCTCCTCGGCGAATTCGCACACCACGGTAGCAAGACCGCCGCGCGTGATGTCCCGCATCCACTTGGTCCCTGCCATTTCCCACAGGGGAAGCAGGTTCAGCAACGCAGCGCAGTCGCTGCGCACGTTGCCCTCGAAGGCGAACTCGTTGCGCGCCACCATCACGGCCACACCATGGTCCCCGGGCGAGCCGGTGACAATCACCACGTCACCCTCGCGGATCTCCCGGCCCTCTTCCCGCCGCACGACCTCGCCGATGCCGGCGGTGTTGATGTACAGACCGTCAGCTTCCCCTTTTCGCACGACCTTGGTGTCGCCGGTGACGACCTGCACGCCTGCGGCGCACGCGGTGTCTTTGATGGACTCGAGCACGCGGGTGAGATCGTCCATCGCGAAGCCTTCCTCCAAAATGAGGGCGAGCGAGATGTAGCGGGGCCGGGCGCCGCACACGACGAGGTCGTTCACGGTTCCGGCGATGCAGAGCTTGCCGATGTCGCCGCCCGGGAAGAAGAGCGGACGGATCACAAAGCTATCGGTGGTGAACGCGATCTTGGCTGGCGTGCTCAGGATGGCGCTGTCCGCCAGGCCGTAGAGCGCATGATCGCCGAGGTGCCTGAGCACGACGTCCTCGATGAAGTCGCGCATGGCCTTGCCGCCCGAGCCGACGCTCAGGTCAACCCGCTTCACAGCGGCACCTCTCTGCCGTACTTGAAGTGGATGAGGCAGCTGCCCTCGTACGACACCATGCACGGTCCGAGCGGCCGTTCCGGTGTGCACCCCGTGCCGAACAGCGTGCAGTCTTCGGGCTCTATAATCCCGCGGACTACTTCCCCACACCGGCAGCCTTTGGCCTCCCATCCGGATTCTGCCTTGAGGCCGAATCGCGCCAGCGCGCAGAGCTCCCGCGGGGGAAACAGGCCACTCACGGGGATGGTGCCGAACCCTCTCCATTCCGCATCACCGGTTGTGAACACGTCCTGCATCAACCGCCTCGCCGCCGGGTTGCCTTGCGGCTTCACGGCCCGGCGGTAGGCGATCTCGACTTCGGCTCGGCCGTCGCGGATCTGCCGCAGCACGCTCAGGATGCCGAACAGCAGGTCCGCAGGCTCGAAGCCGGCAACCGCGCCCGGCACGCCGTAACGCTCCGCGACGAAGCGATACGGTTCCGAGCCGATGATGACGCTGACGTGGCCGGGATAGATGAACCCGTCCAGCCGCAGCTCGCCGGCGTCGAGTATCGCCTGGAGTGCCGGCGGCACGAGCTTCATGGCCGGTAGCAGACTGACGTTCTGTATCTTCTCTTCGAGACAGGTCTTCACCATCCACCCGATGCCCGGCACGGTCGTTTCGAAGCCGGCAGCGAGAAACACGATCTCCTGTTGCGGATTCGCCTTGGCCAGCTCGACGACTTCCTCCGGCGAGTAAATCACCCGCACCGAGGAGCCGTCGGCCGGCACCAGCTTCATGAGGGCGCAATCGCTCGCCGGCACCCTGAGCATGTCCCCGAACGAGGCGAGGATCACTCCGGGGCGCTCCTGCACCAGCCGGGCCGCGGCCGCAATGATGCCGTCCGGAGTGACGCAGACGGGGCAGCCCGGGCCGGAGATGAGCCGCATACCCATCTTGCGCAGCAGCAGTCCGAGCCCGCTGCGGTAGGCCGTCATGGTGTGTGTGCCGCACACCTCCATGAGCTGGACTTCCTTGCCGACGGCGCGGCCGATGGCGCGCAGCGCGACACGCACCTCCTCGACGAGCGCTCGCACACCGTGCGCTTCGCGCAGGATGCCAAGGTCCATCACGTTTTCCTCGAACGCAGCCATCGTGCCGTCTGTGTTGCTGCTCCTACCATTACTCGTTCCAGCCGGGAATCGAAAGGCATCATGTATTGGCTGTAGCAAAGGAGATAGGTGCGGCAAAAGGAGTGCTCTGCGAATTCCTGACCCGCTGCCGCGAGTGATGAGCGCGGAGATGACCACTCAGGCCCGCTGCCGGTCGTGCCGAAGATCACGTGTGTCCCGGAGCGCCGGTGGATTCAAGCAAAAGACGCGCTGGTTGTGCTAGGGTGCTAGCCGGTCGGAGCCGGAGCATGCCAGCCAATCTGACGCCGGAGTACCGTGCCGCCGAGCAGCAGCTCATGCAGGCCAAGACGCCTGCGGAGAAGCTGGAAGCGTTGCGGCTCATGCTCTCCCGGATGCCGAAGCACAAAGGCACGGACAAGCTGCAGGCCGACCTCAAGCGCCGCATCGCGCGCCTCAACGACGAGATCCAGAGCCAGGCGAAGCATAAAGGGTTCGCCGTCCACGTCGAGAAGGAGGGCGCGGCGCAGGTGGCGGTCATCGGGCCGCCCAACTCCGGCAAATCACAGCTGGTGTCGGCGCTCACCGGCGTGGCGCTGGAGGTGGCGCCGTATGCCTTCACGACGCTGCGGCCGGCGCCGGCGATGATGCCGTACGAGGACGTGCAGATTCAGCTGGTGGACCTGCCCGCCATCTCCGCAGTGCATACCGAAAGCGGCGTCTTCGGCATCATCCGCAGCGCCGACGCCGCCTTGCTGGTCGTCGACTTGGCATCGGCCGAGCTGTTGGAGCAGATAGAGGAAGTCCTCGCCATGCTCGAGCGCTACAAGCTCCAGCCCGTGCGCGAGCCGGTGGAAGCCGACCCATCGGCCAGCATCGCTCTGAAGCAATGCCGACTGGTCGGCACCAAGCTCGATCTTCCCGGCGCCGGCGGCACTAGTGCCGGTGGCACGTGCGAGGTCTTGCAGGAGCTGTACGGCGAGCGCTTCGGCTTTACTGCAGTGTCGGGAGAAAGCGGGCAGAACGTGCAGCGGCTGCGCGAGACGATCTTCCAGATGCTGCAACTGGTGCGCGTCTACTCGAAGCCTCCACACGAGGCCGCCGACTTGAAGAAGCCGTTCGTGCTGCAGGAGGGCAGCACGTTGCGCGACTTCGCCAACGCCGTGCACCACGACTTCGCCGAGCGGCTGAAATTTGCGCGCGTCTGGGGGCACGGCAAATTTGAAGGCCAGCGCATCAACCGCGACTACATCCTCCGCGACCGCGACGTGATCGAGTTGCACCTCTGACGTTGCATTTCCCGGTGGCGCCGGCTCCGCCTCTCGCAAAGAGCTCCGGTTTTCTGATAACGGGGCGCCATGGCAAGGCCCGTTCGATGGGCCTCATCATTGCGGTGTTGGCGCTCTGCGGTTGGTGGCTGCTCTGGCGTGGGAAGCCCCGGGTCGAGCCGGGTTTGAGCGCCGACATCGATCCGGCGCCGTTCACCGATCCCGTCAAGGATGCGCAGCCGGTTGCGCAAGTCGTCAAGCCGAGCGGCAAAGGACCGCCCCAGAAGCCCAACTTCGTGCTCATCCTCGCAGACGACCTGGGCTACGGCGACGTCGCGGCGTACGGCACGAAAGCCATCCGCACCCCGAATCTCGATCGCCTCGCTGCACAGGGCGTGCGCTTCACGGACTTCTACGCCAGCGCCTCGATCTGCTCGCCGTCGCGCGCCGGTCTGCTCACCGGGCGTTACCCGGTGCGCACCGGCGTGAGCTACATCATCTTCGCCAGCGAGATCTCGTTCGCGCATCGCGTGAGCCTCGCGCTCACGCGCGCCGCAACCAGTCTGGGCATGTCGGAGTTCCACGATTCATTCGTGAACGGACTCCCCGACTCGGAGATCACCCTTGCCGGGGCGCTCAAGGTCGCCGGGTACGCCACCGGCATGGTGGGCAAATGGCACCTCGGCGATTTCTCTCACGATCGTAAATATCTTCCGACGCGGCATGGCTTCGATTTCTACGAAGGTCTCCCGCACTCCAACGACGAGTTTCCCGTCGCCTATTTTCGCAACGACAAGGAAATCACTCCGAACGTGGGTTTGGACCAGGAGCACCTGACGGCTGATTTCACCAAGGCCGCGGTCGGGTTCATCGAGGCAAACAAGGACAAGCCCTTCTTCCTCTACGTAGCCGAGAAGGACGTGCACATTCCGTTCTTCCCTTCCGAGAAGTTCAAGGGCAAATCGGCCGCGGGGCCTTACGGCGACGCGGCGGAGGAGCTCGACTGGAGCGTCGGCGAAATCGTCACAGCGCTCGAAGCGCGCGGCCTGCGCGAGAACACGCTGGTCATGTTCACCAGCGACAATGGCGCGTGGTTCGATGGCAGCACGCACGGCTTGCGCGGCCGCAAGGGGATGGCGTTCGAGGGCGGACAGCGCGTGCCGATGATCGCTTCCTGGCCGGGAAAGTTGCCTGCCGGTACGCAGGTGGACGCGCCGGCCATGAACATCGATTTCTTCCCCACGTTGCTGGCCTTGGCCGGGCTCGATCTGCCGTCGGATCGCATCATCGACGGCCGCGACATCTGGGGCTTGATGACCGGGACCGCGACCGCCAGCCCGCACGATGCGCTGTTCTTCTTTCACGACAAGGTGATCGACGGGGTACGCTCCGGGCCGTGGAAGTACTACCGCTACGTCAATCGCTACTACTGGCCGGTGCCCTTCGATGAGCCCAGCACCCTGACCGGCAAGCGCGCCGCGGCGTACACCTACACCGACCCGAAGACGGGGCAGACGATCCACCTGCTGGCGGATTTCCCGATGCTGTACGATTTGCGGATCGATCCGGGAGAGTCGTACAACGTCGCCACGCGCCATCCCGAAGAGGACCGCCGCTTGCGCGGCCTCGATGGCTACGGAATGCGGATTGTTCGAAACCATGGCGACGCTGCGGGCGATGCGCCGGCTCAAACCCGACGCGCTGCCCGAGCCGATGCTCTGGCGGGTGCTCGACGCCGCCACCAAGGCCCCGAGTGGCAGCAATCGACAGGCGTGGCATTTCGTCACTTCCCTCCGTCCGAACCTGGTGAGCGTACGGTGTGACTCTATAGCGCTTCCGGAAGCCGGGCGCAGCCTGCAAGCAGCGCCTGCGCTTGAAGCCGGATGCGCGCTTTGCTCTGATGCGGGACGTGTATCTTGGCATCGATCTCGGGACATCAGCCGTCAAGCTGTTGCTGGTCGACGAGAACCAGCGGGAGGTGGATCAGGCGAGCGTTACCCTCGACGTGCAGCGGCCGCGGCCGGGGTGGTCAGAGCAGGACCCCGAAGCCTGGTGGAATGCCACGGCGGCGGCGATCGCCGCGCTACGGCAGCGCCGCCCGGTGGAGCTCGCCGCAGTGCGGGGCATCGGACTCGCCGGGCAGATGCACGGTGCGGTGCTGCTCGACGGGCGCGATCAGGTGCTCCGACCCGCGATCCTGTGGAATGACGGCCGCAGCGCATCACAATGCGTGATACTCGAACAACGGGCGCCGCGCAGTCGCGAGATCACCGGCAACTTGGCGATGCCGGGTTTCACCGCACCCAAGCTCCTGTGGGTCGCCGAGCACGAGCCCGACATCTTTCGGCAGGTGAGCCGTGTGCTGTTGCCGAAGGATTACCTGCGCCTGCGCCTGTCGGGCGACTATGCGTCGGACATGTCTGATGCCGCCGGAACCTTGTGGCTCGACGTCGGCCGGCGCCGCTGGTCACCGGAAATGCTGGCGGCGACGACACTGACGGAGGCCGCCATGCCGCGGCTGTGCGAAGGCTCCGAGCCGACCGGGACACTGCGGCGCCGCCTGGCGGCGGACTGGGGCATGCGCGACGATGTGGTCATCGCTGGCGGAGCCGGCGACAACGCCGGCGGCGCTGTCGGTGCCGGCGTGATTGAGCCGGGTCAGGCATTCCTGTCACTGGGAACTTCGGGCGTCTACTTCGTGGCCGCCGCGACGTTCGCCCCCAACCCGGCGGGTGGCGTGCACACCTTCTGCCATTGTTTGCCCGGCCGGTGGCATCAGATGGCGGTGATCCTGAGCGCTGCCAGCTGCCTAGCATGGATCACGGCGGTCACGGGTGCCGCCGACGAAGCTGCTTTGCTGGCGGAAACGGAGGTCACAGATAGTGACTCGCCGATCGTCTTTCTGCCGTATCTGTCGGGCGAGCGGACGCCGCACAACGATCCGCGGGCGAAAGGCGTGTTCTTCGGCCTCACCCACGGCACCCGCCGGGCCGACCTGGGTCGCGCCGTCTTGGAAGGCGTCGCCTTCGCATTGGCAGACGGCCAGGATGCGCTGCTGGCAGCGGGGACGGCGATCCGCGAGGTGTCGGTCATCGGCGGTGGCGCCCGCAGTCAACTGTGGGGACGCATTCTCGCGAGCGCCCTGGGCCGCCCGCTGCGTTACCACAGCGGCGGCGAGACGGGTCCCGCCTTTGGTGCGGCGCGTCTGGCGCGCCTCGCGGTGACGGGCGAGGCGCCGCGGGCGGTGTGTAGCACACCGCCGCTGCAACGCGTCATCGAACCCGATGCGACCCTGCGGGATCGCTATGCCGAGCGGATCAACCTTTTCCGCCGGCTCTATCGCGATCTGCGTGGGGCGTTTGCAGCGATCCAATGACCGACACGACAGACTTTGCACATGAACTCCCAGCGGGCGCCCTTCGAGACGCCGCCAGAAGAAGGCGGCTCCTCAGGGCGAGCGGTTAATTTCTTGGTCCTCAAAGAGTGTTTTGTCCGCTCACGCTGAGGAGGCCCCGTCTTTTCAGGGGCCGTCTCGAAGCGTGCCCGCTTGCGAGAGACTTTATGTGCAAAGCCGACCCGATAGGAGGCATCATGGCTGAGCCGTTCTTCCGCGGAATCGACCGCATCCGCTACGAGGGACCCGAAAGCGAGAACCCGTTCGCGTACCGCTGCTACGACGCCGATCGCGTCGTGCTCGGCAAGCGGATGGAGGAGCACCTGCGTTTCGCGGTGTGTTACTGGCACACGTTCTGCTGGGCCGGCGCCGATATGTTCGGCGCGACCGTCTTCGAGCGTCCGTGGTTTGGGTCGGGCGAGCCGATGGTGCTCGCGGCGCGGAAGACCGAGGTGGCCTTCGAGTTCTTCCAGAAGCTCGGCGCGCCGTTCTTCACCTTCCACGATCGCGACGTGGCCCCGGAGGGCGCGACGTTGGCCGAGAGCGAGGCGAACCTCGATCGCATCGCCGATCAGATCGAAGAGACGATGGCACGCACCGGTGTCAAGCTGCTTTGGGGCACCGCCAACTTGTTCAGCCATCCGCGTTACGCCGCCGGCGCGGCGACGAATCCCGACCCCGAAGTCTTCGCGTACGCGGCGGCGCAAGTGCAGAAGGCGATCGAGGTTACGCAGCGGCTCGGCGGCGCGAACTATGTGCTGTGGGGCGGGCGCGAAGGCTACGACACGCTGCTCAACACCGACCTGCGGCGCGAGATCGAGCAGCTCGGCCGCTTCATGCAACTGGTGGT
This sequence comes from uncultured delta proteobacterium, assembly GCA_963729835.1. Lineage (GTDB taxonomy): Bacteria > Desulfobacterota > Binatia > HRBIN30 > HRBIN30 > CAVSQF01. The sequence continues at coordinate 9,785 of CAVSQF010000007.1, read as the reverse complement.
CGAGCACAAACACAAGATCGGCTTCACCGGTACGATCCTGATCGAACCCAAACCGATGGAACCGGCGAAGCACCAGTACGACCATGATGCGGCCGCGGTGCACGCGTTCCTGCGCCAAGTTTGGACTGGAACGCGAGATCAAGTTGAACATCGAGGTGAACCACGCCACGCTTGCCGGCCACACGTTTCAGCACGAGCTGGCTTACGCGCTCGCCAACGACCTGTTCGGCAGCGTCGACATCAATCGCGGCGATCCGCAGCTCGGGTGGGACACTGACCAGTTTCCGAACAGCACGGAGGACGTCACGCTGGCGCTCTACACCATCTTGCAGGGCGGCGGCTTGACGACGGGCGGTCTCAACTTCGATGCGAAACTGCGCCGCCAGAGCATCGATCCCGAGGATCTCTTCCACGCGCACATCGGCGGCATCGACACTCTGGCCCACAGCCTGCTGACCGCCGCGCGCATGACCGAGGATGGAAAGCTCAACGCCTTCCTGCAGCAGCGCTACGCCGCTTGGGACACCGGCCTGGGCCGCGAGATTCTCGACGACAAGATGAGCCTGGCCGCGCTCGCCACGCTCGCGCGCCAGCGCCGCCTTGACCCTCGCCCCAGATCGGGCCGGCAAGAGGCGCTGGAGAATCTGGTGAACCGCTACCTCCGCTCGACCCACCACTAATTGTGATTCTGACTCACTAGCTGCACCGACGCCGCGCTGCGGTGATGCCCGGGACACCGCTGCGCGTGCGCCGCAGCGATGTTGCGAACGGCTCGAACGAGAGTATGGTGACGGCATGAACCTGCTGTCGATCTATCAGTGGCTGTACGAAACGACCGATGGGCGTTTCACCTGGTTGGCCGGCCTGCCGGTGCTGCTCCTGCGGACCATCGGCCGCAAGACGGGCGCGCAGCGCACCGCCGCGCTGGTCTACCTGCAAGACGGCGACGATCTGGTCGTAGTCGCCTCCAACGGGGGCAGCGATAAGCCCCCGGGCTGGTTCTTCAATCTCCAGAAGACGCCGGAGGTGGGAGTACAGATCGCTCGGCAACGCACCCGCATGCGAGCGCGCGTTGCCGACGCTCGAGAGCGGGCGCGGCTGTGGCCGCTGGTCAATCAAAACAACAGCAACCGCTACGACGGCTACCAGGCAAAGACGAAGCGTCAAATCCCGCTGGTCATCTTGTCCCCGCTGTGATAGCGCCGCTAGCGCGCATACAGCCGCGTAATTTCCTCCGCCACCTCCTCCGGGCTGCGGCTGTCGGTGTCGACCTGGTGATCGGCGGCGGCGGCGTACGGGGGCGTGCGTTCCCGCAGCACGTCCTCCACCTCCTCGGTGAACGACTTGCCCGCGGTCAGGGCCGGACGTTCGGCGCCCCGTTCGATGCGCGCGACGATCACCGGCACCGAAGCGCGCAGCCAGAACAGCGTTCCGCAACGCCGTAAACTCTCCACGTTTTCCCGGCGCAGAATCACGCCGCCACCAGTGTCGATGATGATGTTGTCACGCGCGGAAACGCCTCTCGTGACCTCCGACTCGAGGTCGCGGAAATGTTGCCACCCGCGCTCCGCGACGATCTCCGGGACTGAGCGGCCCGCCTGCCGCACGATCTCCTCGTCCAAGCTCACCACCTCCATCCCGAGCCTCTTGGCCAGGAGTCTGGCAACCGTCGACTTCCCGGTGCCGCGATATCCGATCAGCACCAGATTCATCGGGCTGCGCCGGTCGTCTGTCTGACGGCGCTCAGATGCTCGAGCACCACACTGCGCATGACCTCGCGCGGAGCGGTCTTCCCGGTCCACAGCTCGAACTGCACCACGGCCTGATTGACGAACATCTCCACGCCGGAGATCGTCTTCAGCCCGCGCTCCTCGGCGTCGGCGAGCAGTTTGGTCTTCAGCGGGTTGTACACGATATCCATCACCACCAAGTCCGCATGCAGCAGCGACTGAGGAACCGCGCTCGCATTCGTGTCGGGATGCATGCCCACAGGGGTGCAGTGAATGAGCACCTGACTGTCGGCCAGGCACGCCGCCAGCGTCTGCGCATCGAGCAGTGCACCCGGCGCACGGACGCCGGTTTTGGCCACAATGTCGTGTGTCAGAGCCTGCAATTCCGGCTCGATGATCCCGAGCAGGAAAAGCGCCGCCGGTTTCGCCTCGGCCAGAGTGAACGCGATGGCACGGGCAGCGCCGCCTGACCCCAGGATGGTTACATTCTTCCCCGCCAGCTGCACACCGGCATCGAGGAGCGCCTGGTGCGCCCCAGGGCCGTCGCTGCCGAAACCTTTGAGCCGGCCGCCGTCTTTCACGACGGTGTTCACCGAGCCGATCCGCCGATCGACCTCCGCCACCTCGTCCAGGTGCGCGATGATCGACACCTTGTGAGGAATGGTGACGCTCAGGCCGCGAAAGTTGTCGAAGGCACGCACACCCGCCACCGCTCCGGCCACGTCCTCAACGCGAAACGCCACGTAGACGTAGTCGAGCCCCAACTCAGCAAACGCCCGGTTGTGAATGGCGGGCGACATCGAGTGGGCCACCGGATTGCCGATGAGCGCACACACTTGCGTGCTCGGCGTGATGTCGGTGATCGATCTCATTCCGCTACACCTAGCAGCTCAAAAGTCGTTCTTGTCGACCACGTCGATGACCAGCTTCGTGGTGTTGTTCGAAGCGTCGGTGCCCGCGCCAGCACTGCTGGCGCTGATCACCGCGGTGCAGCGGGCTGGAGAGCGATTATTCACGGTTGTGAAGGCTGCACCGTTGATGGTCAGCGGTAGCAGCCCGGTCTTGACCACACCGCCGCCGACGGTCACGGTGTTCTGAGCCGCGGGCGTGCCGGGATCGAAGTCGGCCACGCCTACCGTGCCGAGAGGACACGTGCCATCGCTAGCGGTCACCGTGATCGCATCTCCCGGGGTCTCATTGGCGTCGGCGTTGCCGACGGTGACGCGCCTCGTGCTGACAGCGGTGGTCCGACCGCGCGCCACACTGACGGTGACACCCTCAGCACTCTTGACGAAGGATTCATGTACCGCGGCCTGGTCGGGGTCGTTGTGGTCGATGACGTTCAGCTCAACAGGCAGGATGTTGTTGGCTGGCGTCGGATCCGAGCTGCCTCCCGCCACTACGGCGCTGACGCTGAACTGCAGGGTACAGCGGTGCGGTGCGCGGGCGTTGAAGCTGGTGAAGGCGGCGCTCGAGATGTTCAAGGGCACGATCGCCGTTTTCGACTTCCCGCCTGCGACCACCACCGTGTCCTGTGCGCCGGGCGTCACCGGCTGGAAGTCGGGCAGACCGGCAACGGTGCCCGCCGGGCAGTCGCCATCCTCAGCTCGCAACTGGATGACGTGGCCGGGGCTCTCGGCATGGGGAAAGATGTCGGCGTTTTGCACTTTGACGCGCAGCAACTTGCGCACGGAGGACTTTCCGGCCGCGAGGCTGACGCTCAACGGGCCCCGCAACAGGATGACGGAATCGTGCACAGATAGACAGGCCTGGTAGGCGCTCAGGTCGCTCTCGACGAAGTCGCCCGGTACGCCGAGCCCTTGGGATAAGCCCGCCAGCCCATCAGCGGCGGCCACAGCGAGGTAGGTGAGACGAATCGTGCCGTCGAAGAAGAGCTCGATTTGGAAGCTGTTTGCATCCGCCACCCCGAACTCCGGAACCTTCTCGAACGTCACCGCCACCCGGTCCGCCAACTGTCTCCACGATACCGTTCCGCCCGCGCTCGGATCCAGATCGTCGAACAGCCCCGAAATGCGCGGCTGCCTGAAGTGCGCCGCAAGCGACTCCGAATACGAGTCATCACCGCTGGTGAAGGTGAGGTAGCCATTGCTACCGACGTAGAACGAGCTGTAGCTGGTCCCGTAGAGCGCGACCTGTGCGCTGCCCGCCAGCGTCACCGGCGCCCAGTCGTCGTCGCCGAGGGGCAGCACACTGCCGCCCGACGGATTCGTCGGGAACACCGTGGCTGCCGTGCGGCACGCCCGGTAGAAGTTCACCGAGCCATCGGGGCTGAACGTCAGGGTTTGGTTGGCCAGATCGTTGTCGGCGGCACTGAACAACTCCGTAAAATAGTCTGCGGGCTCCAACGTGGTGAAGGTGTAACAGAGGCCGCCATTGTCGTCCGTGTACACGTTGCCGGCGGCGTCGGTGGCCTGCACCACGAAGAAATACGGCGTCAGCGGCTGCAGTCCTGACAGCGTCACGGCGTGTGAGGTGCCCAGCGTGCCGTCCGTTTGCGTGTGCGTCAGACTGCCGCACGCCGTCCCGTACCGCACCTGCACCGTCGTGGGCTCGTTGGTGTCGAGCGTCACCGTGGCGTGCGTCCCATTGATGTTGACAGTGGTGACATTGGCCGTGGTGGGCGCCACACAATCGACTGCAGCCGTCGCGTGCACCGTGGCCGGTTGGCCGGTGCCATTATCGGCGTCCTCGTACGTAGCCGTGATCGTCTCGCCGTCCGCCACCTGCAGCGTGCCGTCTCCGGTCGTCACGGTCCCCGCGGCGGTGCTGATCGAGCCGGCGAACACCCCCGAGCCTGCCGGCGTCTCGGCGAGGCTGACGGTCTCGGCATCGCCTCCGCTGGTGGTCACGGCGATGGTGAGCGTGCCGCTGCCTGCCAGGTCGCCGTCACTGACGGTCGCCGTCACCGTACCGGCGCAGTTATAGGCAGCACAGTTCAGTGAGATCATGCCGGCGGAGCACCGGCCGTAACTGCTCAAATCGCTTTCGACGAAGTCATTCGCTACGCCGAGCCCTTGGGACAAGCCCGCCAGCCCATCAGTGGCGGCCACGACGAGATAGGTGAGACGAATCGTACCGTCGAAGAAGAGCTCGATTTGGAAGTTGTTGGAGTTCGTTGTCCCATATTCCGGCACGTTCTCAAACGTCACCGCCATCCGGTCTGCCAGCTGTTTCCACGATACCGTTCCGCCCGCACTCGGATTCAGATCGTCGAACAGGCCCGAAATGCGCGGCTGGCTGAAGTGGGCCGCAAGCGACTCCAAATTCGAGGTGTCACCGGTGGTGAACGTGAGGTAACCATTGCTGCCGACATAGAACGAGCTGTAGCTGGTCCCGTAGAGCGCGACCTGTGCGCCGCCCGTCAGCGTCACCAGCGCCCAGTCGTCATCACCAAGGCTCAGCACAGTGCCGCCCGTCGGATCGGTCGGGAATGCCGTGGCCGCTCCCCGGCACGCGCCGTAGAAATCCGCCGAGCCATCGGGCTTGAACGTCAGCGTTTGATTGGCCAGGTCGAAGTCGCTGGCGTCAAACAACTCCGTGAAGTAGTCCGGTTGCTCCAACGTGGTGAACGTGTAACAGCGGCCGCCATTGTCGTCCGTGTACACGTTGCCGGCGGCGTCGGTGGCCTGCACCATGAAGAAATACGGCGTCAGCGGCTGCAGTCCTGACAGCGTCACGGCGTGTGTGGTGCCCGGCGTGCCGTCCGTTTGCGTGTGCGTCAGACTGCCGCACGCCGTCCCGTACCGCACCTGCACCGTAGCGGGCTCGTTGGTGTCGAGCGTCACCGCGGCGTCCCTGCCTCTGATGTTGATGGTGGTGACATTGGCCGTGGTGGGCGCCACGCAATCGACCGCCGCCGTCGCGTGCACCGTGGCCGGGTTGCCGGTGCCATCATCGCCATCCTCGTAGGTGGCCGTGATCGTGTCGCCGTCCGCCACCTGCAACGTGCCGTCTCCGCTGGTCACCGTCCCGGCAACGGTGCTGATCGAGCCGGCGAACACCCCCGCGCCTGCCGGCGTCTCGGTGAGGCTGACGGTCTCGGCATCGCCCCCGCTGGTGGTCACTGTAATCTCGAGCGTACCGGTGTTACGCAGGTCGCTATCGGCGACGGTCACCCCGACCAAGTCTGAGCAATTGTAGACTGTTCTGTCGAGCGCCACCCATCCGGCCGGGACCACTGTCGTGAAGTTGTACGCAACCAGCGCGAAGTCCTGGTCGGTGCTGTCGGCGTTGCCGGGGACACCATCGCCCGCGATGGTTTGCGCGTTCACGGTAATGGTCATTACCCCGCTACTGCCGGTCGGGAGGAAGACGGCTTCGGCGTTGTTGCGAAAATCAGCGCTGCCGCCGGTCTGCGAGACATCACCGCTGAAGTTGTTGCCGAGATACGTGTTGCCACCGACAGTGACCACGAGGTTGAGGTCGTTGACGTATGCATCGCCGGTGGTGGCGCCCGGGGCATCTGTCCAGACGAGCGCTACCCGGATGGGCTGAGCGGGATCGACCACCGCGCCGGCAAAGCTGACGCTATCACCCGAAGCCCCGAAGACGGTCGCCTGATCATGGAAGAAGCGCGGCGCGGAAGTGTCAAAGCCGAACCCCGCATCAGCGATGCCGAAGCCCTGGTTGTTGCCGGGCAGGCTTTCATTCGCCCCCTTCCCACTCAAGTGCCGCGCGCTGTGAATGGCGTACGCCTTCACCAGGGCCGGGCTCGGGGCGCTGATGCCATACACCCGGTTCAGAAACTCCTCGATCAGCGAGCAGGTGCCGGCGATCGCCGGGGTCGAGTGGCTCGTTCCTGACGACCAGGTATAGGCGGAACCCGGTGGGAAGAGGGCGTCGTCGCCGGGAGCGACAAAATCATTTCCCGCGGCGCCGCACACGCTGGAGCCATTGAACACCGGCTGCGAAGCAGCGCCTTGGATGAACGTGCCGGGGGCGACGATGTCCGGCTTGACCCGGCCGTCAGCACACGGACCACGGCTGGAGAAAGAGGCCATGTCGCGCGCATCATCCCCATCACTGCCAGTATCATTGCAGCCGTCACCGGCTGCGGCGTCCGGGTTCGAGGTCTCACTGGCCCCAACGGTCAACACGTTCTTGGCAGTTCCGGGCGAACCGATGGTGGTGCCGTAGGGGCCCGCGTTCCCGGCCGCGAAGACGAACAACAGTTGCTGATTGCCGCTCACAGTTGGTCGCGCATCCCGCGCCAGCGCGTCGTACTCCTGCGAGAAGCTGTCATAGGCGCCCCCCACATCGGCTCCCCATGAATTGGTGCTGATCCGAGCGCCGCGCATGTAGTAATCGTCCGCCATTGTCGTGTTGCCCGAGCCGATGTCGAAGTCAGGTGCGAAGATCCGCACGTTGGCGAGTCGGCCGTACGGTGAAATACCGAGGCCGTAATTGAAGCCGCTGAGATCTTCGAATGCGGAGCCGGTGCTGTCGTTGTAGCCACCAACGATCGAGGCGTTGATGTTGCCGTGCCCGTCGGGCCCGTCGGCAGAGGTGGCGCTCGCCCCCGGCGGCGTAACTGCAAACGTCAGCCTGCTGGCCAAGGCGGGGGTGTTCAATTTCCGGAACTCCGAGTTCGCCGGGTTGACGGTGCCGTTATCAACGCCGTCATCCACCACCACCACCACCGGGTAGCTCGCTGACGTGCTCGGAAAACCTTTGCCCGCCAGCCACGCCAGGTAGCCGGGCCCGGCTGGGCTGCGCTGCACGCCGTCCAGATTACCCGCCAGAATCTGCCCCTGGCGCTCGTCATACAGATGCGGCTTGACGTAGGGCTCGACGTTGACCACCGAGTCGACCTGCGCCAGAGCGTCCAGGTCGACACCGCGAACAAGCAGCCGCAGGTTGGTATACCGTCCGCCCAGGACTTTCCGAGGTGCCGCAGTGACTGCTTGTGCGAGCGTTTGAACCTTGGCGAGGTCGGGCTTGGTCGCCGGGCCATGATTGAAGATCTGCACCGTGACCTCCACGGGATCGGTGCTCGACAAGTGGCGGTCCAACGCCGGCGCCAAGGCATACTCCGCGTAGTACTCCCCGGCATACTGGACGGTACCGGAGTACCCGGAGAGCCCCGTCACTGAACGCGCCATCGTCTCCGTCTCGGTCCAGACGATGTACGCGTTTTGCGGCACGTACTGAACGATAGTGGCGCCGGTTGCCGTCAGCTCCTTCAGATCGTCGTCTACCGGTGGTGCACTGAACTGGACCAGCTTCAGCCGGCGTGAGGCCGTGGGGCTGGAAAGCACGCCAGGTGGCAAAGCCATGCCCTGGCGCGTGTCGAGTGGCCCGCGCCGCAGCCCGATCACGTCAAAGTCCTCGCGGACGGCGAAGCCGGGGCGCTCCTTCAATTGCGCGGCTTGCGCCGCCGGGACCTTGAAGACCTGATAGGAACCGCGAGCCGCCACCAGCGTGGCGCCGTGCGTGCTCAGCTCGGTGATCGCTGCGGCATCGGCGCTGTCGGCCACCACCTTGATTTCGTCCGCTGCCGCTGACGTACCGGATGTGCCGGCAACTGCAAAAAACACGCAGGTCCAGGTCAGCGCTCGCAGAATGATGCCCGATCCCTTCATAAGCCCCCTTCGATAGCGTACCGCCGCGCGCCCGCTTCATCCTCGCTGCGCCAGCCCCCAGAGCTCGTGGCGTTGATCGGTCCAGCGGCACGCGCAGTGCGCTTCTAGCACGCCGGTCGCTTTCTCTCTAGCAGCGTGTTGTGGCATCGGCGACTCGGTTACGAGTACGAGCACCGCTTCGCTGAACACGAGCACGAAGATTTGCGCACCACCCGAACACCCTCCGAATTCGTAGCTCAGCTGCGCACCGTGCTGCTGCGCGCGCTGTGGTGCGGGGCCGTGTGGCGGACGGTCCGTCGTGTGGAACCGTGCCGTGCTGCATTCTTTTGCGAAGCAACCGTCGTGCGGTGCGGAGTTGTAGCGCCGCCCTGGATGCGCGCCGCCAAAGTGAGGACTGTGTCCACATACGCGTCGGAGCGGTTGTACTGCCAGACCACCGCCCGCCGTCGTGCGAGGGGCAGGCCAGGGCGCCAGCCATGGTGAACGAAGTAGTGGGCGCACGACGCGGCGGCGTCAGCTGGCTCGTACAGGCTGACGCGGCCGTCACCGTTCCCGTCAGTGCCATCTTCGAGGTAGTTGGTCGGGAGAAACTGCGGATATCCGAACGCGCCGGCGCCAGACCCGCGGATTGCCAGCGGGCTCACACCCATGCGGTCGGACACAACAAACAGGGCGCGGACCTCGGGGTAAAACGTAAGCTCGAGGTAGTGCGCCCGGTCGCGGAGCTGCGCCTCGATTTCCGGATCCACGGTTCCGTTCGCGTCAGCGAACCGGGCGAGGTTGCGTCGCAGGTTCTCCGGTGCGTTCGCCATCGCGAGGCGTGCAAGTCGGGTAAAGATCACATACGAGCCGGTGTTGCGGCCGCAAGCGGACTCGACAAACAGGACGGCCGTGAGCAGGCTGGCCGGCACATGATGCGTCCGCTCGGCGCGCTCGAACGCGTCAGCGTAGTGCGCGCGACACAGGCGCGCTGCCGCGACGCTCCTCGGGCGCAGAAATCGCCGATACAACGCGCGGCGCTCACGCGGGCGGGAGGGCGAGAAATCGATCCCGGCAAACGGCGCGACCCGCGCATCCTGGAAGGCCTGGAGCACGCGCTCGCGGTCCACGCCGTCGGCGATCAACTTGTCCATCAAGTACGCCCAGCCGCGGTCGTCCGCCGGCGCTACCGAAGCCAGCACCACCGGCGCGAGAATGCCCACCACGAGTCTGCGCCACATACCATCACAAAGATGCCGCAACCGGGGCGCGGTCACAAGTGTTTCTGAGGAGGCCCCTCCTGAGAAGGCGCGTTCCTCTCGCGCCGTCTCGAAGCCCCGCAAACCGACATTTGTCATGTTCGGAATTGACTATTGTCGTTATCAACCTTCCAACCATTCGGTAGGGTGCGCGCTCCTGACGAGCGGCAAGGAAACAGCGGCAAGGAAACAAGGAGGCGCAGCGTGACTAACAC
>CAVSQF010000006.1:0-267749 GCA_963729835.1 uncultured delta proteobacterium | reverse complement strand
CAGCTCTCCTCCGGCATCCGGCGGGTGTCGTCCGGGAAAGAATCACAGCGGTCGGTGAGGTGGCTGTGTGCACGAGCATCGTCGTGGCGTGCGAGTTACGTTACGGAGCTACGAAGAAGGGCTCGCCTGCATTGTCAACTCGGGTCGACGAACTCCTGTCGGCCATCGAGGTTCTGCCCATCGACGAGGGTGTAGACCAGAAGTACGGCGAGATCCGTACAGCGCTGGAGAAGGCCGGTACGCCCATCGGTGCAAACGATTACTTGATCGCCGCACACGCTCTCGCCGCCAATCTAACACTGGTCACCGACAACGCCAATGAGTTCTCCCGAGTGCCTGGGCTGATCGTGGAGAACTGGTTGTCTTCCTAAAGGTCGCGGGCTTCCGTAAGGCGCACCACAGCTCATCCCAGCATGGACCTATGCGACCTTAAGTTGACGGACGGGTGCCGATCCGGTTCTGGTAGTGGTCTCGACCTTATGGTCCTGGCTCTAGCAATCGTCCGTGCCCGGCATAAACGTTGGCGTTCGTAATGCTGCACCGGCGGCGATCCTCCCCGAAGCACGATCACACCGCCGCCCAAAGCACCCGTCCCAAAATTGTGTGCAATGTGTTGCCAGTAAAGAGCCTCAGCCGACCGTTTGGTGAGGCGCCCTTCGTGGGCAGGAATCCCTGGCAAACGAACCAGTCATCGCACTGAGCCGCGGTGCGGTTCATCGCGCATTGCGGATGTTATCGACGATTGAACTCAGCAGGGTGTATGCGGTTTGAGGATCGAATCTTGCCCGCGGCGGCTTTTTCGGATTCTTGTGGGCGTCCCAATCTTGGAAAGCAGGAGAAAGTGGCCGATGACAATCACCTCCCATCTTTTCGAGGCCTACCTCAAGTGCCCGACGAAGTGCTGGCTCCGCTCGCAAGATGAAGGCGGCGACGGAAGCGCTCATGCTAACTGGGAGCGTCGCCAGAACGAGTCCTACCGAAGCGAAGGCATCAAACGTTTACTTCACTGCGTTCCTGAGGACGATCGCGTCATTGCTCCACCCTCTACTGACAATCTCAAAACCGCCAAATGGCGCTTGGGAGTGGACCTATTGGCGCAGGGGGAGAATCTCGAATCCCATCTGGATGCGGTGGAGCGAATGCCTTCGAATGGCCGGAACAAGTCCGGCCAGTTCATGCCCACCCGCTTTGTGTTCACCAACAAGCTCACCAAGGACGACAGGTTGCGGCTGGCGTTCGACACGCTGGTACTGTCCGAAGTGCTCGGGCGCGAGGTGAGTCTCGGCAGGATCATCCACGGCGACAAGCGCGCTGCACTGCAGGTGAAGACCTCGGGTCTGGTCAGCGAGGTGCGGAACCGGACCGAGAAGATCGCCGCGCTGCTATCCCGCTCTTCGCCTCCCGAGCTCGTCCTGAACCGGCACTGCCCAGAGTGCGAGTTCCAAGCCCGGTGCCGGCGGAAAGCGCTCGAAAAAGACGACCTTAACCTACTCGTCAACCTGACGGAGAAGGAGCGACGAAAATACCACAGCAAGGGGATCTTCACCGTCACCCAACTCTCGTTCACCTTCCGGCCCCGCCGACGGCGCAAACGGCTGCGCGGCAAGCGCGAGAAGTATCACCACTCGCTGAAGGCTCTCGCGATTCGAGAGAACAAAATTCACGTTGCCGGAAGCGCGGAGCTGAAGATCCAAGGCACACCAGTCTACCTGGACGTCGAGGGCCTGCCTGACCAAGATCTCTACTACCTGATCGGCGTGCGAATCAGGAACGGTGACGCGGTGATTCAGCACAGTCTGTGGGCGGATAGTACAGATGGAGAAAGACGTATCTGGACCGATTTCCTCGATATCCTGTCTGCGACCGAGAAGCCGGTTTTGGTTCACTACGGCAGCTATGAGACGACCTTCTTGAAAACAATGCGCGAACGGTACGGCGAACTGCCCAAAGATTCCGAGTCCACCAACACGATCAATTGCGCGATCAATCTTCTGTCGGTGATCTTCGCGCAGGTCTACTTTCCCACCTTCTCGAATGGCCTGAAGGACATTGCTGGATATCTTGGATTCCAGTGGTCGGACGCGGGCGCTTCGGGCCTCCAAACGATCCGCTGGCGACATGAATGGGCAGCTTCAGGGTCGCCTTCGCCGAAACAGGGTCTCCTTGCTTACAACGCCGAGGATTGCGAAGCGCTCGAAGTCGTCGCGAACAAGCTGGTCGAGTTGCACCAGGCTGCCCCTCAGGCTGAAGGCTCTTCTCTGGACGGGGTCATTCACACTTCCCAGCTGGCGCGGCAATATCCGTATACCTTCAAGCGCAACGCTTTCTCGTTCCCAGAGCTGGATGTCATCAACAAGGCTGCGTACTGGGACTACCAGCGCCAGCGGATCTACGTGAAAACTAATGCCGGCTTGAGCCGGAGGTCGAAGCAGACTTCGCGACCCAAGAGACCCCCGTCTCCCAATGAAACAATCGAGTGCCTGCGACCCCGGTGTTGTTTGAAATGCGACTCGGCCAAGCTTTGGGGTCACGGAAGGAAGTGGAAGAACGTCGTCGATCTCAAATTCATGCGCCACGGGGTCAAGCGGTGGATCATTGGCTACCAATTCCATCGATATCAGTGTCAGATTTGCGGAGCCACCTTCTTCCCCGACGAGCTGCGCCGGGCGCGCGGCAAGTTTGGCCCTGACCTCATGGCGTACGCGATCTACCTAAACGTGGGCTTGCGGATGCCACAGGGTGGCGTCGATCGGAGCTTGAACAAGGTGTTGGATGTCCGCTTGCCGTGCGGTGCGACATCCCACTTCAAGGCGAAAGCAGCCAAGACATACAACGATACCTACAACGCCTTGGTGGAGCGATTATGCCGAGGCAATCTACTTCACGCCGATGAGACTAAGATCAGTGTCAAAGGCACCGACGGTTTCGTGTGGGTATTCACAAGTATGGATGAGGTCGCCTACGTCTACAGTGAAACGAGAGAAGGTGACCTGCTGCAAACATTACTGAAGGACTTTAGCGGCGTGCTGGTGTCAGATTTCTACGCAGCCTACGATGCAGTTCAATGCCCGCAGCAGAAGTGCTTGATCCACCTCATCCGAGACGTGAACGACGACATATTGAAGCACCCCTATGACGAGGAACTCAAAAGACTCGCACTGGCATTCGCTCGCTTGGTCAAGCCGATGGTTGAAACCATTGATCGGCACGGCCTCAAGAAACGATTTTTGAAGAAACATCTGCCGGCCGTGGATCGGTTCTACCAGCAGCTCTCCGACATACCCCTCCGAAGTGAACCCGCGCTGAAGTTAAGAGCCTATCCCAAAACATCAAGCTGTGATATATAATGCCGACCGGTTTGTCTCCGGTGAGGAGGGTGTGGGGTGGAGAAGACAGGGGGAGTGGTCGAGAGGTTTCGGCTCCCGGAGCAGATGTGGCTAGTGTTGGAGGGGCTACTGCCCAAAGGCCGGCGGCGCAATCGGCGCAAGGGGGGACGGCCGCCGCTGGATCGGCGGCGCGTGGCGGACGCCATCTATTATGTGCTGCGCACGGGCATCCAGTGGAAGGCGTTGCCGCGGGAGTTGGGGGCCGGCAGCAGCGTGCATCGCTACTTCCAGCAGTGGCAGCGGGCGGGCGTGTTCGAGCGCCTGTGGGCGAGCGGGTTGGTGGAGTACGACGCGCGCAAACACCTGCAGTGGACCTGGCAGAGCATGGATGGCGCGATGGTGAAGGCCCCCCTCGGTGGGGGAAAAAACCGGCCCCAATCCCACGGACCGCGCCAAAGGCGGCACCAAACGCTCGGTGCTCGTCGATGGCGCCGGGGTGCCCATCGGCCTGGTGATTGATGGGGCCAACGTCCACGACAAGTGGCTGCTGGCACCGACCTTGGCCAGCATCCCGATCGACCGGCCGGCCCCGTGCCCGGGCGCGCCCCAACACCTGTGTCTCGACAAGGGATACGACTACCGGGACATCCGTGAATTGGTAGCGCTCAACCACTACATCGCTCACATCAAGGCGCGGGGTGAAGAGGTCGTGCTCAAGAAGACACGGGGCTTCAAGGCCCGGCGGTGGGTGGTGGAACGTACGCATTCTTGGTTCAACCGATTTCGCCGGATCCTGATTCGATGGGAAAAGAAGCCCCAGAACTATCTCGCAATGTTACACCTCGCCTGTGCCTACCTGGCGTATCGGGTAGCGGGGGTTTTGGGATAGGCTCTAAGGAGCCGCCTCTTGAAGAACCGAAACAAGCTGTTCACATTCCTCAAGCACGACGGAGTACCTTGGAACAACAACAACGCAGAGCACGCGGTCAAAGCCTTTGCTACGCTTCGGCGTGTTATTGGAGGAGTTACAACCGAGAGGGGCATCTGCGACTACCTGGTTCTGTTGAGCATCTGCGAGACGTGCAGATACCAGCAACTGGACTTTCTCGATTTCTTGCGTTCGGGCGAGAAAGACGTTGCGGTCTTCGCTGCGAGCTGCAAGCAGAGAAGACCGCAGAGGAAGAACACTCAGCTGAGCGGAGAACTCGCAGAGGTAACCGCCACTGCGAAGGGCTGATGGCTCACGAGCACGATTCTCGGTGTCAACGAAACGCTCGATCCAGGCTGCGATACTGGATCGCTTCGGCGACGTGTGCCGCGCTGATCTCCGGCTGTGCGTCGAGGTCGGCGATGGTGCGCGCGACCTTCAGGATGCACGTGTAAGCGCGGGCGCTGCGAATCGTGACCGGTGATTGGTGATTCGTGACTCGACAGTGACCGCCGCGTCACGCCCGCAATGCCTGGCTCAGCCGCGTGAGCATCCGGGCAACGCAATCGTAGTCACGCCGGACAAGCTCGTAGTCCGGCTGCCGGAGGTACCCGAGGTCACGACCGAGCAACAGATGATATCTAATCTCCGCCGTCGAACCTCTCGCAACACCAACCAACTGCCGGTACTCGGCACGGCTGTGCCGAGCCCCACCCTCGATCAGGTTGGCCGGAATGGAAGCCGCAGCACGCCGCATCTGCGCGACGAGCCCGAATCTTTCGTCGGGCGGAAAGCTTCGCGTCAACTCATATACCCGTAGCACCAAGCCGTGCGCCAAACGGAATACAACCAGCTGCTCCGCGGTCGTGACTGACGAGCGGTCAGTCGTGCTTGGGGAGTCCGCTCGCCTTTGGCTGCCGGCAAAGCCGCTGTTCTCACCGCCTCGACGAGAGGATAACCTGTCGATTCGGTTCGTGTTCCTTTGCGAATCACGATTCACGAATCACCAGTCACAACATCAGTGGAACGAGCGGTCCAGACTGCGGTACTGAATGGCCTCGGCGACTTGCGCGGCCGTGATCTCCGGCTGCCCGTCGAGGTCGGCGATGGTGCGGGCGACCTTCAGGATGCGGGTGTAGGCGCGGGCGCTGAGGCCGAGCTTGGCCATCGCCGTCTCCAGCAGCTTGTCGGCGGCGGCATCGGTGCGGCAGAAGCGCCGCAGGTCGCGGCTGCTCATCTGCGCGTTGCAGAAGATCTTGCGG
The DNA here is from genome assembly GCA_963729835.1 of uncultured delta proteobacterium. Classification (GTDB taxonomy): domain Bacteria; phylum Desulfobacterota; class Binatia; order HRBIN30; family HRBIN30; genus CAVSQF01. The sequence goes on along the minus strand of CAVSQF010000006.1, from coordinate 262,233 downwards.
CCGTGGAACCGCTCCAGCTGCACCTCACGGGCGCGTTTCACGCGCGCCCGGATGGCCGCCGAGGATTCACCGCTGGTATTATCCGCTAACTCCTTGTAACGCACCGCGGGGACCTCCGCCTGAATGTCGATGCGATCCAGTAACGGCCCGGAGATCCGGGCGCGGTAGCGCTGGATCTGCAGCGTCGAGCAGGTGCACTCTTTCTGCGGATCCCCATAGAAGCCGCAGGGGCAGGGGTTCATGGCGGCCACCAGCATCACGTTCGCCGGGTAGGTGATCGAGCCGACCGCCCGCGAAATCGTGATGCGCATCTCCTCCAGCGGCTGGCGCAGCACTTCCAATACGTTCTTGCGAAACTCCGGCAGCTCGTCGAGGAAGAGCACGCCGTGATGGGCCAGACTCACCTCGCCGGGCTTCGGAATGGTGCCGCCGCCGATGAGGCCGGCGTCACTGATCGTGTGATGCGGCGAGCGGAACGGCCGCGTGGTGATCAACGCCCGGCCGTCCATCAAGCCCATGACGCTGTGCACCCGCGTCGTCTCGATTGCCTCGGCCAAGGTAAGCGGCGGGAGGACCGTCGGCAGCCGCTTCGCCAGCATCGTCTTCCCCGAGCCCGGTGGACCCACCATGATCACGTTGTGGCCACCGCCCGCCGCCACCTCGAGGGCGCGCTTGACGTGCTCCTGCCCCTTCACTTCGTTGAAGTCGAGGTCGTAGTGGCCGTCGGTCGAGAAGATGCTGTCGAGGTCGACCGTGACCGGTTCGATCACCCGCTCGCCCAGCAGGAACTCGAACGCATCACTCAGCGTGCTCACGGGGATGATCTCGATGCCTTTCACGACCGCCGCCTCTTGCGCATTCTGCGGCGGCAGCAGGAGGCCGCGCAGGCCCTGCTCACTGGCGGTCGCGGCGATGGGCAAGGCGCCGCGCACGGGCTTCACGCGCCCGTCCAACGACAGCTCGCCGAGCGTGGAGTACTCGCGCAACTTGCGCGCCGGCAGCCGTCCGGTGGCGGCGAGGATGCCGAGACCGATCGGCAAGTCGTACGCCGAGCCCTCCTTCTTGATGTCCGCCGGGGCGAGATTGATGGTGATGCGGCGCGCCGGGAACTCGTACCCGGAGTTCTTCAGCGCCGAACGCACGCGATCTTTGCTTTCCTTCACCGCCCCTTCCGGCAGACCCACCACGTCCATGCGCGGCATTCCCGAGCCGATGTCGACCTCCACCTCGACCAGCAATGCATCGACGCCGTGCACGGCGCTGGAAAGAACGGTTGCAAGCACAGAGTACTTCTAGGCGTTATGTAACGAATAATCAATAGTGTACAGCATATCGAACAATAGCATCAAGAAATGGTACTTTCCGCAGCTGTTCTTGGCTCCTTGTCATTGGAACGTATAGCCCAGGAAGCGACCGCATCGAAAGTGCCGGCACTTCTGTTGAAGGTGGCACTGGCTCACACCCTGACCTTTTGTCTTGACATGCTCGTCCGAGTGAGGCTATGCTGCACTTTGCACGATGCCGCATCGGAGGCGTTGTGGGAACGGAAGCCGACCTTCGGAGGAGGCAGCGATGAGATCGTATACGGTGTTGCTGATCGGTATCCTTGCTTTCGGCATCGGCTTATTTGTGGGCATGCGAGCTACCATCACCCCTGGTCATCAGAAGCTCGAGGAGCAGATCAGCCTTTTGACGATACGCCTCAACCAAGCGGAACAGCGCAGCAAAGGGCTTGAGGGGCAGGCCGCAAAGCTGGCGCAGGAAAACGACAGGCTCCGCCACCTCGCCCTGAGCCCGACGCCTGCTCCACAGCCACCGGCGCAGGAAGCGCCAGCCGCCCCGACGCCAACGCCCGCGTAACGGAGGCGCCCTGTGTAGCCGACCCCGAGAGGGCGAGGTGAAGACAGGCGCCCTTTACTAGACAGCTGGCGTGCGGCCCGGCAATCTGCCCCGACCATGCCGGCGCCGCATCTGACCTTCTTCGTTGAGCTGGCGAGTGAACCGCTGACCGAGTTGTTCGCCACGCCGGGCGTGCTGGACTTCTTGGTTCGCAGTCACGCTACGGTGTCCATGGGCATCCTCGACCTCGCGCCGGCGCGCAGCGCCATCATGCGCCGACTCGAGCAGCGTGGCGTTGCGGTGACCGCCTGGCTGTTGCTCGACGTGGCGGACGGCTACTGGCTGAACGCCGACAATCCCGAGCGGGCGCGCGCCCGCTATGTGGAGACTGTGGAGTGGGCGGGCCGCGAAGGACTGCAGCTGCGGCGCATCGGCCTAGACATCGAATTCCCGCGCGCTGACGCAGAGCTGCTGATGGCCGCGCCCCGAAGCGGGCTCCTCACTCTACTGCGGCGGCGGCGCGCGGCATCACAGGTGTGCGCCGCGGAGGAGGCCTACCGCAAACTCGTCGCCGAGATCCGCCGCAGCGGCCGCAAGGTGGAGACCTATCACTTCCCGCACCTGCTGGATGAGCGCGTGGCGCGCAGTACCTTGCTGCGGCGGACCCTGGCGCTCGTGGACATTCCGGCGGACACCGAGGTCTTCATGTTGTACGCGAGTTACCTCGGCCGCAGCGGCGCACGGGTCTACTTCGCGGATGCGCCGTGTATCGCACTGGGTGTGACCGGCGGCGGCGTCAACGCGGGCAAGCCAGAAAAGCTGCAGCACCTGCTGTCGTGGGAGCGCCTCGAACAAGACTTGCTGGCGGCGGCCGCCTGCACGCGCGAGATTTACGTGTTCTCGCTGGAAGGCTGTGTCCAGCACGGCATGCTCGAACGCCTGGCGCGGATGGATTGGCGCCGCCGCAGCGCGGACGTCTCGCCCGCTGCGTGGCGGCGCGCGCGCCGCAATCGACGGCTCCTTCAGTGGTGCTTGCGCGGTGAGCGCGTGATTGATGTGATTTTCCCGGCGTGGCGCTGACCGCGCCGCATGGCGCAGCGCGCCTGCGGAAAGTACCGGGCGACTAGCGGATGTGCAACCTGCAGCAGCAACGCGCGCCCGCCGCCGAGGAGCAACGCGCGTTCCCGGTTTATGCGCCAGGTCATGCTGCCAGGCCCATAGAGGCTGCGTTGTAGGTCAACCCGCCGGCGTCCCAGCGCATAGCGGAGCCGCTCGATGTCAGCCGCTGAAACCGGGGCCGGCGGTGTCGCCGTACCCTTCAGGGCGCGCGAGGGTCGGGGGTTTACCGTTCTGTGGGCGCTTGTCGTGTCCATTCGCCACGTCAACGCGCAGGCTGAAGCCTGCAGCTATACAGTGCACGCATACCGCCGGCGCCCTCCTACGGCCTACCCCGGCGAGGCTCCGGCGGCGTAGAGCTGTTGGTACTTCCGATAGTTGGTGACGACGCGCTTCACGTAATCCCGGGTCTCACGGTAGCTGATGTTTTCGACGAACTCATCGGCATCGAGATCAGGGAAGCGCCGCTGCCATTTCTCCACCGCCGCCTCGCCGCCGTTGTACGCGGCCAACGCTTTCATCGTGTCGCTGCCGAAGCGTGCCAGCAAGGTTTGCAGGTAACGGGTGCCGAGCTGGATGTTGAGGTCCGGCTCCGTCAGATCGATGCCTCCCTTCGTCGTCAGCCTCGCGGCAGTCGACGCCAGCAGTTGCATCAGACCACGCGCGTCAGCGGAAGAGTGGGCGTCGGGATCGAAGAGGCTTTCCTGGCGCATGATGGCCTCGACGAGCAGCGGATCGACCCCATTCGCGTCTGCTTCACGGCGCACGCTCGGCCAGAACGCCAGAGGATACAACAAGCGCTCGCGCTCATCCGGGGACAAGTCCACGCCTTCGCCGAGACGCCGCAGCAACCGCACGGCGGCAGCATATCCCTCCACTTCCTGATAGGCACCGAGCAGATAGCGCGCGACGAGGCGGTCGCCGGGGTGCTCGCGATCGATCGCCGCCAACTCGCCCACGGCGAGACGGGAGACGCCGACGGCCCGCAATTCATTCCAGCGGGTGAGGTGGAAGGAGTCAGCAAGCGGCGGCGGGCCGGGGTTCAGCGTGTCGGGTGGAGCGACGACGCGCCCGCCCGACGCTGCGTCCGCGGCGACACCGAGCCGGCGTTCGGCCCACAGCGCGTAGTAATCGGCCGGCTCGCGCTCGATGATGTCTCGGTAAATCGCGCGCACCGCACCGCGACGTCCAGCGCGTTCCAAGGCGCGTGCCTGCCAATACGCCGCCTCGTTGTGCAGCCGCGATGACAACGGCTGCGCGGCGAGTTCCGCGTATGCATTCGCCGCCGCGGTCCACTCGCCAGCCATGTAATGAATCCACCCGATGCGCCACCGGGCCTCCGCGGCGACGCTGCTGCGCGGGAAACGCGTAGCCAGCTCGGCGAACGCGCGGATCGCCGCTTCCCTGCGCCCGGCGCGTTCGTGAATTCGGCCCGCGGCATACAGGGCCTCATCGGCCTGCGCGCGAGTTCCGTACCGAACGCCGAACTCCGCGAACGCGCGCAACGCCTCCGCGTCTCGATCGCGGTTCCACAGGATGGAGGCCAGACGGAACAAGGCGCCGGAGGCGGCGGCGCTGCTCGGGTAGCCATCGACCACTTCCCGGAGCGTCGCCAATGCCGCCTCGACTTGGCCGAGGCCGTAGAGGGCATCGGCACGCACGCGCACCGCCTCGCTTGGCTCCACGCCCTCGCCTTGATCGAGTACTTGCTGCGCGGTGCGCAGCGTAGCGGCATAGTCGTGCTCCTGCAGGAGGAGGCGGGCTTCGTCGAGCAGGTCGGAGCCGCCCGGCCCGAACTCCGGATGCTCGGCGCGCAGCGCCAGGACTTTTTCCTTGGCGGCGCGTGCCACCGCCGTACCGAGGGCGTCACGGCGAACCCTCATGAAGCCGGCGTACGCGGTCGCGGTATCCCCTTGGCGCTCATCGGACTCCGCCAATGCGAAGCGCGCGCCTAGGACCGTGGCGGAGTCGGGAGCGGTCAGCGCGCTTTCGAGCAGCGGCCGCGCACGTGCAAGTCGGTCGTCGCGGAGCAACAGCTTCCCGAGCTCGAGGGCGGCGGCGTGTGCCTTCACGCTCTGCGGGTACTCCCGCAGCAAGCGGTCGAGCGGCGCTTCCGCGGCTTCGGTCCAATCGAGTTTCGCGTCGCAGACGCCGGTGAAATACAAGTGATAGTCCATCAGCTCGGGATACCCATCTGTCAGCGCGGTGAACACGGGCAGCGCCGCTTCGGGGCGGCCGTGCCGCAGGGAGGCGTACGCCTGTGCGAAGGCCGCCCGTTTCTCGGCGAGCGTGTCCAGGCGGATGGGCGGCGGCGATGTGGTCGACGCCGGGGCAGTCTTCCGTGCCCCCCCACAAGCAGGAATCATCACTATAAGTGATACAGCGAAAGCAATTCGGCGGTGCATATGGCGCGGCGCGTCGGTCACGGGCAAGATCTTGGAACAAAAATGATCGTAGCGCGAATCGGCGCCGGTTCAAGCCACAGCGTAACGCGCCACGCCGTGGCAAGCCCCACTGTGGCAAGCCCCACCGTGGCCTGCCACGCGGCGGCGCACTTCTTGTAACGTACGGCCATCGACGGCCGGATGATTTCAACTTGTGGCGGAATCGGGTATGTTGCCTCGGCATGCGCCCGTAGCTCAGGTGGACTAGAGCGGCAGACTTCGAATCTGTAGGTCGAGTGTTCGAATCACTCCGGGCGCGCTCGCTCTCCACCTTGTCGCACAAGGGTTTTAGCGTTCTCACGGTCAGTGGCTCACACTGCCGCTTCCGGCACTGGGAAGAACCTGGGAAGAACCCGGAAGAAATTCAGCCGGCCGCTGTCACCCAGCGCGCCGGATGCACATGCCACATAAGGATTGCATCTACTCGGTCGGGGGCTCGTCTGCTGGCTTTGATACTGCCTCGCCCAGTGACCCAAGGGTTTCCACTTCTTTGGCTTTCCAGATCGTGACCGAGTCTTGAACCGACTCAATCTCGGTTGCGCTCAGCATGTTTGCGCCCCGCGGCGTAACTGCGACCATCTGGACATTGCCGCCGAGCCCATAGGCTGCTGTGTTGATCGCGTCCGCGACAGTACGAAACGCGAGAGCTTTCGCGTGCTCAATTCCAAGATTCGGAACGTCGAAATGAGCGACGCTTCGAATGGCGTAAGTTGCAAAAATGTCGCCCGAGCCGATGGCTGCGTATGCACCCTGCAACTGAGATCCACCATTGGCGGCGATTTCCAATATGAATGGCTGGTCCTTACTGCAGTAGCCCGCGATAAGACTCGTGCAGCTTTCTGGTTGTCCGCCGATTTCCTTTATGAAGGCCTCTGCGGCCTCACGCTGAACCTTGTTCACGATCTGACAAAGCCGCTGCGCGGCCTCAAGCGGAGCGGAGCAGCTACCGATGTTTTTCCCGAGTTTGGCCTGTTGCTCCAGCCGATAGTGAATGCGCTGCGCCAAGCCGACGCTGCCAGCACTGCCCCACCCCAACGCACTGTCGAGAACAAATATCTTGTCGGCGTACTGCTTTGTGGGCTGGCCAGAAGTAGCGGCCGTCGCCTGACTGTCCGATGCCAAGACAATCCCGTCTCGGCACCGCAGTGCGAGGATAAGAGTCACAGCTCAGCGCCGGAAGACGGAATTAACGGCAAATTCTGGGTAGCGCTCGTATATGTCGTCTAAAAGCCGGCTAAAGCCCCGCTCCTGAACCCATGATCGAATACCACGTAGGAATTCAAGCCGCTCAGTCGGTGCCTCCATCTTCAACTCGGAGGCGCGTCGCTCGCCAGCTAGGGTGAGCATGTACGCTGGAAAACTTGCCAGCCGTCCGTTCTTATCTTCAATCCACCCCGCGCGCTCGAAATGGGCGAGGTCTGGATAGATCTCAAAACTGAATGGGCCGTAGTTGTACGGCACGAATTCATACTTCTCGGAGTCGTCGGCCTTGGAGCGCATCGCAAACAGAAACATCGCCTTCTGAATCCGTACGCGATCGAGCGGGCGTTCGGCTCCATCAAACAACAGCAGCAGCCAGTCGCTGGCAGTCATTGCCACTTCTCCCTTGTCTTCATACTTAGCATACTCAGCATACTCAGGGTAAGCACAGAGCCATCGCCAAATGCCTCGCAACGGACCAATGGTTTCCGCGTTTCCCGACCGCTCACGCATAACGCCGTTCGTTCTTACCAGGCCCACTACCAAACCTGCGGTTACGCTTGACCGGTTCGCGCCGGCTTCGCTGAATGATGCCGCGCGCGGTTTCCGGCGCCCACGGCTTGCCGGTGCGGGTCGGATGCCCTTCGGCGTTCAGCCGGTCGGCAATCGCCGCGAAACTCAACCGTTCGCCACCCGCGCGGCTTCCGCCGCAGCTTGTGAATCCGCGTCACCACGTCGACCTCACCCGGCCGGGTCCCGAATGGCTTGCGGCCCTCACAGCGGCCCGTAGCGCGACGCTTACGGACGCGCGCGGCCTTCAGCTTCGACACGATCACGGCCTTTTCAAACTGCGCCACCGCGCCGAGCACTTGGCGAATCAACGTGCGGGTCGGGTCATCATCGCCGGCCGTCAATTCGGTTCCCGAGTCCGCCGCAATGACCTTCACGCCCAGCTCGCGTAACTGGTTCAGGATCAGCTCGCCCACGATCAGGTCACGCGCCAGCCGGTCGGCCCGCTCGACAAGCACCACGCGCACCCCGTTGCTGCGGATGCGCGCCAGCAGATCGGAGAGCCCTTCCCGGTCGTCGAGTTCTTTGGTCCCGCTCACGCCTTCGTCGCGGAACTCGCCCACCAGCTCGAAGCCCGCCGCTCGGCGTAGCGCGCGATGGTTTCGCGTTGCCGCGGGAACCCATCACCGTCGACTTGCCCCTTGCCGGAGACCCGAAGGTAGCTGACTGCTTTTGCCGTGTTTGTCATTGGGTTATCTCCCTTGATCTGCATTGAGAATACAGGAGAAAACCAAGAGAGTCAACAGATATTCTGTAGATTTCTTGCTGGTGGCGTTTCCACCTGACTGATTGCCTGAATACCCGCGTGCGCCTGCTGTAACGTACCCGCGCATGTCCCGCGCTTGCCTTGGCCCCGCTCCGGCGCCACCGCGGGTGCTCAGTCGCTCAGGCCGGTATTGACTGCGTTCCAGTTGCCGCCGCTGTTGGTACTCTGGTAGACGCCGCCCCACGTCCCGGCATAAAGCGTGCTTGGCGTGCTCGGGTCGATGGCCAGCGCGTTGACGTAGAGGTTGCTGAGGCCGGTGTTGGCCGCGCTCCAGCTACCGCCGCTGTCCGTGCTCTTGTAGACGCCGCCCGCCCACGTCCCGGCGTAGAGCGTCGTTGGCGTTATGGGATCGAAGACCGGCAAACCTGGAAAGTTGCTTCTTGCGCTCCAGCTGCCGCCGCTGTCGGTGCTCTGGTAGATGCCCCCGGCCGTCCCGGCGTAGAGGGTGCTCGGCGTACTCGGGTTGATGGCCAGCGCGCCGACGTAGAGGGCATCGCCGCTCGGGTCGTCACTCAGGCCGGTGTTGACCGCAGTCCAGCTGCCACCGCTGTTGGTGCTCTGGAAGACGCCGCCACTCCAGGTGCCGGCGTAGAGGGTAGTCGGGGTGGTCGGATCGATGGCCAGCGCGCCGACGTAGGGGCAGGGAAAGTCGGTGTTGAGATTGTAGTAGCTCAGGCCGGTGTTAACCGCGCTCCAGTTGCCACCGCTGTTGGTGCTCTGGTAGACGCCGCTCCCCGCGGTCCCGGCATAAAGCGTGCTCGGCGTGCTCGGGTCGATGGCCAGCGCGGGGACGTAGAGTTTGTGAAATAATCCCCACCGCAGCACAAAATGTGATATACACCATGCAGCAGAGCGTGGTGGAGGGGCTGGATGGAGCAGGTGGCATTGCTGGAGGACGGGGAAGCTGCTGAGGTAGTGGAGGCGAGGCGGGCAGCGAAGCGGTGGGCGCAAGCCGCCGAGCAGCAGCAGGCGGCCCCGCGGCTGGTGGTGGCCAACCGTAGTCAAATCGAGTTGCGCCCGCAGGACCTGGAGTCGTTACTACAGCCGGGGCACCGTGCCCGAACGATCTGGGCGGCGGTGGAGCGGCTGGATCTGACGCGGTTTTACGAACCGATCAAGGCCCGGGGCAGTTGCGCCGGGCGCCCCACCACGGATCCGAAGATCTTGGTAGCGTTGTGGCTGTACGCGACCTGCGAGGGGATCGGCAGCGCGCATGAGCTGGAGCGCTTGTGTGAGCAGCATGACGCGTATCGGTGGCTGCGCGGCGGCGTGGCGATGAACTACCACACGCTGAGCGACTTTCGCACCGATCACGAGGCGGCGCTGGACGAGCTGTTTACGCAGCTGTTGGCGGTGTTGCTGCAGCAGGGCCTGGTGAGCCTCAAGCGCGTGGCCCAGGATGGCATGCGGGTGCGCGCCAGCGCTGGGGCCAGCTCGTTTCGTCGTCGCCAGCGACTGGAGGAATTCTTGGCGGTGGCCCAGGAGCACGTTGCAGCGGTCAAGCAGCAGGGCGAGCAGAATGTGGTCATGGTCGCCAATGCCCGCAAGGCGGCGGCGCAACAGCGCGCCGCTCGCGAGCGGGCCGAGCGGTTGCAACAGGCGCTGGGCGAGTTAGCAAAGCTGGAGGAGCAACGAGGCCAGGCGAGCGGTGGGCACAAGGCCAAAGGGGAGCCACGCACCTCGACTACCGATCCCGAGGCACGCAAGATGAAGATGGGCGATGGCGGATTTCGGCCGGCCTACAACACACAGATGGCCACCGACACGGAGAGCCGCGTCATCGTTGGCGTGGCGGTTACCGAAGACGGGACCGACCACGCGCAAGCCGAGCCCATGCTCGAACAGATCGAAGAGCGCAGCGAGCAGACGCCCGCGGAGCTGTTGCTCGACGGCGGCTTCGTCTCCAAGGAGGTGGTGAACAGCATTACGGAGGAGGGGGTGACGGTGTTTGCGCCGGTGCCCGAACGGCGCGGGACGGCCGATCCGTATGCCGACAAGCCGGGCGATTCGGCGGCGGTGCAGGCGTGGAAGCAGCGCATGGCGAGTGCGGCGGGGAAGCTCATTTATCGCGAGCGTGCAGCTACGGCCGAGACGGTGAACGCCGACTTGCGGACCTGGCGCAGCCTGGATCGGCTCCTGGTGCGCGGAAAACGTAAAGCGTTGTGTGTACTGCTGTGGAATGCGTTGGCGTACAACATCATGCGCTGGGTGGCACTCGCCCCGCAGCTTTGGAGTAGTTGAGGAAGAGGGACGTGAAAAGAGCAACGGCACACAAAGTGGCCCAGAAAGGGACGGTCAGCACTGCCCGTGGACCACCGCAGAGCACTGGCTGACCGGAACGCCCAGGTGGTCACACCCAGTCGGGCCGCTCGGCAATCCGGCGCGGCACAGAGAGTAACCTTCAAATCACGATTATTTCACAAACTCGTACGTGCTGCTCAAGCCGGTGTTAACCGCGCTCCAGTTGCCACCGCTGTTGGTGCTCTGGTAGACGCCGCTCCCCGCGGTCCCGACGTAAAGGGTGCTCGGCGTGCTCGGGTTGATGGCCAGCGCGTTGACGTAGAGGGCATCGCCGCTCGGGTCGTCACTCAGGCCGGTGTTAACCGCGCTCCAGTTGCCACCGCTGTTGGTGCTCTGGTAGACGCCGCTCCCCGCGGTCCCGGCGTAAAGCGTGCTCGGCGTGGTCGGGTCGATGGCCAGCGCGGTGACGGGGGGGGGTGTTTGGGTTGCCGTTGGCGTCGGCGTGTACGCCACACACAGTGCACCGCCGACACAGGCAGCGTCAAACACGACCCCACATGCTCCGCACGAGCCATTGATCGGTGCGGTGCAGCTTGTCGGACACTGGCAGCAGACCGAAGTGGTGGGCGTCGCCGTATTGGTGGGCGTCGCCGTGTTGGTGGGCGTCACCGTAGGGGTGGGCGTGTACTGAGTGCACAGCGACCCACCTATGCAAGAGGCCCCGAAGACGACGCCGCACCCGCCGCACGTCCCAACGACCGGCACCGCGCAAAAACCCGGACACTGACAGCAGTCGTTTGGCCCCGGCGTGTTCATTGAGGGCGGCGTGCCGGTCGGTGTCGCTTTGGGCGTTTCGTTGGGGGTTGACGTCCATGTTTGGGTGGGGGTGTTGGTGAGGGGTGACGTCGGCGTGTGCGTTGGGGTCGGGGTTACTGTGTTGGTTGGGGTTCCTGTTGGGGGCCGGCAGCCATTCAGGGCGCTGTTGACGGCCTGAATGATCAGGCTGATGGTGACTTCGTCTCCGCTCGGGACACCATCCGGGCACGCCGAAGGTTGTGCGCTGCCCAGGGCGATGTTCACTAGCGTGATGATTTCTCCGACGGTGACCTGAGTGTTGCCGTCGCAGTCACCAACGCACACGGCTTGGCCGATGGTCGGTCGAGAGGCCACCGCCAGCAAGGCGAGCACCGCAACACAAAGGCGTCGGGACATGGGCCACCTCCGGTAGTGTGCGGCTCAATACTCGTTTCCGGGTGAGCGTGCAATTCAACCATGGGGGTTCCGCGAACGCCTTTTCCGTGTCGGCCATTTCACACACCGAACGGTCCGTGGAAACGGCATCCGCGGTCGGGTCACCAGCGGTGCAGTACCTGGCATCCGCAGAGCGGGCAGGGTCGGCCGGCGTTCACTTCGGCGAGAAGCGCCTTGATGTCCCGGCAGACGGTCGACCGATGCACGCCCAGCACGGCCGCCAGCTCGCTCTGAACGCCGCGCGTAAACAGGTTCCGGCCGCGCAGCTCGCTTGCCGCCTTCATCAGATCGAAGCGTCGGAACGAACGCCTGAGGCTTCGCGCCGCGTTGTACGAGCGACGGCCGGCGGCACGTCGGCACACCGTATCCCAGTCCGTCGGTGCGCTCCAACTTGTTGCCCGCTTAGGTTGCATATCGTGGTTGCACGCTTCACGTACCTCACGGCCGTTCAGACGAGGTGGAGCGCACGTGTCGCCAACACCGATCCGTCCCCGGTAGCGACCAGTTCCAGCAAAAGCGTGTGGGAAGTCGCCGGCCACAACGCCGGGCGCGTGGGGGCCGGCCGCCCTTTAGCCCTTCCATGCGACACAGGAAGTTGAGGAGTGACGGCGGGGCAAGCGGCCAGCGTCGCCGCTTCAGGTTACGCATGTACCGGCGGTATTCCGGCGTTGCTTGCATCGCGGCCAGCTCGACCTTGAGCGATGCCCGTAGCCGCGCGCTCCGTCGTCGCTCTGCCCGCTTTCTCGACTCTTCACGTGTGTCCGCCCTGAAGTGCTTCATGGGGTGTCCAAGCCATCATGCCGGTGCCGCCCAGCGTTTTCGCCTTTGCCTGCGTGGCTTTTTCGCCTGCCGTGCGACGCTACCCCCCTCGTCCCACCGTTGCCATGTCACCCGCCGGAAAACCGGCCAGCTCACGCAAGAGCGTCGTGATCTTGGCGTCGATCGGCTCCATTTGATCGAGCGGTGTCGTGTCGGCCACCGCCTCGGCGATCCACTCCTCAAGGTGTGCGGCGATCGCCGCGTCGAGCTCGGTAGCCGCGCGCCGCTTGGCTTGTTGTTCTAACCGCTCCACTCGCAAGTAGTTCGCGCGTGTCATCCGACGGCCTTTTGCGCACCCATTGCCCGCACCACCTCAAGTGGAGCACCACGCGCGGCCGCCTCAAGCTGCTCAGGCGTCCACGCTTTCATCTCGGCATCCATCTCCTCGCTCGGTGGTGGCATACTCGCCACCAGCGCGTTGAGCTCATCGTCCGACAACGCGAAGAGCCAGCGCGTCCACGTCGTCCTCATCGCCCGCTCAAGTGCGCGCAGTCGCCGGCCGTGTCTCATGCTCCGTCATCAGCTTGTTTTGTTCTTCGAGTGCGTCGAGCCGTTGCGCGAGAATATCGTTGTCGGTTTTGACGGCGAGATCGAGCACCGCGATCGCCGCCCGCACCCGCACGCTCTCGGTGTCCGAGCCCATCGCCGCCCGCAGCGTGGCCAGCGCGTCACCGGCCGCCGTCCGTAGCTGGCCGATGCAATCCCACAGTCGCGCGTTGCTTGCGTGGTAATACGCCGATCGAAAGTCAGGATCGTCCAACCACCGCGCGAGCGTGCGCCGGCTGACATGGCACGCCGCCGCCGCCGCGGTGTGATCGCGCTCGACAAGTAGCGCCTCGATCGCGCGTGTTTGCCTGCCGCTCAAGTGGGACATTTCGCGCCATTTTGCGCCAGCCGCCGCCCGCGGATCACCGCCAGCGCGCGCCGCGTTGCACGCTCAACGGCCGGCGAGTCCATCACCGGATCGCCTCTCAGCACTCCGAACGCCGCGGCCGCCGCCGCACGCTCGGCCGGTGGCATCTGTCGTATCGTCCGCGGATCACCGTCCGGCAGTGGCACACCAGCCGCTCGCCACGCCGCCCAGAGCACCACCTCCTCGTCCAGCGTGAGAGGCCGCCGCTCAAAATACGCGTCTTTTTGTCTTTGTAACCGCCTCACACGCCGCCCGAACCCGCTCGACTCGTTCATTATCACGTCACCAATGGCCCGACATGAATCCGTGCCGCGTCCGTCATGGTGTTAGCCGTGCGCCGCTTCGATCCGCGCCAATTCTGCCGCCAACTCGGCGCGCTCGCTCGCCTCGATAACAAGCACCGCCTCGTAAAGGCGCATATCGAGTACACCACGAATCACCCGCTCCAGCTCTGCGGCAAGCACGTCCGGCGCCAGCGCTTCGGCTTGCACCGTCCCGCCGCGCCACTGGCCCCGCCGATCCGTCGTCTTTGCCGGCGCCTCGGGTAATCCGTAGCGGGTAATTTGCTCCGGCGTTACCGCCACCCGCTCGAAGCGCACACAATCCGCCCCGCCGGACATATCCCCCACCAGTGCGGCCACGTCCGCCGCCGCAGCGTCGAAAATCGACAGCCCAGATGGGTCGTGGTCCCCAACGTGAAGCACCAGCGTTGGATAAGCCCGCTTCAGAATGCGCCGCGCGGCCTCGTACTTGCCGCTCAGCGAATCGAAGCCGCCGGCCGAATAGACGGCTATCCCGTACTCATGCGCCACCCGCGCCGCTTGTGGCACCATGCCGCCGGCCTCCACCCACAACTCGACGACATGCTCCTGACCGTCTAGCCGGTCCCGCCGGTACTCCTCGGCCCACCAGTTCACGTTCTGCCAGAATTGCGGCAAGCCGCTAAAAGCGTTCGGCTCCTCGACGGTCACGCCGTCGTCTCGGATGGCCTCGAACGGCACCAGCCCCGCCCGTCGCGCGCGGTTGAGCAGTCCGCCAAGGCGCTCATAGGCGGCCTCCGTTTTCTCGTAGGCAGCAGTTGCCACCAGCCGATAGAATATCTGCCGCAGCGTCAACGGCAGGTGTTCGGCGTACTCCTTCAGCACAGAGAGTACGCAATCGAGTAGCTCCGCTGTATGTTGCTGTGGCCGCCAGTCGGCCAGCCCGCGCACCCGCGCGTGTGGGTAGATTCGTGCCGCCTCGAGTCATGCCGCCTCCCGCCGTGCCCGATACCGCGCCACACACTCCCGGATCACCGCTACGTGCGCCGCCAGCGCGGCCCGTAACGCTCCCTCCGTCGGTCCGGCCCTCACCGCCGCGTCAATCGCCGCCTCGGTGTCGTGGAAGCGCCGGCATAGATCCGGGTCGGTGTCGAGCAGCCCCAGGGCACCTTCAACGTAGTCGGCTCCCATCACCTCGAACGCTTCGCGTATCAGCGCCACACACTCGCCCGACGAGGGATGTTCAGGCTTGCTTGTTGTCGTGGGCAACATGGGCAACACGGGCAACACACCGCGAAACTCGTTGCCTTGCTTGCATTTTCCAGCGCCGACGCTTGTTGCCCTTGCTTCACGCGGCTGGGCAACGTGGGCAACACGGTTGCCCGTGCTCGCTACGTCTGTTGCCCGTGTTGCCCTTGCCTCGAACCCTTGGGCAACATCGGCCGCGGCGGGAAAACCCTTGCGATCACCGGCGCTTTCGGGTTCTGTTGCCCCGGTTGCCCGCGTTGCCCACCGTGCGAACAGGTCACGCATCGTCGCCCCCGTCGCCCAACACAGCAGCGGCCACGTGGTACACACGCCGCACGCCCGCCGCCGGCAAACGATGACGGCTCTGGGCCTTGCCGTCGTGCGCGTCGGGAATCAGCACTTCACGGGTGACCAGCTCCCGCGCCAGCGCGTGGGCATCGAAGCCCCGGCAGATTTCCTCACGCCACACAGCGGGCAACACGAAAAACTCAGTTCCGCCGTTGCCGTCGTCGCGCCGGAAGCCCGCGCGGTTGATCGTCGGCCGGTCGCCGTTGTCGTCACTGAAGCGCGAAAACCGGCTCTCGCCATGTAGCGCGAAAAAGTGCCGCACTTGTGCGAGTCCGGCTGTGATCTCGGCCGCACCCGTGCCGCCGCGCGCGTCGAGCCACGCCTGAAAGCAGACCGCTGCCGCACGCGTGGCCTCACCATCGGGCCAGGGGAGAATGCCCATGGTACTGGCCAACTCGCCGGCCGCGGCAACCAGTCCGAAGCGTGCGGCAACCCGCTGCACCTGGCCGTCAGCGCCGCTCGGGCAGTGCTCGGATACCCAGCGCTTGCGGCCCGCGGTCAGCGCCTCAGACAGCGCCGTCGTGTCCGCGGTCAGCCGCGTCAAGTAGTCGCGGACAGCCACACCATAGAGCCGCGCGGATGCGTCGCACAGGTTGCGCGCAAATGCTTCCGCGCTCGGAAAGCCGTGCAGCTCCTCGAACAGTCCGAACCCAGCGCCGGCGTCGGCCGGAACGTCAACCAGCCGCGCTTCTTGCCCCGCGTGTGCCCGTTGTCCCGCCTCGTTCATCTTGGCGGCCAGTGACTGCTCGCCCGTGCTCAGGAACAGCACGCGCCAGCGTGCCGCCCGCCGTGCCGAACCATCACGCGCCGCGCGAGACTTTCCGGCGCCGTTGGCGAGCATGTAGGCGACTTCACCAGCTTCGCGCGGGTTGACCTGGCTCATTTCGTCGAGGCAGAGCAAGGCGTCGCAGTGCGCTTCCGCGAGCCCTTCGAGGCCGTTGGCGGTTGCACGCCAGCTTTGGACGTACCCCTCGACGCCGACTTTGCCAGGCCCCCAGGCGCTTGCCGCAACACGTAATCCAGTCGTCTTGCCGATGGTTGAGGGTCCTCGAAGGTGGAAGCCCCCGCCTTCGTCACCGGTTAGGCAGATCAGCGGCGCCGCGAACGCGCACGACAACGGGAACACGAGCCGTGAGTTTCCGGCACACAGTGCCGCAACCTGTTCTTGCCAGTCCACCAGTGTGCCCGCGCAACGTATGGCGTGCTCTACCGTGCTCGCCGTCTGCAACAGGACGCGCTCGCCACCCGCACCAATAGTGCATTCAGGTAAGACGTACACTTTGCCCGTGGCGGTCGCGTGCCAGCCGATGCGTGAGACACACCGCGCCCGCGTCGCTGGCAAAGTGTCCGTGATGTACTCATGCAGTCGGTTGCGCGCGCGAGTCCCGGCCGCAATCCGCAGCCCTAGCGTCAGCAGCTCGCGCCGGTAGTCCGTCCCGTCGCTCGCCAGCATGGCAGCAGGCATGCACCACTCGTGCTCTGCGCCGTCTGGGTCAGTGACGCGCAGCAAGCGGCCCCACTCCCGGCCCTCGGCATCGCGCGCCAGCGCCAGCACGTCGAGGCGCGAGCAAACGCGCACCCACTCGGTCGCGCTGTCGTCGCTCTCTTCAGCGTACTCGACAGCGGCCGGCGTCAACCGGAACGGATGCCTCACCGCACTATCTGTTTCGTCGGGCGCCGGCCGCACCCCGCGGACCTTGTCCGATGCAAGCGCAAGCAGTTGTTCGACCGTAGCGCCGGCGGCAAAGAAGTCATCGAGTCCCACTTTTACGCCGCCCGGTCCCGGCGGCAAGTAAATCACTCGCACCGTGGCGCCGCGCGATTCAAGAAACGCCTTGAGCCGCACTAAAGCGGCACGTACCGGGCGCTTCTCCATGATGTCTGAGTCGAACACGATATAAATGATGCGGCCATTCAGGGCGACCAACTCCCAGCAAGTCAGTGCGACCTTGCCGCCGTGCTCGTTTGTGCCGCGGAAGTTCCACACCCCGAGCAGCCCGACGCAACAAAGGCCCGCGCTCGCCCCGGCGTCATCCTTACGCACGCCCTCCGTGACGAACAGCGGGACACTCGGATCGTCGAGCATCGGACGCACCAACGGTGGCACGTCGAGCATCATTCGCGCGCCCTTCGGCGTCTCGTATTTCAGCGGCTTCGCTTTGCCCGACTTGTCTTTGACTATCCGCGGATGATCGGGTCGAATTTGGTAGAGTTCGATCTCGCCGCGCACCGTCCAGACCGGCACGAGCAGCGCCGGCACGCGCGCTTGTGCGTCCGAGAATCCGAGTCGCCTCAGTTCCGCGCGCGTGGTCACTGTACGGTAACCGCGCGCCGCCGCAACGTCCGCAGTTATCGCGGAGTCGCGGAGTAGTGCCGCGTGGTTCGGTGCCAGATAATGCGCTAGCGCCGGCTCAGCTGGTTGTGCGCCCGCGGCCTGCATGCGCCACCTCACTGCTCTGCCCACGCTGCCTCATGCTGCGTCGCCTCGGCCGCTCATGCTGCGTCGCCCGTGTCGCTCGTGCTGCGTCGCGTCTGTCGCTCGATGTACGCCCGCAGCTCAGCCGGGTCGTACCGAACGGCGCGCCCGATCTTCGCGAAGCGCGGGCCGTCGCCGCTCCATCTCCACCGCCTGAGGGTCGGAACGGCGATGTTCAGCAGCGCCGCCGCTTCAACCTCATTTTTGAGAGATTCGTTCTGGTTGAGTAGATGCTCTGAATTCTGCGCCATAGTTAGACGCAGTAGAGCACAACGGCGCGTTGCTACTCAGCAGCTAAGAGCCTATCCCAAAACATCAAGCTGTGATATATAATGCCGACCGGTTTGTCTCCGGTGAGGAGGGTGTGGGGTGGAGAAGACAGGGGGAGTGGTCGAGAGGTTTCGGCTCCCGGAGCAGATGTGGCTAGTGTTGGAGGGGCTACTGCCCAAAGGCCGGCGGCGCAATCGGCGCAAGGGGGGACGGCCGCCGCTGGATCGGCGGCGCGTGGCGGACGCCATCTATTATGTGCTGCGCACGGGCATCCAGTGGAAGGCGTTGCCGCGGGAGTTGGGGGCCGGCAGCAGCGTGCATCGCTACTTCCAGCAGTGGCAGCGGGCGGGCGTGTTCGAGCGCCTGTGGGCGAGCGGGTTGGTGGAGTACGACGCGCGCAAACACCTGCAGTGGACCTGGCAGAGCATGGATGGCGCGATGGTGAAGGCCCCCCTCGGTGGGGGAAAAAACCGGCCCCAATCCCACGGACCGCGCCAAAGGCGGCACCAAACGCTCGGTGCTCGTCGATGGCGCCGGGGTGCCCATCGGCCTGGTGATTGATGGGGCCAACGTCCACGACAAGTGGCTGCTGGCACCGACCTTGGCCAGCATCCCGATCGACCGGCCGGCCCCGTGCCCGGGCGCGCCCCAACACCTGTGTCTCGACAAGGGATACGACTACCGGGACATCCGTGAATTGGTAGCGCTCAACCACTACATCGCTCACATCAAGGCGCGGGGTGAAGAGGTCGTGCTCAAGAAGACACGGGGCTTCAAGGCCCGGCGGTGGGTGGTGGAACGTACGCATTCTTGGTTCAACCGATTTCGCCGGATCCTGATTCGATGGGAAAAGAAGCCCCAGAACTATCTCGCAATGTTACACCTCGCCTGTGCCTACCTGGCGTATCGGGTAGCGGGGGTTTTGGGATAGGCTCTTAGTAGCACGATACCTCTGATTGATTTCCTGTCACACCCCAACGATCTTCCGAATGGCCGGGAACGTGTAAAAGGCACCGCGCCACGGCCGCAGTCCCAGATATTCGGCCAGCTGCTGAAGCGGAGTCTGTATGGCGGGGGTCGCGCTGATGGCCCACGCCGCTTTCGTTGGTGCCATTCCGTCACGAACAAGCCTTTGGTGTTCACTGCGGATGCGCTCGTGCAGCTGTTGTAGCTTTTCCGCGTCATGCTTTGTACGTCCCGCCTCACTGTACTTGTCCAGCACCACACGCTTGGCAAAGTCATCCCTAAGTTTTCGACCGGCTACGTTGGCGTAGCATGTCCCGAAGAAGATTCCGGCAGCAAATATCACCAGCGGGTCGTCGAGTCGCGCCAGGGCGCCTACGGCGACCGCCGCGCGTTGAGCAGCCACCCAGGACGGCGTGGCTGCTGTGACGGTCGTCAACTTGAGCCGCAACTGCTCCTTTGCCTGCTCGTCCATGCGGGCAAGGTCAACACGGGCCGGTCGCTTCCATGCGGCGCGTTCTGTCTGGCTCGGCGGACCGAGCAGCTTAACGGCTTCATCCCAGCGCACCTTGAGGAAAAGAAGGGGGCGTCCTTCTGGCCTCCTCCGGGCAAGTTCGATCACCCTCACGCGTATGCTTCGGATATCCCCACTCCGCCAAGCTATCCAGCTTTTCAAGGTCACGTTGTTGCCGTCGGCGACAACGTATCGAGCAGCCTCAGACTCGGAGCACAGTTCAAACACCCGCCAAGCGCCCTTTTTGCATCCCAGCTGCTGCAGCTCCGCCTCGGCCAGTTTGTGCTCCTCTTCGAGCAGTTCACCGAGCAGTGTCCGCCCCGTCGACGACAATGTTCGGATCGGCATCGCACCTCCACGTCAGTGCTTCACGAAGGAAGAAAAACGCCGCGGCGGCCCGTTCGTGGTGCGGGTGTTCAGCGCGTCCGCCTAGCCGCAGCGATGTCCTCACCGCGCTCGTTTCAGCTCCACCACCTTGCCGCGCCCCTTGCGCCTTGGTGCCATCGCCGCGGCGATGCGCGCACCCACGGTTTCGGCCGCGGCCTTCACCGGGTCCGCCGCGAGATGCGCGTAACGCGCCGTGGTCTGCGGTTGCGTGTGCCCGAGCAGCGCGCCAATGATCGGCAGGCTCGAACCGGCGCCAGCCGCCACTGCCGCGAACGAATGCCGCAAATCGTGCACGCGCACGTCTGGAATCTTCGCCCGCTTCCGGATGCGCCCCCACGGGTCCTTTACATTCACCAGGTGTGAGTTCTTCACCCGGCCATGGATCACGTGCGGGTTGTCCGGGTCTCGCTCGATGTCCGCCAGCACCTTCAACGCGGGTGCGTTCAGGTGAATTACCTTCTCGCCCGTCTTCGAGTCGGGCAGGTTCAGGCAGCGCCGTTCAAGGTCCACCCATTCCCACCGTAACGTCAGGATTTCCGACAGGCGCGCGCCCGTGAAGATCAGCAGTCGAATCGCCGGCACCACGCTATGCCACTCCACGCGCTCGCGCTCGACGGCGGCGAGCACCTTCCCCAGCTCGGCCAGCTCGACGGCTGAGAGAAACCGCTGCCGCTTGGTTTCGTGGTAGCGCTCGACGTGCCGGCATGGGTTCGTGCCGTCCGGTCGGATGCCCCAGCGCTCGGCAAGGTTCATCATCTTCGAGATTGCGGCGAGCAGCCGGTTTGCCGTGTAGGGCCTATCGCGCAACGAATGGTGCAGCGCCGTCACGTCAGCCCGTGTGATGTCGACGGCTTGCCGGCTGCCAAACGTAGGCAGGATGTACGAGTTGATGAGATAGCGGTCCTCCCGTTGGCTGCCCGGCTTCTTGTGCAGCTCCGAATGTTGCTTCAGGTAGCGCTCACAAAGCGCGCTCATCTTCTCGGCCTTCCGCGCGGCGTCACGTTCGGCCGCCGGGTCGTTCCCATCCTGCACCTGCTGTTTGAGTGTTCGCGCCCGCTCCCGTGCCCCCTCGGCCGTCACCTGCCCATACTCACCGATGTTCACCCGCCGCGTGCGCCCACGGCTGAAGTATTGGAACACGAACACCTTGCGCCCGTTCGTGCGCACCCTGAGCCCGAAGCCGGGTACTTCAGAATCCCAGGCGAACGCCTCCCGCCCCTCTGCCGCGGTCCTGTCCACCTCCCGTTTCGTCAACCGCACCCGCGCCGCAATCTTTGGCATAGGTCACCTGGGAAGCGCCTTGCCGGCACTCATCAGCGGGTTTGACGGGTTCAGCGTGGGAAGAACCTGGGAAGAACCCAGGAAGAAAAACCGGCGACTTCGATCACAACGCATCACAGGTCAAATACGCTGGAAAGCCTTGTGGCGCAAGGGTTACAGCGCAATTTGTCGCACACCGTCGTAACCCGTAAAAGTCGCGTGAATCAGACTTCGAATCTGTAGGTCGAGTGTTCGAATCACTCCGGGCGCGTTGTTTCTCCCCTTTGTTTGAACGGTTCGTCATGCATGCGGGCTGTGCCCTCAAGAAGATCATGCAGGCTTGGGTCTCATTCCAAAGATCACCTCTGTCGGGAATGTCATCTGGCTCATATACTCCCTCCGGGTATCGATGAATCCGGCTGACTCGAGATAGGGAAGCAGATAAACGCCCCGGCATCCTCCCAGCAGTGAAGGGCATATGCGATAAACCAGTTCCGAAAGAGAGCTGTACCAGCGGAGGGCTTTTGTCATATTTGCCATGACCAGCCTTCCTCCCGGCCGGAGAACCCTCAAGAATTCCCCCAGGATCACGGGGAAATCCTGCTCCGGAAGAAGATCGAACATATAGTTGTTCAGAACCACATCGAACTCGCCATCGGGATAGGAAAGATTATAGGCATCCCCGGGCGCGAGAGAATAGTTTCCGACGCCCAGCTTTTGGGCCTTCCTCCTCGCCCGGCTCAACATCTCCATGGTAAGATCTATTCCCGAATTCCAGCCGTGCGGGTTTGCCCTGAGAATCTCAACGAATGCCGATCCTGTTCCGACCGCCACCTCCAGGACCTTCTCTCCGTCCTGTATCTGCGCCAGCTCCAGGCATCGCTTCCGTGCCTTTGTCTCCGTCAGCGTGCCCCAGAGATCATAGATGGGTGCGATGCCCCGGTAGATCTTCTGGATATCCGCTTTCTTCACAAAGGCATCCAGGATCTTCACGTTTTCAGCAGTCATACCATTCCTCCTTGACCAGACGTCTCCATTCGATCACTTCCCGCAGCACCCCGGCGGACAGCAGATGGGGACGCAGGCCCTGACCTGTGCGGCCAAGGATTCGAGTTTTGCGAGGAATTCCTGACCGTTTATGGAGTAATACACAAACCTTCCTTCCTTCTCGGAGATCAGAATCCCCGCCTCCTGCATGAGCTGGAGATGCCGGGATATCACCGAGCGGTCCTGGGGCAGATGCTCTGCAATCGTTCCGATATCACAGCGCCCGTTCAGAAGAAGGTATTTCAACAGCTGCTGACGCGCAGGCTCGCTGAGGGATTTGAAGAACTTCGAGTCGAGATTCCCGGCGAGGTCCTCCACCAGTTTGGTTTTGTTTCTCTTGAGAACGGCCGTGGCATGATCATATATGCACACATCTGCACATGTCAACCTGTTTTCCCCCATGGGTACCGGGCAAATTCGTGTAGTTTCATCCGCAACCCAGCAACACTGAAAGGATTCCTGCGTTGGTGCGCTTTCCTTGGCGTGTATTTCCGCATCAATTTGCTTGGCACCCTTACAAGGGTCGTCTACATCTGACGGCAGCCGCACCGGCTACTACGGGCTCGGAGGAGACTGGTGATGACAGACAAGCAAAGGGTGGCGTTGAGCTCGGTGATGGCGAGCGGTTTCATGACCACGACGAAGCTCGTCGCCGGCTTGCTGACTGGTAGCCTTGGCATTCTCGCCGAGGCGGCGCACAGCCTGCTTGATCTCGGCGCCGCGCTCCTAACCTACGTGGCCGTACGAGTGAGTGATCGTCCACCGGATCGAGACCATCCGTACGGTCACGCGAAGGTCGAAAGCGTCTCGGCGCTCGCCGAGACAGCATTGCTGTTTCTGACCAGTGCCTGGATTGTGTACGAGGCGGTAGAGCGGCTGCGTGCTGAGCATGTTGTCGTTGAGAGTACCTGGTGGGCAGCGGGCGTCATGGCATTGGCAATTGTGATCGATTTTCTCCGCGCCCGGGCGCTTGCCGCGGTTGCTCGCGCCACCAAGAGCCAGGCACTCGAAGCCGACGCGCTGCATTTCAGCTCCGACATGCTTAGTTCCGCAGTGGTGCTGGCGGGGCTCGGCCTTGTCCGCATCGGCTGGACGCAAGGCGACGCAGTGGCGGCCCTCGGCGTGGCGGGTTTCGTCTGCATAGTAGGCTGGCGCCTCGGCAAGCGCACCATCGACGTGCTCATCGATACCGCGCCCGAGGGCATCGCGGATCGGATACGTGGCCTTGCCGAAGCCATGCCGGCGATCGTCAACGTCGATCGCGTGCGCGTGCGATCGGCCGGACCCAGCCTCTTCGTCGATCTCGAAGTGGCGGTGAGCCGCGGCCATTCTCTCGAGCGCGTGAGCGACATCAAGTGCGCCCTCGTCGAGGCCATCGCGACGGCCCTCCCGGAAGCAGAGGCTGCGATCTCTATCCGTCCCGTAGCGCTTGCCGATGAGGGCATCATCGATTGCGTTCGGCTGATGGCGGCGAAGCATGGCTTGGCGGTCTCCCGCATTGCCGTGCACTTGGTGGACGGACACCCGGCGGTGAGCCTCACGCTTGAGATGGCCGCCCACCAGACGCTCGGCGTCGCGCATGCGGCGGCCAGCGTGATCGAGGATGCGATCCGCGACGAGATCGGCAGCGCCATCGAGGTCGAGACACACATCGAGCCGTTGATCGCAGAGGACGGTGATGTTGGCGACGTGCCCCCGGCGGAGTTGGCGGCGTTGGCCGAGTCCGTGCACGCGACCGCGCGCGACCACCCAGCGATTCACGATATCCACAAGCTGCGTGCCCGACGCTCCGGCGGCGGGCTTTTCGTGACGCTGCACTGCCGCCTCATCCCCGAGGCGACACTCGAGACGGTTCACGCGGCGGTCGACGAGTTCGAGCAGGACATGCTGCGTCGGTTACCCCAGGCGCGCCGGGTGGTCGTGCACGCGGAGCCTTTGCGCTGATTTTGCCGCGCGCTCACCTCCATTTTCTCCTCATTGGTTGCGGCTCTACGGGGTAGGCGCCTACGAGCGAAATCTTGCTTCCGTCTCCGCGTGTCCGTGCCTTCACTATTGGTGCTCCGTACCGGCATCAAAGCGCGCGAACTGGATCAGATCCCATTCGCGGGCGCCCTGCTTGCGCCAGCGCAGGCGGGCACCGGCATCCTCGATCTCGGTGCGTGTCTGCCGGAAGCGCGCCTGGGCACGCAGCGCATGCGGGCCAGCATCGAGAGACAGCATTGGCTGTAGAGGTTTGTCATCGACGGTCACCGTGATCTCGCCCTGACGCGCCTCCGCTGAGACCTCGTACACGCCAGGGGCAGAGACCTCCCAGCTGCCTTCCCACTCGACGCGGCAGGGCAGCTGCTCGTTGGTAACTGGGAAGTGGCACGCACTCGGCATGAACGCGAAGCTGATGGCCGGCTCGTCGCGTTCCAAGAACGCCTCCGGCTGATCGGCGCGGAAGTAGCGAGCGTGCACACCGCCTTGGAACCCGCCGGCGATGGCCCCAGGCAGTAGCTGGCAGGCAGTCATCCGGTGATACAGCGAGTCTGGATGGCTCACGTCCTTGCAGACTGCGCCGGGAAAACGCGCCTGCAGGAGGCGCGCGATCTCTTCGTGCTCGTACGGGGTTTCGATCAACACGCGCAAATCGTGGCCTGTCCACGGTCCGGGCTGCCCGAGGAACAGCGGCAGCAGGTCTCCGGTCACGCTGCCGGGCACCCCGTCGCCGCGAAGCCAGGAGAGGTCACTTTGCGAGAAGAAGTAGAACACTTCCGAGACAAACAGCAGATACGCATCACGCGGCAAGCTGTGAAAGTAGGGCACGGCCACCGTGTACCGGCTTTGAAACGCGGTGCGCACGCGGGGATCGTTCATCATCCGGCGAAAGTAGACGTCATAATTCTTGTAGAACGCCAGCCCCAGTACCATGAGCGCCAGCCCCACCACCACCGGCCGGCCACGCGACCCCAACCGGGCAGTGGTGACCGCCGCCAAGCGGTCCGCGAAGAAGGCGATGAGCACGAAGATGAACGGCACGATTCCCTGTAAGCGCCGTGGATCAAAATTCCCCACGAGCACGGTGCCGAAAATCAACAGAGTGAGGAACACAAACGCAAAATACCCCTGCCACCGGTACCTCCCCCACACCACGCAATAGGCCAGCCCGAGCATGAAGAGGACACCGCTCACCGGTTCCAACATCGGCTCATTGGGCAGGTTGAAAGTCTCTGACCCATCCCCCTCATGGTTGAACAGCATGGCGGTCACGCGCACGCGCCGGATGAACCGCGGGATGAACACTTTCAGATCGGAGGTGTAGTACTCACTGTTGATCAAGGAACGGTTGGCTGCTTCGAAAAAATACCCGGCGTTTTCCTTGGCCAGTCTGGGAATGAGCGGCACTGCCGTACCGGCGAACACCACGGCAACCAGCACGAATCCGAGCAGCTGCTCGGTGAGGACGCGGCGTGCCTGCATCCGGGCTTGCGGGACCACGGCGTTGCGCCAGGTGCGCAGGTGCAGCAGGAAGCTGAGCCCCAAGGCGATCCCGGCGAACAGAGTCGTGCCGCGGAAACCGGCGTAGGTGTACAGCGTGTAGGCACTCAGGAAACCGATCCACGGATACACTGCCAGCCCGCCGCGCAGGTGCGCGCGCATACACAAGGAGAGCACGATTACCACGATGATGGTCGTCGCGAAAATGTTGTGGCCCAGCCGGGCGTACACGAGGTTCCAACTACACATCGCCGCAAGCGCCGTCGCGAAGAGCGCCGCGGGGCGCGAGACGAGCTGCCGGAGCAAGAGGTACAAGGCAAGAACGGTCAGCCCGCTGACCAGCGTGAACGGGATGCGCAATGCGGTGAGCGTCTCCCCCATGAGCGCGAAAAACGGCACTGCCAGCCACCGATCACCGACAAATTCCCACGGGCGGGCCCCTTCATCCAAAATGAGATGCGCTGCCTGCCCGGCCTGTGGCTCCTCCACTGCGCACACGCCGTCGGGCGGCGGAAAGTAATCGTACCGGTAGAAGCGCAGGAAGAAACCGAAGGCGACGATGGCCACCAGCAGCCAGCGCTCCCACCGCAGCATGGGCACACGCCGCTGGTCCGCGTGGCACCGCCGGTCGCGCAGCGCCAGGCCTGCACCGCAGAGCGCCACGCTCGCAATCGCCAGTGGCGCGGCCACGTCGAAATAGCGTTTCCAGTCGGCGGTCAGGAGATAGCTCGCGACGCCGAATGCCGCGAGGCCGACGATGCTGATCAAGATGCCGGCGAAGCCGATCCGCCCCAGCGGTGAAAACCTTGTCGCGCTTTCCCGGCCGTCGCGCAACGGCGCCGGCCGTCCCAGGAGCACTGCCGCCGCCAGCGCCGCGCCGCCCAGCAGTGCGCTGGCTTCACCCCACCGTAGCCCGTTCCTGATGTACCACTGCGCTCCCGCGCACAGTCCGACTGCGACCAGCACACCCAGAAAACAGAGCCACGCGGCCCAGCTGCTGTCACCCCGCGGAGTCGAGTCCGTCATGCCGGTTGAACCTTCGATCACTGAGCGGGCCCGCTCGGACGCACCCATTCCCACAGGGGAACGCGTACGCCCGCTGGCGTGATCTCAAAGAGCCCGGCCACCGGGGCCGGGGTGGAGGAAGTCACAGTCACCCGAACATCCGCGCCGGGTTCGACGTTGAACTCCATACTGGTTTCAATTCCCTCCTTCTTGGCCAACCGGTCTCCCGCTTGTACCTCGGCGGTACCGGAAAACGCCAGCCGCATGCGACCGGGAGGGCCCTCCCAACGGGCGCTCCAGACGTTGGTCACCGGCTGCAGGCACCACATATCACTAAACGTGACGTAGTTGTGCAGCAAGACCGGCACCTGCCCCTTCCAGATCCTGTCGCCGCAGCGTGCTTCGTATGCCCACCCATGCTGCTTCACCCAGGACCAGTCGGCCTTCTCCAGGGTGACCAGAAAGGCGCGCCCGAATACTTTGACCCGCCGCACGCCGAAGAGATTCTCGTAGAACGATCGGAGGTCCGCATCGTGCTGTTCAAACGCATAGATGGCGCCATTGTGGTCCGGCGGAAACCAATTTTCCACTGAGAGGAACTCGTAATCGCGGTCAGAGAAGCCCCGCGGCGCGAAATAGCTCGTTAGCTGTGGGGAGAGAACGAATCGCGAATGCGGTGCCGGCGACAGCGCCTCCACCACCGCCGTGCGCTCCCAGTCGAATACCCATTGGCTTTCCACCGGCCAGAACGCGGGGGAAAAGTACAGGCGGATGCTTTGGAAGGCCGCGACGGCCACGACGGCGGCGGCGGTCGCCCAGCGCAACCAACGCCAGCGTACCAGGTCGAGTGCGCATCCCGCGGCCACCGCGATGAAGGGGAACATCATGAGCATACGGTGCGCGCTCGGCCGCGCGCCTTCGCTGAGGACGGACGGGACCAGGGCTGCGACGAATCCTCCCCACAAGAACACGCTGCGCCGCATTCCCGTCATGGCACCGACGATCGCCAGCACGAGGACCAGCGGCGGGTGCAGCGCGGCGGACCGGACCGTCAGCCAGCCGTCACGCGCCACCGGCCACAGAAACGCGTTGATGTTGCTGAGAACCTTGCTCCTTTCTTCCGCCCACGACGTGATGCCGGGACTGACCTTCGATGTGACTCCAGCAACCCAAGGGATCCCCGGGTCCAACAGATACGGCAGGAAACTCAGCACCGCCAAGATCGCCACCGCAAGGCAGAAAACGCGCCGCCTGCCGCGAGCCAAGAGCGCGGCCAGAACCGGCATCGCAAGCATTGCCCAACCCGCCGTGTAGTCGTACAGGAGCAGAGACAACCCGAGGGTGCCGATACCCAGCTCGGCCCATCCTGCCCGGTCCGCCCACACGAGCTCGGCCAGCGCGGCCAGCAGGAGCAGTTGATGGAACGTCAGCTCACCCCCGAGCGAGATGCGGCCGTACAGCAACGCCCAGGGGAGGACCGCCGCAAATGCCCCAATCGCCAGGCTGGGGACCTGCCTCAGCTTCAATGCCCGCCCGACTGCGAATGCGGCGGCAACTGACAACACGCTGCACAGCAGGGAATACATCCGGATTGCCCAGCGCGTCGCGCTGAAGACCGGCAGCAGCGGGGCTTGGAAGAGCGCGCTGAGCAGCACCGGCCCCTCTATCGCAGCGCTGAAGAGCTGGCCGGCCCGCAAAGCCTCGACGCCCTGGCACAACGTTTTGGGCTCATCCTCGTTGAGCCCGGCAGGAAAATCGGTCGTGTACACCAAGCGCAACGACAGCGAGAACGCGCACAACACCAGCAGCAGGAGCACCACGGCGGCGGATTCACGCCGCAACAGCCAGCAAAGGCTTGCCGCGTACCCAACGAGAATCACGGCTGTGAGAATGAGAGCCAGCATGGACGGTGAAAAGACTGTCGGCAGCAAGCAACGGTACCCGAGGACAAGGGCGAAGCTGCGCGCACTACGATGGCTGTCGACGTCCGCACCGCAGCTCGACGGTGCCGAGCATCGGGATCTCCACGTAGCCCCTGGCTTTCAAATCGATGGATACCACCTGCGGACAATAGCACAGGAACTCGCCGCAGCTCGGGTCTGCCGGATCCCGCACGCCCTTCACATGCGGTGACAAGTGATACAGTCGATCCAAATCGCTTGCCGGCGCGATGAACTCGCCGCGTTGATCGGTGATGACGACGCAGACCGGCGCCGTGTTGAACCGCTGATGCGCCTCCACCACCCCGTCGAAGAAGTTGTAGCCCGTGCGTCCCGGCTGGAACCGCGCCACGATGTCATACACGCCAAACGACGCCCACGCGGCAATGAGCGCCGCAACCAGGTAGGGTGAGCGGAGATACCGATGATAAGGGAGAAACACGAAGTAGATGGCCATCGGAATCAAGATCAATGAACGCTTGACCGAGACGCTGGCATAGGGTCCCTGCGCAAAGGCGAGCACCACAACGTGCCCGACGAAGATGCAGAATACGAATCGTGCCGCGGGAAAACGCCGGCTGCCCAACAGCGTCGTGATCAAAATGCCGGGCACGAACAGCCAGCGAAACCCGAACGGCAGCTGCGGCCCGAATGCTCCGCAATTCTGCACGTCCGATAAAAACGGAATCGTTGCCGCCTCGTATAGAAAGCGCAGGACTTTCTGCACCGTCCATGCCGGATTCTCAACCATGCTGAAGAGCTGCCCGCCGGTCCCTTGACTCCACTGGATGAGATTCGGAAGGCCGGTCACCAGGCCGAGCACGGCTGCGAGCGCGAAGTTCGACACCGGCCAGCGCCGCCAGAAAACCTGCGGCGTCAGCCAGAGCCAGACGCAGAACGCCATGAACCAGCCGTTCGGAGTCAAGAATAACATGAAGCCGCTCAACAGTCCCAACGTCAACCACGCCTTGCGCGATTCCGGACTCCGGCGCACCCACAGGGCAACAGCCAGCAATGCATAGCCGCTGGCGATGCCATCCATGAACGGCACGCTGGCGTACGTGTAGACGATCCACACCGAGGTCGAAGCCGCACACGCCGCCACGAGAATGCCAAAGAGCGGTGTGACCAGTCGCGCAAACGCCGCATAGATCGCCGCCATCGCCGCCACACCGACGGCGATCTTGCCGACCCGGTGCCAGAAGAGCGTCGGAGCGACCAGGAACATGAACGCATCGTGCAGCATCATCTGCAGGTATCCGAAGTCGTCCGCGCCGTTGACGCTCAGGATACTTCTCGTCGGACCGTGCTTGGCGATGTGCATTCCCATCACGGGCCACGAGAGATTGTCCCCTGCCATCGTCCAGCGCCAATCCGTCCCGAACGGCAGCAACGCCGCCGCGTACAGGGCGTAGAGCCAGTACGGGTGCCGCAGCCGCGGCACCAGGGGCGTGTCCGAACGCCAGAACGCCGCCAGCAACGACACCACGGCGATGAGCCAGGCGAGATCGACGGTCGGTTGCCAGCGCGCTTCCTGAAAGAACTTCAGAAAGTACGTCTCTGCACCCGCGCATAGCCCCAGCGCCACCCATTGCAAGATGCTGGCCGGTAGCCATGCCGTGGTGCGCGGCGCCGCTTCCGCCGTCGTGATGTCGGGGGCTTGATTCACGGTTTCCCCCTCACCGCGGGCTCTCACGGATTTCGAGAATAATGGCTTGGAGGATCAACTCAAACCCAAGGAGGAACGGCAGTACGCTGAGCATTACCGTCCCCGTGGCCGCCGGGCGTCCGCTCCAGAGCGAATGGATCCACGTGGTGCCGCCGAGAATGCCGCCGAACACCATCAGCGGAAGACCCAACAGCCAGAACATGGCGATCGGAGAAAAATCCCGCAGCACGTACTTCTCCCAGATGCGTGTCCACAGGCCGCGCGCCAGATAGAATGGAAAGGTGGCCACGACACGGTTCACTCGCAGTGACGACTCCTCTTCGCCGTAATACGCCGGCATGGGGACGTCTTTGACGCGCAAGTTCAGAATGTTCAGGTGGATCAGCATGTCGTTTTCGAAGAAGAAGCCGGTCGCCAGGTCTCCCAAGTCGAGCGCCCGCAAGGTCGCCGCCTTGGCGGCGACATATCCATTCTGCGGGTCGAAAATGTGCCAGTAGCCCGAGGCGAGCTTGGTCAAGAAGGTCATGATGAAGTTGCCGATCAGTCGGTGGCGCGGCATCTCCCGCAAGGCATGCGGATGCAGGAACCGATTGCCTTTGGCGTAGTCGTACCCGTCCCGCACCAGCGGCTGCAGCAAACTCTCGATCCGTAGGGGGTCCATCTGCCCGTCACCGTCGACCTTCACGATGAGGTCGGCCCCCGCGTCGAGGGCGCGCCGCATGCCGGACACGGTGGCGCCCCCGACACCGGCACGTGCCGGGTGGCGGATGACCTGCACGCGCGAATCGCCGACGCTGTACGCCGCCGCGGCGGTATTGTCCGTGCTGCCATCATCCACGACCACGATGAGATCCACGCAGGTTGGCGTGCGGCGGATCACATCACCGATGTGGGTTGCTTCGTTCAGCGCCGGCATCACGGCAGCGACTCGACACCCTTCGTACATGGACTCCCGTCTATGCTGCGCCGGCCGGCGTAGTCAAGGTTCGCGCTGACCGATGGGGCAGTGGCATCAATTTCGGCAGGGCACAGTCAGCAGAACGGGAGAGGCACCGGTCTCTCCCAACCGTCGAATGGCAGATTTCATCGTTCCCTCTAGCGGTGGGAATCACTAACCCTCTAGCATGACGAAGCATGACGAACAAGTCGGAAACAGGTCGCCGAGCCTATATGTCCAGAGCGCAGCTTCATCGCACAGCCGCCGGGCGCAGCCCTCTCCCGGCTCTTAGGGGCTCTTAGGGCTTGCTCGGACGAACCTTGCCGGAGTAGGATTCCCGCCGTGCGCAAGAAAGAGGCCCGGAGGGGACGACGGGTAGAATGAAACTGCTGATCGCGATCCCCGCGTACAATGAGGAAGACTGCATCGAGTCCATCATCGAGCGCACCCTCGCTGCGCGCGCTGAAATCATCGCCCAGTCGCCGGTCACCGACGTCGAGATTGCCGCGGTGAGCGATGGCTCGACAGACCGCACGGCGGAGTTGTTGTCGCGCTACGCGCGGCAGATCAAAGTGGTGGTGTTCAAAGAGAACCGGGGCTACGGCGCAGCGATCAAGGCTGCGTGGGAACAATCGGATGCCGAGTTGCTGGGCTTTTTGGATGCTGACGGTACCTGTGAGCCGCGCTTCTTTTCAGAACTCTGCAGGACCTTACTCGCGGACGACCTGGACGTCGTCTTGGGCTGCCGACTGAACGCTGAATCGAAGATGCCGCTGGTCCGGCGGATTGGAAACCTGCTGTTTGCCGCCATCCTCACGGTTTTGGCGCAGACCCGGGTGCGTGATACGGCAAGCGGGATGCGGGTTGTGCACCGCCGTTGTCTTCGGAAGTTGTTTCCTCTGCCGGATGGGATGCATTTCACACCGGCAATGAGCGCGCGCGCGCTGTTGGCGGGCGGCGTGCGCATCGGCGAGATCGACATGCCGTATCACGATCGCCAGGGGGAGTCGAAGTTGCGTGTCGGCAAGGACGGATTGCGGTTCCTGCGCATCATTCTGGAAACCGCATTTCTGTATCGGCCATCTCGTCCGCTGGGTCTCCTGGCGCTGGCGTGCTTTGCGATTGCCGGGGCATTGATGGTCACGCCCGTCGTCTACTACTGGCAGAACCGTTCGGTTGCCGAGTGGATGATCTATCGGTTCGTCGTCAGCCACCTTATTGGTCTGAGCGGCTGCTTGTTGTTCTCTGCCAGCTATCTCACCCGCAAGATCGTCGACCTCAGCTTTTCCCATCAGGGCGCGCCGCGTCCCCAACGAATCGTCATGACCCTGGTGTTTTCAAACTCCTTCTTCTGGGTGTTTCCCGCCCTGCTGATGCTGGCCGGTGGCGCGCTCGTCGTTCCGAGCTTCCTCGAGTTGGTGCGGACCGGTGCAACCTACGAGCATTGGTCGCGCTTCATCGCCATGTCATTCCTGTTCGGGACCGCGCTCATTCTGATCATTACGAAAGCCATAGACTACGTCCTGACTCTCGTCGCCGACCAGGTCGCTTATCTTGCTTCATATTACCCTGATGAGATATCGGCGAAACGGCAGGCGCTGGGGTGAGTCATTCTTGCGGCGCGCTCATCTGCGCGTCGAATTTCACGAATGCAACGAGCTGCCACGTCGGATCAGAGCCGCGCCACCACAGTCGGGTGCCGGCTTCCTCCAGCCAATGATAGTGCGCCCGCACGCCTACCACGTGCGGCCCTTCATTGAGTTCCAGCGGCCCGACCACGGGCCGGCCATCGACGCTGACCGAGACATCCCCCGTACGAACGTCTGCCTGCAGTTGGTAGACGCCTGATCGCGGCACGTCCCAGCTTCCCTCCCATTCGACGCGGCACAAAGGGTGATCCACGGTGACGGGAAACGTGCAGTCAGGGGGCGTGAAGCCGAAGCTGATCACGGGGTCGGTCCGCTCGAGAAAAGGTTCCGGAGCATCGCCGCGGAAGTAGCGCCCCCGAACCCCGCCTTTAGATCCCACCGGGTCAGCCACAGGCGTGACCCGGCAGCTCGTCAAATCCAGGTACGGCAGATTATCGGGATGGGTAATCGTCTCGCAACGCGTGCCGGGAAAGCGTTCCTGCAAGAGGTGCGCGAGCGCCTCGCGTTCAAGTGGGCTCTCGATCACCACCCGTAAGTCCCGCCCCACCCAGGGACCTTCCTGGCCATTGAAGAGCGGCGCCAGGTCTGCGCTGGCGCCCCCGGGGACGTCGTCGCCTCGCCACCAGGCGTAGTCGTTCGGCATGAACAGGTTGTAGGTATAGCCGATCAACAACATGTAGGCATTGCGCGGTAACGTGTGCAGGTAGCGAATCGTCATGGTGTAGTGGTTCTGAAATCCGGCCCGCACATGCGGATCGCTCATCATCCGGCCGAAATACAGGTCGAAGTTGTTCCGCAGCGCGAGGCCGGCGATCGCAAGTGCCGCGGTCACGAGGAGCGGCCGCGCCCAGCGCTCGGCGCGCGCCTGCACGAGTTGCCGAAACCGGTCCACGCTGAACGCAATCAAGACAAAAATCAGCGGAATGATTCCCTGCAAGCGGCGAACGTCGAGGTTCTGCACGAACGTTGTGCCCATCAGCAGCAGCAACAGGAACATGAAGACAAAGAACCCCTGGAATCGATGCCTTCCCCACACCAGACAGTACATCAAGCCGATCACGAACAGCACGCCGGTGACGGGCTCCAACATCGGAGCGCCCGGCAGGTTGAAACTGAGCGACGGGTCGCCGTAATGGTTGAAGATGCTGGCCGTCTCGCGCAGCCGCCGAATCCGTTGTTGCACGAAGGCGTGCATATTCGAGGTGTAATACGTGCGGTTCAGGAGTGAACGGTTGGCCGCCTCGAAATACTGTGCCGGGTTCGAGCGCAGCTGTGCTGCCAGCGGCGGCAACAGGGCCGCGTAGGCAATGACCGCGAACACCAGACCGGTGATTTGCGTCCACAGCACCCGTCGCGCCTGAATGCGTCGCCGCAGAATGATCGCCGTCTGCCAGTCCCGCACGTGCATGGCCAGGCTGATCAGGAAGAAGACGACGACGAACAGCGTCGTGCCTCGATAACCAGCGTAGGTGTACAGCGTGTATGCCGTCAGGAACCCGATCCACGGATACGCCGCCAACCCACCGCGTCTGTGAACTCGGAGGCAGCGCGACAGAATCAGCACGACGATCAGCGTCGTTGCGAAGACGTTGTGTGCCAAGCGCGCATAGATCAAGTGCCAGCTGCACATTGCAAACAAGGCCGTGCAGGACAGAGCGACACCCCGCGCGACCAATTGCCGCAACAGGAAGTAGAGGGCAATGATCGTCAGGCCGCTGACGATGGTGAACGGAACCCGCAACGTGGTAAGACTCTCGCCGAAGAGCGCGAAGAACGGGACCGGTAGCCAACGATCCCCCACGAATTCCCACGGCCGCTCGCCGTCGTGCAAAATCTCATGCGCAAACATCCCAGCCTGCGGTTCCTCCACCGCGCACACGCCGTCGGGTGGCGGGAAATAGTCATAACGATAGAAGCGCAGAAAGAATCCAAGGCCGATGATGGCTAACAGGAGCCAGCGCTCCCAGCGCACCATGGGCAAGCGGCCAGAGCGGCTGCCATGGTTCACGTCCCACACCCATAGGCCGGCGCTCCACATGCTGAGCCCGCCGATCGCCAGCGGCGCGGCTCGCGTGAAGTCCTGCTGCCACTGGATCGTCAGCAGGCAGGCGGCGTACAGAAAGGTCCCACAGCCCAGTATCGCGAGCGCGGTGCCCGCGACGTTTCGCCATCGCCGCCTCGGCGGGAGCACGGGACTGACGGCGGGAAGTGCCGTATCGAGGGGCTCGGGTCTCCCCAACAGAATCGCCGTCAGCAACGCTGCCGCAACCAATACGCATGTTGCCTGAGACCGATATGCGCCTGTGCGAATGTACCACTGCGCGCCCGCGCATGCAGCCGACGCCAGCCCGATGCCAACTATCCGCAGCGATGAAGCTCTGCGGGCAACGGGCGAAACCGGGCTGTTCATGCAGGCTTGACAACTCAGAGGCGATATGCGGGCAGGCCTGTAGCACGCACCTCTATTCCGGACAAGGCAACCGCAGCAAAGGTAGCGGTGGACGTCCGGTGAGGTTGAGGTGACCGCTGGCGTCGCCGACGGGCGCCGAGTGTTCGTCGGCGCAAACGTTGGGCCAGTCGGCGTGTGCGTCGGCGTTGAGGTGCTTGGGGGCGTAAAGCGCGCGGCAGCGGACCCGGCGCAAGACGAGGAGCGCAGCTTCCTACGCTTCGTCCCAGCCTTCCCAGCCGTCGCTGACCGGGCCGAGCGCGACGAGGCGCAGCTTGCGCAACGCGTGCTGCTCGATCTGCTGTACCGCTGCTGGAGACCGACTGAGCAGCTCCGCCACCTCTGCGTGAGTGCGGATACGCTGCCCCGCCCCGAACCGTAGCTGCAGGACCACTTCCTCGTCCGGCTCAAGACTCTCCATCATCGCTCTTGCCCTTTCGTTGATGGCGTACCTGCTTAGGAAGGTCCGCATGTGCCGTGACTGGCGCAACGGACATGCCGTGGCGTCCCCTTCTGCTGCCATTGCGTACTGCTCCTTTGGCTTCACCCCAGATGTCCAATTCATTGGACAACCTCCCCATACATGTCCAATCGGGTGGACAGATCGAGCGGAGAAACATCATTGCCGCGGCACGAAACGAAAGCCGCCATCGCCCGGGTACGGTTGCGTGTGATCGGCCCGTCCCTCCTTGATCTCCGCAGGAATACCCCACGGAAACGCCACGCAGACTGCCTTTCCTTGCAGGCGGAGGGCGCACCGCTCGCACTGTGTGGATGGAACCGGCCTCTCTGGCGACGTGGAGGTCTTCAACTTGATGTCGCGATCCTCGGCTGGAACATTCATCGGAACGAAACCTCCCGAGTGCTGATGCTGAGGAGGCAACATGTGTGCCGAGCAACCGGACAACGGACTGACAACTGCCCGCATGGTCTTGCAGTCTGCTGGATTGGACAGTGCTGACGTGATGCGCCCCCCGGGCAGGGGCACCACTCCAGCGTGCGACCCCCGTCCGCACCGGCAACACGGCCGCAATCGGCGTCCGCATGCCTCGTCGATGCGCCGGCGCCGACAGCCTCGCGGCTCCCGGAAAGATGTCAGACGGACACGGCTTGACGAGTTGCATACCGCACGTTTCCCGGGTTGGATCACACCAGCGGTTACCACAGAGTGTTGATGCCTGGCACCGCAAACACGTGGCCGTCCGGATCGAGGATCTGGATCTGTTGGATTTCGATGTTGCTTATCACCATTGGCGCTAATATATCACCTGAGAAAGACGCCTGGTTGAAGCTCACGGTACAAGTGCCTCTCGCACACTTGTTCAGCGGAGACTGCTCCGTGATGGTGGTCGTGCAAGTCCCGCCCGTGGCCCCGGCGGCACACAGGTCTGTTGTGACCCGGAGCACATACTGAAGCAGGAAACTCTCCTTATCGACGAGCACGCATTTGCCGCTGGGCAGGGCCGGGGCCGTCGAGCACACGCCCCGCAGAGCGACCCTGAACTGCATCAACCCATTGGAATTGCGGCGTACTTGCACGTTGCCCATGCCGGTCTCCGAATCGAAGCTGTAGTTGGACAGTTCTTGCATCGGTGCGCAGGCAGCGGTGTTCGCTATCTCGGTGTTCACTGCCGTCGGCGGGCAGTCCGCATACGCACGCACGAGGTCTGCGGTCATCTGGCGGGCACGGTGTGGCGTATTCGGATCGGCGTGCGCCGCCGCCCCAACCAAGAGCCAGGCCCCGGCCCCGCTGGCGACAAAAATACGACTGAGTCTGATCATGGAACCATCTCCTTCCGAGAAGGCAGCTGCTTGCTGCCGTCTCACTATCGTTGGATTTGCTGGCGGATATCGCAGGCATCGTGCCAAGGGCATAAACCGCGCATCTCAACGTGGAGGGAACGTCGGCCCGTCCAGTTCACTAGACATCGCCGCCCATCCGTGCTCAGTTCGGTAGACACGGCGGGGGCGGGTTGCCTCTTGCAATGGGTTGGGTTAAAAGAGAGACCGTCAACGAAAATGGCTGATCAGGATCACAACGCGGAGCTCAGCGCGATGCGGGCGGAGTGCGAGCTGTGTTTTCGCCTGCTCAGTCTCGGCCAATTGGAAGAGGTGGTGCCGTTCCTCCACAACGCCCTCGAGTACATCGTCGAAGCGACCCAAGCGCAGCAGGGATACATCGAGTTGCATCACGACGACAACGGGGGTGAGACGCCAGCCTGGTGGATTGCGCACGGCTTCTCGGCCACGGAGGTCGACAGCGTTCGCCTGAACATTTCGCGCGGCATCATTGCGGAAGCCCTGGCGACCGGGAAGAGCATCGTCACGCCGTCAGCGTTCCTGGACCCGCGTTTCAGCGGGCGCGAGAGCGTGCGCTTGCGCCACATCGAGGCGGTATTGTGTGCGCCGATCGGCGACGATCCGCCGCGCGGCGTCTTGTATCTCCAAGGCCGCTCCGCACGCGACCTGTTCTCCGCCGAGGTGCAGGCGCGCGTCGAAATGTTCGCCCGCCATCTAGCCCCACTCGCGACCCGTCTGCTCGCGCAGCACCGCCAGCAGAGCGCTACCGATCCGACACGGTCCCTGCGTGAGACGCTCCGCCTGAACAGCGTGATCGGCCGCAGCACCGCGCTGGCGGCGGTCCTGCGCCAAGTCGCCCTCGTGGCACCACTGGATGTGAACGTGCTGCTCACCGGCGAGTCCGGCACGGGGAAGAGCCAGCTCGCACGACTCATCCACGAGAACGGGCCGCGCGCCTGGCGGCCCTTCGTGCAAGTGAACTGCGGCGCGCTGCCGGAGAATCTGGTCGAAAGCGAGCTGTTCGGGGCACTGCAAGGGGCGCACTCGACGGCGACGCGCCGCATGGACGGCAAAGTGGCGGCGGCGGAGAACGGGACGCTTTTTCTCGATGAGGTGGGCGACCTCTCCCTCCCGGCGCAAGCCAAACTCCTGCAGTTGCTGCAATCGAAGCAGTACTACCCACTGGGCAGCGCGAAACCCCTCGAGGCCGACGTGCGCGTCATCGCCGCCACCAATATGGACCTCGGGCGCGCCGTCGCCGAGCGCCGCTTCCGGGAAGATCTCTTCTACCGGCTCGAGGTGTTGCCGATTCGCGTCCCGTCGCTCATAGAGCGGCGCGAGGACATCCTCGAACTGGCGGCTTTCTTCTGTGCCGGCGCCTGCGAGCGACACGGGCTGCCCCGCTTGGTCCTCTCGCGCAATGCCCTGCGTACCGCCGAGAACGCCGAATGGCCGGGCAATATCCGCCAGCTCGAACATGCCATCGAAGCCGCCGTGATTCGCGCCGCCAGTGACGGCGCCATGCAAGTGGAGCGCGCCCACCTGTTTCCGGAGCCGGGTGAGCGGTCCGTGGAACCGGCTGAGCCGCTCACGTTCCAGCAGGCCACTCGACGTTTCCAGGCAGAGCTCCTACGGGAAACGCTTGAAGATACGGCCTGGAACGTCGTCGAAACCGCCCGGCGTCTCGATCTCGCCCGCTCACACGTCTACAACCTAATCCGTGCCTTTGGTCTCGACCGCACGCGCGAATAACTCCGCACGTGCTGCCTGACGTGCGCCATCGAGTTGGTTGATCCACGCGGCGCACCTTACTGCTGCAGTACTGTTACATCCACTCGCCGCTCACCGGTCGGATCGGGCGACTGCTGGTGCACCAGGGGAACGTCGTGAAGGCCAACGACACCACACTGGCAGTGATCAACCAAATCAGCCCGATCTACGTGACCTTTGCGGTGCCCGAGCAAGAGTTGCCGGAGATCCGCCGCCGGGCACGGGCCGCGCAGCTCCACGTGCAGGTCTCCATTGCGCATGATCCGACCGCTGCCATCGCCGGTGACCTCAGCTTCATCGACAACACGGTCAACCCTGCCACCGGCACCGTGCTCCTGAAAGCGCTCTTCCACAACGATGATGAAGCCCTGTGGCCGGGGCAGTTCGTCGATGTCGCGCTCATCCTCACCGTCGCGCGCAACGCCGTCGTGGTGCCGGCCGCTGCGGTGCAAACCGGGCAGGAGGGGTCGTACGTGTTTGTCGTGGGGCAAGACCTGTCGGCCGCCGTGCGGCCGGTCGATGTGGGACATCGGTTCGACGAGGAAGTGATCGTCGAAAAGGGGCTCCAGCCAGGCGAAACGGTGGTGACCGATGGCCAGCTGCGCCTGGCCCCCGGCATGAAAGTGCAGGTCAAGAACAGCCCGCCGGCGGAAGCCCGCAGCACCCCATCCGCCGGGACGTAGGACTGCGGCGTCTCCCGGAGCATGGTGACGACATGAACATCGCCGCACCGTTCATTCGCCGGCCCGTGGCGACGACCCTGCTCATGTTTGCCGTGCTGCTCTTCGGCATTCTCGGCTATCGCTCACTACTAGTGAGTGATCTCCCCAACGTCGATTTTCCCAC
Source organism: uncultured delta proteobacterium (assembly GCA_963729835.1). Lineage (GTDB taxonomy): Bacteria > Desulfobacterota > Binatia > HRBIN30 > HRBIN30 > CAVSQF01. The sequence continues at coordinate 222,759 of CAVSQF010000006.1, read as the reverse complement.
GTTGCTGGTGATTGCGAACCTGCCTGGAGCCAACCCCGAGACGATGGTATCGGCCGGTCATCGTCGTCTACCGCAACGGGTCGCCGGTGCGTTTGGAGGAGCTGGGGGAGGTGATCGACAGCGTCGAGGACGATAAGACGGTGTCCTGGTACGGCGATGCGACACGGCTGCAACGCTCGCTCGTGCTGGCGGTGCAGCGACAGCCGGGGACGAATACGGTTGCCGTTGCCGCTGCGGTCAGAGAGCTGCTGCCGAAGTTGGCGAGCCAGTTTCCTCCGTCGGTCGAGCTGCACATCATGTTCGACCGCTCCGAAACGATCCGCGCTTCGTTCAACGACGTGAAGTTCACGATGCTGCTGGCGCTGGCGCTGGTGGTGCTGGTGATCTTCCTGTTTCTGCGCAACGCCTCGGTCACGGTCATTCCGAGCCTGGCGCTGCCGCTGTCGATTGTCGGCACGTTTGCGGCGATGTACCCGCTCGGATACAGCCTCGACAACCTGTCGATGATGGCGCTGGTGTTGTCGATCGGCTTCGTGGTCGACGACGCCATCGTCATGTTGGAGAACATCGCGCGGCACATGGAGATGGGCGAGGGGCGCCTGCAGGCCGCCCTCAACGGCTCCAAGGAGATCGGCTTCACGATCCTGTCGATGACCCTGTCGCTGGCGGCGGTGTTCATCCCGGTGCTCTTCATGCCGGGCATCCTGGGCCGCCTGTTCCACGAGTTTGCCGTCACCATCTGTGTGGCGATCCTGATTTCCGGTGCGGTGTCGTTGTCGCTCACCCCGATGCTGTGCAGCCGCTTCCTGCGGCCCGCGGCAGAAGAGCGGCATGGGCGCTTCTACACCGCGATGGAGCGCGTGTTCGACGGCATGCTCGATCTGTACGAGCGCAGCCTCCAGTGGGTCCTGCGGCATCGTCCCGCAACGATGATCGTGTCGATCCTGATCCTGGTGGCGACGGCCTATCTGTTCGTGCTCATTCCGAAGGGGTTCATCCCGAACGAAGACCAAGGCGCCATCTTCGTGGTCACCGAGGCGGCGCAGGGCATCTCGTTCGATGCCATGGCCCGCAATCAGCAGGCGGTGTCCGATATCATCCGCCAGGATGCGAGCGCCCGCGAGCTCTTTTCGGCGGTCATCGGGACCAACGCCGCTGCCGGCAGCACCGCGAATCAGGGGCGGCTGTTCATTCATCTGCAGCCGCGCGGCGAGCGGGGCAGCGTTCAGCAGGTCATCGGCGCGCTGCGCCCGAAGGTGGCGGTCATTCCCGGGTTGCAGGTGTTCATGCAGGAGCTGCCCTCGATCCGCGTCGGGGGACAGCTCACCAAGGGCCTCTATCAATTCACCCTGCAGGGCCCGAACACGCAGGACTTGTACCGCACCGCGGACGCCTTGGAAGGGCGGATGCGCGCCCTGCCGGAGCTGCAAGACGTCAGCAGCGATCTGCAGATCCAGAGCCCGCAGGTGAACGTGGTCATCGATCGCGACAAGGCCTCGTCACTAGGTGTGACTGCCGACCAGATCGAGAACGCGCTGTACGACGTGTACGGCGACCGCTGGATCTCCACCATCTACGCGCCCAACAACCAGTACAAGGTGATCATCGAGCTCGAGAATCGCTACCAGCGCGATCCCGCCGTTCTGGCGCTGCTGTACGTGCGCGCCGCTGGCGGCCAGCTGGTGCCGTTGAATGCGGTGGCGACCTTGACGCAAGGGGTGGGACCGTTGACCGTCAACCACGCGGGGCAACTGCCGGCCGTCACCATTTCGTTCAACCTGCGTCCGGGCGTCTCGCTGGGCCAGGCCGTCGAGCGGGTGAACGTGCTGGCGCGCGAGACGCTGCCCGCCAGCATGACGACGGGCTTTCAAGGGACCGCGCAGGCGTTCCAGTCTTCACTGGCCGGCCTGTGGCTGCTGCTTTGTGCGGCCATCCTGGTGATCTACATCGTGCTCGGCATCCTGTACGAGAGCTTCATCCATCCGCTCACCATTCTCTCGGGCCTGCCCTCGGCGGGCTTCGGGGCATTGCTGACCTTGCTCCTCTTCCGCACCGAGCTGAACATCTACGGCTTCGTGGGGCTCATCATGCTGATCGGCATCGTGAAGAAGAACGCCATCATGCAGATCGACTTCGCCCTCGCCGCGCAGCGCACGGAGGGGAAGAGCCCGCTCGACGCCATCTATCAAGGCTGCATCATCCGCTTTCGCCCGATCATGATGACCACCATGGCAGCGTTGTTCGGCACCTTACCGATCGCCCTGGGCCTCGGCGCCGGCGCCGAGTCGCGCCGCCCGCTCGGCCTGGCGGTGGTCGGCGGGTTGCTCTTCTCACAGCTGGTGACGCTCTACCTGACGCCCGTCTATTACACGTATCTGGAATCCTTCGTTGCTCTCCTGCGTCGCGCCCGCTGGCGCGGACAAGCGGGCGCACCGTCCGCAACCGAAACGGCCGCGCCGCGGCACTGAAGTGCCCCCTCGGGAGGTGTCGTCTCGTCAGCGGCATCAGCCAACCAATGAGGAAGAACTGGAAAACCGGGAACCGAGAACAGGCAATGGAGAAGCGGTGAACGGCCCCGCACCTCATGCTGCCCGGCGCCGCTGCTTGCGCTCCCGCCGCGACACCTCCCACTCGACGGCATCGAGAGACAGGCCCCCACGCTGCGCCGCCCCCCGATCAGGGTGAGCGGAAAATCGCGCGTGCCGCTTCGACATAGACGCCGCGCGCCCCGTTGCTCGACCCACAAAAGATGCACACCCGGCGTATGAAGATCTCGTGTGGCGCAGAGCGAACTCACCTCGAAATTACCACCGCGGCAAAGGTCGTATGCGGCGATGCGGGGGCCTGTCACCATCCCGCCGGCGCATCAGGTATCCAGCACAACCCGAGCAAGGAGTCGCCGCGGTCACGCTTGACTGCGCCAAAGACGTCCCACTCGTCAGCTCGCACGTCCATCTCGATGCGGGGATACATTGGCGAACCGCTGCCGACACACACGAAGGTATCCGGGTCGAAGTCGTGGACGCCGTAGGCTTGCGCGATGATCGCTCCGATCTCGCGCTGCCAGGTTGTCGGCGGGGTGAAGGGCTTCGGGACGTGAGTCGGGCTCCACGTCATGGTGCGGAAACTGGCGGGATGCGCGACCCGCCCGCAGCTCAACATGCGAGGCACCGGTGCAATACCCGCAGCCATGAAAACACGCCGCTCGAGATCGCGGAACAGACCGCGCCGGCGGAAGCGAGGATCGACGCAGCAGATACCGGCGAGCGCGACGGCCTGCCGCGGCAGCCGCGGCAAATCCATGTTTCGCATCTCGCCCAGCGCAAAGCCGGCAAGGGCATCGTCCGAAGTTGCACTCGCAATAAACCGCAGCCTGGCAAAAGACTGCCTGAGGTACGCGTCGTTAGGGGCCTGATACGAACTGCGAAACAGCGCGATGATCCGAGCGAGTGTGTCCTCTTGGAGATCGGCCGTCGCGACGACGTCGAACGCGAACGAATTCCCCGTATCCGCATCCATCCGGCGAGAAGTATCAACTGAAAGGCAGCGTGTGACAACCTCCGCGCCGAGAAAAGAAACGGAGGCCCCTTCTTCCGCCGCAGCATGGCCTGCGCCGCCACAAACTAACAGTTCGCGTTAGCGGCCCACAGTACCACATCTTCGTGGGCTCCAAGGCCCCGTGGTACACGATTGCGGATAACCTGCCACAATATGCGGAGTACCCACCGAGCGCCTAGCACGGCAGGGCCGGAACCAAAGGGGAAGACATAGAGAACCGGGAACCGAGAATCAGGAATTCACAATCGGTGAATGGAAAGCCGAACCCAATTGATCCGTTCTCCATTCCCGGTTCCCTGTTCTCGGTAATTCATTGCCCTACCGCCGCTCCAGTACCAAGCGTCCCACCGCCTCGATTCGGTCGAAGTCCATCTGCATCGGAACGCCGTCACCAATAGTGTATAACGGTAACAGATCATCGTAATGCTTCGACGCCGGACGGCCGGACTCGCCGCCGGGCAACGACATGCGCGACGCCGCGAGGTCGGACAGGTCGAGGTTGATCCGGAGCACGGGGCCGTACTTGATGGGAAAGCTCGTCCGCCCGAGGCGCACGAACTGGTGCTTGTTGACGGTGTTGCCCCCGCCGATCGTGGGCAACGAGCGGTTCAGATACGACGCCAGCAGGCGCCGGCTGCCGAACGGGTGCTCGAGGACGAACGGCGCCACCCGACTCCATGCCCAGTCGGCAGGGCTGGGGCCGTAGCGCTTCTGCAATGCAGCGACACTGTCGCGAAACGCCGCCTCGACAACCTGTTCGAAGGTTTCGGTGGCGGCGGTGCGGCGGTCATCCCAGGCCGGGTTGGCCGGATCACCCAGCACGCTGAACACAAACGGCTCGATGTTGAAGTAGCTGAGGACGAATTCCAGGGTCGCGTCGCTCATCTCGTCGCCGAGCGTCCGCTCGATGAGTTGCGCCACGAGCGTGTTCCACAGCGAGGCCTCGAAGCCGTCGGGCCGGTGGGTCGCGTCCCAGGCGGCCAGCGCCCTTGCCGACACGCCGAGTGCTCCTTCCTCACTCCCCAGCCGGTCCAATACCGGCCGGTAGAGGTCGAGCAACGGCCGGATGCCGGCGTCGGTGCCGTCGAGTTGAATCGCGCGCGTGCGCTCGACGGCGGGCCCGCCGCGGCCGGCATCGAGAAGCTCGACGATGCGCCGGTAGCGGTTGGGAACGTCGCCCTCCAAATTCACCGGGATGGGGTACGCGTCCGGATCCATGACCTGGTTGTTCGCACTCGCCACGAAACCGCTGGTGGGGTTGTGCAGCCACGGCAGATCCTCGTTCGGAATGAAGCCGTCCCAGTCGTAACGTGCAACCCAGCCGGGCACGGGAAACGTTCCGAGATGCGCCGTCCGTCGCGGCAGCCGCGCTGTCGGCATGTATGCCACGTCGCCCGCGGTGTCCGCCAGCACCCAGTGTCCGGTGAAGGCGATCATCCCGTTCAATGCAGCGCGGGCTTCGAGCACACTGCCGGCGCGATACAGGGCGCGCAGTGCGCTCGTCGGATGGCCGGCAAGCCCCTGGCGCTGCAGCGCTGTCAATGGAAAATCCGCGGGGATGCGGGCCACGAAGTCGTTGACGAGCGGACCGTGCCGGCTGGAGCGCACGGTGCGTTCTTCCGTGACGAAGCTGCCGTCCTGCTGACGGATGCGAAAGACCTCTTCGCGCACGTCGAACGCCGCCGGCCCGCCGGGCGTTGCGTAGAAGCCAGGGCGGCCCTCCACCGGCTTCTCGACGTAGAGGTCGGTGACATCGGCCCAATTCGCGGTGGCGCTCCACGCCACCGTGCCGTTGGTTCCGAAGGTGATGCCCGGCAGCCCCATGAACCCGGCGCCGATCACGTGAAACGGGTGGCCGTCGCAGGGCGCACATTCGACGTGCGCCAAATAGCCAAGCGACGGGAGGCCGTGCGGCATGTGCGGGTCTGAGGCCATGGCGCCACCGGCGCGAGCGCCCGCGCCCGTGGTGCCCGCGCGCGTCCACGCCTTGCCCATTGCCCAGTTGTTGCTGCTCGATCCGCCCCGGAAGAACGCGTCCCACGGCGATGTGGCTTGCGCGTACTCGGTGTTCCGGCCCTGGTAGTTCGCGGCACTGGGCGCGGCGCCGGACGGAGCGGCAGGGTTGTGTGCGACCGTCGCTTCGAGATATTCGGCCAGCTCGGGAGCGATGTCGTCCATGCGGCGCAGCGGCAGATCCGGCAGCGGCGTGCCGAACAGATGCGGCGGCAGGTCGAATCGGGTTTTCCAGATGGCGCGGGCACGTGCGATGGACGACCCCGTGCGCAGCTGGTGCACGGCCAACTCCAAGCGCCCCAGCTCCTGTTCCCAGTCCTTGCAGAGGCCGAATGACACGAGCGCGAGCGTCAGGTACGAATCACGCGGTGTCCACGGCTCCGGCTGTACACCGAGCAGCCGGAACTCCATCGGCAGGGGTTCATGTTCCGTGGCGTGGTTGACACCGCGCGCGTAGGCGTCGAGGAGGGCGATCTCGTCCGCGTCGGTGCCGGCCAGCAGCGTGTCCGCGTCATGGTACAAGCCGATCAGCCGGCTGAATGTCTCGAGACGGCGGAAGACGCCGCCCGTTTCGGGATCGTTGACCAACTCGCGGAGCCGTCCCGCGGCGAGCCGGCGCAGCGACTCGAGCTGAAAGCGCCGATCGCGGCCGTGCATGTAACCGACCGCGAAGGCCGCGTCACGTTCCGTCTGCGCGCGGATGTGTGGCACGCCGAAGCGATCGAAGAGAATCGTGGCCGTGGCATCGAGGCCCGGAGTGTCGAGGTGCCTCTCGCCCTCGGTCGGTACACGATCCGGCGCCAGTCGATACGCCAGGTAGCGCGCTGCGGGCGTCGAGCACCCCACAAACACCGAGGCACAAAGCCCCACCGCGACCGCCGACCAAGACTGGTATCGCATGCACCCCTCCCGTTAACGTCCCTATCATGCAAGCGTGGAATTGCGCGATAGCGTCCAGCGGTAACATTAGCGTGGGGCGTCCGAGATGATCCCGTGACCAGCGTCAGGGGTGTTGCCCCTGGCTGATGTATTGCCGCCCCGTCGGGGCTTCTGATGATCCACTTCAAATCTGGATTGCCTTCAGCCCCAACGGGGCGGCCATCCGTGAGCCTGGGGTAGACCGGATAGCCGTTCACCAACCCGCCCCAGGCGGTTCATCAAGCGCTCACGTCTCGTCGCGCGCGATCCACTTTTCCAGCGCTGGCGGCCGATGGCGCACCAGCAGGTCCAGCAGGCGTTCCGGATCGCCCTCTTCCAAGACCAAGGCGCGGTCCCGAGAGCGGACGAAGCCTTCGGCGACGGCGTGGTCGAAAAACGCGAGCAACGGGTCGTAGAAGCCGTCGACGTTGAGCAGCCCGCACGGCTTACGATGCAGACCCAGCTGCGTCCACGTCACCACCTCGCAGAACTCTTCAAAGGTGCCATAGCCTCCTGGCAGCGCCACGAATGCATCGGCCAGCTCGGCCATCAGCGCTTTGCGCTCGTGCATCGAGCTGACGACACGCAGCTCGGTGAGCCCGTTGTGCGCCAGCTCCTTGGCCACCATCGCGTTGGGGATCACCCCGATGACCTCGCCGCCGGCCTCCAACACCGCATCGGCGATCACGCCCATCAAGCCGATGCGACCGCCACCGAACACCAGACCGATGCCCTGCCGTGTCAGCGCCGCGCCCATGGCGCGCGCCGCCTCGACATAGACATCGCGCGCCCCCTTGCTCGACCCACAAAAGATGCACACCCGCTGCATGACAACCTCGAGTGGCGAATAGCGATCTCCATGCGCAATTACCACCGCCGCCCGTGTCGCACATGGCGATGCGCTGGGCCATGCCGGTTCCAACCGCCGCGGGAGAGTGGCCACTCACTCGCACGACCCGGCGACCCGGTGGCAGTGGAACTACACCATCCGCCCACGCCGATGCGGAGTTCTTCCGTGCACCCGCTAAGGCTGACTTCCGAATTTACAAATTCCTCCAGGTGGTAGTTGGTCAGCCTGACCACATCATCCCGAAGGTGAGAGGCGGAACCGACCAGATCGACAACCTTGAAGATCGCCGCCGCGCGCGGCCGCTCATTCGTAACGCCGGGCTGCGATGGGGTCGAGACGGGAGGCTTTGCGCGCCGGGTATTACCACCCATTTGTCGTCTTCTGGGTGGTCTTCTGGGTGCTTGACGTATTCAGATCAGCAGCCTAGTTTGTAGATGAAGGAGTATACACATGGCGCACACTACGGTTCGCGTTACCGAGAACACCCGCTCGGCGTTGAAAGTCCTCTCCCAAGCGGAGCGGACTCCCATGCAAGCGGTGCTGGAGAAAGCTGTCGAGGAGTACCGCCGCATGCGTTTTCTCGAGGGTATCAACAACGCGTACCGAGCCCTGCGGGCCGATGAACCAGCGTGGGCTGAAATGGAGCGAGAGCGCGCTGTGTGGGATCAAACCGTGGCGGATGGTTTGACCGCAGAGGGGGAAGCGGTTCGCCGCAAGCGCGTCGTCCCGCTCAAGAAGCAGGCGGAGCGGAAGTGACGGCGCCCGTGCGCGGTGAGGTGTGGCTCGCTGATCTCAACCCTACACGCGACCACGAGCAAGCAGGGCAGCGGCCCGTCCTCGTTGTGTCCGACGACCTCTTCAATCGCGGACCCGCCGACCTCGTAATCATCCTTCCGGTCACCTCCACGCTGCGGCCGATTCCGTCGCACATCCGTTTGGTTCCCCCCGAAGGCGGCCTCAAGAGTGAGAGCGCGGCCCTGTGCGAGGCAATCCGCTCGATCGCGAAGGTGCGACTGATCCGCCGCCTTGGCGCGGTTGGCCCGGCCCCGATGCGCTTGGTTGAGGACGCTCTCCGAATCCTGTTGAGGCTGTGACGTGTGGCTGCCGGCGGAGATCGGTCAACAAGATCTCTTGCTCACTCCCACTCAATCGTTGCGGGAGGCTTATTGGTGATGTCCAAAAATACCGCATCTACCCCAGTAGTACTGGCGATCTTTTCGGCAACGCGCCGCAGGAATTGAAGCGGCAGCCTGGCGAAGTTCGCCGTCATGCCGTCTTCTGAATTGACCGGCCGCAGCACGACGCTCTCACCGCCGCCAAAGGGGACTGTCGATCTTCTCGGAACACACCCTTCGAGAGCCTCAGGGTGAGCGGAAAAGTTATTTTGAAACGGATCAAAAACCGCTCGTGCTGAGGCTCTCGAAGCACGTTTGTCGCCTTTATCGATACTCCCGAACGAAATCGGGGCGAGGACGACCGGGAACTGCCAGACAGCATCGGTCAGACCCTTCTCCTCCATGGCACTCCGGACAACAAAATCGGCCCGCCTCAGAATCGCGACGCGCTCCGCTGTGATCGCTGCCTTGCCGAGACGCGCATCCTCGAGCCGCAGCCCCGAGGTGCCCGCGAGCAAGACAATCACGCGGTTCGTTTCTGTGTGCACGTTGCACAAAGCAGTGCTCAACTTCTGCATCCGGCCGTAATCGAATCGACGGCGCTCGTTGCGCAGCGCCACGACTTTTCGGTACGTCCGCGCGTCCCCCTGCACGCCAACGCTTTGCACCGGGAAGAGCATGCCACTGAAGCCGGCGGCGCGGACGGTCTGTTTCGATGCCTCAGACAGCTGCTCTGCCTTCCCAGCAGTTGCACTACAGATGCAGCGGATCGCCAAGCCGGCCCGGGGAAAGGCCAGCGGTTCGTCAATCGCGGCGCAAGCCCGAGGGAACTGCCGACCTTGCGCACCTCGTCTTTGTAGAACTCCGCCAGCGGCTCGATCACTCTTCCTTGCCGCATGAGTTCCCTGATCTCTGCACACCGATTGTGATGCGTCTTGATCAACGCTGCCCGTCCGGCGGCTCCACCCGACTCGATGGTATCCGGGTAGATGGTTCCCTGGCCGAGCAGCCAGTGCTCGGGATCGATACCGTACTCACGCATCGCCTCCGACTGAATCTCCACGAACAGCCGGCCGATGATGTGCCGCTTCCTCTCGGGCTCCGTGACGCCGCGCAGCTTCTCCAAGAACAGGGCCGACGCGTCGCGCACGATGAGCCGATCCGCCAGTCCGAGGCCGGCGAGATTGGCGCGTAACTCGTCCGTCTCTCCTTGGCGCATGAGGCCGGTGTCGACGTAGAGTCCAAGAATCCTGTCCTTCAGCAACGCCCGCGCGCACAGGACGAACGCCACCGTTGAATCGACGCCGCCACTCACCAGGAAGAATACCGACCGGTCTCCGACAGTCTGCCGGATCTGTTCCACCAGTGTCGGAATGCGATCGCCGGGCGTGCTGCGCTGGCGAATCTTGCACACGGAGCGCACGAAATTCCTGAGAATGTCCTGTCCATATTCTGTGTGAACGACCTCGGGATGAAATTGGACACCAAACACGCGCCGCTTGAAGTCCGCAAACGCGGCGGTCTCACATCGTTCAGTTGACGCGATGGTCGCGGCTCCCTTCGGCAGCTGGGTCACGGCGTCGGAGTGGCTCATCCACACCTGCTGCCAGCGCGGCGTGCCGCGAAACAAGGTGTCGCTCACCTGTACATCGAGCCGCGCGTGGCCGTACTCACCGTCGCGTTTCGTCACGTGGCCGCCGAGCATTTTGGCGAGCAGCTGATGGCCGTAGCAAATGCCGAGCACCGGCACCCCGAGGTCGAGAACGCCCTTCTTGATCTGCGGGGCCTCCGGCTCGTAGACGCTCTGCGGACCGCCGGACAGAATCACTCCCGCGCACCGGCGGAGTTGTTTGGGCGCAACGTCAGGTCCGTAGATCGCCGGCTCGACGCCGAGGTCACGCAGCCGGCGCGCGATGAGGTGACAGTACTGTCCGCCCAAGTCGATGATCGCCAGGCTGGCCTTGTGTGTGCTCATACCGTTCACCTCACGGGTACAGCGCGCGCGCTGGTGCGGCGCGTCGTTCGCGTGGCCTTGCCGATGAGCTCCCGGGCTGTGGCGGTGTCCGTTACGAGCGTGTTGCATAGCTTGGCCTCCAAAACGCGCCGCATGGCTCCCACTTTCTGACGTCCCCCCGCCACCAGGACCACCCGCGCGTCCTGACGTCTGGACAGCGACGACAGGCAACCTGCCGACAGGATCGATTGGTCACCGGGTATTGCGACGGAAACCAACCGACCGTGCTTGTCAAAGAAGTTGTACGCAAAGTCGCATGTGGCGCCTTTCGCCAGGAGCGTCGAGGTGGTCTCTTCTCCCAGCAAGCTCGCAAGCGGACCGCCGGCGGAGAACGGTGCGCACGACGCAACAACGAAGTATCTCGGTTCCGGCTGCACCGGCAGTGCGGGGCTCAGGATCTCTTGCGGATCTCTCCCAATCAGACGGGCCACGGCGCGCGGGCTGAACAGCAGCCACAGCAAGGTCGTGAGCGTGTTGGCATGCGCGTGCAGCACGCGCGGATCGTTGTGCCGGTAGCCGAGGGCGACGAGGCTGATCTCCAGCGGCCGCGGATCCAAGTGCTCCACGATGCACCACGATTGCCGCCCGCCGGCGATGGCGAGCACGGCGCCCGCACCCAGCTTCTGGCTCAGGTAGTCCGCAGCGACGCCCCCGAGCGCGTCGCGCAAACCCGCTTCATGCTGCACCGGGTCGTCGCTGACCCGCACCTCCGCCAGCCCGTACCGTTCGCGTCAGCCGCTGCTCCAGCGGGCTGGCGGGGCGATGGATCTTCGCCAGCAGTGCGGCAGCGCTGCGGTGTGATTCCACCGCCGCCAGCTCGGCGCGCAGCGCCTGGGCGCAAATCTCCGAGAGATTGATCTTGCGGCGCCACTTCGACACCAGCGGCGCGAGGTCCTCTGGGAGTGAGACATTCAGCCGGCCCATCTTGAGGAAGCTGGATAACACGATGAATGCGCATTGTCAAGATTAATGCGCATTCACCAGGTACGCGGCTCACCAGACCGGATCGCCCTCGCTGCGGACGAGCGCATCGAAGGCGGCGCGCAGGCGCTGTGTGATCGGGCCGACGGTTCCGTCGGCGATAACGCGCCCGTCCACCTCGGTCACAGGCATGACCTCGGCGCCGGTGCCGGTGAGGAAGCACTCGTCGGCGGTGTAGACGTCGTAGCGGGTCAGGCGCGTCTCGCGGGCCTCGATGCCAGCCGCGGCGGCGAGCTGGATAATGGCACCGCGCGTGATGCCTTCGAGGGCCCCGTCCTGTGGGGAGGGCGTGGCCAGGCGCCCGTGCCGCACCAGAAACAGATTATCGCCGGCGCACTCGGCGATGAAGCCCGCGTTGTTGAGGAGGATGGCTTCTTGCGCCCCGGCGCGTTGCGCGTCGATCTTGGCGAGTACGTTCTTCAGGTAGTTGAGCGATTTCACCCGCGGGTCAACCGCCTCGTGTGAGACCTGCCGGGTTGCCGACGTGATCGCCTTGACACCCGTGTGGTACAACTGCACTGGATACAAGCGGACCTCACCGACGATCACGATGATGCTGGGGTGCGGGCAGCTCAACGGATCGATGCCGAGCTCGCCGGCGCCGCGCGTGACGATCAGCCGGATGTACGCGTCGTCGCGCCGATTCCGCCGCACCGCCTCACGCACCACCGCGCTGAGTTCGCTGGCCGCGAGCGGGATGGCCAGCGCGAGCGCTCGGGCCGAAGCGTAGAGGCGGTCGATGTGCGCCTCGATCCGGAAGATGCGCCGGCTGTAGACGCGGATCCCTTCGAACACGCCGTCCCCGTACAGCAGCCCGTGGTCGAACACCGACACCTTGGCGGCTGCGCGCGGATACCATTCGCCGTCGATGTAGATCTCCATAGGGCGATGCATTGAACACCAGGCCGAGGGCTGGGATCAATGGCGCGGCCAAATTTTCTACGAAGATGCGAACCGGCGAGCGCGATGCCGTCTCCCTGGCTTCCACCTTCGATCTCTGGGCTGCCATGTGCGAGCAACCGTCCTCGATCAGAAAACGCCCGTCGAAGCCGTTTGTCCTGTGCATCTCCAAGGACCCGGTGGGCCCGTGAAGGTTCACTTTCGGTGAAAAATGCACTAACCTCTCGCGGTGATGTCCGCCCCGCGTCATGCCATCTTCATCAGCTACCGTAGACGTGATTCGATTTACGCGGTGGATCGTCTCCAGCACGGGACTTGAGTCATGGCCGGTGCCAGACCGAGGCTCGATGAAGCTCCACATGGCCGACATCCACCTCCACCGCGCCCGCCTCTTCCGCGACAAGTCCGAGCTGGCCAAAGCCCGCGCCCTCATCGCAGCCTGCGGCTACTGGCGCCGCAAGGAAGTGTGTCGTAGGGGACGTGGTTCCGAGTGTTCCGACTCGGAGGTGAGAGCGCACTCGCATGCTGGATAGAGGGTCGGACCTGTGCAAGCGCCTCACAGTACTTGACAATCATCCCATGTTGGAATTGTTTGAGGCCGTAGCGAGCCACTTTTGTGGTCTGAATGGCTTGCTCACGGAAGGAGAATGCCCGCCTCAGTCGTCACCACCTTCCGGGAACTTGAGATTTCTGTCCGCGGGCTCATACTGTGCACATGAAGATCGCCGCGCAAGGACAGATTACGATTCCCAGAAGAGTGCAGAAGCAGTTTGGACTCGAGCCCGGCACCGACGTTGAGTTGGTTCCCGAAAACGGCCGCGTGTACATCCGCAAGAGAGCTGGCTCTCGCAAGGCACACGGTTGGGACAAGTGGATCGGGTACTGCCGCAAGAGCTTTGAGGACTTGGGCGATCCGTCTGTGGATGAATACATCGAAATGGTGAGGGGGCGGTGATCACGGCGGTGGACACGAACGTCCTCCTCGACGTGTTGCGCCCGAATCCTAATTTCCTCGACGCCTCCCTGAAAGCGCTCGTGGCCTGCGGTGGCGAAGGGAAACTGGTCGTTTGCAACATCGTGTACGCGGAGTTGTGCGTTCACTTTCCCGACCGCAAGTCGTGCGACGGGTTCTTGCGGGACCGCCAGCTTGGCTTGCAATCGCTCACCCGTTCAGCACGGCACCCGCACGCCCGGCGCCCTCGTAAGTTGGAGCGCTTGCCGACACCGCCGTCGTACGGTCGTTGGCTCACTTGGGGCCCGGGGGTGCTATAGGCAGGTCGAGGCGCTCGGTGGCGTACACGACTCTGCCTGCGTGAAGCGCTGCGTTCTTCAGCGCGCAGCCTCCAGGGCCAGCGTCGCGTCAGTCCACTCCACAAAGCAACTGGTCCAGCCCCTGCGTGTGTGTGTGCAGGTGCAGCACGGCAGCACTGAGCTCGCCGAGGAGATCGCAACGGAACTCAATCGCAAGCGTGCAACAGAGGGAAACCCGGGCGCGGGATGGCACGCTCACCGAACCACCTGTGTTACCCGCCGCTCCAGGCGCCCGGCCGACGCTTGACTGACCGTCGACGGAGGCAAGTATGAAACAGGCAACCAAGGGCGGCGGGACGGCAGCGAAGAAGACAGGCGGCGCGGCACTCACTGACGAGCAGATCCTCGAGCTTGCGCGCGCCGCGGTGCCGAAGCGGCTGCACGGCCGGGAGCGCCTCGTGCGGCGCGCGAAAGGTCCAGCACTTGCGAAGAAGGGCCAGAAGGACATCGCCACAGACGTCGCGGAGCTCGTCGGAGCCACGCTACCACCCGACGATCCGACCGAGGCCGCCGTCGAGTTTGTTGAGGAGACCCCGCTCGGCAAGCGCCACACCGTCGTGCATGTGCGCGGCGGCAAAGTGACCAACGTCGTTACCAGAGCGAGCTGCCAGTAAGGCTTCGAGAGCGAAACGCCTACGTCACACCGGACACGTTAGACGAGTTTACCGGCGCTTGGCCTCACGGTCCCAGGTGGTCGACGTCACGCCCGCACGCTTGAGTATTGTCTTCTGTACGCGGTGCGTCTCGGTCTTCGGAATCTCGTCACGGAAGTCGATGTAGCGCGGCACCATGAAGCGGGCCATGCGCTCTGCACAGAACGCGACCAGCTCCTCGCCCGTCAGCGCCGCGCCCGGCCGGCGCACAACCGCTACCATGACGTCATCCTCGCTGAGCTCCGACGGCACACCGAACGCCGCCGACTCGAGCACCGCCGGGTGCTGGTCCACGATCTTCTCGATCTCGAACGACGAGATGTTTTCCCCGCGGCGGCGGATCGAGTCGCTCTTGCGGTCGGCGAAGTAGAAGAACCCCTCGGCGTCCCGCCACGCGAGATCGCCGGTGTGGAACCAGCCGTCGCGGATCTTCGCGTCCGACGCTTCCTCGTTCTTCAGATAGGCTGACGCGCCTGATTACCGGATCATCGACCTTGAAGACCAGCTCCCCAACCTCGCTGACCTCGCACTCCGTGCCGTCGTCACGGGAGACCCGAGCCTCCGTGCCCGGAGGCGGCAACCCCATCGAGCCCTTCGGCGCGTTGCCGAAGTTGAAGAGCATGAAGCCGCCGCCGTCGACGGCGCCGTAGCCTTCCCAGAGGGTCACGTCGAAACGCCGCTCGAACTCCTCCCACGCCCACGCCGGTGTCGCTGCGCAGAAGACGAGGCGTACCGGATTGTCACGATCGTCCGGACGCGGCGGCTGCTTGAGCAGGATGGGAATCATAGCGCCGAGCGCATTGAAGCTCGTACCGCCGTACCGGCGGACCTCGTCCCAGAAGCGGCTCGCGCTGAAGCGACGCCCAAGGGCGACCGGGTAGCCGCTGAACAGCCCCTGCATGGTGGTGAGAAAAAGTGCGTTGGCGTGAAACAGCGGCAGACAGGTGTACAGGATGTCGCCCGGACGGTAGCCGATCTGCGCAAAGATGGACAAGCCAATGAAACTGAACGCGCCGTGCGGCACCACCACGGCCTTGGGCGGGCCGGTGGTGCCGGAGGTGTACAGCAGAATCGCCGTCGTGTCGGGCGCCGGGGCGATCCCGGCTGCTCGGCAGACGATTCGGCGAGCCGATCGACCGGTACCGCATCAGCCGGCAGCTTCGTCCCCGGCGGTGCTTCGCTGGTATCCACGATCACGTGCCGTAAGTGTGGACGGCCCGATTGAAGCGGCAGGAAAGAATCCATCAGGTCCGCCCCGATCACCAGCGCCTGTGATTCCGAGTGGTCGACGACGTAGGCGAGCCCTTCGCCGCGGAGCGCGACGTTTACTGGAACCGCATACCCACCCAGTTTCTGCGTGGCGAAGAACGTCGCGAGCCAGGTCGGCGAGTTGCGCATCATGATCGCCACTCCGCTGCCCGGCCCGACACCGAGTGCGGCCAACCCGTTGGCGATGCGGTTGGCGCGCCGGTCGAGCTCAGCGTGGCTGATGCGCTCGTCGCCGAAGAGGAGGAAGGTCTCTTCGCCCTTCTCGCGAGCCCGTGTTTCCAGTAACTCGGCAAAGTTCATCGCACCCCCGGATTAGGAAATCAGCCCGCAAAAATGTGTACGCCGGCGGCGCCGCCGAAGCCCTGGCAATGCGCCAGTGCGATGCGCGCGCTCGGCACCTGCCGCTCTCCTGACTCGCCGCGCAGTTGCTCGACCGCTTCCACCACCTGTGCGACGCCGGTGGCTCCGAGCGGATGGCCCTTCGCGAGCAACCCGCCACTGGTGCTGACCCGCACCCGAGCGTCCTTGAGGCCCTGCTCGATGAAACGGCCGCCCTCACCGCGGGCGCAGAGCCCGAGGTTTTCATAGTGGATGATCTCGGCGATGGCGAAGCAGTCGTGGACCTCGGCGCAGTCGAGCTGTTCCGGTCCGATCCCCGCTTGGGCGTACGCCGCACGCATGGCGCTGGTGTTGATCGCCGTGATGCCCCCGAGCCCGTCGCCCGTCGGCGGCGGATCCGATTGCAGCGCCGAGGCGACCACGCGGATGGGGCGCCGCGTCGTGCGGGCGACGTCGGCGCTGGTGATCACGGCGGCGGCGGCACCGGAGGTGGTGGGGCAGCACATGAACAAGCGCAGCGGCGGCGCCACTTCACGTGAGGCGAGCACCTCTTCAATCGTCACCGGATCATGGAACTGCGCCCGCGGGTTCTTCGCACCGTAGGCGCGGTTCTTCACCGACACCATGGCCATTTGCTCGACTGTCGTGCCGTACCGGCGCGAGTGTTCGAGGAACAAAGCGGCAAACAACGCCGGCAATGCCGGGACGCCCTGGCGCGCGACGGCTGCGAGCCGCTCGTCGCCGCCGGTCGGGATGGCACCGCGCCCCATGACTTCGAAGCCCACGGCGAGCGCAACCTTCGCCATGCCGAACCCCACCGCCATCACTGCCGCGCGTAGCGCGCTGGTGCCGCTCGCGCAGGCGTTCTCGACGTTGAAGATGGGGATGCCGGTCATGCCGACGCCGTACAGTACCTTCTGTCCGGCGGTGCTCCCTTGTAGCACGTGGCCGCAGTACGCAATCTCGACCGCGCTGTAGTCAAGGCCGGCGTCCGCGAGCGCCGCGGTCACCGCCTCTTGGCCCAGCTCGGGCGCGCGTTTCCCTTCGTGGCGCCCGAACGCCGTCATGCCGACGCCGGCGACGTACACTTCGCGTGGAAAGGGATCAGCCATGTATCCTCCGGACCATCTACTAACAACTGACAACTAACAACAAGCAACTAACTCTCTGTATCCATCATATCCTTGACGATATGTTCCGTCATCTCCGCAACCTCGTCGCCGAAGATCGGGGGGAGATCCAGGGCGCGCGCCAGGTAGGCGAGCTCGGCCCACCGCCAGGGCAGTGGCGCCTGCGCTTGAATCATCTTGTCTTGTTTCAGCCCTTCCACCACCTTCTCATCGCGCGGGAACGGCTGAGCGCAGGTGTTCAAAGAGTATTGCTGCTGGAACGGGAGACGCGGCCGCTGCCCGCCCGCTTCGGGCGACTCGGCGGGATAGCCAACCGTTTGCACGATGAGGATCTTCGAGTCCGCAGGAAGGCCGATGGCACGTCTGAGTTTCTTGTTGGCGGGCACGCCAATCAGACACGTGCCCAAACCCTGCTCGAACGCCATCAGCGTTGCTTGGGCGATGCCCTGACCGCAATCCATCTCGGTGAGGCCATTGGCTTTGATGGCCTCCAGTCCGGCGTTGAAGAATGGGATGAGGCTCTCATCGAGAAAGCGGTGGCTCTCCGCTTTGTCGAGGCCGACGGCGCCGCACTCGACCAGCTCGTGCAGGCGGCTGCCCTGCTGCGGGAGGCGACTCCAATCCAGGTACCAGACGATGAGCACGGGGGCGAGGCGCAGCTGGAATCCGCCGATCGCCGATCCCGGCGGCAGCGCGTCGAGGACCTCTTTGGGCGCGGTCGCCCGTTCGATCACCACGGCGCGCAAGGCTTGCACGTTGCCCCAGAAGGAGGCCAGCCGTGCGGCCTCCAGCATGCGCTGAATCTTCTCGCGTTCCACCGGCTTGTAAGGCAGGAGAAACCGCATTGATCGCCTGCGTCCGATAGCCTCTCTCAATTCCATAAGTCTCCCCTCTCTCTGTCTGTCCGTTTGTCGCGTGCGGCCGGCACCGAGGCACGGCCGCTGCCGGATTTATGAGGCATCGGGGCTGCAGAAGCAACCCGCAGGTGGGTTACCCGCGGCGGCCGCGCACATGGAGTTAATGGAGTTACTTCCCGACCCGTATCAGTGACTGTGAGCTGAAGAACTGCGGGTCGAGCTTGAGGCGGCGGTCATTCGGGGGATCGCCGCTGCCGAGCGGCGCCGTGATCACGGTGGCGCGGTTGAGCTTCAGGTTCTCAGCGCCCTGGTAGACTATACTGCCGGCCCCGTAGTAGTCGTCGTCGTTAGGACCGGAAGTGCCGTTGAGGTCGGCGAACACCATATAGGAGTTGATCAAGTCACCGTTCCAGCCGAACTTCCGGTTGAAGGCGCCTTGGTAGGTCTCCTTGTCGATGTAGAGCTGGATCTTGCCGAACAGGTAATACGCGTCCTTCGGGACGCCCTCGATGATCCAACAGGGACGCCGGGCGAGCGCGAAATTCAACGGCGCCCATGGCGACCCCTTCCACTTCGGGTCCTGGAAACCCACCATCGGTACCCGCTGGTACGTCCCACGCCAGCCGCCCGCCGGAAGTGGAATGCGGAGCTGTTCACCGTTCAGGCTGAACGGATCGACGAGCCGCAATACGTCGTGCTCACCCACCAGTTTCCAGGTGAAATCCTCCGGCTTGCCGTCGAAGAACGGGCCGTCGTCCTGGCTCATGTCCGAACCGAGGAAGCCATCGGAGCGGTTGGTGGGCGACACGGCACGTACGCGGCGCAGTGCTGGCACGTAGGCCCACACTGAATCGCGCTTGTTCGGGTCCCGGTAGCGCCAATTGAGAGAGGCAATGCCGTTGAGGTCCGCAGGCTGCACGGTGGTGGCCAGGAATTGCACGAGCAGATCATCCGGGTTCGGCGCGGGAATGTATTCTCGGGGCTGGCCCTGGTAATAGAGGTAGAAAACATCCTGGGTGGCCTTGCGTTCGATGCCGTTCGGCGACACCCAGTTGATCTCGACGTAGTTGTGCAGGTTGCCGTTGTTCCACCAGTTGAAGTAGTGATTCCAGAGGACCTTGAGGCCCGCCGCGGGATCGTCTGCGGTGACACTGGGGAAGGGAAAGCCACAGATGTACAGCGGGCGTTTACCTGTGGCCTTGTCCACGATGCTGCCCTGCGCGTCGAGCTTCAGCGTCTCGGCATTGCGCCGCGTGCCGGCGTTGAACGCCGCGGGCCACTTCTGCTTGCCGGCTTCCCACGTGACGATGGGGAGGGCGTATTCCCCGCGCTCGAAGTGGCCCAGAATTTCCGCCGGCAGGAGGTCTTTGGCGAGCCGCCAATTGCTCTGCGACAGAACGTCGCCAGGCTTCAAGTCTTCAGCGTAGACCGTGCTGCTGAGCGCCAAGCCAGCAAGGAAGCCAATCAATGTGATTTTCATACCCCCCCCTTTACACCATCTCGCCCACGACCTCGATGACGACCGGGTACCCTATAACATCACACGGCTCTCTGAGACAGCGCCGGCCAGCGCTGGCGGCTGGGGCGTTGGGACGGCTCAGGTGAGCTATTGACTGCGCCAAGCTCCGGGTGCACTTGGAGAGATCGTTATCCTACGGTAGCCACTCCGATGCTGATCGCGGGCATGCTGACGGAGCTGGAATTACGGCGCGTGCTGTCATAGCGTACCGCCAGGAACGGTGACGCAAAGTCGAAAGTGGGGCGTGAGCGTGGTCGAGTGGGTATTCTTTCTTGAGCAAGGAGGACCGATATGGATTGGGGTATGCAGCATCGTTTAGCGAACGTCATCCCGCCGGACACCGGCCGTGCCGTCATGCTGGCCGTCGATCACGGTTACTTTCTGGGCCCGACCAGCGGCCTCGAAAACCCACGCCAGACCGTGACGCCGCTGTTGCCATATGCTGATTCGCTGATGCTCACCCGCGGCGTGTTGCGCAACTGCATCGATCCGGCGAGTCGCGTTCCGGTCGTGCTCCGGGTCTCGGGCGGCACGAGCATCCTGACGGAGCTGTCGAACGAAGAGATCACCGTCTCGATGGAGGACGCGATCCGGCTGAACGTCTCGGCCGTCGCCTTGTCGATCTTCGTGGGCTCCGAGAACGAGCGCCGGACGCTGGCCAACCTGGCGCAGCTGGTCGATCGCGGGGAGCAATACGGCATCCCGGTCCTGGCGGTCACCGCGGTGGGCAAGGACATGGCGCGCGATGCCCGCTATCTCAGCCTGTGCTGCCGCATCGCGGCGGAGCTCGGGGCGCGCATCGTCAAGACGTACTTCTGCGAGGGCTTCGAGGAGGTAGTCGGTGGTTGTCCGGCGCCGATCGTGATCGCCGGCGGAAAGAAGATCGAAGAGCGTGCCGCACTCGAGTTGGCTTACAACGCCGTGTCGCGTGGCGCCGTCGGCGTCGACATGGGCCGGAATATTTTTCAGTCGGAGAACCCGGTGGGGATGATCCGTGCGGTGCGCCAAGTCGTCCATGAGAAGAAGACGCCCGAGGAAGCGTACCGCTTCTTCACGGGGTTACGGTCTGCCGCCGCGTGAGAGGCTGATGCCGTTGTTCATTTTCATTGGCCACGACGGGCCGGACGGCTTCGAACGGCGGAAGGCCAAGCGCGAGGGGCACGTCGCGCACCTCGAGGCACTCTACCGCGACGGCCAGCTGGTTTTCGGCGGGCCGATCCGCGACGCCTCCGACCGTTCAATCGGCGCCGTCTTGGTGCTGGATGCACCCGATCTGGCTGCGGCACGGGCCCTTGTGGAACGCGACCCGTATGTTGCGGGCGGCGTCTTCGAGCGCATCGAGCTCAGCCATTTCGTTCGCGCCTTTCCCCGCTAGGCCATGCGCAGTCGTTGGGACGCCGCCGAAGCGACCGCCGCAGTCGAACGCTGGGTTCGCCCCAGTAGGGCTGGGCCGGATGGGGTCGTTGCCTGCGGTGCGGAGCTTGCCCTGTTGGTGTATGCGTCGCGGCTCATCGGGTCGGATACGAAGCTGGTATTGCACGGCGGCGGGAATACCTCTCTCAAGGCCCCCGTGAAGACGGCGTGCGGAGACGAGATTACCGCCTTGTTCGTGAAAGGCTCCGGTTCCGATTTGCACAGCATCGAGCCGGGCGGCTTCACGGCGCTGGCGCTGGCGCCCCTGCAACGGCTCCAACAGCTTGTGACATTGTCGGACGCCGAGATGGCCAACCAGCTCCGCCTGAGTCAGCTGGACGCGTCGGCGCCGCCGCCGTCGGTGGAGACACTGCTGCACGCGTTTCTGCCGCAGCGGTGCATCATTCACTCACACGCCAACGCACTCCTCTGCCTGAGCAATCAGCCAGCCGGCGAACGGATTCTGCGCGAGGCCCTGGGGGACCAGGTCACCGTGCTCCCGTACATCACCCCGGGATTTGCGCTGGCAAAAGAGGTGGCGCGTGCCTACGCCATGCGACCCGCCGCGCTGGGAATCATGGTGGCGAAGCACGGGGTGTTCACGTTCGGGGAAGACGCCCGAACCGCGTACGAGCGGCACATCGAGATTGTCACTACGTGTGAGCGCTTCCTCAGCGCCCGGCAGCCGGCCCGGTTGCTGACGCCGCAGTACAGGGTTGAGGCGCGCCCGGGGGAGCTGGCAGCGCGGGCAGCCCCCATCCTCCGAGGCCTCCTGGCCGAGCGCACTGCCGACGACGACCTGCCGTATCGGCGGCTGTTGCTCGACTGGCGAGCGCAAGAAGATGTCTTGGCGTTCGTCAACAGTGCCGAGGCGGCGTCGCTTGCGGCCACTGGCCCGCTGACGCCGGACCATGTGATTCGCACCAAGCCGTTTGCTTTGCACGTCGCCGATCCGCGTTGGGAAGATGCGCCGGACCTTCGCCGGCAGCTGGCCGACGCGGTGGCGGAGTATGTGACGCGGTATGCAGCGTACGCAGCGGAGCACAGCGGCCGAACCGGGCATGCAGACGGGCGAGTGGATCCGTTGCCACGCGTCGTGTTCCTGCCGGGTGCCGGCGCCTTCTGCTTCGGCAGGACGAAGAAGGAAGCGCGCATCGTCGCCGACATCACCGTCCAGAGTCTTGCGGTCAAGGCGGTTGCCCACGCCATGGGCGGCTATGAGTCGGCTTCGACAGCACATCTTTACCACATGGAGTACTGGAGCTTGCAGCAGGCCAAGCTCGGCAGGCCGACGGAACGACCGCTGGAGCGGCAGGTGGTGTTCATCACCGGTGCGGCCGGTGCCATCGGGTACGGCATCGCCAACGTGTGCGCCGAGGCCGGCGCCCACGTTGTGCTCACGGACATTGACGAGACGCGGCTGGCGCGTGTCGCCGAACGCATTGCGGAGGCACACGGCGACGGGACCGCAACGGCCATCGCCATGGATGTCACCGATGCCGCTTCGGTACGAGCCGGCTTTGACGAAGCCTGCCGCCGCTATGGAGGGGTCGACGCGGTCGTCGCCAATGCAGGCATCGCTCATGTCGCTCCGGTGGCCGAGCTGAGTGATGCCGACCTCGAGCGGGTGATGGCGGTGAACTTCACCGGCACATTTCTCACCATCCGTGAAGGGGCGCGCGTACTGCGTACGCAAGGCCTCGGCGGCAACATCATCATTAATTCCTCCAAGAACGTCTTCGGCCCGGGCAAGGATTTCGGCGCCTACAGCGCATCCAAAGCGGCGGGCCATCAACTCGGGAAAGTCTCCGCCATCGAGCTGGCGCAGGATGGGATCCGCGTCAACATGATCAATGCCGATGCGATCTTTTCCGAAGGGGACATCGAGTCCGGTCTCTGGGCTACTGTGGGGCCGGACCGGGCACGCAGCCGCGGCATGACGCTGGAGGAGCTGCCGGAGTACTACCGGAGCCGCAACCTGCTCCGCGCACGGGTGACCGCCCGCCACGTCGGCAACGCCGTGGTGTTTTTTGCCAGCAACCGCACGCCGACCACCGGGGCCACGCTGCCGGTCGACGGCGGCGTGGTGGAGGCTTTTCCGCGTTGACCGAAGCCGAGACCCCGGGCAACGCGCCGCAAGCGCCGGTCACGCCGCGCCGAGCGGGGTTGCACCGCCGTCCACAGCGACACCGTCAGCTTGTCGTGGCCGGCCCCGCCGGCCGCCTCCAGCTGGCGCACCGTCACCTCAGCGAGGCCGGCGGCTTTGCACCATCGCCGCAGCTCTGCGTCCGCAAAGCCCAGCCGGCGGTGCGCGTAGTCGGTGCGCAGGAACTCCACGCCGTGGGGTGCGAAGTCAACCACGAGCAGCCGTCCACCCGGGCGCAGCAGGCGCGCGGCCTCCGCGATCACCGCCGCCGGATCGTCGAGGAAGTGCAACACCTGATGCACGGTGACCACGTCGGCGCACGCCGGCGGCAGCGGCACGTCGTAGACGTTCCCCCGGCGCACATCACAGTTGGTGATGCCGCGGTCGTGCAGCTTGGCGCGCGCCACGGTCAGCATTTCATGGCTCGCGTCGATGCCGATGCCGTGGCGCACTCGCGGCGCGAACACTTCCAGCACGCGGCCGGTGCCGGTACCGAGGTCCACCAGGTCCCCCAGCTCGCCTTTGCCGGCCGCCTTCAGCATCGCCCGTTCCACGGCCGCTTCGCCGACGTAGAGACTGCGGATGCGATCCCAGGACGCCGCGTGGTCACGGAAGTACGCCGTCGCGCGCTCGGCCCGGTCGTGGCGGATGCGTTCCAACTGCTCCAGGTCACGGGCGAGATTGGGATCCACCGCCGGCAGCAGCTGCAACAGCGTGCGGGCGACCCGCGCGCCCTCGGGGCGCTCGGCCAGGCGGTAGAACACCCACGCCCCCTCGGGCGAACGGTCGAGCAGACCGGCGTCGCACAACAGCTTCAGGTGCCGGCTCACCCGCGGCTGGCTCTGATGCAGCGCGCGGGTCAACTCGGAGACGGTGAGCTCGCCGCGCGCCAGGATCGCCAGCACTCGCAACCGCGTCGGCTCGGCAGCCGCCCTGAGCGCCGCCAGCAGCTGGTCCATTGCCTTGGAGGCAGCCCTCAGTAGCGGTAGTGATCGGGCTTGTACGGCCCGTCCGCCGTGACCCCGATGTACGCCGCCTGTTCCTCGGTGAGTCGGGTCAGGCTGGCGCCGATCTTCTTCAGGTGCAGACGCGCCACCTGCTCGTCCAGCTGCTTGGGTAACACGTAGACCTTGTTCTGGTACTTGCCCGGGTACCGCCACAGCTCCATCTGCGCCAGCACCTGATTGGTGAAGGAGTTGGACATCACGAAGCTCGGATGGCCGGTGGCGCAGCCGAGGTTCACCAGACGCCCCTCGGCCAGGAGAATGATGCGCTTGCCGTCGGGAAAGATGATGTGGTCGACCTGCGGCTTGATGTTCTCCCACGTGTACTGCTTCAGGCTGGCGACGTCGATCTCGCTGTCGAAGTGGCCGATGTTGCAGACGATGGCCTGGTTCTTCATGCGCGCCATGTGCTCGTGCGTGATCACGCGGCAGTTGCCGGTGGCCGTGACGAAGATATCGGCCTTGTCGGCGGCCTCGTCCATGGTCACCACCGAATAGCCCTCCATCGCCGCCTGCAGCGCGCAGATCGGATCGATCTCCGTGATCCACACGCGACACCCGAAGCCGCGCAGGGACTGGGCGCAGCCCTTGCCCACGTCGCCGTAGCCGCACACCACCGCGATCTTGCCGGCGACCATCACGTCGGTGGCGCGCTTGATGCCGTCCAGGAGGGATTCGCGGCAGCCGTAGAGGTTGTCGAACTTGCTCTTCGTCACCGAGTCGTTGACGTTGATGGCCGGGAAGGGCAGTTCGCCGGCGCTCTCCATCCGGTACAGCCGGTGCACGCCGGTGGTGGTCTCCTCGGTCACGCCGCGGATGTTCTGCAGGATGTTCGAGTACCAGGCACGCTGCGACGCCAGGCGCCGGCGCATGGTGCCGAAGAGCACCTTTTCCTCCTCGCTCTGTGGATGGTTGAGAATCGACGGATCCCTCTCCGCCTTGGCGCCCAGAGTCACCAGCAGTGTGGCGTCACCGCCGTCGTCGAGGATCAAGTTCGGCGTGCCGCCGTCGCGCCATTCCATGATGCGATGGGTGAAGGCCCAGTACTCTTCCAAGCTCTCGCCCTTGTAGGCGAACACGGGGATGCCACGGTCGGCAATTGCCGCCGCGGCGTGGTCCTGGGTCGAGAAGATGTTGCAGGAAGCCCAGCGCACCTCGGCGCCGAGCGCCACCAAGCTCTCGATGAGCACTGCGGTTTGAATGGTCATGTGCAAGGAGCCGGCGATGCGCGCCCCTTTGAGCGGCTGCTGGCCGGCGTACTCCTCGCGCACCGCCATGAGCCCCGGCATCTCGGTCTCAGCGAT
The DNA here is from genome assembly GCA_963729835.1 of uncultured delta proteobacterium. Classification (GTDB taxonomy): domain Bacteria; phylum Desulfobacterota; class Binatia; order HRBIN30; family HRBIN30; genus CAVSQF01. The sequence goes on along the minus strand of CAVSQF010000006.1, from coordinate 197,465 downwards.
TGCGATCTCCTTGTGCCCCCACTCGGCCAGCTGCATATCAGCAACATAGAAGTCCTGTTCGCGCTTCTCGGCAGTTCCAACAGCCATACGAACGATCTCCTCTCTTTTGAGTTGAGTATCAATAGATTTACGTATAATGATCTCTTTATGCCAATTCAAGGCGAAAGTGGTTGGCGTTTCTCTGGCGTTCCGACCGTGGTCGGGAGCTTCCCGCACGTCGATGCGGAGGCGCTGGTCGCGGAAATCCTGCGTCGCCTTCCCCACATGCCCGCCTGGCCGCAGCTGCCGGCACGAGACTTCCGCGAGAGCATGTACGTGCAGTACGCGGAAGGGCTCCCGGGCGCGGTGATCGACGCCGCGCGCCAGCGCATCTTCTTCCGCATGGATGACGCCTTCACCGATCAGCTCGAAAGTTTCTACCAGGCGGTGGTCGACGTCGACGTGGCGCGCTTCGCTATCAGCCGCGACCACGCGCTCGGCCTGCACCTATTCCTCGACGCGGTACCCCGCCTGGGCGAGCGCCGGCCCGCGTGGGTCAAAGGGCAGGTGACCGGGCCGTTCAGCTTCGCCATGACCGTGACCGACGAGGGCAAGCGGGCGCTCGCCTACACGCCGGAGCTGTACGAGGTGGCGGTGCAGGGCATGACGATGAAGGCGCGGTGGATGGCCCGGGCCCTGCGTCAAGTCGCCAACGGTGTGCTCGTGGTCTTGGACGAGCCGTATCTCTGTTCCTTCGGCTCCGCCTTCGTCAACGTGTCCCGGGAGGACGTCATGGCCGCGCTCAATGGCGCCGCGGCTGCAATCCATGCCGAGGGCGCGCTGTGTGGCCTGCACTGCTGCGGCAACACTGATTGGTCGCTGGTGCTGCAGACGGAGGTCGATGTCGTCAACTTCGACGCGCACGAGTACTTCCAGGGCCTGTCGCTCTACCCCACCGAGTTGGGCGTTTTCCTCGAGCGCGGAGGTGTGCTGAGCTGGGGCATCGTACCGGCTTCGGGTGCGGCCGCCGCGATCGGCGCCGCGGCGTTGCGGCGCGAGCTCGGCACGCACATCGCGGATCTCGTGCGCAAGGGCCTCGACCGCGAGCGCCTCGTCCGCCAGTTGCTCCTGACGCCGTCATGCGGCATGGGAACCCGCACGATCGCGGAGGCCGATCAGGTGCTGGACGTGCTCACAGAACTCGCTGCTTCGTGGGCTGAAGGGGTCGCATGATCGTCGCCGTCGTCGGCAAAGGTGGCGTGGGCAAGACCACGGTCGCCGCGCTGCTGCTCAGGCGCCTGCTCGAGTCGGACGAGACTCCAGTTCTCGCCATCGACGCCGACCCGTCGAGCTGCCTGGGCACGGCGCTGGGGATCCGGGTTGAGCGCACGCTGGCCCAGGAGCGTGAGGCGCTGCGCGACGGGGCCGGACGGCCGGTATCGATGTCGCAGGCCAATTGGCTGGCGCTGAAAATTGAGGAGGTCCTCGTCGAGCGCACCGGGTTTGACCTGCTCACCATGGGCCGGCCCGAGGGCCCGGGCTGCTACTGCTTCGTCAACAATGTCATCCGCAGTAACCTTGACCGCCTCGGCCGCGCCTACCGCCACGTGCTTCTCGACTGCGAGGCCGGCCTCGAACACCTGTCACGTCGCACCGCCGGGCGCCCGGATATGCTCGTGTGTGTCGTGAGCCGCGCACGCATGTCGGCCGAGACTATCCAACGCTCGCTCGGCCTCTGCGTCGAATTGCACGGCGCACTGCCGCCGCGCGTCGACCTCATTTTGAACGGGTTCGATTCGGGAGAGCCGTGGGCGGTGGAGCTGGCGCGGCTCGCGGCGAGCGGCCTCACAAGCTTCGGCCGCATGCTAACCATCCCGTGCGATCCGCGCGTCGCGGAGCAGGAGCGCGCCAGCCGGTCGCTGCTCGATCTTGACGCCACGACGCCGGCAGTCCGCGCGCTCGGCGGCTGGGAGGCTGCATGAAGGTGGCGGTCACCGGAAAGGGCGGTGTGGGCAAGACCACGGTCGCCGCTTCGCTGGCGCGTGCTCTACGTGACCTCGGTCACGAGGTGGTGGCCGCGGACGCCGATCCGGACGCGAACCTAGCGGGCACCCTCGGCTACCGCGGCCCGGACATCACGCCGCTCGTAGAGCTCAAGGCACTCATCCAGGAACGGGTCGGCGGCGGTGACGGCTGGGGCGGCTTTTTGCGCATGAATCCGCGCGTCGACGACATTCCGCGGGAGTTCGGCGTCGTCATCGATGGCATCCGAGTACTCGTCATGGGCACCATCGACCGCGGGCGCCGCGGCTGCGCCTGCCCGGAGAACGTGCTCCTGCGTGAAGTGCTGAACCATCTGATCCTCGACGCCCAACAGGACATCATCGTTGACATGGAGGCCGGCGTCGAGCACCTAGGCCGTGGCACCGCCGAGGGCGTCGACCTGATGTTGGTGGTCGTCGAGCCGGGCTGGGCCAGCCTGCAAACCGCGGGGCGAGTGGCCGCTCTGGCGGCAGACCTCGGCATCAAGCGCGTCGGTGCCGTCGCCAACCGGATCGCCTCCGAGGCCGACCTGGCGTTCGTGCGCACGCATCTGCCGGCACCACCGCTTCTTGGCGTGCTGCCAGCGGATCCGGATCTCGAGCGCGAGGCGCGCGCGGGCAGCTACATGAAAGAGCGCCCCTTCCATCGCGAGATGGCGCGCATTGCCGGCATGCTTAGTGTACCGTTTCGGAATTACGGTGACGCATCGAATACAGGTCCCTCTCCCACCGGGAGAGGCCAGGTGAGCGGATGAGACACTGCCGAAGGCCACCACTTTCGTCAAGGGCTACACAGAGGGCCGTACTTTCCACGCCATTCAGACAACAAGATGTGACTTCGTCCGACATCTCATCCCCTCATCCTGACCTTCTCCCGGGGGAGAAGGAACCCGGGCGATATGTCACAGTAATTGTGAAATGCTCTACTTAGCCGTGTGTGAAATGAGAAGCCTATGAGTGAGAATACCCGCACCGTTGACCCCGCAGCACAGGAAGTGCTCCGCAGCGCCGGCGCGCGGGGTGTCGCTACTGCCTGGGATCGCCACGACCGCCTGCAGCCCTTGTGCGGCTTCGGCGACCTCGGCCTCTGCTGCCACGTCTGCTACATGGGACCGTGCCGCATCGATCCCTTCGGCGACGGCGCGCAGCTTGGCGCCTGCGGTGCCGACGCGCACCTCATCGTCGCGCGCAACCTGGCGCGCGCGGTGGCCGCCGGCGCCGCCGCCCACACCGACCACGGCCGCGAGGTAGTTGCGGTCCTCAAATATGCCGCCGAGTCCGGGTTCGCCTCCGGCTACTCCATCCCCAACGAGGAACGGCTTCGGGCAGTGGCGGCCGAGTGGAAGATCGCGCCGGATGGACGGCCGCTGCGCGACGTGGCGCTGGAAGTGGCGCATGCCATGGCTGCGCAGTTCGGCGCGCAGGAGGGGCCGCTGGTACCGGCGCTGCGCGCGCCCGAGGTGCAGCGTGCCCGCTGGACGAAGCTCGGTGTCATGCCGCGCGGCATCGATCGCGAGGTCGTCGAGCTCATGCACCGCACGCATCACGGCGTCGAAGCGGACCCCATCGGTTTGCTGCGCGCCGCCATGCGCACCGCGCTCAGTGATGGCTGGGGCGGCTCGATGATCGCCACCGACGTACAGGACATACTTTTCGGCGGTCCGCAGGCGATCCGTTCGCGCGCCAACCTCGGCGTCATCGAGGAGCAGCAGGTCAACATCCTGTGCCACGGCCACGAGCCGGTCCTCTCCGAAATGATCGTCGCCGCGAGCCGCGAGGAGGAGCTGCGGGCGCTGGCGGGCGCCGCCGGCGCGACCGGGATCAATGTCGCCGGCATCTGCTGTACCGCCAACGAGATCCTCATGCGCCAGGGCATGCCGGTGGCGGGCAACTACCTGCACCAGGAGCTGGCGCTGCTGACCGGCGCCGTCGACGTCATGGTCGTCGACGTGCAATGCGTGATGCCGTCGCTGCCGCAGGTGGCGGCCTGCCATCACACGAAAGTCGTCACCACTTCGCCGAAGGCCGACATCCCGGGAGCCGAGCGGATCGCATTCGAGCCGTCGCGGGCCCGCGAGGTTGCGCGCGCTATCGTGCGGCGTGCCATCGAAGCTTTCGGTCACCGCGACCCCGCACGGGTCAACGTGCCACGCCAACGCACCGACCTGGTCGCCGGCTTCACCAACGAGAATCTGCCGCGCTACCTCGGCGGCCGATTGCGGTCCGGGTATCGACCGCTCAACGATGCCGTTGCTGCAGGTCGAGTGCGCGGCGTCGTCGGGGTGGTCGGCTGTAATACCGTCCGCTACGCGCAGGACCGGCACCACCTCGCCCTCGTGCGCGCTTTGCTCGAACGCGATGTGCTGGTGGTGCAGACTGGCTGCAGCGCCATCGCGTCAGCCAAAGCCGGCCTGCTTCGCCCCGAGGCGGCGATGGAGCACGCCGGGCCCGGTCTGCGCGAGGTGTGCGAAGCCGTGGGCATCCCGCCCGTGTTGCACCTCGGCAGCTGCGTCGACAACTCACGCATCCTCAATGTGTGCGTCGCGCTGTGCGCCGAGGGCGGCATCGGCCAGGATCTCTCCGAGCTGCCCATCGCTGCGGCCGCGCCCGAGGCAATGAGCGAGAAAGCGATAACCATAGGGTTGTACGCCGTGGCCTCGGGCATTTTCACTGCGTTCATGCCGCAGCCGCATCTCGCCGGCAGCCGCGTCGTGCGCCAGTACCTCGAAGAAGAGGTCGAACGCGACACCGGCGGCAGGTTCCTGTTCACCGACGACGTCGAGCACGCGACCCGAGCCATCGTCGAGGTGCTGGACCGCAAGCGTGTAGCGCTCAAACTGGCTCCCATGATGCACGGCGAGGACGCTGTGCATGGTGCGGTGGCGCCGCGCACATTCGAGATTTACGACGCGCCCAAGGGGGTCGTCGCCCTGGGGTGCGGCAAGGCGCAAGAGCGCAGCCAGTCGCGGCCACCGACGGAGTGACATGCGCCGGTTGAGCTTCCAAAGCGGTCGTTGCCTCGCCTGCCGCAGCTGCGAGATTGCCTGCGCCGTGGCGCACTCGCAGGCTGGCACTCTGGAGGGAGCGTTGGCTGAAACGCCGGTGCCTCGGCGCCGCGTCGTAGTCGACGCGGGCCGGGCGGGCCTCGAAGCGCTGCGCTGCGAGCAGTGCGACGAGCCGCTGTGCGTCTACGCCTGCAAGAGCGGCGCGCTGTCGCGTGACCCCATGAGCGGCGTCATTGCCCTCGACGAAGAGCGATGCGTGGGCTGTTTCATGTGCCTCATGGTTTGCCCGTTCGGCCTGCGCCTCGATCCGCAGCGGGACCGCGTCGTGCGCTGCGACGTGTGCGCCGGCCGCGACGTGCCGGCGTGCGTCGTCGCCTGCCCGACCCGGGCGCTCGGCGTGGCCAAAGAGGCGGTGGTCCGGGCGGTCAGCAGTTTCACCGGGCGCCTTGTGGTCGTCGGCTCTTCGGCCGCCGGCATCGCCGCGTGCGAGGCGGCGCGCGAATTCGCTCCCGGTTGCTCGATCACGATGGTCACGGCCGACGCGCTGCCGCAGTACTCCCGTCCCCTGCTGCCCTACGCGCTCGCCGGCCGTCTCGGTCGTGAGGAGCTGGGGTGGCGCGCGGTAGAGTACCTCGAGGAAGAAATCGGGGTCGAGATCGTGCGCGGGACACGCGCCGCGTCCGTGCGGGTGGACGCTCGAATGCTTGCTCTCGCTGACGGTCGCGAGATCGCCTACGACGCCCTGGTCATCGCCACCGGCGCCCGCGGCAAGCAGCTACGCGTGCCCGGCGCCGACCTCCCGGGTGTCTTCACACTCCGTGATATTGAGGATCTCGACCGCATCGAGGAGCTGGCCCGACCCGGCAGCCGTGCCGTGGTCCTCGGCGGCGGCAACGTGGGTTTACAAACCTGCGAGGCGTTGCTCGAACGCGGTCTCGAGGTCACCGTCGTCTACCGCTCGTCGCACCTCCTGTCACAGATGGTAGACGCGGAGGCGGGCCGGCGTGTGGGCGTGCTGTTCGCGGGGCATCGGCTGGCCCTGCGGCCCGGCCGCGACGCGGTCGAGATCCAGGGCACCGGGCGAGTCACCGCGGTGAAGCTCGATGACGGCGAGGAGCTGCCGGCCGACATCGTGGTCGTAGGCAAGGGCATTACGCCCAACGTTGAATGGCTTGCAGGAAGCGGCATCGACGTGCGGCGTGGGGTCGTCATCGACCGCCGCGGGCACACCAACGTGGCCGATGTGTTCGCAGCCGGCGACTGCGCCGAGACGGTCGACCCGCTCACCGGCGAGTCCAGCGTCAGCGGCATCTGGCCGGTGGCGTACGAGATGGGTCGCGTTGCCGGCGCCGCGGCCGTAGGCGTCGCGCGCGAGTCGGCCGGCGCCTTGCGCCTGAACGCGTCGCGCTTCTTCGGCCAGACGATCGTGTCCATCGGCGAGGTGCGGCCCGAGCGGCTTTCCGGGGCACGCGCCGAGGTACTGGCCAGCAGCGACAACGTCTACCGCAAGCTCGTGTACAGGGACGACCGGCTCGTGGGGGCGCTCCTCTACGGCGACATCTCGCGCGCCGGACAGTTCTACCGTCAGTACCGGGATGCCGCGTGCCAACTGCTCGGGGCGGAGTGAAAACGCATGTCGAGGATCATCGCGACCGCCGCCATCCGAGGAGCGCACGCTTGCGTGCAGCGCGCGGCGACGATGCTGCGCCAGGCGATTGCACGCCACGGCCGCGACGCCGCGGTCGGTTTCGAGAATACGGCCTACGCGTTGCCCGTGATCCTCGCACTCACCGGGCAGCGCGTCGAGAAGGTCGGCGACCTGGAGCCGGTGCTCGACACCGCACGGGCGTGGCTGCCGCAGGTGCCGACCGAGAAATTGTGGCTTCCCTACCTCGGCGACGCCCTCGACGCCGGCGCCGCGACGCTCATCGCCCAGGAAGCCGCGGAAGCGTTGAAGCCCTTGCTCGGCACGCCGCTCAAGACTGGTTTCTGGCTCGGCCCGACCTCGGACGCGATCCTGCGTGAGCAGGGGATCAAGCTCGTCGACGGCCGCATGCCCGGCTTCGCTGCCTGCGTCGGCGCCTTGCCCGACGACGAGGCAGCGGAGCAGCTGGCGCGCGACCTGCAGGAACGCAACATCCTCGTCTTCATGGGCTCTATCACAAATAGTGATAGCATGGCGGCGCAGCTGCACCGCCGCGGCATCGAGATGAGCTGGGACACCTTCCTGGTTCCCTACGGACCCGACACCTCGTCGATCGTGCACGCGCTGGGCTTCGCCTGCCGCGCCGCCATGACCTTCGGCGGCCTCAAGCCGGGCGGTGCCCGCGAGGCGCGGGAGATCCTCCTCTACAACAAACGCCGGGTCTTCGCCTTCGTGCTCGCCCTCGGCGAGGTCGACGACGAGAAGTACGCGACGGCGGCCGGCGCCATCAACTTCGGCTTTCCGGTCATCGCCGACACCGACATCCCACAGATCCTGCCCTCGGGGATCTGCACGTACGAGCATGTCGTCTCCAACGTCAGCAACCGCGAGATGGCGGCGCGCGCAGTGGAAGTGCGCGGAGTCAAGATCCACACCGTCGAGATCCCCATCCCGGTGCGCCACGGCCCGGCATTCGAAGGCGAGCGGGTGCGCAAGGAGGAACTCGCCGTCGAGTTCGGTGGCAAGTACACCCGGGCGTTCGAGTACCTGGTGAGCCGGCCCATGGATAAGGTGCAGGACGGTCTCATCCGCGTGGTGGGCCCCGAGATCAGCGACGTACCCGACGCGGCGCAACTTCCGCTCGCGATCTTCGTCGAGGTGGCCGGCCGCAAGCTGCAACCGGACTTCGAATCGATCCTGGAGCGGCACATCCATTCGTTCCTCTCCGAACCCATGGGGGTGATGCACCTCGGACAGCGCGACTCGCTGTGGCTGCGCATTTCGAAGAAGACGCGTGATGCCGGCTTCAAGATCGCGCACCTCGGGACCGTCTTGCTGCACAAGCTCAAGAACGACTTCCCCGCGATCGTCGACAAGGTGCAGGTAACATTGTTTACCGAGGCGGAGCCGGTGGAGGCGCTCTACCCCGAGGCGCTGGCTGCGTACCGGCAGCGCGACCAGCGCGTCGGCGCGCTCACCGACGACAGTGTGGACATTTTTTACTCCTGTGCGCTATGCCAAAGCTATGCGCCCACGCACCTGTGCATCATCACGCCGGAGCGCTTGGGGCTGTGCGGCGCCTACAACTGGCTCGACGGCAAAGCCGCCTACGAAATCAACCCGCACGGCGGCAACCAGCCGGTGCGCAAGGGCGATGTCCTGGATCCGGTCCTCGGGCAATGGAAGGGCGTCAACGATTTCGTGAACCGCTACTCGAACGGCGCGTTCAGCGACTTCTCAGCCTACTCGATGATGCAAAGCCCCATGACCTCATGCGGCTGCTTCGAGTGCGTCGCCTGCGTGCTGCCCGGAACCGGCGGCATCATGATCGTCGACCGCGACTACCAGGGTATGACGCCCGTGGGAATGACCTTCTCGAGCCTGGCCGAGATCACTGGTGGTGGGCAACAAACACCGGGGTTCATCGGTATCGGCACGCTCTACATCCTGTCCAAGAAGTTCATCAGCGCCGATGGGGGCCTGCAACGTGTGGTCTGGACGACGACGCGCATCAAAGAGCGACTGGGCGAGCGACTGCAGCAACGCTGCGCGGAGATCGGACAACCGGACCTTTTGGCCAAGATCGCCGATGAGACGGTCTGCACCGAGCTCGAGCCACTCATCGAGTACCTGATGGCCGTCGAGCACCCGGCGTGCGCCCTGGGCGAGATGATGTAGGGCATTTCAGTCTCTCTCGAGGCAGACCGGAAAAGAAATGGAAAACCGGAAACAGGAAACCGGAAACTGTAAACTGGTCAATTGGCCGGTTTTCCATTTCCGGTTTTCGGTTTCCTGTTTTTCATTGTTCCCCCGTGTGGTTCCGTCTCCGCGTCTCCGCGTCTCCGTGTCTCCGCGTGCTGTTGTCTGTTTGGTTCCGGCTGTGGCGCGTTAGGAAAACGCATGGCACTCAATCTCAAACCCAAGACCTGGCCCGGGGGCGTGCGCGAGGTCGTGCTCGGCGCCGGCAGCCGGAAACCCGTCACGGTGGGTGGCGGTAAGGGTCTCCCGCTGCACACCTTCGAGGCCACCTTCCCGTGGCGGCCGGTGCTGGCCTTGGAGGTAACCGACGTCGATCCTCGCCGCTGGGTGGACGCGGTGCGGGCGCCGTGGGAAGGCGTGCTGGGGCAGCCCGCCGCGGCCGCGCAGCGCGCCGTTAGTGATTTCGGCGCCGATCTTGTGATGCTCCATCTCCTCGGCACGCATCCCGACCGCGGTGACCGCACCGCGGAAGAGGCGGTGGCGGACGTGCGTAGCGTGCTCGACGCAGTGTCGTGCCCGCTCATCGTCAAGGGGCCTGGCGCCGGCGCGAAGCAGAACGCGATCCTGTCGCGGGTGGCGGAGGCAGCGAGCGGCGAAGGCCTCGTGCTTCACTCCGCGTGCCAGGACGACTACAAGACTTTGGCTGCGGTGGCGGTGGCCTACGGTCAAGTGCTCGTCGCGGAGAGTCCCATCGACATCAACATCGCCAAGCAGCTCAACATCCTGCTCAGCGAGGCGAGCGTCGACATGGGTCGGGTGCTCATCGATCCGCTCACCGGGGCTCTGGGCTACGGGCTCGAATACACCTACTCGGTGATGGAACGCATGACGCTGGCGGCACTCGCGGGGGAGCCGATGCTGTCGTGCCCGGTGATCTGCCTCGTCGGTGAAGAAGTGTGGAAGACGAAGGAAGCAAAAACGCTGGCGGCCAAGGAGCCGGCATGGGGACCGGAGGCAGAGCGCGGCATCAACTGGGAAGTTGCCACGGCCCTGCCGCTGCTCCTGGCGGGTGCGGCTGTCCTGGTCCTGCGCCACCCCGAGGCGCTCAAGCGCGTACGGCGGCAGATCGACGCGTGGTTCAACGCCGGAGGGTAACGATGGCTCTGACGGGACTGCAGATCTTCAAGCTCTTGCCCAACACCAATTGCAAGAAGTGCGGCTACCCAACCTGCTTGGCCTTCGCCATGAAGCTGGCCGCAGGCAAAGAGGCGCTGGACAAATGCCCCGACGCCACGGCGGAAGCGCGCGCCGCGCTCGGCGCGGCATCGGCGCCACCTGTTTCCCGCATGGTCATCGGCAGCGGGCCGCGCGCTATCACCGTTGGTGAGGAGACGGTTTTCTTTCGGCACGAGAAGACGTTCGTGCGTCGCCCGGGGCTGTTCCGCGCCCTCGACCTGCGGGGGCTATCCGCCGCCGCCGTCGCCGCGCGGCTCGACGACTGGGTGCGGGTACGGCATGAGCGGGCGGGCGAGGTGTTCCAGATCGACGGCGTGGCCTTGAGTGAGAGCGACGGCGTCGACGTGTGCGCGTCCGCGGCGGCCGCCGCGACGCAGCGTGGCTTGCCCGTGGCGCTGCTGGCCGCGACGCCCGAGGGAGCATCCTCGGCCGCCGCGCCCATCAAGCAGCACCGTCCGCTGCTGGTGCCGCCGTCCGGGGCGGCCATGGCGCCGTACGCCAGCGTGGCCGCGCAGCTGGGCGTGCCGCTCGTGGTGTCGGCCGCAGATCTCGACGCCCTCGCCGGTGCCGCAGCCGACGCCGTCAAGACCGGTGTCACGGATGTCCTGTTAGAAGTGCCGGGGAACGACCTGCGCGAGTTGCACCGGAGCTTGAGCCTCATTCGCCGCGGCGCCCTCGACCGCATCCATCCCGAGCTCGGCCACCCGGTTTTCCTCCGGGTCGGGCCGGGCGAGCTGGAGAAGGCGGTCCTGGGGATCACGAAGTTCGCGTCGATAATCACTATAAGTGAGACTGGTGGCGAGACCTGGCTGCCGCTCTGGACGCTGCGGCAGAACATTTACACGGACCCGCAGAAGCCGTTGCAGATGGACCCCGCCATCTACCCCGTCGGCGAGCCGGATGCGCGGGCGCCGTTGCTGGTCACCACGAACTTCTCGCTGACCTACTTCATCGTCTCGACGGAGTTGGACGCCGCCGGCGTGCCCAGCCACTTGGCGGTGGTCGACACCGAGGGCATGAGCGTGCTCACCGCCTGGTCGGCCGGCAAGTTTTCCGGCGAGCGCGTGGCCAAGGCGTTGCGCGAGATGCGCGCCACCGAGCGCGTGACCCACAAGACCGTGATCATTCCCGGCTACGCCGCCGTCATCTCGGGCGAGTTGGAGGACGCGCTCGGGAACGGCTGGCGCGTGCTCACCGGCCCGCAGGAAGCCTCCGACATTGCGCCCTTCTTCCGCGACGTCTGGGCTTCCGTGGCCTCTGCCTCCTGAGACGTCGGGGATAGCTGCACGGCGAGGGCGCCGTCTCTGGCGCGGTAGCGCCGCGAACATTCGAGGTTTACGACGCGCCTAAGGGCAATGCCAGTAACTTAAGGCCATCGGGGCAGTGGACCGCGGTTGGGCGGAGCCTTTTTGGCGTAGTTGCTCATTTTGATTTTGACTGCTCGCGCATAGCGACGAGGCCGGCGTTTGGGCAAGACCAGGAGCGCGATTTGTTCATGCAAGGCCGCCAGGCGCTTGGGTAGTACACCAGGACTGGCCAGCCACGCGCTGACGAGGAAGTTGCGTACGAGCATGAGTGAGTGGCGAAAGCTGATGCGCGCCGGGGGCAGTTTCAGCCGGGTAGCCACTTGGAGCATTTCGAGCCGCACCAGATTGTAAGCAATGGCGAGTCCCCAGAGCTCTTGCAGCACTCGTTGTGGGGACTTGCTGCGCAGGGTTTCGAGACGTTCCAGGGCGTGAGTCTTTACTTCGTCGAACCCGATCTCGAGCTCCCAGCGTTCGTGGTAGAGGTGGACGATCTCGGAGGCCGGGTAGGTGTTGGGATCGAGCAGAGAGGTCAGCAATACCTGCGGGCGAAAGCCGCGGCGCTGGTAGCGAATGGCACGGGCAGTGAGGCACTCGGGCAACTCGGGGTGCTGCTTGCGCAGGGAGCGATTGATGCGAATCTGCACGAGATCGTCGTGGGGGCCAAGCCGGCGTACGACCTGCCACTTCAGATTGCGTTTGCTGCGACAGAGCCAGTGCCGCTCGGTGCCCTGGCTCTGGATGGAGTAGAAGACGAAGTAATTGATGAACCCCTTGTCGACCACGGTGACACAGTGGTCGGGCAGACGGTTCCAGAGTTCCTGAGCCAGCGTTTGCTCGCCGGTGTGGTAGGAGCCCGGAACGATGTCCGCCAGCAGATGAGCCCGCAGCACCATCAGGGCGACCAGCCGGAGCTGCGGATAGGCCCCCGCACTGCGGCCATTACATGGGCGGCCGAACACGAGCTCGTTGTCGGCCGTGTCCGCGATCAACATCGTGGTGCCATCCACCCCGTAGACGGCCAGCCCCCGCCACCGCAGCGCGGCGGCAGCCGTCCCCGCCCAGCGTTGTGCGGTTTCGCCAAACAGCACGGCCAGTGGTTCACAGCCCAGCCGATCCCGGGCCCGCACGACGGCAGTCCGGCTGACCTCGTCGTCTTCCTTGATCTCCGGCAGGACCAGATCGAGGTGCTGGACGACTTCGTCAATGCAGCGGTCGCGCAGCAGCGCCATGCCGAGCACCAGCCAGACGACCAACTCCGCGGGCAGTTTGCGCTTGCGCACACTGGCCGTGCCGGTAGCGGTCAACACCCGTCTGACCCACGCCAGGTCCAGGGTGCGGCTGAACAGCGCAAAACTCTCACTGCGATTTCCTTCTCCGAGCACCTGCAGGGCCTCTGCCAGCTCCATCCTCCTCCCCTCCTCCTCTTGCCCGTCGGTGCCGCAGCAGATCGCGATTGACGGCCGCTACCTGCTCAAGAATCTCCCAGCACCGCCGATAGACCGCCATGCCGTGGCGCACCGTGGCCACCAGCTCGCGTGGTACCGAGATCTGTTCGGTGCGTCCCCCACGATGGGTGACACTCAGATAGACCGCGCGGTGCAGCGCCCCGTCCACACAGCGACAGCTTTGCTTGCCGCAGCGCACCGAACGCTCCACCAGACTGCCGCGCAAGATCTCGTCGAGCGGAGGCAACCTCGCCAGTAGCCGCTGGCGGCGCTTCACAAGCCGATCCATGCCTTACGGTCTTATAACCGAAAGACACTCGATAGTCAAAGCCTCGTTCTTCCGTTGCGCGCTTCAACTCAGCGCAAGTGATTGCCGTGCCGGCAGAAACGCCTTAAGTTACTGGCATTGCGCCTAAGGGAGTCGTGGCGCTGGGGCGCGGCAAGTGGATAGCGCGTCGATTGCTTCATCGGCTGGCGTCTTGACCGCCTCGACCTGCTCGCGGGCCGCCGCGCGGAAGTCCTCCAAGCGCTGCCGGCGACGCAGCGATCCTGCTCACGCGGGAAATCGACGGTCGAACTCCTCATGATCGCCAATCCACACCCATATCCAATCATCGCTGCGCCGCAACGCCACCGCGCGGTAGTTCAAACTTACACGCACGGCCCACGCCCGCGGGTCACTGCGCAACCGTTCCAGATGCAGGCTGGGATGAGCCGGGTCCTCCCGAAACTTGCGGTAGGTGAGCCGCGCGGCCTCTTGGATGTTGCGGGGCAGTGCCCGGTAGCATCGCCAGAAGTCCGCTGTGCCCCGCGAGGTCACGAGTGGCGATCGAACTCCGCGTCCGATGTCTCCGGAAATGCGGCTCGGTCCTGTTGATAGGCTTGCTCAACCTGATCGAGCAGCGCACTGAGGGCGGGCCGTGGTCGCGCGTCGCGGATGATGCGCTCCCACGCCGCATCACCGTCCAACTCAGGCAAGAGAGCCGGCAAAGAAGCGACGAGCTCTTTTCGCTCCACCGGCGAGAGAGTGCGGATCGCCGCTTGGATTTCTTGTACGGTGCTCACGATCCGAAACTACCTTAGGACCGAGGTGTCAGCAAGCTGTTCAACGGGGGGCATGCTCGTGAAAAAACGGGGGTCTTGCGCTGCGTCATCGAACCAGGTGCGATGCTGGGGTGCAAATGAGAAGGGCCAGACGGGAGCCGTTCCCGCTGGCCCTGAGGATCCCCCAGGCTCATGCCCGGCCGCCCCTTGGGGCTGTTGGTCGACAACTGCGGCGGTATCCAAGTGGAAAGCGGGTGCTGGACTCTCGCGCAACTCGGTCGACCCGGCCATACGTCCCTTCACCCCGTGATCATTCCCGGCAACGCCGCCGTCATCTCGGGCGAGTTGGAGGACGCGCTCGGGGACGGCTGGCGGGTGCTCACCGGCCCGCAGGAGGCTTCCGACATTGCGCCCTTCTTCCGCGACGTCTGGGCTTCCGTGGCCTCTGCCTCCTGAGGCGATCATCTCGTTCGGGTCGCGCGCCGTCGGCCGCGCACGCCCGGACAGCGGCCTCGATGTGATGATTGTTGAAGAGTCGACACTGCCGCGCTACCAGCGCGCGGCGCGTGCTCTGCGGGCTGTTCCCGGCCAAGGACATCGTGGTCTGGACGCCGGCGGAGATCGAGGAGTGGCGATGCGTGCCCCACACGTTTATCACCACCATCTTGGCCACGGGCAAAGTCCTGTATGAAAGGATAACGCCGCCTTGGCCCACGGGTGGATGCGCAAGGGCGATAGTGACCTCGCCGACGACTTCACGGTCCTGCCGGAGGGCAGCCAGTTCGTTGCCGAGCGTGACCTGTTGCGCCATGAGCTGGTCGATTCGTGTGGTTTGCTGGTCCAGTCCCATTGTCTCAACTGACTCAGATGATTTTCCGACCGTTCGTGCTGAGGCTCTCGAAGGACGTTCTTTGCCCTACGCCGCCTGGGGCGGCTGCCCAACTGCGGCTCGGGCTGCCCCAGATCATGCCCGGCCGCCCCATTGGGGCTGTTGAGAAGGTCGAGGTGGACGAAACCTACATCGGAGGAGCCGAGGCCGGCGTGCACGGCGGCCGGCAACCGACCATGCGCTACCGCCACCGACCGCGCACGCAGGGCGGCCCGGAACGCGCGGCGAAGCTGTTCGCGCGTCCACCGCGTCTTCGGCAACCTCCAGGCCTGGCTGCGCGGCGCGCATCACAGCGTTGGGCACAAGCACCTCCAGGCCTACCTCGACGACTTCGCGTTCCGGTTCAACCGGCGGCGCCCGCCCATGGCTACCTTCCAGGCCCTCCTCGGGCTCGGAGCCCTCCGCGGCCCTACGACCTACAATCAGTTGTATGCGGTGGAGTCAACCGGACAAGCATAAGATCAACTATCAGACGGAAAAGCTGAGAGGAGAACTAACCGGAGCCGCCGTTTTTTACGCACGGGAGGACTGAAAATTCAGAGCACGCACCGGCTGACTTTTCACGCCCGCAATCACCCCACAAACCGTGGTCAGCTTGGCCGAACTATGCACGGTCAGTTTGGCCGGCCCTTGACAGGCACTCTCCAGAATCTTAATGTACTTGAAAAATCAACGTCCACAGGCCTGCACGGAGGGACACGACGACGATCTCTCGACTGCGTGTGTGTCAGCCATTCACCCGGGGCCACGATGGCCCCTTAGACCGACCGAAGGAGGACTTTAGCAATGACAATACGGAGCACTAGGTGGGCGCTGACGGTGCTGATGCTGTTAGGCATTGCCGGGTTGACGGCTATTCCGAAGCGGGCATCGGCCGCCACGCTCGACACGCCGCCAGTCTCCGACCCGGGGGGTACCGGAATCGTCTTGTGCGATATATCTAATTTACATTCTACCAAGACACTCTCGCTCGATAGCTCTAGGTGGTGTCGGTCAAGTGGTGGAAAAACGATCGAGCGTTCATTCGGCGGCTAAACAATGAACCACTGCTCCTCTCTTATGCAGCTTTCTTATCAGTAGATGTACAAGAGTATGTATTAGTAGTATGATGAGAGTGCCGTTTAGGTACTTTCCGCGCCGGCGCCGCAGGCATGTCCTTCCACCCGTCCAGACGTCGCAGCGTGATGCGCCCGCTGTGCAGCAGACCGAAGAGCAGCAAAAGCACGGCGTCCTGACTGGGCAGGCTCGCCTGCGTCTTCGTGCGGCGACGAAACTCGCCGTTGATGCGCTCCAGCGCGTTGCTGGTGCGCAGCGCCTTCCACTGGGAGGGGGGGAAGGCGGTAAAGGTGAACAGGTCCTCTCCGGCCTCCTCCAGGCTCGTCACGACGTTGGGACAACACCGCTGCCACTTCTTGCGGAACGCGGCGCGTGCCGTATCAATCGCTTCGCGGTCCTTCCCGTAGATCATCCGGCGGTAGTCCTCGGCAAGTTCCTCGCGCAGATGCGCGGGGGCTTTGGCCTCGAGGTTCCGCAACTTGTGCACGGTGCAGCGCTGGATCGGCAGCCCCGGCCATTGCTCGTGCAGGGCGGTCACCAACCCCGGGTTGCCGTCGATCACCGCCAGCGCCGGGGTCCCGATGTGGCGCCGCACGAGACCCTCCATGACGCCGCTCCAGGCCGCCGAGCTCTCGTCGCCCGCCAACTGCATGTCGAGCAGCACCCGCTGCCCATTGCCCCGCACACCGAGCGTCACGAGCACCGGCACCCTCACCCGCCGTCTTCCGAGGCGCACTTTCGGGTACCAGCCATCCAGGAACAGATAGCGAATATCGTCCTGGGCCAGGTCCCGTTCGCGCCACGTCTTGAAGTCGGCGGCCAACCGCCCCACCAAGCGTGATACCGCGTCCTTCGACAGTGGGCCGCCGCGCAGCAACGGGGCCAGCGCGCCCTTGATCCGCCGCGTGTTTATCCCGCTCAGGTAGACTCCGAGGATGGCCTCGTCCACTCGCTTGGTACGCCGCTCGTAGCGCCGCACCGTGCGACTCTGCCACTCCCTACTGCTCCCATCCGCCTCCTGCAATCGCGCCCGGGGCATCGCAATGGTCGTCGCTCCCACGCTCGTGGTCAGGCTCCGTTCTCGGTGCCCGTGACGGTAGCCGTGGCGCTCAGCGCCCACTCGCTCCGAGGGCTTGGCTCCCAGAGCCGCTTCCACCTCCTCTTCGACAATTCGTTCGATCACGTCACGCACACGTTCTCGGATCCCGAGTTCAATGCTCTCTGGGCCGTACCTCTCCGCTTTCGGGCGTCGGGTGAGTTTAGGCGAGATTGGGTGATTTTGGCCAATGGACGAAACTTCTCGGCCATTCCAATTTGCGAGACGCCTTTACCAGACCCAGCTACGGCGCAGCGTTCTCCCAGCCGTTGGCTTACTTCTGGGGCTATGTGGTAGACGGTCGCCATGGACCCATCTGGCGGCATTGACCCGTAGTTTGTCTCATGATGAATTGGCGCAGTTTGTGGCCTTATCGCATGTGGGAGCGAGTGCATGGCTAGCAAACCGCGCCGTCAATGGGAATGGTCCTTTCCTTGGTGGTCGATACCACTTGGCGCGGTTCCGTCCGCGTTGCTTATGTTGGTGGTTTCCGTTGCGCGAAACGCAGTCGAGCAGTGGCTCTCGGACCGGTTTGGCATCCGGGCGCTAGGGATCATGGTCTTTCTCTCTCTGCACCTTTTTTCGGTGTCACTGTGTCTCTTTGCGGTTGCAGTACTTTTAATTGTGTGGACTTGGGCGCGTCGGGCGCATTCTCAACCATCCACATTCGAGATTGACACATGGGGTCATAATGACGGCCTGCGTGAACCATCACTTAAGCCTTACGGAAAGTACGAAGAGAATGACATCTGGACGCTGTGGGGATTTGTGTTGTTGAGAGTTCATAACCCCGGCGCGGACCGAATATCCGTTCCCGCTAGTGGAAGAGTTGGCAACTATTCCGTGCCAGGAGTCAATGCGGCGATTGTCAGGAAAAGATGGGTCTTCCCGAAGAAACTCATTCCGGAGCCTACAGCGTCAAATCCGCTATTGGGTTTCGCAGCACTCCTCGACGCGGATAAGAAGCAGAGCATTCCCAGTCTTCGGGTTGATGGGCATGATCACAGTCCGTGGCTACGGTGGGAATGTTGCCTGCACTTGACGGACACCCTGATGCGCCAAGTTGACAGCCGCTATGGGGTCCGTGTGATTGTTCGCCCAGTTGGCGAAACAATGATCTACCAGGACATGCCAGTTGACTGGGATGCCGCACGCATCGCCGCACTAAAGCAGCGTGAATCCGCCTTAGCTGTGGAAGAGGCGATGCGGCGCGCCGTGCCATTCAATGAAACCACCGATGCCGTGAGGGAACTAGCCGCTAGGCGTAAGCAGCAACCATATGTCGCGTTTTTAGATAAGTGGGGCTTGAGCGCCGCAGTGGAGGCTCTGTGCAAAGCTGGATATGGGGCAAGCAATTCCGGTCAAATAGGGAAGCACGAAGACGCGCAACGATATTACGGTGCCTTCAGCTTTGGCGCGGCGGAATTAGAAACACGCCTCCAAGAACTAGCTGTCGATGATATTGCGACGCCTGAAGAGCGCGACGCTATCAACGAGCTTCGCGGGCTGCTTGGCGCAATCAAGGAAAAGTTTGTTCGGATATTTGGTACTGTTCTAAGTGAGCGGACCTAGGACACTCATGGCGGCATTCGGCGATTTTGGCTGGGATAGTGCCCCAGTAAAAGAGCAAATCGTCAAATTGATGCGGAAGTGGCCACGTCAGACCGTCCTTTACCGTAGCGCATGCGGTCCTCCGTGTGTGCGCTCCCATTCGTCGATCTGGCGTTCCCACTCGCGGAGCTGTGCCGCCTTCTGGAAGTCCCTGACTGATTTTATCAGCAGCCACGCAAGGCCTCCGGTGAGCACGATCAGCAGCAGGATCATGATCTCTACGGCACCGCCTCCGGGAGCGCCGCCGCCGTGACCGCCACCTCGATGCCCTCCGTGATGGCCCATGAGCTGTCCTCCCGGTATGGCCTCTTAGCACAGATTGGGTGCAGACGCATACCACGCTCTTGGCGTTGCCGCCAGCTTTGTTCATTTGCGGGCGCTACTTATCGCGCTTTCGGGCACGGTGAAAGAGGCTCGCGTTTGACGCGGCTAGAGGGATGGTGGCACCATGGAAGCCAGAGGTTGGCGCTATGGTGGACCAAGGCAAGCGGATACCAGAGTGGAAATGGGTACGTGGCGCCTCAAATGGATTGCTCGGCAAAATCGGCGTCGCGGGCGTGTTTTTCGCGCCACTCTGGAAACTTGTCAAACTGGTGTGGTCGGTTCTGGCCACGTGGCAGAGCTTCGAGTTTTTGCGTCAGAAGACAAACGGTATTACCAGCGCAAAGTTTGCAGAGTGGCTTCGTTGGGGTGCCGGGATGATTGGAGATTTCCTGTCGTCGGGATGGACCCAAATGCTGATCACCGCAACGGGAGTAGCTATCGTTCTCTTTGTGGGATTCCGTGAGTCCAGGAAGGAAGGGACCATTGCATCGCGACCGCCGCCCCAGCGCAGCCTGCGTAATTGGTGGGGTGGTCAAATGCGCGCTGCTGAACCGCCATGTTTGGTGGTCGAGCGCACGGGCGTGCTTAATACCAGTCAACGATCTGAATCAACGGCGCCAGTGAATATCGACAAGTCGTTGCCGAGAGGTCTCGGAGCGAACAGAAAACAGCGTGCATCCCAACTTGCGCAGGATATTCACCAATGGGCTGACGGGCTGGATAGGCTTTCTGCTTCCAGTGTCGATGCCTCTGGGGTTGCGGCGGTCTTTTATTCGATGTTTGCAAGCAGACTAGAAGAGTTTCGCAGCGTGCCCATGTTCGGGATTACTGTTACCCTTGCGCCACGGGATACAAAGTCTGCGCGGGAGCTTGCCGACAGACTGGATCTCTACGCAAGGAGTTGGCAGTAATGTCGCTTATCACGATTTTGCCGCGCTTGGTCTTGCGTCGGTGACCTACCGCCATCTGCTTTGGTTATTTCGCTCTTCGGTGAGAAGGCCCGGTAATCGCCCGCAGCTTACTCAGCTTATCCTCCCGCCTCGAATCACCCGCAGCTTGAAAGGGCGTCGGCCGGCGAGCAAGCCAGTTTCCGGGTCGCGTGGCAAAGTGGGCGGAACTGGCACCGTGGGGGCTGGCGGCTCAGCTGGTGCGTTCAGGGCTTCATGAATCAGTTCACCGATCGTCCAAATGTGTTTAGTGACACCGATCGCCATTGCTGGCGTGATCCTCAACGACTCATGGACGCGACAGAAATTGTAGAAGCCAATATGTAGGCTGATAGCCGCCGCATGATTCCGATACTTCTTGCTGTAGGCGTTAGTCAGTCTGGTCATGCGGCGAATGGACATCCTGAGAGTCAAATTCTGCCTCTCAACATAGGACGTGCAAATACGCCCCGGGTCCGGGTTGCCCATGATGACCCGCTTCTCAACGCCGATGATTGCTCCCGGTGAGTATCGGTGTGCGGCATCGTTGCCGGCAACGGCGGCGTACTCTTTTTGAAGCATGGCGTAGTCAACGTCGATGCCAAAAGCTCGGTCGATCGCGTCAACGTACGCCGAGAGTCCGTCTGTAGTGATCTGGGGGCGGTTAAGAATACGCGCCCGAAGATCGGCAGCTAATGCCTTTGCGTTTTCGCTGTCACGTTTGCCCACGCGGTAGGAGATGATCGCCTTGTTGATGACGTCAAAGGCAGTCCAGACGTAGCAATCGCCCCAGCTGGCCGGATCGTTGGGAGCCACGAAGCGCTGATGCTTGGCGATGTACGCCCACGCTTCGTCCAGTTCCAGCAAGCTGACGTTGAGGTTACGCACCTTAGCGTCGTGCAAGCGCTCGCATCCTTCGCCCACCCGAACCTGAAGCGACATCACGCTGTGCTTATCAACATCCGCCATCCGGCCAGTGGCGTTGATGCCGCACCCTTCCGTCAGAGCGGCGATCACCCGCACCTGCTTTTCAAACGGCAACACGTTCATGGAGCCCTCCCGTTTTGCCCACGAACGTGCTACGCTCTGCGTTACCAACAGCCACATGCGACGCAAGTTGCGTGGGGTTGTGGCCCCGCAAAAGGCGCCAACCTCTAGCGGGGCTTTGTCCGTGTTCCATCATCGTGGGATCATTGTAGCTACAAAACATCGAAAGTCAATAGGGGTTGCAAAGTATTTCCATTGTGGCTACAATGCTGCGCATGAAGCACAGGAAAACGAAACAACAACGGAAAGAGGATACGATTCGTATTCGCGTGACGGGAGAACAAAAGCGCACGCTGATTGAGCGGGCGCAACGTGAGGGACTAGAAGTATCGGCGTGGCTGCGCTCGCTAGGCTTGCGCGAGGCCAGTGTCCCGTCGCTTAGCTCCCATTTCCGTGGGGTTTCCCCTAGTGCCTGAAGTGCTTTCAGATCGGCAAGGGGCTGTAGGGCCTGCCCGAGTTTGAAGAACCTCCAGAGGTTTACCTGCTGCATTCTCCCCCGTGGTCGAGCAAGCCACCCTGGAAAATCAGAGTCAGCTACACGATACCTTTTTGCAGGGAGGCTTTCGGCACCAACTCGGGTTTTCTCTATCGCGATGTCCCATGGTCATAGCAATTCCATAATCAGACGTTCTTGAGGATCGTTTCTTCGCTTCCAGGCTCACGGAATTGAAACTCACCCACCGGCCCGACTGGGTGAATTCACCCGGTACCCGCTTTCGTTTCCCGTCGTCCGTCCTTCCTGCTATCTGTTACCATGGCGTCATCCTCTGACCCCCGCTGCTACGCGGGAGTTGTTCTTGGGTTAAGAAACTGGCCGGATGATGACGCCTTTCCCCTTTTTCCACCACACTCCCGACATTACCTAGCTCTAGCGGCCTTTACAGCTTCCAGGGTACATTGATCGCCTCTTTCACTGCTTCTACCGCTGGCCCCGGTTTTACTCAAAGTAGCGATAGCCATCCAGCAGCAGATTGCTCAAGCTTTGCCGCTGGACCTTGTCGGTGCCACTTCAGTTTCACCGGCGTTCCGAAAGGGAAGACCCGCGCGGCCTATTCCTCTTCCATCACCATCGAGGCGTACTGACGGCAAGCGAGGGAAGGATCATAGACACCCATTTGACTGATGTCGCACGAGTGGATGTCTTGCGCAATGCTGTTTGGCTCATCCGGCCAAGGTCGCGTGGGCCGCAACCCATGTGAATCGTTTCTGGATCAGTGCACTAGTGCGGCGTTATCGAAATGGAGAAAAAGTTATGAGAGTCGGTGTTCCGCTTCTCATTTTTACTCCCGCCTTCGGCGGCATGGCGCAGGCGGCCCCGGATGGCTTGTCGCCGGCCTGCTGATCCTGCCCATGTCGTGCACCGACATGGGTTCGGGTCAGGACAAGGGAGCTGCCAGAGTGAACAACACGGACGCGATCCAAACGGCAATCGAAGCGAGCCTCTCCCATGAGGAGCGGCTTCAGGCCGTCGTCTATCTCGACGACACGCTTCGGCCCGCCGGGTCAGCTCAGGTTGGTGACCAGATGATCACCATGAATGTGCCGTATCGGCTGGCGTTCGTCGACCGCAGGCCCGGCGCCAACTGGACGCATCCAGCTCGTTACCTGCTGATCAGTTCGGTCTGCAACGAAATTGAATCTGTCGAAAGCCATCGCCCGCCGGTATTCGGCATTTTGCCGGCGGCCTGGCGGGTCGTATGGCGGCCTACCGGGCTGGAAGACTGGAGGCTGATGCCGATCGCACCCCGACCACCGGACTAATTTTGCAAAACGAAAGGAGAGAACCATGCCCCTGAATCCAACCGTCGCCGACCGCATCAAGCAAGTGACCGTTGCCGGACTGACGCCCAGCGAGGTCGCCACCACGCACTTGTCGCTGGCGGCCGATGTGTTTCCCGCCGGCCACGTGTTCAATCTGGTCGACAGCACGCTGACCGTCCGCACCGAGGCGGCGCTGCTGTTCATCGACAAGCAACCGGGTGCCAACTGGGGTCACCCCTGCATCTATCGTTTCTTCCACCCCACCACAGGGCAGTACCTGTATGAACAGGACGCGCTGTTCCCGCCTGATCTGGGCGGCAACGTCAGTCTGAACCTGTTCCACGCCCCCGCGGTGCCGTCCGCCACCGCCCCGCACCTCGCGCTGGTGCCCAGCAGCCGTGTCACCACCTTCAAGCCGGCGCTGACCGCCGCCGCCGAGCAGCGCTATGCCATTTTGTGGACCAGCCAGATCTCCAACCGCCGGCACGTTGAGGACCTGGAATTCTTCTGGCGCACGCTGGTCAATGTCGCTGGCTTCAACCCGGCCAACATCTATGTGCTGTGCTACGACGGCACGATCAGCGCGACCGACGTGTCCGGCCCGATCGGCAACTGGTACGGCAACAACACGCCGTATCAGATGAAAGTTTATGAATCAGCGACAGTCGCCAACCTCCAGTCGGCGTTCAACACGCTGAAGGGGAAGCTGAAGGCGGCCGACCTGCTGCTGATTCACACCAACAACCACGGCTCGCCGTCCGGGTTGTGCGTTGACGCATCCTCGGTGCTCACCCCGACCCAGTTCGGCACAATGCTGGCCACGCTGCCGGTGTTCGACAAGCTGGTCGTGACGATGGAGCAATGCTACTCTGGTGCATTCCAGGCCTCGGTCATCCAGAAGAGCTCGGCGAAGCACACGCTGTTCGCGTCCGCGGTGCCGGCGAACAAGACCTCGGCCGGCGCGGCGCATTTTGACCACCCCTGGGCGCTGGACCTGATCGAGGCGCTGAATGGCGCCACGCCTGCCGGCGCGGCGCTGCCGTCGAAGCCCGCCACCAGCGCCGACGGCGGAGTCTCAATCAAGGTGGCGTGCGATTGGGCTAAGGCGAACGACACCGGCACCGGCGACGATCCGCAATATGCCGACAACCCCGCCGGCTGCGGCAGCAACATCTTCCTGACCGTCTCGGCTGGCTGGCAGCACAACGACCTGACCGTCGCCGCCGGCAACGCACCACTCGCCGCCAGCGATCCTAGCGGTTATACTTGGAGCGTTGACAAGACAGAGCATGCGATCTACCGCGGCGTGGACAACCACATCCACGAACTTTGGTTCAACGGATCGTGGCACCACAACGACCTGACCGTGGCAGCCGGTAATGCGCCGGCCGCGGCCAGCAATCCCAGCGGCTACACATGGGGCGTGGACAAGACAGAGCACGCAATTTATCGCGGTAACGACAACCACATCCAGGAACTGCGGTTCAACGGATCGTGGCACCACAACGACCTGACCGCGGCAGCCGGCAACGCGCCGCTTGCTGCCGGCGATCCGTCTGGCTACACTTGGAGCGTCGATAAAACAGAGCACGTGCTGTATCGTGGCATTGACAACCATATCCACGAACTGTGGTTCAACGGATCGTGGCACCACAACGACCTCACTGCGGCGGCCGGCAACGCGCCGCTCGCCGCCAGCGATCCCGCGGGCTACACATGGGACGTGGATAAGACAGAACACGCCCTGTATCGCGGGGTGGACAACCACATCCACGAACTGTGGTTCAACGGGTCGTGGCACCATAACGATCTGACCGCTGCGGCGGGGAGCGCACCGCTCGCCGCCAGCGACCCCTGCGGCTACACCTGGAGCAGCGACAAGACAGAGCATGCGATCTATCGAGGCGCTGACAATCACATTCACGAGCTGTGGTTCAACGGGTCGTGGCACCACAACGACCTGACCGTGGCGGCCGGCAATGCGCCGCTCGCGGCCAGCAATCCGTCGGGCTACACTTGGAGCGTCGATAACACAGAGCATGTGCTGTATCGCGGCAGCGACGGACATGTCCATGAGCTGTGGTTCAACGGGTCGTGGCACCATAACGATCTGACCGCTGCGGCGGGCAATGCGCCACTGGCAGCGCGTGACCCGGCCGGCTACACCTGGGACGTCGATAGCACGGAACACGCGCTATATTGCGGCGTGGACGGGCATATCCACGAACTCTGGCTCTGACAGATCAGCGGGCCGGGGCGGCGGCCTCGGCCCGTTCTTTGGCTTCGACGATCGCGGGTAGTCCGTATTAGCTGCCAATTTGACAGAAGACCGACTATCAGACGTGCCCGCCATCCCGGATCTGCCCCGGAAAATTCCGGACGCCCTATATACGGCTCGCGGTGACTTGGTGCGGCGCACAGCCCCAGTGTCGAGCCAGCAGTGGTCATTCCCAAGGAAGAGATGGCGATGGGCAAAGTTGGCCGCTCGGCAGCTTCCCAAGCAGTGGGGCAACCAGTCACAATGCTGGCAGGCCCCGCTCAAGTCAGCGACGCCCATGCTCCGGAAGTAGTTGAGGAATCGCGAGTGCTCCCAAATCCATGCGAGTTCATGATCGAGAACATTTTCGGCATCGACGCCACTGAAGAAGTGACACGGCAGGACTTCGCCGAATTCTGTAATCGTAAAGTACGACCCAGCACCTCCACAGCCGATTGGACTCTGGCAAAGCCAAGAGGGACGTTGGTCGGAAGAGTCGGATATTCAGCCCGCGGCTGGCGCGCGGTGCTCATATCACTACTAGTGATCACGGAAGCAGGTGGTCGGGCGACCAGCGTTGGAGCGCAAGCAGGCAGCGGGCATGGGTCAGGCCGTACAAGACGGTCTGCCGCGACACGCCCAACGCGGTCGCGACGTGGGTTGGCGACAGGGCGTAGCGGTGGGGCAACGCGGGACGATGGTACGCTTGGTACGTTCCGCATCCAGGTGAGCACCGATCGATGTACCGGTGCACACACGTCATGACGAGTGGATGGTGAACAGCATCGTGAGGAGCTCGGGCACATTGAGGTACGTGACCGGCATGTCCTGATCGCGTCGGGTGAATCGCCGCGTGACGTCGTGGGCAACGACCACCACGGTGGCGCGAGGATAGCAGGCCAGGAAAGCGCGCGCGTTGCGCGCCTCGAAGTCCGTGGTCGACCACTTGCACTCGATGGCAACCGGGGGCCGCCCGCGCCGCGCGACGACGAAATCGATCTCGTGTCCGCGCTTGTCCCGCCAGTAGCGCACGTCGCGCGTCTGCAAGTGGGCGTGCATTTCATTCAGCACCAGGTGTTCCCAGAGAACGCCGCGATCCTCCGCCCGCAGCCTGTGCCACCCCCGTTGGAAACACACGAAGCCGGTGTCGAAGCCGAACACCTTTGGGGCGGCGATGATCTCGTGTTGCCGGCGCGTGCTGAATGGACGAACGACGTGGACCAGGAAGGTCGCCTCCAGGACGGCCAGGTAGTTGCTGATGGTCGTCCGGCTGACCTCGCACGGGCGCGCGAAACGCGTGGCCTCAAACAGCCCACCACTTTGGACCATCAGCAGCTCGGCGAACTTCAGGAATGAGTGCCGCCGTTCCAGACGGAACAGCTCCTGGATGTCCTTCGCCCAGTACGCGTCCATCCATTCCTGGAAGTCCCGTTCCGGAAGTTCGTCGGCCAAAAAGAACGGCGGTAATCCGCCGTGCACGAAGCGCCGGTCCAGATCGGGCGTCTCGAAGTCGTCCAAGTCCGCCGCGATCATCGGCGTCAACCAGATCTCGACCTTGCGACCGGCGAGGGTGTCGCGGAACTTAGCCGAGGCGCCGAGCCTCGACGATCCGGTGGCGAGTACGTGCACGTCGGGGTAGTGGTCGGCGGCGACTTTGAGCAACCCGGCGGGGTCGGGCAGCCGATGGACCTCGTCGAGGACCACGCGGCGCCCGCGGAGGGCATCGAGGAAGCTCTCGGGATCCTCCATACGTCGTCGCTCGCGGGGCAATTCGCAGTCGAAGTATTCGACGTCTTCCAGGCTCTGGGCCAGGCAGGTTTTCCCGACGCGCCGCACCCCGGAGAGCCAGACCAGGCGGCGTTTCTGCCAGGCTCGCTCGATGGCCTGAACCCAGTGGCGGCGCGTAACCATTCGCCAAGAGTATGGCGTTTGGTGGCACTAAACGCAAGTCTGGTTGCATTTGGTACACCGATGCGGTGCTTCTTCGCCTCCCCGTTGTTGGCGATCCTCCGTGCAGAGGTGGAAGCGTTACAGGGATCAGATGAGGGAGTGAAGGCGGAAGTAACAATCGGCATCCTCCCCTTGCATGACGTGCCGCGACTGTGATCTGGCGTCGTCTCGAGATGTGCGCGTTTGGAGGGTTTAGTATGCGAAAGTGGTCGCCGGTGATCGCGTTGGTTTTCCTGGCCCCCGCCTCTTGAGACGTCGGCCCGTGATCCGGCACCCGATCACTTTCTCGCGTGGATAGATGGTGGTGGAGCACAATCGGTAAGCCATGCTCGCCACTGGCCATGTGATCGATCTGTGGCTTCCTCGCTGAACGGTGGGAAACAGGCTATAAGAAAGTGGCTATGCGGTCCCGGTCCATCGACGTGAAGTACGCCCGCTACCAATGAGCGATGTCCTGGTTCGGATCAAGCGAGCAGTCCTGGAAGGACGCTACGTTTTCACCGACAAGGCCCGTGTCGAGATGGTCGCGGATGGACTCACCGAGCTCGATGCGATCGAGTCGATCCTCAACGCCGTGGCGATTCACAAAACGCTGCGCTCGCGCAGCCCGCGGCGAAGAAGCCGCTCCGAGAAGCTCTACGTCATCCAGAGCACGAACCTTGAGGGCCTCTTCATCTACACGAAAGGGAAGCTTGCTGTAGGCCCCGAGGGCCGGGAGACGTTCTACGTGATGATCTCCGCCAAGCGCTCGGTGCAGGAGTAGAGGAGACGCGTATTATGAAGCTTGAGATGACGGAGTGCCCCACCTGCGGCAGCCACCGCCTGAACAAGGTTCGCCGCAACTGGCACGACACCTACCAGGGCCGGACCTATGTTGTCCCCCACCTCGAATTCTTCGAATGCCCGGACTGCGGCGAGCGCCTCTACGACCGCGAGGCGATGCGTAAGATCGAAGCGTACTCTCCTGCTTACCACAAGCCCCACCGCCCGCTGACGGGGGTCCCCCGGGGGCTACCGCCGCTCAGATCGAAACGCTCACACCCCAAAGCGCACCGCCAGGGTCTCAGCGCTGGCGGCTGAGGGGCAAGATACTGAAGTCATGACTTCCAAGGCTGACCCCGCTGCCGTGGCTCGCGTTTTCTGTCGGGGAAGGAGGCTGGTGGTGCGCTGAAGCTGAGGTGCCGAACACCGATCCTGCATTGTTCGCCTCCCTTTTGTTGGCGATCCTCCGTGCAGAGGTGGAAGCGTTACAGGGATCAGATGAGGAAGTGAAGGCGGGAGTAACAATCGGCATCCTCCCCTTGCATAACGTGCCGCGACTGTGATCTGGCGTCGTCTTGAGATGAACCATTCGTCAAGGGTTCCCCTCCTGACGAAGGAGGGGTCAGGGGAGGTCTTGCAATGGCGCGTCAGCAACCTTCCCCTCGCCCTCTCCTTGGTAAGGAGGGGGTTCATTGCTTTAGCCGTATCGAGGGACCTTCTGCAAGAAGCGACGGACTTTGAGGGCCCGTGATTCGGCACCCGGTCACCTTCTCGCCCTCGGGGCGCACGACCCTTGCGGCCGACGGCTCGACCATCCTCGAGGCCGCGGAAGCTGCGGGCGAAGCGCTCGCTGCCGAGTGCGCCGGCCGTGGAGCGTGCGGCCGCTGCCTGGTCAAGGTGCTCGGCGGGCAGGTGCCGAAGTACTGCGTGGAGTCCCGTGAGGCTGGGGCTGCGCTCGTGCTGGCGTGCCAGACGCCGGTGTACGGCGCGCTCACGTTGCAGCCGCTGGCTGAGGCTGAGTTGCCGCGCCTCGAGGCCGGCGCCCGACATGTGGGGGCATCCCCGTTGCAGGCGTTCGCGCCGTGGCCGCTGGCACTCGATCCGATTGTCACAACCTGTGGTGAGGATGATCTCGGCGTGGCTCTCGACATCGGCACCACGACCTTGCAGCTCCTCCTGGTGCGCCTGCGGGACGGCGTCGTGGTAGGCGAGGCCGGCGCGTACAACCCGCAGATACCGAGAGGCGCCGACGTCATCTCGCGCATCGTGGCCGCGGAACGGGGGCTACTCGGGGAGCTGACCTCATCGGTGCGCAACGCGGTCCGTGGCATGATCGATGAGGCTGCGACTGCCGCGCAGGCCCAGCTCGACCGCATCCGTGCCTACGTCGTGGCCGGCAACCTCACCATGATGCATCTCCTCTACGGCATCGATCCGTCGGGGATTCGGCGCGTGCCTTCGAAGCCCGCGGCACTCGCCTTCGCGCCGGTGGCCGCGGCCGAGTTCGGCTGGCCGGGTGGTGCAGCGCCGGTGCACACGGTTCCCGCGGCGGGCAGTTGGGTGGGTGGCGACATCGTTGCCGGAGTAGTGCGGGCCGGCTTCTCGCGTGCCCCCGCCGGCCTCGGGCTGTATGTCGACCTCGGCACGAACGGCGAGGTCGCGCTGGGCAACCAAGATTTCGCGCTTGCCTGCGCGTGCAGTGCCGGCCCGGCTTTCGAGGGCGGCGGCATCCGCTGCGGTATGCGCGCCGATGCGGGCGCCATCGACGGCGCGCGCATCGACATCGATCGCGGCGCGATCGATCTTTCTGTCATCGGCGGCGGCGCCCCGCGCGGCGTGTGTGGCTCCGGCCTCATCGCCTTGGCGGAGGCGCTCTGGCGCGCCGGCTGGATCGACCGCAGCGGCCGCGTCACCAACCGGTTACCCGCGCGGCACCGAGTGCGCGGCACTTGGGGAACCGGCATCACCCTCTCGGCCGATGGCGGCGTCGCGTTGTGGGAGCGTGACCTTGCGAGCCTGGTGCGTGCGAAGGGGGCGATCTTCGCCGGCATCCGCACACTCCACGCCGCGCTGGGAGAGGGCGCCGGCTCTGTCGAGCGCGTGATCGTCTCGGGTAACTTCGGGCGCTTCCTCAAGCTCGCGGCCGCGGCGGGCATCGGCCTCTTGCCCGACTTGCCGCTCAGCCGCTTCAGCTACGTGCACAACGGTTCGCTCGAAGGCGCGGCGCTGGCTTTGCTGTCGCATCCGTTCGTGGAAGAGATCGCCGCCTACCTGGCGCGGATCACCTACATCAACCTGTCGGAGCTGCCCGGCTACATGGACGAGTTCGTCGGCGCCTGCTTCCTGCCGCACACCTCGCCGGAGCTGCTGCGGCTGCGAGGGGGCTCTGCCGCGGAGTCCTAACCGGCAGAACCGGAACCAAACAGGAAGAAAATGAGAAACAGGGAACCGGAAACCGGAGATGGAGAACCGGCCAATTGACCAGTTTCCCGTTTCCGGCCGAGAATCTCATGTTTCGTGACGAAGGCGTGAAGGTCACGATCGCCTTGAGCAGGCGGAGCGTCGATTTCTTCAAGGCTGAAGCACGCAAGCACCGCACGCAGTATCAACGAACGATTCGGCGGCTGCTCGACGCCTATGCCGAGCACCATGGGCGGTCTCTGGCTGGACGCCCAACACGGACGCGCGCAAGAGCCGGCGCGCGCCGGTTAGCGCTACGACGTTGGGCGGCTTGATTTGAACTCGAGATGGACGTTTGGCCGAGTTGATTTCTGAGCAACCCGTGCCTCATACTTGATGGCCTTGGATGTCTTCGCCGACGGGCTCTTGCACCGCCAAGCAAAATGCGCTTTGCTGCGACCGTCGGCGCAGGTGCGCGCTGGAGGGGAGGTTGGTGATGGCGCGGGATGAGAGGCAGCGGCAGAAGGCGCGGGCGCGGAAGGCAGCGCGGCGGAAGGCGAAGAGGGGGCATCACGACGGCGGCAACGGGCGGCGAGTGCAGGTTGCATGCGTTCCCGAAGGGGCTGCGCGCTGGCCGGTGCTCGAGGCGCTGCTCTCGAAGGATTGGAACTCCCGCCACCGGGCGGCGCTGGTCGAGGTGGTGGTAGCACGCAGGGGGCCTGCGGGCGAGATCGCAGCAGCGGTCTGCCTGGTCGATCTTGACTGTCTCGGCGTGAAGAACGCGTTTGCCCGTCTCTTCCGTTCGCGCGCCGACTATGAGTATTCGAAGTCGAGGCTACCGACGCCGAAGATCGTGGTGGACCTCGATCTGGCCGTGAAGGTGATCCGGACTGCGATCGACTACGCGGCGGATCTGGGCTTCGATCCCCATCCCGACTTCGCCGAGGTGGAACCGCTCTTGGCGGGTGCGCAGCCGGCGCTCTGCGCTGTGCCGGTGCCGGTGGGTGGAGACGACGGAAAACCTTTCTTTGTGGCCGGACCGCATGACGATGCGGAAGCGATCATGGCAATCCTCTCTCGGCGTCTCGGCCGCGACGGCTTCCACTACCTCGTGCCGGTGGCCGGTGATGTGCCGTTCGATGACTTCGACGCCGACGGAGTTGACGACGCGGAGCCGGAGAGAATCTCGCCGCTGTCGATCGACGACGAAGTACGCGTGGTGGAGCCGGTGTCGGTGGCCTCCGCAGGCCAGTGGCTGTCGCGCTGGCTCCGTTGATGCACGGCGAGGTAGTGACATAGTCGCCCCCAACGCGGCGTCAGTAGCGTCGACTAGCAATCTACAGCGGCCTGAAGCTATCCTCACTCGGACGCTGAACGCAGTGGGGCATGCACATCATTACGCGGAAACGTCTCGTTCCACACAACGAAGCCGAATACTCCCGCCTCGTCGCTGTGCTCGACCGGCTCATTGATCAAGTCGGCGAAGACGAGAGCCATCCCTTAGCCTCCCTGATGGAAGTCTTAGGCGCGTTGATCGAGCGCTACGAAGCGGAACATGTGCCTGAACTCGGCAGCGGTGACCAGCAGTAGCGCTGGGACGGCTGTGCGGACGCCGTCGGGAAGCATGTACGTCACCAGCATTAAGGCCGCCCGCAATCTGCTCGGTTCTCAGCCGCGGCGCGCCGTGACTTTGGGCGGTGCCGACTGACGGACGCCTTCCGCTGCCCCACCCTCGCATCGTTCTCCTCTGCAGATGCGCAGGTCCTCGGCCGCCAGTTCATCGGACGGGTCCATCGCCACCGCACGTTCGAGAACTTGCCGCGTTCTTCCAGCTGACCCGCTTGGTAGAGACTTCAGCCCAGGTCGTTCACGAAATTCTGGTTCTCGGGCTTGATCTCACGAGCGCTTCACGAGGAAGCGGTCGCAGCCTCGCGCACAGCAGGCGTGGTAGCTCGTTCGCCGGTACCATGCGAGTCTGCCCTGCGGGCATCCGCCGGTTTTCTGCCCCAGCCCGATTGTACCGCTCAGCGCGACGCCACGGTGCGGTCAGGCACGATGCGAAAGCGGTGCCGCCCTTCGATGCGATAGGTTTCGAAGTCGTCGTGATCATTAGGGACCGCTACGTCTCGCCGACCGCGTCGCCGAAGGGGGCGATGCGCATGCCGGTTTTGAGGATGTAGCCTTGCATCTGCAGGACCCGTCTATGCTGCGTCGACGCGCGGCTCGATTTTGCCTATCACTTGCAGTGAAAACCCCCCCGGCTCAGCGGCGCGCGCGAGAAGTCGATCGAATGCACTGAACACCTGGAGCGCGTGCTCGCGCGACAGTAACGGCTCGACATACGTGAAGGTGATGAACATTGTGCCGCCCAGCGACCAGGCCACGATCTGCAGCGTACTGCCAAGGACGTGCTGGGACGTGAGCCCGTACAGCTCGCGGATCGTTCGCGGACCGTACGACAGTGGGATGTCGAGCCTCCCCGAGTTGGATACGTTGAGCGCAGCGATCCGACCGCAATTGAACTTCGGGGCCAGGGCGCGGAGCCCAAACGCATGCAGCGCACCGAAGCGTCCCTTGAGTATCGTGAGATGATCACCGCGATCGATCGCGGCGGCGACGCTGTGCTGCACCTCGCGCGCCAGATCCCAAAACGGCGTGGCGTGGGCGGCTACGTGGGTCGTCGTAACGCCGGAGATGTAGCAGCCGATCGTGCCATTCGGGACCGGTGGGACGAGCGCGCCGCGCACGCTGACCTGCGACTGCAGTGAGAGTTCCTGATCGGCGGCGATGATCGATCGCACCCCGAGCATGCCGGCGGCGCAAAGTGCGCCATTGACCGTCGTACGCTCCTCACGGCTGCGCTCCAGCAGGCGCCGCGCCGCCTCCGCCGACACGACGCGGTATTCGACTCGCGAGCGGCGTTCCGCGCTGCGCGCTGTGGCATCGGCCGGAGGCAACTTCGGCAGCGTCCCTTTGGGCTTTGGACCGTGCGCCAGCTCTGGCAAGCATTGATCAACCGCAGGGACGCTCCGCGAGGACGCCGGCGCCAGCGAAACCTGTTCGCCCGCATCGATCCGCGCGCATAGGTCGAGCACATCGCGAACCAGGACGACGGCGGAAACGCCGTCGAGGATGGCATGATTGCTCACCAGCAAGAGCTCCCCTTCGTCCTGGCCACCAATCCACACCGCGCGCACCAACGGATGGTTGCCGTACGGGATCGGCCGGTGCAGCTCGTCGAGCGCTTCGGCCCTCCAGCGTTCCACGCTGTCGCGCGCCACGACGCGCAGCGGGATGCACTCCGTCCCCTCCGCTTCGAAGATGCCGCCCGGCCCGTTGACGTGCACGCGCAAGAGAGGGTGCTTGGACTGCACAGCGTCGAGCGCGCGGCGGAGCGTTGGTTCGCCGAGCGCCCCGTCGATGCGCACGATTTGCACGACGACGAACGCTCCCATGTGATGCATGCAGTCGAAGGCATGCTCGAACATCTCCATTGCGCGCCCGGGCGGCGTCAGCGCGGCGATCTTGGCCCTGCGAACTCGTGCACGATGGTGAACCAATGCGGCGAGCACGAGCACGATGGCCGCGCTCATACAGACCGCACTCAGCACGCCAATGCCTCCAGAGCCGTCGCCGCTGCTGCTGGACCGCCGGCAGCCTCGAAGGAGGCACGGATGTGTTGCGCCGCCTCGCGGTAGCTCGGCCGGGTGAGCACTTCCTCCACCGCCTCCGCAATGTCGCGCGGTCTCACGCGACCGAAACGGATTCGCACGCCCGCGCCAGCCTCCACGACTTGCTGGGCGATCACCGGCTGATCGTCACGAATCGGCGCCACCACCAGCGGCAAGCCGCGCGCCAGCGTTTCGCACACCGTGTTGTGCCCGGCATGCGAGATGACGGCGTCGACGCGGCCGAGCAACGCAAGCTGCGGCACGTGGTCGCGTACCAGGATGTTCGCGGGCACCGGCTCAATCTGGTCGGGAGGTGCGACCAGAATGACTTGGAGATCCTGCCGCCCCCCGAGCGCCTCGACGACGGCAGCGAAGAAACGACCGCCGTCCTTGATGTTGACGGTTCCCAGGGAAACTAGAATGCGTGGCACGTCGTCGAGCCAGTCCCACGGAAAGGCGTCGAGGTTCTCGGTTCGGCCCGCAAAGGACGGGCCGACGAAGCGGTAATGGGACGGATAGTCCCGGGTCGCGCCGACGAGGGCCTTGGTCGAGAAGATCAGGACTAGATGCTCGGAGAACCGCAGATCGCCACGCGCCGCGTCTTCCTCCGACATGCCGAAATCGCGCTGGAATTGGCGCAGGTTGGTCACCACCCACTCGCCGAATTTCGGCAAGTTCGTGTACGGATCGGTAAACTCGGCCGAGGTAGTCGCCGACGTCGCCCACACAAGACCGCGCTGCTTGGCGACTAGTGCGCCAGCCAGCGCCTGCTGATCCACCAGCAGCACGTCCGGCCGGAACTCGTCGATCACGGCATTGACGCCCGGCACCATCGAGTACGCCAGCGGCAGCAGGAATTCCTCCCACAAAAACTTGAACGCCGACGCGCCGCGCAAGCCTTTGGAACGTTCCGTAATGTGACCAAGGAGATCGGCAGATACCGATTCCGATACAGGCAAGAGCGGCACCCCCGGCGGCAAGAGGTTTTCAACGACCTCCTTATGCGCGGCCCAGGCCACCGCATGCCCGTGGGCCATGAGCTCGCGACCGACCGAAACGGTCGGATTGATGTGCCCGGTCAGTGGCGGCACAACGAACAGAAACCGGCTCACGCCGAGACCTCAACCTTCGTACGCGGCGGCGATTGCCGGGCTAGCCAATCGACGATCCACTTGCGCACCCAGTGCGTGTTTTCGAGCAGGATGGAGTGCGTCCCCGAGCGCAGGATGTGCAGCTCGCATTGGGGCATCAGCCGCTCCATCTCCCGCCCCCGCTCCACTGCGCTGGCCCAGTTGTCCACTGCGCGCTCGCCGTAGAGCGCCAGCACCGGCTGCGTGATGGCTCTGAGGTCGTCCTCCTTCATAGGCAGGCAATCGCAGAGGTCGTTGAGCAACGAGGTTTCCGACATGAGGTACTCGGCGCGGCGAAAGCGCCGTTCATGGTTCCGCTGGCTCTTCTTTTCGAGCCACTCGCGCACTTCGGCCTGACTCATCCGCATCCCCGCGAACTCAAAGGCGGCGGCCATTTCTTTGCCCCAGCCCTCTACCGCGAAGTGCGCCTCCACCAGGACGAGGCCCGCCGTCCGCGCCGGAAACCCCCGCGCGAAGGCGAGAGCCACCTGGCCCCCGTAGCTGTTGCCCATCAGGTAGACCGGGCGGCGCAACCCGACTGCGTCCAGGATGCCGACCAAGTCCGCGACGCTATCCTCCACCCCGTAGCCGGATTTCGTCATCTCGCTCAGCCCGTGGCCGCGCAGATCGTACAGCAGGACCTCCGCCTGCTTCGCTATCGAGTTGGCGACCGTGTAGTACCAGCTCGATAGATTGTCCATGACCAGGCCGTGCAGGCAGACAACGCAGCGGTCGCCGGCGCCCAGCCGCTGGATATTGAAGCGCAGGCCGTTGGCGGTTACGAAAGACATCGGGCAATGAATTCCACGAGCTGACCGACTCGCAGGAAAATCAACTCGTCGACCTCCATGCTTGCGAACCAGCCGACGAAATCGACTCGGTCGCCATACCGTTCGGCGAGCCGCTCCGCCAGCGCCACGAACTCGACGCTTTCCAGCTGCAAGTCGGCGTCGAACGACGTGTGCATGTCGATGGGTATGTCGAGCAGGTAGTCCTCGCCGATGACCTCGATGAGGCTGGCACGGACGTCCGCCAGGATCTGCTGCACGAGTTGCGGATCGGGCTCAGCCGTGTTCAGTCCAGCTGACAATGAACTCTCCTTCCTGTTGCGATTCGATCCAGCTCTCCGCGACGCGGAGCCGGCCCGGCTCGACCCGATTGACGACGAAGTCGCGCGGCCTGCCGGAAAGTCCCGTGCCGCGGGCCTTCGCGGCGGCCTCTTTGCTCGTCCAGAGCCGGGTGAGCCACTCGTCAAGTGTTTGCCCCTCGGGCGCCAGTGCTCGCTCCGGTCGGTCAAAACCATTTCCGCGAACCGATCGCTGCGCGGCGCGATGGGTTCGATATCGATGCCCGTATCACTGCCCTGGCAGATGATCGCCACGGCGACTCCCTCCTTGTGAGCAATCGACACGCGGAGATCTTCGCCAAACGGACCGGCGACGGTCGGCCGCCCGCGCTCGTCGTTGCTCACACGGATCTCAGCGGGGAACAGAGGACCCGCGCCGTGTGACCATAGCCAGCGCCGCACCGCATCCTTGGCGGCCATGCGCCCGAGCAACCATTGGCGCTGCGTCCGCGGATTGAGCGCCTCATACTCGCCGCGCTCCGCCGCGTTCAAATACCGCCGCATGATCAGCTCGCGACTGGCCGACGAGCGCCAGCGCTCGCGCACCAGCACGTAGGGGCTGTCGCCTGGGTCGGCTATAGGTTCTGCTCTGGGTAACGGAGGACCGGCCAGATCACGTCGTCAGTTTCGAAGCGCTTGTCATTCCAGTCCTCGATGCGTGCCCACACCCGTCCGTCGCAGCGCAGCTCGATGTCGGCACGCGCATTGGTGTCGCTGATCTCGACGATCTGCACGCAACAGTCAATCTGGCGGCCGGGAGGCGGTTCGGGGCCAAAAAAACGGATGCGCTCGATGCTGACCGGAAAAGCCAAATGGTCGCGCTCCGTGTTCACCATGACCCAGTAGCCCATGAGCTGTCCGGCATTGTCCAGCAGAGCCCCGGTGCATGGGAGTTCACGATGCTCCCGCGGATGCCGTTGTCGGCAATCGGGCCAAGCTCGACGATCCCCTGATAGGCGGGGCCGTGGAACATCCAACGCTCCGTGTACAGCTCACGGGTGGTGATCGGGGCGGACATCTCATTGGCCAGGCCTGCGGTCCGTGGCGCCGGTGGTGCCGGATACCCTGCGGCGACCACAACCGTCGCGGTCGCGTATCCATCAACCGACACTTTCACCCGTTCGTTGCCCTCGCAACGGGCCTGCACGGTGACCGCAACGGGGGGAGCAATCACCAGCCACCGAAAGGCGCGGACGCTTTCGACACCCACTACCGTCTGCTCCGGCACAAGCTTCCGTGCCGCGTCGATCATCAGTTGAATGACCGTCGTCATGGGAACGACCGGGAAGCGATCGCTCATGTCCTCCCAGCCGGGAGCTTGGCGATAGAAGCAGTGGTCGCGCAGAGCCGGCATGGCCTCCACCGAGAGCCGAAGCTGGGTGGTCACCTGGCGCGGGCCCGCGGTGGCGGCCGTTCGCGTTGCACTTTTCGCCTTGCCGTCCCCACG
This sequence comes from uncultured delta proteobacterium, assembly GCA_963729835.1. Lineage (GTDB taxonomy): Bacteria > Desulfobacterota > Binatia > HRBIN30 > HRBIN30 > CAVSQF01. The sequence goes on along the minus strand of CAVSQF010000006.1, from coordinate 160,110 downwards.
CCTGAAGGCTTCCAGCACCTCCCGCCCCGCCTCTGTGGCTTCGCGCAGGGTTGCATGCAGCTCGTCGAGCAGTGGGTCGGCGGTCCGTATCGCAGTTGCCGTCAAAGCTTCCGCGCTTGACGCCAGGGGGCTGTCGAATCGTACCAGAGGCGCCCCCAGCGACAGCCGGTACGGTGTGCTGCTCGCTCGATGCTCCGGCTTGGCAAAGACACGCTCAAGGCGCAGCGGAGCCCCTTCGACGAAGAGCGCCGCCGCCACGCGGCGGATCTGCGACAGCCCGCTGCGGCGCGGCACCAGCGCCGGGATTCCCAGATGCGCGCGGCCGTGCAGTGTGTCGGTCACGAAGTTGATCAGGCTCCCAAGCCCTGCCTGCACGAAGATGCGCACTCCTTCGTCGTACAGACGCTCGATGACCTCGCGGAAGCGCACCGGCTTGACGAAGTGCGCGGCGACGAGATCGCGAATCGCCTCGGGGTTGGATGGATATGGCGCGCACGTGGTGGCCGACCATAAGCGGGTGCGGGGTGTCTGAAAGGGAACGCGGCGCAGCGGCTCGAGAAATTGCGAAAGATGTGCGGCGAGCAGCGGCGAATGGAAGCCCGAACGGAAAGGGAGCTCCTCTGTCAGCACGCGCTGGGCGCGCAGGCGTTCGCGCGCCACGCGGATGCTCTCGGGATGCCCACAGAGGATTGCCTGGTGGGGACAGTTGTCGTGAGATATCGAAATCTCCTGGATGTCCGCGATCGCCGCACTGGCCTTCTCGGCGCTGCATCCCACGACGGCGAAGACGACGTCGGGCAACTCCATGGCACCGCGCTGCAGACTGGCAACGAAATCATCGACGGCCTGAGCCGACACCACCTCGGTGGCGATGATAGCGCTCCATTCGCCGATGCTGTGCCCCGCTACTTCATCGGCTCGGGCACCCAGCTCGGCGAGCGCGGCGTGCACCAACCGGCCGATTGCGATGATGCCGAAACCCTGGCTCTCAAGGTTGCCGGCGGGACCGAGTGCGGGTGTAGGGAGCTTGAAATGATCGGCGATGTCATCGACTTGGGGATCGAAATTCGGCTCGACCCCGGGGAACAGGAAGGCGATACGCCCTCCCGCAGCCGCCAGCCCAGCGGCAGTGAACCAGATGTCATTGCGGCCCCGCCACGCATGGCCGCGCGCCACTATCTTGCGGGCCATCGCCAGACGCTCGGGTGTGGGGCTCGCAATGGCGAGGCGTACCGGACCTGCGTGGGCATCGGTCCCCAGGCCGTCAGCGCCGGCCAGCTTGTCGTCGTTGAGCAGGCGCAGCAGGGTAGTCGTGTCAGGCGCAGCGAGGAGCACTACGCGATCGGTTTCCGCTTCAGATGCGCGCGAGTGAATCCGTGGCGCAGAATGTGACTCAATCACCACATGCGCGTTGATGCCTCCGAACCCGAAAGCATTGACGCCCGCCCGGCGCCGCCCGCCATCCGTCTCCCACGGCTCAGCTTTGGTGACCGGATGGAAGCGGGTCTCAGCCAGCAACGGATGCGGGTTGTCACAATGGAGTGTTGGGAGGAGTACACCGTGATGCACCGCCAGGACTGCTTTGATGAGGCCGGCTATACCCGCCGCGGGCATCGCGTGGCCGATCATTGATTTGACGGAACCCAGGCCGGCCTTGGCTTTCCCGTCCGCCGCCGGGCCGAAGAAGCGCGCCAGCGTCTGGATCTCGGCTTCGTCACCTGCCGGTGTCCCCGTCCCGTGTCCCTCGATGAGCCCCACCGAGGCCGGGTCACACTGGGCCGCCTGCCAGGCGCGCTTGAGCGCCAGAACCTGCCCTTCCACGCGCGGCTTCATGAGGCTCGATTCACGTCCGTCGCTGGCCACACCGGTGCCGCGGATCACGGCGTAGATGCGGTCGTCGTCGCGCTCGGCATCGTCGAGCCGCTTCAGGACCACCATGCCGGTTCCCTCGCCGATCAAAATGCCGTCGGCCTCGCGGTCGAAGGGGCGAACCCGCCCCGTCGGGCTGAGCGCACGCAGCCTGCGAGAAGACACTCCAGAATGTCACATCGTGGCAATGGTGGACGCCGCCCGCCACGACCAGGTCACAACGCCCCTCTGTGAGCTCGCGCACCGCGTGGTCGACGGCAATCAACGAACTGGCACACGCCGCATCGATCGTGTAGGCGGGGCCTTGCAGGTCGAGGCGGTTGGCAATCCGGGAGGCCGCGAGATTGGGGACAAGGCCGATGGAAGACTCCGGGTGCTCGGGACCCAGGCACTCCTGGAACTTTTTCTTCACTCTCGCGAGATCCTCTTCGCTCACCCCCGGGAGAAGACCGCGCAGGCACTCCACCAGCTGCTGCGCCGTGCGCACGCGCTGGTCTAGCCGTGCAACACCGGAAGTGAGATAGCCGCCGCGGCCGATGATGACGCCCGTCCGCTCGCGCGCAGCGTGACGCACGGACCGGCCGGCATCGGCAAGCGCCTCGGCGGCCACGCGCAACGCCAGCAGCTGATCGGGCTCGGCCCCCTCGATCGCCACCGGCATGATGCCGAAGGCGCTGGGGTCGAACGTCGCGTAGGCGTCGATGAAGCCACCGCGACGGCAGTAGAGGCGATCGGCGGCCCGTGAGTGCGGGTCGTAGAACACGGGATCCCAGCGTTCAGCCGGAACCTCTTCGATCGCATCGACACCCTCCCGAAGGTTGCGCCAGTACGTCGCGAGATCCGGCGCGCCCGGAAGGATGACAGCCATCCCGACGACGGCAATACCCGCGCCAGTGGCGCCGGCGCCAGCGGCGCTACCCATCGAACCCCGACCTCACATCTGCACCGAGTCTTCAAACTGTGCACCGCGCCTTTGGCCTGCTTCTTCTGCCGCTGCTGAGCGTGCATCGTCTGTGGCCTCGCGTCCGACGGCGGCCAACTGCTCGGGGGTCGCGCGCATCAGAACAACCTCGACGTCATCATCTCCGCCAAAGCGCAGCTCGTCCAGCAGACACTTCACCCCGTCTTCCGGATCGATCAGCCCGATGCCGCGCCGGGCATACTCGCGCGCCAGCGCCGGCGACACCATTCCGCTACCGGCCCAGGGTCCCCAGTGAATGCACACCGCCCGGCCGGCGATACGTTGGTCGAGGTGCCGTGCGAAGGCTCCCAGCGCCGCGTTGGCGGCGGCGTAGTCTACCTGTCCGCGGTTGCCGAAGACCCCGGCGATACTCCCGAAACACACCACGAAGCGAACATCCGGCCGCAAGACCCGGGCGAGGGTGTGGGCCGACGCAACCTTGGTGGCGAAGACGCGCCGGAACGATTCGCTGGACTTGTCGCGGATGAGCTTGTCTTCGAGGATGCCCGCCGCGTGGATCACGCCGTCGAGGCGGCCGTGGCGCACGTAGATGTCCTCGATCGTGCGCGCGAACGCCTCGGCATCGCGCACGTCCACAGCATGGTAGGTGACAGGCACACCGATCTCCGCGAGCGCCCGTAGCGTTTCGCGGATCTCGCGGGCCGCCAGCAGGCGAGCGCACTCCGCCTCGATGGCCGCCGGATCGCTGAGCCGTCCCTCGGCGATAAGCGCCCGACGCAGCGCCACCCCATCCGCCGCCTGCGCGAGCGCCGCAGGCTCCGCACCCTCGGGCAGCGTGGAGCGGCCGATCAGCTCGATGCGGCAGCCGAACTCACGCGCAAACGCGCGCGCCGCCCGTGCTCCGATGCCACGCGCGCCGCCCGTAATGAGCACCACGGACTCCGCGCCCGGGTCGAACGCCGGCGCAGCGTTCGTTGGATCGAGCGCCGCGCGCTCGACCCGCAGACTCCGGCGCACACCGCGCGCACAGCTAACCTCGACCCCGCCGTTACCGTGAATCAGTTCGAACAGCAATTGGGTAGCGAGAGCTTCCTTGGATTCCGCGGGGTCGACATCGATGGCCTGTATGCGCAGTTGAGGATACTCTCGGGCGGCCGTCTTGATGAGGCCGCGCGCCCCGCCGGCCCACAGAGCGAACTCCGGTGCGCCCGGGCCCCCCTGGTCGTGGCCGAACGAGCCCCCGCTGCCGGTGGCCGCGAGAATATGTTCCGCTCCACTGAGGACGGCGGTGCGGACGAGATCGAAGAGATCGGGGACCGAGGAAGACGACTCGGACAGGCCTGCGAGATGAATGAACGCGTCCACCTCGCCGAGAGGTTGCTCCGGAGACAGGACGTGCACCTCCGCCTGCTGCTCTTCTAATCGTTCGGCAAGAGCGCGCGCCACCCCGCAGCCGTCGTCTGTGATCGCGACACGCAGACCGGCCAAAGCAACAGCCGACGGCACGGCTGATGGCGCCGCCGGCAGCTCCTCGATGCGCAGCACATAGCGTTGGGCGCGTTCCGGTACCACCGCGCGTTCACCCACACCGCGGTCCTTGGGCTGCGGGCCCCGGGCTGCGAGCCCTTGGGCTGCGGGGGCGTCGACCGGGGCTCGGCCTGTGCCCCGCCGTCGGCACTGGAGGCGACGTTTTCGTCGATCCACGTGACGATCGCCCGCAGCGTCTTGAGACGCGCCACCTCCTCGATCACCGCCTCGTCGACCTCACCGTTTTCCATTCCCGGCAATCCGATGCGCTCCGCCAGCTCGCCGATGATTTCCATCCGCTTGATCGAGTCGATGCTCAGGTCGGCCTCCAGGTCGAGGTCAGCGTCGAGCATGTCCTCTGGATAACCGGTGCGCTCGCTGACGAGGCCGAGAATGGCCTTTAGAAGCGCTGCACCGGAGAGCATTTCGCGAGGGGCGTGACCGTTGGCGGACACGGCCGCAGCGGCTGCCGGCTGATCGGTGACATGGGCGATGGGTTCAGCCTTCGTAATAGAATCGGCGGGCGCGCCCAGGAAACGCAGCATGACGTCGCGCTCCGCGGCGACGATCTCGCGCAGGCTGCGGAGGTACTCGTGCACGGTTTCTTCTCGCGCGCCCTGCCCGCTGCGCGCCGCCAGCGGCAGCGCCGCGAGCGGCAGCACGACAGCCTGCTCGGGAGCAGGCTGCAGGCCGCCGGGAACCACTGTGCCGTCAGCCTTGCGAACGAGTTGTCCGTTGACCCGGTAACTCGATCGCGCAGGCGGGGTGTCGAAGTCCACAACCACCGCGGCGCGCCCTTGAAAGAGCGGCGCGACGTCGACCGCAACGCCGCAGGTCGCCAGCTCCGCCAATGCAAGCAACAGGCGCCGTACGCCGTGATCGCCTTGAACGTCGCACGCAACCGCGACATGCGGTCGATCTCCCAAGATCTTGCGCACGCAACCGGTGAGGACCCGCCCCGGTCCGGCTTCGACGAAGATCCGCGCGCCCGCCTCGTACATAGACTCGATCTCGGCGGTGAAGCGCACCGGGCAGGCGACCTGCCGGGCCAACGTGGCGCGCACCGCTTCCGGCGCTGTGGGATAGGGTCCGGCGGTGGCGTTGGACCACACTGGGATTGCGGGGGCGGTGACCGCCTGCGCGGCAAGGCGTTGCGCCAGAGCGTCCTGTGCTGCGGCCACCAGAGGGCTATGGAAAGCGCAGGCGACGGGAATCCTCTGTGCCCTCAGACCCTCGGCCTCGAGGACGGTGACCGCCTGCTCGACCGCAGGAGTTGGGCCCGAGATCGCGCACTGCTCCGGGGAATTGTCGTTGGCGATGACGACGTCGGGGTAGTTCTTGAGAACGCGCGCCACGGCGGTTGCCGATCCGTGAACTGCGGCCATCGCTCCCGGGTCGGCACCGGCCGCCGCGAGGATGGCCTGGCCGCGCGCTTCGCTGAGGGCGAGCAGGTCGGCTTCGCTGAACACGCCCGCGGTACACAACGCCACCAACTCGCCGTAGCTGTGCCCGCCGGCCATGTCCGGTGCCATTCCGAGGCCACGCAGAAGCTCACTCATTGTGAGGTCGGCGATCCCGAGGGCAGGCTGGGCGACGCGCGTGTCGGTCAACGCCGCACTCATCGCGGCACGGTCTTCGGGGCTGAAAGCCGCAGGCGGGAACATGCGATCGACCCAGCGTCCGCCGAGGCGCAGGAAGCGTTGCAGCCGCGGGAAGGCCACGTAGAGATCTGCGAGCATGCCGAGGCGCTGGCTGCCTTGTCCAGGGAACAGAAACGCCACCTTGCCCGTGATTTCTCGACGCGCAAAGACGCCCTCGGCGGTTGCCGAGGCGCACGCTGCTCGCAGCTTGACCTGCAAGTCCCCGATGTCGTCCGCCACCACCGCTACCTGCACGTCGCCGGCGGCTGCCGATCGGGAAACCGTGCGCGCGATGTCGCGCAGGCGCCATGGCGTGCCGGTGCGTTCACTGCTTTCCAGCGCCGCCAGCAGTCGTTCAATCTGCGCCAGCACCTGCTCGCGGTCGGCGCCGCGGAACAGAAAGATCTCGGCAGGCCACTGATCGAGGCCGTGCACCGGCGTCTCGGCGCCGTCGTAGTTGGACAGGACGGCGTGGAAGTTCGCGCCACCGAAGCCGAAGGCACTCACGCCGGCGTGGCGCCGCTCGTCCGGCCACGGGCGCGCGCCGTGGGAAAAGGTGAACGGGCTCCTGTGTGCCTCGTAGCCCTGGTTCGGCTTGCGGATGTGCAGCGTCGGCGGCAGCACGCCGTGATAGAGTGCGCGTGCCGTCTTGATCATTCCCGCCAGGCCGGCGGCGCATTTGGTGTGGCCGATCTGTGACTTCACCGAGCCGAGCGCGCACGTGCGCGGTTCCGCACCCGCCTGTGCAAAGACCTCCGTCAGCGTGGTGAGCTCCGTCCGGTCGCCGACCACGGTACCGGTGCCGTGGGCTTCGACCAACCCCACCGCGGCCGGCGAGGTGCCCGCCTGGCGGTACGCCCGCTCAAGCGCGCGCCGCTGCCCCTCAGGCCGCGGCGCAGTGAGCCCGAGGCTGCGTCCGTCGCTCGACCCAGCGATGGCCTTGATGATGGCGTAGATGCGGTCGCCATCCCGCTCGGCGTCGACCCGACGCTTCAAGACGAGACACGCCACGCCTTCGCCGAGCGTAATCCCGTCCGCGTCGGCATCGAAGGTGCGGGACCGGCCGGTCGGTGAGAGGGCGCGCACGCTGGAGAAGAGCAGGTAGTCGTGGATGCCGTTGTGGAGATCGGCACCCCCGCAGAGCACCATGTCGCTCGCGCCGCTCGTGAGTTCTTTGCACGCCAGGTCGACGGCGGCAAGCGACGCAGCGCAGGCCGCATCCACGGTGTAGTTCACCCCGCCCAGGTCGAGCCGATTGGCGATGCGGCCGGCGATGACGTTGGTCAGCACCCCGGGGAAGGAATCCTCGCTCAGCGTCGGCAGCACCGCGTTGAGCGCTTCGGGCAGCTCACCGAAGTACTGCGGAAAGAGCGCGCGGAACCCGTAAGCGTTGGCGAGATCCGTGCCCGCTTCGGCGCCGAAGATCACGGAGGTGCGCTCGCGGTCGAATTCCCGATCGGCGTACCCCGCATCGGCAAGCGCTTGCGCCGCGACTTCGAGGCTGAGCAGTTGTACCGGCTCGATCGAGGCGAGCGAACGGGGTGGAATGCCGTAGCGCAGCGGGTCAAAGGGAATCTCCGGAAGGAAACCACCCCACTTGGAACACGTCTTCTCTCCGGCGCCCTTGATGAACGAGTCCGGGTCGTAGTAGCGCGCGGTGTCCCAACGCTCGGGCGGTACCTCGGTGATCGAGTCGACTCCGCCGACGATGTTCGCCCAGAACTCGTCCGTCCCCGCCGCGCCTGGGAAGAAACACGCCATGCCGATGATCGCGATGTCGAGCGGTTCGGCGGCCGGCGCATGCTCTTCTGGAATTGGGAGCGAAGCGAGCCACTTGGTCGCGCCGGCGCTCACCTCTTCGTGGAGGTCGGAAACGCGAGTCGTTTGCTTGCGCAGCGCCGCGACCTGCCCGATCATGAACAGGCCGTCGCGGCACTGACCGCTCGGATCCACATCAACAACCGCTTTGCCGTCGTACCACTGGCCCTTGCTGGCGATGCGCAAGCGCCCAAGGTTGAGCTGTTCCAGAGCGGCCCAAATCGTCTGCGGTTCTATCCCCTCCTGCATCAGGCGCCGCTTTTCCGCTTCGAAGGTGCGCACGTAATCACTGTTGGCGGCACGCGTTGCGTGTCCGGGGGCGGTTTCGAGCAGGACGGTGTGATCACAGTCAACCGCCACCTTCTGAAAGTGCGGCAGGATGGCGCCGCTGGTCACCGCCTCCTCGGTGAAAAGGTAGGCGGTGCCCATCAGCACCCCGATGCGCGCACCGCGTTCGACGAGCGGTGCCGCCGTGGTGGCTACCATCGCGGCCGAGCGGGCGTCGTGGATACCTCCCGCGAAGAGCACATCGAGTTCCTCGACGCGATCGAAGGCGAGCAGTTGCTCGACCTGCGCCTCCCATAGCGCGAAGCTGGACCGCGGGCCGACATGCCCGCCGGCCTCGCGGCCTTCGAAAACGAAGCGGCGGGCGCCGTCCTTGAGGAAGCGCGCCAGCAGTCCGGGCGACGGCACATGCAGGTAGGTCGGGATGCCCTCGGCTTCGAGGGGCTGCGCCTGTGACGGCCGGCCACCGGCGATCAACGCCGCCGCCGGCCGGAACTCGCGCACCACCTCCAGCTGCACCTCGCGGATCTCGGGTGGCACGAAGCCCAGAGTTCCAATTCCCCAAGGACGGTTGCCCAGTACTTGTGACGTTTCTTCGAGCAGCGCACGCACCTCGGCGCCGGTCATGAGCCCCAGCGCGAATAACGGCAGCCCACCGCCATCAGCTACCGCGGCGGCAAACGCCGCACAGTCGCTCACACGCGACATCGGACCCTGCACGATCGGATACCGTATGCCGTGGGTGGCGGCGATGCCCGCGCCCGGTGCTATTGGCGCGAGCGCTCGCGCCGCTCGTAGATGTGAGCCGATCGACTTGCGAAGAGCCTGGACGACACCGCCTGCAGTCTTGAAGCGCTCCGCAAGAGGCCGGGCAAAGGCCCCGTCCTGGCCGACGGGAAGCAGCTGTGACCGGAGATCGTCAGCGCCGAGGCGCGCGGCGACCTCCTCCGCAGAGATGTCCTCACCCAACCGCGCGACCGGCAGGTCGGGACGGGTGTAGATACGGTGGCCGCCAACGATGACCGACTCGCTTCCATCCATGGCGCGAATCGCCGCCTGTATATCCGCAGGCAACGTGGATTCGCGCACTAGCGCCAGTTGCGCGTCGAGCACCACTCCGCAGGCCCCGCCGGCGATGCAAGCAGCGGTGGTGTGCAGCCCGATGCCCCCCTGCGCCCAGATTGGCGTTCCAAACTCTCGGGAAAGCCGTTGCAGCAGGATAAATGCGGTCTCGCTCCCCACTCGCCCGCCGCTCTCGTTGCCCTTGGCGATCAGCCCCGAAGCGCCGGCCGACACCGCAGCGCGCGCTTCCTGGATGCTCGTCACCTCCACCAGCACTCGTCTTCCGCCCCACTTGCCGGGCTCGCAGCGGTGCCATCCGGCCGGTAGCACGACAGTGGATACCTGCTCGGGAAGAGCCTCACCGTCCGACAGAATCCCCCGCGCCACGCGCACGCCAAAGGGCCCGGAGACCCTACGTGAAACCCGGTCGAGCACCCGCCGCGCCAGAGCTAGGTCGCCGCCGAGATCCAGAACCCCCAATGCGCCAGCGCGGCAGAGGGCAATCACGAGATCGGCATCGGGGCGTTCGAAAGGGCTCACCCCCACGACGAGATCAGTTTCCTGCGTCACCACCGGCTCCTTCACGGAGTGCATAGGTATCGAACAATCCCCCTGACGTTGGACTCCTCATTTTTTAGCTCACAGGAGACCCTACGTTGGCGGTATCCGACCGGCCATCTCCTTGCCAACGCAGCCTTCCTTAACCTGCTTCCGCTCGCTTACCAACACAACCGAGACTTCGCGCGCCCGTCCCGCCCTTTCCGAGCAGCGCTCGGTCACGCTGCAAGCGTCAATGTAGGCCATGAGGGTGTGATTTTGTCAAGGCGTTAATGGTGATTTCACCGGCGGGCAGTTCCGCGCAACTTTCTCGGCCGACAAGCGTTCGATAGGTAGGAGAGAGGATACAGATGGCGAAGCGTATTCTTATGGTGGCCCTCGTAGCGCCGATGCTCGCGTTGGCACATCCTGCGCCGGCCGCGGCACATGTCGGTTTCTTAGTTTCGATCGGTCTGCCGTTCTTCGGAGCTGTAATAGGTGTTCCGCCACCGTATCCGTACTACACGCCTCCTGTGTACGCTCCGTATGCCTACGCGCCGTACGGATACGGCCCAGCCCCGGCCTACGTTCCCGCACCGGTGTACGGACCCCGCTATTTCTATGGCTCCGGACGAGTATTCGTCCCGGCGTACGGACGATACGGATACCGCGGGCGATACGTCGGGCATCATTACCACCGCTGGTGAACGGCGCTGACATGCGGACGAGGACCTCACAGACTCCAACGCGGAGAGCTCACCGAGATGTCCCTGGACGCAACCGTCTACGCAACGCGCCCGCCTGGGAGCGGTGGGCCACCGGCGTAGACGCTGTGCACGTGAATCGTCCCCGTCTTGCCGGAGTGCTCCCAGCGTCCCTTGACTTGGTATGAAATGGCGTCTGCGGTCAGCACGTTGGCCGCCACGCGCACACCGGCGAGCGGGTTCGGCTGCCCGCACGCACCCAGCCGGCTATTCAAGCGGCCGACCAGCACGCGTTCTCCCCTCGGTTGCAGCGAGAGCGCCGGGACGATGAACGGGTAGCCATCCGCACGCACCCACGCCAACACTTTGACCGCCGCCATCCGCGCGAACTCGCGCCGCACGGCGAGCGGCACCCGGACCCCATCCCGATCGCCCGCGTCGCCGCCAAGCGCCGCCAACCTCGCCAGCACGAATTGCTTTGCGACCTGCAGCCGCGACAGCGTGAACGCGGCTTCGACGGCCCGCACGTGAATGAGCCCCACGTCGCGGACGCCGGTGTAGGCGTTGTAGCGCAGCATCTTCGCGCTGTTCTGGAGTTCGACGTAGGAGCCGGTACGTTGAAATTCGACGAAATCGCCGGTGAGTATCCACCCGCGAAGCGCAGGCGTCATCACCAAAATGCCGACACGCGCGTCGCGCTCGAGATTCTTGATGCTCTTGCGCAACAGGAAGTTGCCGAAGAACAGAATGTCGGTCTGGTCCTCGGGGATCAACGACAAGCAGGGCACGACGTTCGGCTCAGCCTCCGGGCTGCGGGTGGCGAGAAACCTGGGTGTCCGCTCACCGCGCAGCGCCGCCAAGAGCCCTGGTGCGTCCGCAAGCACTCCCATCGCCGGACCTCCTTCACTCACCGCGTTGCGCCCGACCATTGCACTTGCGGCACAATGCCCGCCGCCATGTCCCATAGCGCCTCCATCTCGGCGCGGGTCAGCAGCGGCACGTCTTCGAGCGCGTACGGTAAGTCGAGGCGGTGATACTTCGGACGGCCGAGGTTTGTGTAGGCGAGCAGATCCCAGCGCTGCACGGTCGGCAATGCATCGCGGATGAACTCGCCGATGGCGCGGATGTTGACCGCGTCGGCCGTGCAGCCCGGAACGACCGGTGTGCGCACCCACAGAGGGGCACCGTGTGCGGCGAGCCAGCGAGCGTTTTCCAAGATCAATTCGTTCGAGACGCCGGTCGCGGCCTCGTGGCGCGCCCCGTCCATGAGTTTCAGGTCGTACAAGACCAGATCCACCCATTCCAGCACGCGACGAACGCGCTCCGTCGACACCGCACCGCACGTGTCGAGTGCAACGTGCAGCCCCGCTGCTTTACAGAGCGGCAGCAGCTCGCAGAGGAAGTCGACCTGCATGAGCGGCTCGCCGCCGCCAAACGTGACCCCGCCGCCGGAGGTCTCGTAGAAAACCTGGTCCTTGAGCAACTCGGTAAGCAGCTCGTGCGGCGTCCACTGCTTGCCGATCAGCTCGAAGGCCGCCGCCGGACACGCGGTGACGCACTCGCCGCACAACGTACAGCGCGCCCGATCAATGTGCATGCCGTTAGCGGAGAGCACCAGGGCCTGTTCCGGGCATACCCGCAGGCACTCGCGCGCGCCGATGCACCGCACGTCATACCACATCAGGTCAGGTGCGGTGCCCATGCCTTCCGGGTTGTGGCACCACGCACAGTGCAGCGGACAGCCTTTGAGGAACACCGTCGTGCGGATTCCCGGCCCGTCCTCGGTACTGAACTGCTGGATGTTGAATGTGATACCGGTGGTCATTTCATCCGCAAGCGTCGGCGCCGTGGTGACTCAAGGCTCTCGCAAGGCTGCTCGGCCTTCGCCTTCCTCGGCGTAGCGCCGATTACAGTCGATGGGACTCGCGCGCGATGATCTCGTCCTGAATTTCCTTGCCCAAGCCGACGAAGTACGCATTGTAGCCGGTCACACGCACGAGCAGGTTGCGATACTCGTCGGGATGCCGCTGGGCGGCGCGTAACGTGTCGGCGTCGATGACGTTGACTTGCAAACAGGTGCCGCCGACCTTGTCGTACGCGCGCAGCAGCCCCTTAAGTTTCGCGCGCTGCTCGGGATTGCGCAGCAGCGACGGGCTGAAGCTCATCGTGTGACTCGCGCCGTTGGGGGCGGTCGCCAGATCGAGGTGTCCGACGCTCTTGATGACCGCCGTCGGCCCTTTGCGGTCGGCGCCGTTGACTGGGCACACCGCGTTCGAAAGATACTGCCCGCGCCGTCGCCCGTCGGGCGTGGCCGCCGTCAGCGGCGCGTAGGCGATCCAGTAATTCCACGACAGGTAGCCGCCGCGATAGCGTTTGCCCGTGGGCGACGTACGCTGAAAGACGCGCTCAGTCCAGAAGCGGCTGATGTCGCGCGCCAGCGCGTCCGCGGCGGCGTCATCGTTGCCGTACTTCGGCGCCTTGTGCAGCAGCGTCTGCCGCAGCGGCTCGTAGCCGTCGAAGTTCGCGCGCAGCGCCTCGGCCAGTTGCGCCATCTCGACCTGTCGATCCTCGTAGACCAACTTCTTGACGGCGACGAGACTATCGGCGGCGGTGCCGAGCGCGATGCCTTCGACTGTGAGGAAATTGAAACGTGCCCCGCCAGCGTTGCTGTCGCGCCCGCTCTGCAAACAGCCGTCCATCAGCGCGCTCATGTAGGGAACGGGTTCCCACCGTGCGCGCCCCGCGTCGGCGAGGTCGTTCACACGGATGATCCAGTCCACGAGGTGCGCCAGTTGCGTTGTGAACGCCGCGTGAAAATCCGCGAACGACTGCAATGCCGTGGCGGCGCCGGTGCGCGGGCCGAGCTGCTTGCCCGTCGCCATGTCGCGCCCATCATTCAACGTCAGCTCGATCGCTTTCGCCAGATTGAGGTTCACGTCCACCGTACCGGAGCGGTCACAGCCCGCCAGCGTATTCTCCAAACACCCAACGGGGGCGTAATCCCACAGCAGCTCGTCCGGCAATCCTTCCCAACGCAGGCCCGCCATGGAGGCCTCGTCGAAGTTGAGCAGGAAGGGCGCTCCCTGCGCGTGTGCCAGCGCATCGACGACGCGGTCGAGCAACCGCTCGGGCGTCTTGGCGTGCAGGCGAACGTTGGGCTTGGGTTCCAGGAGGTTGATCTCTTCGATCACGTCGAGCATGAGGTAGGTCAACTCGTTCGAGGCGTCTTCTCCGTCGGCCTGCGTGCCGCCGAGCGTGATGAGTTGTCCGAACGACGCGTTGATGCCTTGGTTGGTGCCGCACCAGCCCTGATAGTCGTAGGCGTAGTTGTGCTTGATCCACCAGCATTCGAGCCACTCTTTCGCTGCGTCGCGGCTGAGCCGTCCCGCAGCGAGGTCGGCCTGATAATAGGGCAGGAGATACTGGTCGACGCGTCCCGGTGACACCCCCGGTCCCGGATAGCTCTCCGAGGCCATCAACAGCATGTGCGTCGTCCACAGCGCCTGCAGCGCTTCCGGAAAAGTCACAGGGGGTTCCCAGGGGACCTTGCGCGTGATGCGCGCGATCTCACGCAACTCGGCCGCGCGCGCGGGATCGGATTCCGTCGCCGCGAGCCCTTCCGCCGCTGCTGCATCGCGCCGCATGTAGTCCCGCACGCCCTCCGCGCAGATCATCATGGCGCGGGCGAGATCCCGCTGCGCGCGCGTGCCGGCCGGGTCGCCCGCAACCGCCTGCGCTTCGTCGCAGAGCCCCTTCCAGCCGACGCGCAACGCCTTGCGATAGTTCGGCACGAGATGTCCGGGCACGGCACCGCAGTTGCCGACGCCGACGTCGTTGAGGGCGTGCCACTCCGTTAGGAAGGCCCGCTCTTCGCGCTCGCGGTCGCGCGCCTCACGCTTGCTCAGGCAGAGCGACAGCGCCGTGTTGAAGTGCGAGCCGACGACCAGCTCACCGTCGAGGATCTCGACGGGCAGATACCGGCGCACCACTTCCCGGAAGAAGAGGGCGCGGCGCACGACCAACGGCTCATCCCAGAAGCCGCGCGGCAGCTCGACGGGCGTCGCTGCGGCAAGGAGGTACGAACAGACGCCCGGCAGAAATACCGCGGTTTCCGGTACGTTCGTCCACGACCACTTCGCGTAGACCGTGTCCCACTCTGTACCCGTGGTAAAGGCGCGCACCTCGTTGGTGTACGAGCGCTCGTAAAACGACCAGTACTGCTCGCGCAAGCGGCGCACGCGTGGCGGCAAGTTCGCAGCGGGTGCCCACAATGCGCCGGGCGCCAGGCCCGCATTCGACTCGACGGTGCTCTCCATCATATTGAAATCAGATCTGTGCCGGACGTAGCACAACCGGCGGATTGTTACTACCCGCCGCACAGAGCGTCAGGTGAGCCGAACGGAAAATGAAAAGCCGGAAACAGGAAACCGGAAACTGGTCAATTGGCCGGTTTTCCATTTCCGGTTTTCGGTTTTCTGTTTCTCATTCTCTTCCCGTATGGTTGCGGCCTTGCCAGGTTCGGTGGACGCCCTACCCCCAAGGCCTTGGAGGAGGCGGCGGCGGAATGTCCGGCGGCGGGCCAGAAGATTGCCGCGTTGAAGTTGGTCGCCGAAAACCGCGGGGCATGGGGATCTGGTTGCCCTTCGCGTACATACACTGCATGTACGCGCCGTCATAGCGGCGCTGCACCGACCACTGCGCAGCTTGGGCCTGGCCTGCACCTACAGACATCCCGCCGAGCAACCCGACCCCTGAGCCAACGGCGGCTCCCATGGCTGGATTTCCATACGCCGCACCAATTGCGGCGCCGCTCGCTGCTCCGAGCACCGTCCCGACAGCGGCTCCGCTGACCGCAGCGTTGCTCGACGCTTGCTGCGTCGTTGTTCCAGTCTGTTCCGCAGCCCACTCACGGCACAGCTCATCGTCGACCTTGAATTGCTCGAAGTCCTTGCCGGTACCGGGCAACACCATCACGCTTGGACCGGCAGGCAACGTCGCGCATCCGGCCAGAAGCAATCCGGGGATAAGCAAACAATACCAGGATTTAGGCATATCGATTCTCGCAGTTTTTCTCCCGGGGCTTGGATCAAGATTCCCCCGGCGCCCCGGTCCTTCCTCGCTATTTTCTAAACTCAGCTGTGCCGAAGAAGTTGCGCGCGATTTGAAAAGAATTCCGGACGGAAAGCTGAGGGTGCGGCCCCGGATCACCGCAGAGGAACTCCAGGCCTCAGCGGGAAGCGCGGCTTCCGAGCCGGCGTGCGTCGAACGACCAGGAACCACCGCCAACGAGGAGTAAAACGATCAGCCCGAGGAGCATACAGTAGTCGGTCCGGGCTTCATGAGCGGCGGCCCAGAAGCCACTTTTCAAGAGCATCGGAATCTTGGTCGTCGCGATGGCCACGAGGATGTTGATCAGCAGTGGTACCGCCGCCAGCCGTGTCACGAACCCGAGGATGAGGAGGAGACCGCAACAGATCTCGACGACGCCTACGAACGGAGCCATGAACGCGGGGGCCGGAATCCCGATGGCCGAGAAGCGACCGACGCCCAAGGCCGCGGGGAAGAGAAACTTCTGGATGCCCTCGGAGAGAAAGACGCCGCCAACCATGAGGCGAATCAGCAGCATGGCAACCGCCGCCCGTGTCTCTATAATTTTCTCAAGAAGAGCCATAGCGTTCCTCCCGTGAGCCTACCCTAATCCTCATTCAGGTTCCATTTGGCTACAAGCAAACCGATCAGATAGACTCAACCGGATGGAGACCCTGGACAGCGGCCCCAAGATCACGCTGATCGGTGCCGGCGGCATGTCGTTCGGACCAGTCATGGTGCTCGACGCCATCAACAGCCCGAAGCTGCGCGGCGCACGCATGATGCTGCATGACATCAACGCCGAGAAACTCGGCATCGTCTACAACCTGGCGCGACGACTCAACGAGAAGCACGGCAATCCGATTCACCTCGAACGCACACTCGATCCCGCCGCGGCGCTGACCGGCACCGACTTCTGCATCATGAGCACGGAGGTCGGGCGTTTCCCATACTGGAAGCAGGATTATGAGATCCCGCTGCGGCACGGCGCCACGCACATCACCGGCGAGAACGGTGGCCCCGGCGCCGTGTTCCACTCGCTCCGCTCGATCAAGACTTGTCTGGAGATTTGCGAGAATATCGCCCGCTACTGCCCCGACACCTTCCTCATCAATCTCACCAATCCGATGAGCCGGGTGACACTGGCCATCAACGCCGCCACCACGATCCGCAACGTCGGGCTGTGCCACGAGTTCGGCGGCGGCGTGATCCGCCTCGGATTGCTGCTACGCATCCCGCCGCGCAAGATCAAAGCGAAGGCGGCCGGCATCAACCACTTCACCTTCTTCTACGACATGCGCCACACGGAGAGCGGCGAGGATCTCTACCCCCGCGCTCGCGCGCTGTGGAAGCGGCGCTACTTCCAGTACCCGCCGGCCGTCACCAAGATCGCCAAGGCGCTCGTCGACGTGCCGTGGCTGGGAATTGTGGTCGAGCAGATGCACGCTCCGTTGGTGGCGCACATGTTCCGTGAGTACGGGTTGCTGCCGACGTCCGTCGACAGTCACATCGGCGAGTACGTGCCGTTCGCCCAGGAGGTTGCCGGTTGGCATCCCGTGCCGGTGCACTTCCACCGCCGCCTATGCGAGCGGATCGATAAACTTGCGACCGCGTACGGTACCGGTCGATCGCTGCTCCCGTTGCATCGGCTGGGGCGGTCGGGCGAACAGGCCTTCCCGATCATCGAGGCGTTGTACACGGGCGAGCGCGCCCACCTGGGTGCGGTCAACGTGCCGAATCGCGGCTACGTGCCCAATCTGCCCGAGGGTGCCATCGTCGAGATCCCGGCGTGGACGGGGACCGACAATCTCGAGCCGGAGACGGTGCCGCCGATCCATCAGCCGCTCGCCGACTTCATGAAAACGCAGGTGCAGATCCAGGACTTGGTGGTCAAGGCGGCGCTCACCCGTGACCCGGCCCCCGCGTTCGAGGCGTTGCGGATGGACCCGCTCTCGCCACCGGACGAGGGTCGCTGCCAGAAAATGTTCGACGAGCTGCGGGCGGCACAAGCCGGCGCGCTGCCGTTCTGAGCCGCGGCACGCTCAGGGGAACCAGATCAGGCAGCCACGGCAAAGTCACAGGTAGTGCGGGCAGCCCGCCCAGCGCATGAGCTGCGGTGGGCAAGCGAGAACGCCGCTACACATGCCATCGCACTGGGCAGCACGCTAACGCCTGCCGTTTAGGCGCGGCCCGCTCTTGGCCGTCGCCTGCAACGGCTGGTTCGGCACCGCTGAGTGCGGCGATTCAACTCGGCCGACTCGGCCCCACGTCCCCGATTCATTCGGTTTGAGGCCTCCCTTTCGTTCTGATGTCCTTCATCGGCCAAGCCTCATGCTAATGATCAGCTACGACTCCGCGTCGCTCCACATCGAGAAAACCCGTTCGATCTCTTTGTAGGGGTCCAGTAGGTCAATTCTGTAGGCCTCCTCGTCGGTCATCACGTGCCCTTCGCGCTCGTAGAGGCGTCGATGTTGGTCGCGTTGCTCCCACTGAGTGAGGGGTGGCGCGGTCTGAAGCCCGAGATGGTGGTGAACGCTCGTCAGCAAGTAGTGGGCGTCCAAAGGCAGACGAACCGACTGCATACCGGCATAAGGCTGCGGCAAGAACTCGATCAGCATCCCGCCGATGCAAATCGGGATGACCGGTCTCCTTGCGAGCCAGACCGCCCCGGCTTCGAAATTTACCCAAGCGCGGTTGATCGAGCGCTCACTCAGCAGTAGTAACAGGACTTCGCAGCTGTCCAGAGCATCCCTGATCCTGTCTAGCCAGATATGGCCGGCGAGCACTTGGGTTTGGTCCGCTGACAGAAATACCTCTCGCCCGAGCTTCAGCACTGAAGATAACAACGACTGAACCCCTTGAGCGATGTCCCTATCTTCGTGCACGTAGCTGATGAACACTCTCGCCATTCGTGCCAATCTTCGGTCTTCCAACGTATGCTGATGCCCAGGCGCGCTGTGGGCGGCCTCTAAGGACACTCACTGATCCCTCGTCGCCGCTGAAGCCTGTCCGCCGAACTACTATTATCCGTACCAATCAAAAATCCCGACCCCCGCCATACCTTTACGGGCTATCCGCCCGAACCGGCTGTGACCATACGCCAAGTCGTTTTTCCTTGTCAACATTTCCCGTGGCAGGATCACTCGTGCCGTGGCGCTAGCCCGCCAGGCGGCGGCGGGCTAGCGGGCGAAATGTACCACGCCAACAGGTGGTCGGCTGGACTCTCTACGCCGCCTCTCAACGCCAGCCAAAGCCTTTCGGTGATTCCATGACACGTTCATGCCCCCCCGCCCGACGCTTCGGTTGCACCCCATGAAGCCTTCATGGGCCCATCCGCACTTCCCCTTCGTTCCCCAAAAGGGTCCCAGCTGCTTCGCCGAACATTCAGAACGGCACACATGCCGAGTTCTGCACCGGTACAGGATGCCAAGCGGGCCTCCGCATCCCTGCCAGTGATGACGAAAATGTGTCGCTCTGGCGACCACGAACAGCCTCGCAGGTGAGGTGGTGTGCGGTTACGATACGTATGCGCATGTCTAGCCCAACTTCACTGTTTTCCGGGCCGGAACCTTGTGAAATTAGCAACTTAGGTGATTTTTCAGTCACTACACTCTTTTCGCGCCGAGGGTTCCGATTCGCCATCATTGGCATATCATATGCGGCATGTCAATATGTTGACTGCAATTTTTAGTCACTACATTACGTTGTCACTATTCTGACAATTGAAATCATTGGGGAATTCCGCCGCCGACCCTGGTTTTTTTCAAGAAGCACCGTGAAGTTGGGCTAGCTCGCCGGATCTTGTGGCGAACTCGTGCATTCAACAACGTCGCCTCGGGCGGAGCTTTGGATCACGCGAGGACCTCACAACTTGTCACCGTATTATGGGAGGTCCAGTAAGCCGTGGCACGCTCAGGAGCACAGATCAGGCGGCCACGGCAAAGTCACCAGCCATACAGCGATCCAGAACAGGACGAGCTTTGCGTGGAAGGGCATCGGGCTAACGCCTGACGGTCACTCGTGGCGCGGTCGTGAAACAAAACGCCAGCCTGCGCCGTCGGGTGGAGCGGCCGAGCTAGGCATACAGCAGCCGGCCCTTCGGCTCTGGGATTGGGCGTCCCAGTTCACGCGCCGTTTCGATCCATTCGCCAATTATGATTTCCGCATTCGCGACGGCCTGCTTGTAAGTCGCGCCGTCGGCGGCGCAGCCGGGCAACTCGGGAACTTCGGCAATGTACGCGCTGTCCTCGTCGCTCCAGTAGATGATGACTTCGTACTTCCATTTACTTCGCATCCTCGCCTCCGGCCAGACGATATTTAACGATCAGTGCGCGGATCTGCTTCACCTGGTAAGGCTTCGCCTGACGCCCCAGCGGCTGCAGGTTCAGAATCTCCGTGACACCATCCTTCGTGAAGATGTAGTGGTCGCCTCGGATCCGCTCCGCGAAGTCCATGCGCCGAAGCAGGTGCCGCAAGTCATCGAACCGGATGTTCGCATCGGACCCACCACGCAAGATCCGCAGGGCGAGATCTTCATACTTGGCCACGCCGCATTCTTACAACAAAGCTCGCCCGTTGCCTAACTGCGTCGATCCAGGCGCAAGGCAATGTCGTAGCGGAAGGCAGGCGCTTCGATTGTGAGTGAGCCATCCGCCGAACGGAGTGCCGTCGCCGGCGTCTGCTCCCGAGATCGCGTATCGTACTGATGCGCGGCATTCTTGAGCCAGACCAACATACTATTTGCCAGAGTCTGCGCGCGGCGCAAAGATTCCGAGAAGACGTGGCGGATCAGGTTCCTCTCCCGTCATGTGCCGTCCACGAGCCGCCCCTTTTCGAGGTGCACGATGCGGCTGGCCCGCTCGGCGGCACGCGGATCGTGGGTCACCATGATGAACGTCTTGCCGGCGCTGCGGTTGAGAAACTGCATCAGGGAGAGGATTTCCTCGGCACTGCGCGTATCGAGGTCTCCGGTCGGCTCGTCGGCAAGGAAAAGAATCGGGTCGGTCACCAGCGCGCGGGCGATGGCCACCCGCTGCTGCTCGCCTCCCGAGAGCTCGGTCGGCCGGTGATCCATGCGGCCGCTCAAGCCCACGAGACGCAGGGCCGCCGCCGCGCGCGCGCGCCTCCCGCCGGTGGTGAGCGACGAGAGCAACAGCGGCAACTCGACGTTTTCCAGGGCCGTCAACACCGGAACGAGATTGTAGAGCTGGAAAATGAAGCCGATCGAGCGGTTGCGCCAGTGGTTGAGCTCGCGATCATGGAGATACTGGATGTCACGCCCGCCGATTCTCACCGTGCCGGCCGTCGGCCGGTCCAGGCCGGCAATCAAGTTGAGCAGCGTCGACTTCCCGGATCCCGAAGGTCCCATGAGGGCCACGAATTCGCCCGCGTCGATCGTGAGATCGAGGTTCTCGAGGACAGGCACCTCGGTCGTGCCGCGCCGGTACGACTTGCGCAGCGCATGGATCTCGACGAGCGGGCGGGTCACGTTGTTCGTATGCGAATACCCTGACCGGACTGCAGCTCCGCCGCCGGTTTCTCGACGACGTAGGTGCCCTCGGCCGGGCCGCGGAGCAACGCGGCATAGCCTTCGCCGCCATCGCGCGTCTCCACCGATGTGGCGGTCGCCGTGTCGTTCTCGATGACGAAGACGACCTGTTGACCCGCGCGCTCTACGACTGCCGAGGAGGGCACGGTGGGCATCACGTGGATTTCGCCCTGCGGCTCGCCGGCCAGAAAGCTCACGTTTGCCGTCATGTCGGGCTTCAGATTGCCATCCGGCGCGCGAATGCGCAGCTTGACCGACACCATCCCTTTCTGACGATTCGCCGTGGCGGCGATCTCCGTGACGTCGGCGAGATAACGCCGGTTTCGTAGCGCCTCGGGTGCGACGAGAGCGACGTCTCTCACTGCGACCTTGCGGATCTCGGTCTCGTTGATCTCGAGATCCACGTGCATTTCACTGAGATCCGCCAGCGTCACGACGGAGGTGCCGGGATCACCGCTCGCCGTAACGCCGATGGTCAGAAACTCGCCCACGTCGCGGAGCTTGCGGATGACGGTGCCCCCGATCGGGGCGCGAATCTCAGTATACGCGAGCGCGACCCGCGCCAGCTCGAGCTGCGCCTGGGCGACCTGGTACGCCGTGCTGGCGTGATCGCGCTCGGCGGTAGACACGGACCCCTGCTGGAAGAGTCGCTGGGCACGCTCATAATCGAGCTTCGCCGCTTCGAGATGCGCCTCCGCAAGGTGCAAGTTCGCGCGCTGCTCCCCGTTCTCGAGGCGCGCCAGCAACGCCCCCTCCTGCACCTGCTGATTCTCGCTCACCGGCATCTCGACGATCTTACCCTGCGCCATGCTGCTGACGGTTATCTGCCGGCGCGGCGAGAGATAACCGGTGACGCGGAGCGTGACCTTGGGAATGCCGATCTCACGCAAGCTGACGGCCACCACGCTCACCTCGGGCGGAGCGAGCAGGCTGCGCCGCCACGTGACGGTGCCAAAGGCGAGGCACGCCACGAACAACGCCAGAAGAAACACCCGCAGGCCGCGCCGACGCCGCTGCGGCTCAGGCACCTCGCTCTCCGCCGGATCGCCGCCGCGAATGAGCTTCAGGTCGCGGGCGATCTCTGGCGTGATCAAAACCTTGCTGTCCTTCATGGATTCACTAATCGCCACTACCTTGGAGCCCGCTTCCTCGCTCACGCCGCGTGATCTCGCCGTTGTTTCAACGGTTGCCGCTTGCCTGCGGTCCCTTCCGAGCAAGGACCCAATACGTATTCGACGCGGATTCTGCCCGGATCGACGGAAATTGGCAATGCCGAAATGCATCCCGTCGCAAGCTCAAAGTCGGCTCGGTCGCAGAGCTCATTCACCTTCTCCGGTCGGTGATGCGCACGCACTGGCCGGGCTACACCCTTTTGATGAGGTGGGAGAGCGGGTGCGGAACCCGCGCGCTCGATCCCTTCAAGCGAGCCATCAGGTAGAGGTAAGTCGAACGGAGCAGCCCGAGGTACGTGAGCGCGGCGGGGTTCACCTTCATCAGGTGGAAGAGTGCCTGCGTTACGGCGCACAGGTCGTTGCAGTACTCGCTGAGGTAGACGTTACGCCGGCCCAACCGTTGGATGAGGCGGTGCGACACTTCGCCAACGGCACAGGGGCCGACAACCAACACCCGGCCTTCGATCGCATCGATGGTGTGCGGGTCGTGCCCCTTGCCGAAGACGAACGTGAAACCACCCTGTCCGCCGTAATCGCTGTGCAGCAGCTGTATGCACGCCAGCGGGTTGTTCACGCACCCCTCTCGACAGGCACGCTGGGCGCCGCGTACGAACCGAACGTCGGCGGGAAACTCGTCGATCAGGTCGAAGGGGTATCCCCCTTCAGCGGGCATGTCCCCGAGCAGGTCAATGTGGTCGAGGCTTTTCAGATCACCGGACAGGACGATGTCCTGTGGACTCCCTATCCCATCCCCGAGGCCGCGCTCCAAGGCCAGCTTCAGGTGGGGAACGTCCTCGACGCCGAAGCCGAAGATGCGAGCGCCCACCAGATCGGCGGCCACCACGTTGCGACTGGCGAGCAACACGCGAAACGGCTTGACGCAGCGGTCCGCCATCGACGTTGGCGGGTAGTGACCGTAGATTGTTCCTTCCACCCCTTCGATCAAGGTCACATCGGGTCGCACGTGTTCCAGAACGTCGACCAGCTTATGGTGCAAGTTGAAGTTGTGGTCGAAGCGCCGGCAGGCGTGCGCGGGTAAGCCCCACTGGTTTTTGATACCCAGCGTGACGACGCCCATGGAGTGCGTCTTCAGCTTGGGTACGTTGACGTAAAGGTTTTCGCCGCGGCCGCGGACCAGTTTCTCGGCGACCAGCCGGGGCATGTGAAACGTCGTGCGGGCGTAGCCTTGCGGGTCGCCGTCGGCGATGGCCCTCTTGCCACGAAACGCGAAGACCTCGCTTTCGTCCTCGTCGAGGTAGACCGGCTTCGCCCCGGTTTGCCGGCAGAGCCTGGCGTAGCCGTTGGCTGCGAAGACCAGCCGCGTGTAGTTGCCGTGGGTCGAGTTCTCGAACAGGTAGACGTTCTTCGCTCCCGCCTCGAACCAGTACTCGATCACCGCGCGAACAACCTCGGGCCGTGTGTGGGTGTAGGGTCGTGCGTCGATGGCGTTGGGCTTGACGTAAACGTCCCCGCTCGCCTTCAAGAGATCGCGCCCACCCAAATCGTCGAAGAGGCAGTGCACCGTCCGTCGGATCTCCGCCACCATAGCCGGGCTCAGCGGCCGATAGCGAGTGAAGCTCTCCTCCGGGTGTGGGGTGTCGAGTCGTTTCACGACGACCAGTCGACGCAGGTCTTCGCGGTTCATTCCTTCTACCGGTCTCCACATTCTCCCCGCCGGCTATCCGCGGCTTCGGTCCTCCGGGTTCTCCGGCAACTCAGGGGGTGCCAAGGTTGCTCACATTTCCGCTTTCTCGATGCACTCGTTGAGGAGCCTCAAGGTTTCCACGGCTTCCGCTTCATCCATGCGCGTGATGGCGAAGCCCGTGTGCACCACGACGTAGTCCCCTGGTTGGGCGTCCTCGACGAAGGCGAGATTCACCTTCCTGCGTACGCCGCCCATCTCAACCAACCCGTGCTCTCCCTCAACCTGGAGGAGCTTCATCGGAACTGCCAAACACATTTCACTCTCCTTGCATCGCGGCGTAGACGGCCTGCCCCACGGAGATCGCTTCATCCCCAGGCGAGAGCCGACGGGGGTAATGCACGGCGAATCCGTTCTCCTCGAGAGTCGCGATTGTCCTCTCCAGAAGAATGGCATTGAGGAAGACACCCCCGGAAAGGAGAACCGAACCCATCCCGTATTTCTCCCTACACATTTCCGCCAGACGCGCGATGATGCACGCCAGGGTGTTGTGGAACTTCGCGGCCACAACTCGCGGTGGCTCACCCGAGTGGAGAATCTCCCGTATCATCTCGCGCACGTCGATTACCTCTTCAACGATAGAGAAAGAATACACGCCTTTCTCGGTGGGCTCCACTGCACACTCGAGCCGCATCGCCGCCTCGGCCTCGTAGTCCATGCGCTCCGGTGCGACGCCGGCCAAGGCGGCAACGGCGTCGAAGAGCCGTCCCACCGAAGAGGTGAGCGGGGCGTTGATCCCGAGGTCGAGTGCACGGGCCACGGCACGGATCTTGGCGTCGGGGACGCCGCCCAGCACACCCGTCCTGGGGAGCTCGCAACCGGCGTCCCGAACGTAGCTCAGCGCCATCCGCCACGGCTCGCGCGCCGCCAAGTCGCCACCGGGCTGCGGCACGTAGCGCAGATGCCAGCGCTGCCGCGGCCGGCAGTCACTGAGTGTGAAGAACTCCCCGCCCCAGATGCACGCGTCGTCACCGTAACCCATGCCGTCGAAGGCCACACCGAAATAGTTCCCACGCGGATCGAGGCCATGCTCCGCCATGACGGCAAACAGGTGGGCGATGTGGTGTTGGACCCGGATGACCGGCTTGCCGGTCCGTTCCGCCAGCCGCGTAGTGGTGAACGTCGGATGGAGGTCGCAACAAACGACGGCGGGGTCGGCCGAGAACAGCTCGCGGAAGCGCGCGATCGCTTCGTCCATGTACGCGAGGTTCCTCAGGTCCTGCATATCGCCGAGATATTGGCTGGTGATGAGGTAGCCGTCCTTGAGGAGCGTCACGGTGTTCTTCATCTCCGCGCCAAGGGCCAGGATGCTTCCTTGCTTGCGCAGGCGCGGCACCCACAGTGGGTCCGGCGCATACCCTCTGGCGCGGCGCAGAAAGAGCGGGCCGCCGCGGAAAGCCCGCACCACCGAATCGTCGCAGCGGTTTGCGATCGGGCGATTGTGGGTAAGAATGCAGTCGGCGAAGGGCTGCGCCCCGCGTCTGTGTGACGGGTCCGCTCCCCGTTGGGTCGCTTCAAACGGCTGCGGACGAACTTCACTCAGATCCTGCGAGTTCCTACCGCCGAGTCCCGCCAACTCTTCGCCTTCCTCCTTGAGGATGGGCCCCTCCCGCTCATTGGCGCTGGTAGCGACGATGAGCGGAATCTCATCGAGCAGCAGCGTGTGCAGCGGCGTGTACGGCAGCATGATGCCGTAGGTGTCGAGGCCGGGTGAAAGCCCGTCGATCTCCCTCTTTTTCCGCAGCAGGACGATCGGCCGTTGAGGGGACGCCAGGATGCGTTGCTCGTCGGCGCTTGCACAGGCCAGCTCCTCGACGACCGCAACATCGCGCGCCATCAGTGCGAGCGGCTTCCGCGATCGCCTCTTCAGCTCCCTGAGCCGCGCCACGGCCGTAGGCTGGAACGGATCGCAGACGAGGTGAAAGCCGCCGAGGCTCTTCAGCGCGACGATCTTGCCTTGGCGAATTCTCGCCACGGCCTGCTCGATCGGCCCTTCGAGACGCCGCCACAAAGACGGCGGCTCCTCAGGGCGAGCGGAGAATTGTTTAGAATCAACAACCACTACCGCTCGGGCTGAGGAGGCCCCGTCCTTCCAGGGGCCGTCTCGAAGCCCCGGTTGCGAGTTTATCGACACGCTCTCGGCAACGAGCGGGAAGTCACTGAAAGTGATCCTGGGGCCGCAAGTCGGGCAGGCGTTCGGCTCGGCGTGGAACCTGCGGCTGGAAGGGTCTTCGTACTCCGTCTTGCAGTCGATGCACATGGGAAAGATGCGCATGGACGTCTTCTCGCGATCGTAGGGGAGCCCGAAGAGCAGCGTGTAGCGTGGGCCGCAATCCGTGCAGTTGATGAACGGGTAGCGGTAGCGGCGATCGCTCGGGTCCTGCAACTCCGCGCGACACGCCTCGCACATGAACAGGTCCGCCGGAGCGAACACCGTGGAGCCGCCGTCACGGGTGGTATCGATGTGGAACCCCGAAAGAAAGAGCGGCCGCACCTTGCGCACCCGCATGTAGTCGATCCGCGCCAGGGGTGGTTTTTCCCGGCGGAGTCGATTCAGGAAAGACCGCAAGCCGTCCTCCCCTTCGACCCGGATTTCGACGCCAGCGGGCGTGTTGCGCACGAATCCGTGCAGCCTTGCTTCCGTGGCGATTCTGTACACGAAGGGGCGGAATCCCACTCCCTGCACAGTGCCGCGCACTTTGATGCTCAGTGCATTCATGCCAGACCAATACCGTCCTGGGTCGCGACAGCCCTTCGAGACTGCCACTGGAAAGATACTAGACTCTCTCATCCATGGCGAGCAGTCTCGAAGGGCGTCGACCTGACGCAAGTTCGTTGGATGACAGGACTGCGCCGACTCAACGGCTAGGCGTCTTGCAGGATCACAGCATCCTGGTGAGTGCGCTCCGTCGTGCCACGAGCACCGACTGACTTCGCCGCCCTCCTCACCGTTCTCGTTCGCCGTCGCGGGCGCTTCGTCCCGGTCGCCGTCGCGTGGCCTTGATGCGTGATTCGAGCCAGTCGAACCACGCGGCGAGCCCTTCCCCAGTGAAGGCTGACAGCTTGATCACCTCGATGCCAGGGTTGAGCGCCTTGGCGTCGGCGATCGCTGCCTCGACGTCGAAGTTCGTATGGGGCAAGAGGTCCACCTTGTTGAGCAGCATCGCGCGGGACTCACGGAACATCAGTGGGTACTTGGCCGGCTTATCGTGGCCCTCGGTGCACGAGAGAATCATCACTTTGTCGTCTTCGCCGAGGTCGAACTCCGCAGGGCACACGAGGTTCCCGACGTTCTCGATGATGAGTAACTCGAATTCCGACAACTCGAACTGGTCGGCCGCGGCGGCGATTTGATGCGCCTCGATATGGCAGGCACCACCCGTATTGATCTGCACGACGGGCACGCCATGGCGCCCGATGCGGTCAGCATCGCGTCGCGTCTCCAGGTCGCCGGCAATCACCGCGAGCCGCATCCGCGGGCTAAGGGCCTCGGCGGTGCGCTCGAGGAGCGTCGTCTTGCCGGCGCCCGGGCCGCTCATGAGATTCAGAACGTACACGCCGGCCGCAGCAAAGCGCTCGCGATTGGCCTGCGCGTCACGGAGGTTGTCTTGCAGCACGTCGCGCTCAACGGACACTTGCGCGGTCATCGGCCTTCCCCAGTTGCCTCACCCTCGAAAACACAGGGTGAGTATGTTTGCGTTTCTTCGACGTCGATCGTGGTAAGTCGCATCTCGCGTCCCGCAAGAATCTCGCCACCTATTGCATTGCACTGCGGGCACGGCTCGAGTAGCTCGCGCTCGTGCTCCGTTTTGCACGAGCGGCACCTGAGGCGCGCCGGTATCTGCACGATCTCTAGCTTGCAATCATCGGCAGGAGTGCCACGGGCGGCGATATGAAAGGCAAAGGTCAGCGTCTCCGGGTCAACGCACGTCAGCTTGCCCAGGAGCAGCCGCGCCGCCACGACCCGACCGCCGCCATTCTCAGCGGCAGCGCTCAAGGCAATCTCAACCATCCGCTGGGCTACTGCTACCTCGTGCAATCAGACCTCCGGGGCTGCGCCCCCACGTCTATTCGACGGTCCGCTCCCGCCCGCACTCCAGAGGCTTCCGGCGGACGTGTTGGTCGCTGCAGGCTGCCCGTCGCATGCCGCTCTGAAGACATGGTCGTTCGAGCCATCGAGCAAGCAATCATTGACGGCAACCGTAGCACGCCCAATCTCGTCGACAACCATCTCCACGGTGCGGGCGCAGCCAGCCTGTACCGACTCGTTCAGCCGCTCACCCAAGGTCAGACAATCCTGCGCCTGAATCGCGAAGATCAAGACCTCGTCTGGCATTCCCATGTTTAGACGCCGGCCAAGCTCCAAGGCCGTCGGCAGGTCGATCTCGTGAACGGAGCGAATCCTGAGCGACGTGTGGAGGTCTTGCGGATGGATCCGCAATACCTCCCCGGGCTTGACACCATCAAACGTGACGGCGTCAATGAGGATGACGCGCTCCCAGCCGGCCATCAACTCCAGCAGCGCAAACCCGGCAACTTCAGACTCGACGACGTCTACGTCGGGCAACTGGCCATCAAGACGCCGGCGGACCTCCCTGGCCGCGTAGACTCCGACGCCATCGTCGGTGAGGATAGTGTTCCCGAGACCGACGACGCGGGTCCGCCGGGTCACCTACCCTCCGAGTGGACGAGCTGCCCCCCTGCGTCGAAGACATCCACCACGAGCGGCATCTGTCCTGGCAGGGTGTGGGTGGCGCACGAAAAGCACGGGTCGAAGAGGCGGAAAGCCATCTCTACCATGTTAAGCAGGCCTTCAGTGACCTCTTTGCCCGGCTTGATGACCTTCTGCGCCGCCCGCTTGATCGCCAGAGAAATGGGCGCGTGGTTGTTGGTGGTACCGACTATGAGGTTCGCCTCGGTGATCAGGCCGTTCTTGTCGGTCTTGTAATGGTGCGTCAAGATCCCGCGTGGCGCCTCGACGATGCCCACGCCCTCTGTTGGGACGGCGGTGGGTAACGTGCGGATGTTTGGCGAAGCGACCTCGGGGTCCGACGCCAGCTCAAGTAGCCGCTCGGCGGCGTAGAGGAGCTCGACAAGCCTGGCCCAGTGTGTGGCGAGCAGCTTCTTCACCGGCTTGCCGCCCAGGGTCGAGAAGTATTTTTCGTACGCGGCTTGCGCCAGGGGCGTGGCCATTCCATCCGCGGCGTTCAAACGTGAAAGCGGGCTCGCCTGGTAGAGGCCGGAGTCGGGACCGTCCACGATTCCCTTCCAGCCGATCCTCTTGAGGTACGGGAACTTCAAGTATGAGTAAGTCTCGACGTGCTCGGCGATGTGCTCGAGGTACTCCGAGTCCTTATAGCGAAGGATCTCCTTGCCTTTTTGGTCAACCACACGGTGGTCGCCATGGTAGAAGTTGACATGGTTCTTCTCGTCCACCGTCCCGATATGCGCCGTGTCCATCTCATAGACATCGGAGAGAACGAGGTCCAAGTAGGCCTTGTTTTTGAGCACCACGTCCTCGAACAGCTGCAGCGAGAACTTGGAGAACTCGACGCACGACTTCGCAATCTCGACGATTTGTGCGCGTTGCTCCTCGTTGATCCCCTTGGAGACACCACCCGGGACGGTCCACACCGGATGGGTGGATTTCCCGCCCACGATGATCTGGACTTCCTGCGCAAGGCGGCGGTGTTTGAGCACCTCGCCAGCGACGGGAAGTCCCACCTTCGCGGCGACGCCGAGAATGTTGCGCGTGGCCGGATCCGAGTCGGGGCCCATGACGAAATCAGCCGCGGCCAGCGCATAGAAGTGGGCAATGTGGCTGTGGACGAAGTGGGCTGAGTAGTATAGCTCGCGCAGCTTCTTGGCTGTCGGCGGCGGGTCTACGTGGTACACTGCGTCGACCGCCTTCCCCGCGGCGAGGTGGTGCGCTGCCGGGCACACGCCGCAGATGCGCGCGACAATGCGCGGCACCTCTTCGATGGGCATGCCCTCGACGAACTTCTCGAAGCCGCGCAGCTCCGGGACCTGGAAGTAGGCGTTGGCCACGCTGCCGTCATCGGCGAGGAAGATTTCGATCTTCCCGTGGCCCTCGAGCCGGGTAATGGGGTCGATGGAGATCTGTCTCATGATACAGTCCTCCGCAAGAGCGATGCGGGTATCCCAAAGCGGTTCACGCTGCGCAATACGTCGGGGAATTCAGCGAGGACTTTCTCCACCTCTCCCTCGGTGCGCGCTTCGATGATCGACCCCAGGGCCGAGATGGCCTTGGCCCCCTGGTCGATGACGCCGGGCGGCGGCCCGTAGCAGCCGCGACAGCCCATGCCCGAGTTCTGGCAGCGGTGGCCGCAGCCGGCGCGGGTTGCCATGCCCATGCAGAGGAAGCCCTGTTCGAGGAAGCACACGTTGGGGTCCGGCTGTTCGGTGGCGTAGCGGTGGAACGCGGTGATCTTCTTCTCGCGCTTCTCGCGTTTGCAGTCTTCGCAGAGGGTCTTCTCCTCGGCCCCCACCACCGAGCCCTTCGGGGGGAGCTTCCCGCTCACGATTACCTGCACGACCGCCCAGATCTGCGCCGGGGCTGGCGGGCAACCGGGCATGAAGTAGTCGACGTCGACGACTTGTGCGAGCGTGCGTACCTTGTCGAAGACCTCGGGCAACTCCAGCTCGCCCTCTGGAACCTTGGTCGACAGCTGAGGTACCGTGCCGTTTCCGTTGACCGTCGACGGCGAGTCCTTATAGACGCGCTGGAAGATCTGTTCACGGGTGAAGACGTTGGCGAGCCCGGGGATGCCACCCAGGTGGGCGCAGGAGCCGAAGGCCACCAGCACCTTCGACTTCTTGCGGAGGAGCTGCGCCATGTACTCGTTCTCGCTGTTGCGGATCGCGCCGTTGAGCAGCGTGACATCGATGTTGCCATCGGGCATCGCCTCCACGTCCTTCACCTTGAAATCCACGGCGATCGGCCAGAACACGATGTCCGCCGCTGCGGCAATGTCGAGAATTTTCTCGTGGGTGTCGAGAATAGCTGTGTCGCACCCACCGCAGCCAGCCGTCCAGTACGATGCCAGCTTGAGCTTCGCCATTGGATCCTCCTACGCCGCTCGAGGGCATTGGCGGCCACTTGCTGGTCCGCCTTGGCGCGCGCCGGTGTAAACTTACTCGGCCCGAGCTTGCGCACTTCCTCAGTCATAGAGTTGACGACCTCGGCCCAGCGTTCGCCTTCCGAGGCGCTGACCCACTCCTGCCGGTAGCGGCCGGGTTCGATACCGTAGTCAGCGAGCAGGCGCCGCAGCAGCACGCCGCGCCGGATGGTTTTGTAGTTCCCCTCGATGTAGTGGCAGTCGCCAGGGTGGCAACCGCACACCAGCACTCCGTCGGCGCCAAGCGCAAAGGCCTTGAGCACGAACGTGGGGTCGACGCGGCCCGAGCACATGACGCGCACGACGCGCACGTTCGGCGCGGACTTGATGCGCGCCGTGCCGGCAAGGTCGGCGCCGGTGTACGAGCACCAGTTGCAGAGAATGCCGATGATCTTAGGCTCGAACGTCATAAAGCGCTCCTTCGATTTCGGCCAGCATCTGGGTGTCGGTGAAGTGCCTGGGCACGATGGCCAGGCTCGGGCAGGCTGCCGCGCAGGTGCCGCACCCCTTGCATAGCACGTCGTTGATCTTGGTCTTCTTGAGTTCTGCGTCGAAGCTGATGGCGTCCATTGGGCAGAGGGTGTTGCAGACGCGACAGCCGGCACAGCGGAGTTCCTCGACGAAGGAGGTCGCGGCCTCGACCTCGATCTCTCCCCGGCCCATCATGGACAGGACTTGGGCCGCCGCACCCGAGGCCTGCGCCACCGTGTCGGGGATGTCCTTCGGCCCCTGGCAAGCGCCGGCGATGAACACGCCGTCGGTGGGTGTCGAGACCGGGGCGAGCTTGGGGTGTTTTTCCAAGAAGAAGCCATCCGGGCTGCGGCTGATGTGAAAGAGGTGCGCGATCTCTTCCGCGCTCTCGCCCGGCTCCAAGCCGGTGCACAAAACCACCATGTCGACCGGGACGCGGCGCACCTGACCGAGCAACGTGTCTTCCGCCCGGATTATGAGTTTGCCGACCTCGGTCTCGTCGAGGGCGAAGTCGGTGATCAGGGCGGCCTTGCCGCGGATGAAGCGCACTCCTTCCTCAAGCAGACGCTGGTAGAACTCCTCGTAGCCTTTCCCAAAGCAGCGCATGTCGATGTAGAAGCTATACACCTCCGCGCCGGTCTTCTCCTTGATGAGGTGCGCGAACTTGAGGGCGTACATGCAGCAGACCCGCGAGCAGTACCGATTGTAGTGCTCGTCGCGGCTGCCCACGCAGTGGATGAGGGCCACGCTCTTCGGCTCGGTGCCGTCGGCAAGCACGATCTTGCCGCCGGTGATTCCCGAGGCGCTGTTCATCTTCTCGAACTCAAGGCCGGTGAAGACGTTCTTGTACCTGTCGTAGCCGTAGCGGGGCATCCTTTGCGCATCGAAAGACTTGAAGCCGGTTGCCAGGATGACCGAGCCCACTTCGAGCTCCTCGACGCGATCCTGCTGCTCGTGGTTTATGGCGTTGGGCTCGCACACCTTCTCGCACACCTTGCAGCCGCCGGTCTTGAAGTGCGCGCACGAGTCACGGTCGATGACCGGCTGATGCGGGACCGCTTGCATGAAGGGGATGCTGATGGGCGTGAGCGGCCCGAGTGGCAAGGCCTTCTGGATCAGCGCCGCGTCGTCCTCGATCTTGATCGCACCGGTCGGGCAGACATAGGCGCAGGCCCCGCAGGCGATGCACTTCTCCGAGGTCTCGCCGTACGCAGTCGAGACCTCGCGGGTGGTGCCGCGATTGAAGAACCCGAGCACGTTGGCGCCGATGACATCCTGACAGACGCGCACGCACAGCCCGCACAGGATGCAGTCGTCGTCGCCGCGGCCGAACCGCGGCTCGGTGATGCCGTACTCGGCGGCGAGCTGCTCGATGATCGGCACGTGGCCGCACCGTGACATCAGCAGCTCGATGATGAGCTTGCGGTCGCGGCGCACCCGCTCCGAATCGGTGAACACCTCGATGCCGTTGACTGCGGGATAGTTGCACGCGGTGACCATGCGGACACGCTTGCCGCTCCGCACCTCGACGGTGCAGACGCGGCACACGCCGTACGGCTCGATGATCGGATGATGGCACAGCGTCGGGATCTTGACCCC
This sequence comes from uncultured delta proteobacterium, assembly GCA_963729835.1. Classification (GTDB taxonomy): domain Bacteria; phylum Desulfobacterota; class Binatia; order HRBIN30; family HRBIN30; genus CAVSQF01. The sequence continues at coordinate 127,027 of CAVSQF010000006.1, read as the reverse complement.
GAGCCGGTTGGCAATCGTCAGGATGGGGGTTCTGTCTTCGGCCTCGGTCTCGATGCCGTTGATCTTGAGCTTGATCATTTTCATGCGGCACTCCTCCAGTCGCTCCGCGGCACCTTGAGGATCGCGTGGCGCTTACATACCTCGATGCACGCGCCGCACTTCGTGCACTTGGCGAGGTCGAGGACGTGAAGTTGCTTGACCGTGCCGGAGAGCGCTTCCCCTGGACACGGTTTCACGCAGGCGTGGCAGCCGTCGCATTTCGCAGGGTCGATCGCGAACTCGATGAGCTCCTTGCACACCCCGCCCGGACAGCGGCGCTCCTTGATGTGCACGTCCCATTCATCCCGGAAGTACTGGATCGTGGAGAGGACGGGGTTCGGCGCCGAGGTCCCGAGGGCGCACAGGCAGCAATCCTGCATCATGCTGCCGAGCTCCTCAAGCAGCTCGACGTCACCCGGCTGTCCCTTGCCGTCCGCCACCCGCCGCAGCACAGCGAGTGACTGCCGCAAACCCTCCCGGCAGGGCGTGCACTTCCCGCACGACTCGTCGGTGAGGAATTCGGTGAAGTAGCGGGCGATGTCCACCATGCAGGTGTCTTCGTCCATCACGATCATGCCGCCGGAGCCCATCATCGAACCCGCTTCGGTGAGGGTGTCGAAGTCGACGGACATGTCGAGCAGATTCTCGGGGATACACCCCCCCGAGGGACCGCCGGTCTGCACCGCCTTGAACTTGCGGTCGTTCGGAATACCGCCGCCGATGTCGAAGATGATCTCCTGCAGCGAGATACCCATGGGCACCTCGATCAGGCCGGTGTTGTTGATCTTGCCGACCAGCGAGAAGACCTTGGTGCCGCTGCGAGCCGTTCCACGGGATTCTCGCTCACATCGCCCGGTTCCCATGGACGCGAACCACTTGGCGCCGCGGTTGATGATGAGCGGGATGTTGGCCCAGGTCTCGACGTTGTTCAGGTTCGTCGGACGGTTCTCGTAGCCGTACTCGACGGTGTGGATGTACTTCGCGCGCGGTTCGCCGACGTTGCCTTTCAGCGAAGCCATCAGCGCCGTGGACTCGCCGCAGACGAAGGCGCCGGCCCCCTGGACGACCTTGATGTCGAAGTCCATCCCCGTGCCGAGGATGTTCTTGCCGAGCAGGCCGTACTCGCGCGCCTGTTCCAGCGCCTTGCTGAGGCGCTCGCGAGCAATCGGGTACTCGTTTCGGATGTAGACGAACCCTTGCGTGGTGCCGATGGCCCGTGCGCCGATGATCATGCCCTCGACGACGGCATGCGGGTCGCACTCGATGATGCTGCGGTCCATGAAGGCGCCGGGGTCACCTTCGTCCGCGTTGCAGACCACGACGGGCTCGACGCCTCGGTGCTTGCCGGCATTGCGGGCCGATTCCCACTTGATGCCCGCAGGGAAGCCTCCACCGCCGCGCCCCCTCAGGCCGGAGCGCTTGATCTCCTGGATGATCCCTTCGGGAGTCATCTCCGTCAGCGCCTTGGCCAGCGCGGTGTAGCCGTCTACCGCGATGTAGTCGTCGATCTTTTCGGGGTCGATGAGGCCGCGGTTGCGTAGGACCACCAGTTTTTGTTTGGAGAAGAAGGGGATGTCCTTGAGGGCCGGCACGCGGAGCTTCTGGCTTCCGGCGGCGTGTACAGGAGTCTCTTGACCGGTCTCCCCTTGAGCAGGTGCTCTTCGACCAGTAGGGCGGCGTCCTTCTTCTCAACGCCGCAGTAGAAGATGTTGTCCGGCTGGACGATTACGATCGGGCCCCTCGGCGCAGAACCCCTGGCAGCCTGTTTTGATCACCTGGACTTCGTCGGTCAGGCCCTTTTTCTGCGCCTCGGCTGCAATGGCGCCGGCGACGTCATACGACCCGCCGGCAACGCAGCCGGTTCCCGTGCATGCCATAACTTGTACGCGGTGTGCCATGTTGACCTACCTTGTTCTGCCGATCAGCCAGTCGATTCGGAGCCGCTGCCCAATGCGTGGGCGACGACCACCTTGCCGTCCATTACGTGCTCTCTGAACACCTTCACGATGGCGGGAGGGGTGAGATCCACGTATTTGATGGGGGCTTGATCCCGGATTTCAACGGTCGCCATCGGCTCCCGGCTGCACAACCCAGCGCAGCCCGACGTACTCACAAGAACGTCGGTTGTCCCGCTGGCCTCCATCTCCTTGAGAAGGGCCGCCATGACCTCGCGGGCGCCAGCGGAGATCCCGCACGTGCCCATGTGGACCGTGACGCGGGCGCGCGCCTCGCCCGACCTCAATGGTCATGGTCTGCTTGGCCTTGTCCTTGATCTTCTTGAGATCTTCGATGGTCAGCCTAGGCATGTTAGGTCTCCTTGCGGTTGTATCTTCTCCACTACCTTCGGGATGTCCACTTGTCGCAGCTTCCCGTGCACGTTCTGCCCACCGTGATTACGGGCGCGAGCCCGCAGCAGCCGAGGCAGTTCACGGTGCTCGAGGCCGAACTGCATGTCGGGCGTCGTCTCGCCTCTCCTGATCTACAGCTCGCGCTCCAGGGCGTCGAGCAGGCGCGGCCCGCCTTGCACGTGGCAGGCCGTACCCATGCACACGTGGATCGGGTAGCGGCCCACCGGCTTCAGGCTGAACCGTCCGTAGAAGGTAGCGAGCCCGAGGACCTGCGCTCTCGATGTGCCGACCTCGTCGGCGACCTGCTCCACGACTTGCCGCGGCAGGTAGGTAAATTCCTCCTGGCAATCGAGGAGGATCGCAATCAGGTTGTCCTTCTCTCTACCGTAGCGTTCCAAGATGCCTTCGACCTTTGCAGCGAATTCACTAGCCATCTTGCCCTCCAGCCTCATTGGCGTTCCGGACCGGGTTCATGTGTAAGCTCCGCCTCGCCCTGGCGAATCGCAGCCCGCAGCAAAGCCAGCCCCTGCGGCGACGCCAGGCTGGCTTCGTCCAACGCTGCCGCCAGGTCCCGTGAGCTCAGCTCGTAGTCGCGACCGCCAACCACGTGCCTGAACAAAATCTCGACTTCTGGGTTCCCGGCCACCAGCACCAAGAGAGTCGTCTCGATGTCGCCTACCGGCGCCCGATCTATATGACCGTACTGAAACGTCGCCGTCACCCGTGTCCCCTTACCGGGCGTCGACTCCACCGTCATGTCGCCACCCGCGGCGCGCGCCGCCGCCGCGAGAAGCGACAGCCCCAGGCCGACCTTTCGTGTGGTGCGCGTCGTAAAGAACGGATCGGTCGCTCTGGCAACGGTTGCCGCGTCCATGCCGCGTCCGTTGTCGCGCACGCAGATAACGAGGAGATCCCGCGCGATGTCCTCCGTGAGCTCGATCTGCACGGCGGTGGCGCCAGCCTCGATACCATTCCGGGCAATGTCGAGGATGTGCAGTAACAGGTCCTCCATGGGTCGCCCTCCGCCGAGGACCGCGCGTCCGCCCACACCTCCGAGCGCCAGCCGCACCTCGGACAGGGACGGTGCCTCGATGAGCATGAAGGTCACGCCGCGGCCCACCTGATCCGGCTGGTGTGCGTCGGAACCGCAGAGCAGGGGAAAACTGGCCGCGCCGTACTTGGACCGCGCCGTGTTCATCGGTGTGCGCGTTGAGACCTCCAGAGCGTCGAGCGCCAAGCCCTCCGGAATCATCCCGAGCTGGCCGATGATCCCGAAGCCTTCCCGATCCACGTGAGCGGCCACCGCCAGTCCTCCAACGGCGTGGATGCGATCTACCACTACGTCGATTCCCAGGGTCGTGGCGCCTATGAGAAGATGCTCGTCGAACCCCAAGACTTCGGCATGCTCGTTCGCGATCACCTGCATGCCGAAGGCGTCCGCATCGTTCGTGCCGGGAAGCGCCTGCTGGACCCGTGATTGGAGCGTCATCGCTGCTTCCACGTCGGGGAGCAGCGCAACCACATGGACTTCTTCCTCGCTCGTGACTTCCATCCCGGGGATCACCGCCAATCCCCGCGCTCGTCCTGCCCGCTCGACAGCCGCCACGTTTCCGGCCGCGTTGTGATCGCAGACGGCCACGGCATCGAGACCAGCCTGCACCCCGGCTTCCACCAGCGCCGCCGGGTGCATGTCCAGCTCGCCGCAGGGCGACAGACAGGTATGTACGTGCGTGTCGAGCATGAACACCCTCAGGTGAGCCTCCTGCCCCGTACACCCAGGCTGTAGAGGATCCCGACCACGTCGAAGGTCGCCTGGTCCGTGGAGACGATCGGCAGGTGCTCCTGGTCGGCGCGCGCCACCGTTTCCGCGTCAGGCCGCCGGCCACCCACGAGTACGATCCCCGCCAACTCCCTGAGCTGACCCACGGCCACAATGTTGATGTGCTTCTGCATGGTCACCCACAGATCCCCTTCATGGCAGTTGCCCAGCACGTCCGACAAAAGATCCGAAGCGTACCCGCCGCGTATCTCCCGCCCGGCAACGTCAGCCGTGCCCGCGACAACCACTCCACCGATCCGTTCTGCTGCCTCGGCTACGTTCACGGCTCTTCACCTCCAACCGAGCGCCGCGTCCCCTGGACCAGCGAAACCAGCTCCTCGACTTGCGCCGTCAGCGCCCGCTGCAAGGAGAACACGCACGCGTGTTTCTCTGCCTCGCCCTGCACGACATCCTCCGCGAACGCGCGGCACGAGGGCGCTCCGCAGGCCCCACAATCGATTCCCGGCAACTCTGCGAGGAACGCATCCTTCTGAGTCATCTTGGCGATGGCGGCGGAGATGTTCTCGTCGAGAGGCCGCAGGGGCCGGGCGCTGAAAGCCGCGTCCGTGAAGAACTCCCGGTTCCGCCAGCGGCGCTCGACGTCCGATCGCAGCTCGGGTGCCGCCGCCGGCAGTTTTTGCGTCAGCCGGATCGTCTTGCTGCGGGCGACGTAGGGATTCTCCACCGTCAGGCATCCGCCCACGCACCCCTCGCCGCAGGCGTGGCATTCGATGAACCGGTAGCCCCGCAGCCTTCCCTTCTCCACATCGTCGAGTATGCGGATCACGTTGGGAAGCCCCGCCACCGACAGGCTGTCCGCGGCCTGCAGGGATCTCGGCACCGCACCGAGAAATGCCCAATTCACGCCGGAGCTGGTCTCCGCCGTAGTTGCCGTGATGCCGCTTCCTCTGGCCTTCGCGATGGCCGTGGCGAGAGGATGGAAAAGATCGCTTATCGACACCGCCGCATCGAGGTACGACCTCTCCATGCCGGGGTGCTCGAGTATGGCCACCATCTTCGCCGGGCACGGAGTGATGTAGACCGTACCGATGCGTTCCTCGGGCAGGCCGGTCTCCGCTGCCTTGCGGGTCTTGGCGTCGCGTGCGGAGACCTCGCGTGGTGCCAGGACGGGCAGCACCTGCGCCACGAGGGCGGGATAGTTCACCTGCACGAGCCGCACGACGCTGGGGCAGAACGACGAGATGAGCGGGTACTGGCCGCGATACTCGCTGAGGAAGATCTCGGTCGCCGCCGCGACCATGTCGCACGCCCGCGACGGGCCTTCGACATCGTCGAAACCGCACAGCTTGAGCGCCGCAGAGACCTCGCCGGGCGAGACGTCCGGATCGAACTGCGCATACAAGCTCGGCGACGGGATTGCCACTGTGCAGACGAACCTCGAGAGGTCCGCCATCTGGTCGGTGAGGGGCACAACCGCCCGGCGGACGCAGACCCGGATGCACTCGCCGCAGTCGATGCACCGGTCGTCGAGCAGCCACGCCATCCCCTTGCGGACCCGCACCGCCGCCGTCGGACAGGCACGCATGCAAGCCATGCAGCCGTCGCACTTGTCGGCGTCGAAGCGGAGCGGGTGATGGTAAGATGGCTGTGGGCTCATGGCTCAAGTCACCTGATCGATGCGGATCAGCAGCAGCGTGCCCCGGCTCACCTCCGAGCTGATCTCGAAGACATCCGCATTCTTCTTGATGTTCGGGAGCCCCATGCCTGCCCCAAATCCCATCTCGCGCATTTCGGGCGTAGCCGTGGAGTACCCTTCCTGCATCGCCAAGCGGACATCTGCGATCCCGGGCCCTTCGTCCTGCACTTCGAGGGTCACGGCGGCGGGGCTCACCCGAAGGGACATCTTGGCGCGCACGGCATACATGACGACGTTCATCTCTGCCTCGTAGGAGGCGATGGCCACGCGACGCACTACAACGGGGTGCACGCCGAGGTTCTTCAGCGTGTCCTTGATGCTGGTCGAGGCTCGCCCGGCGTTGGCATAGTCTCTGCCGGCCACCTCGTAAACCCTCTCGAACTCGTCGGAGGCCATGGTCTACCCGCATGTCAGTGCTCCGTAGACGAGCCCCGCCGCCTCGAACAGGGTGTGCTGCGTGCGCAGGAGAGGCATCCCGGCCTCCCGCGCGAGCGCTATGATCTCGCTCCCAGGCATTCTCCCGCGGACGAACACCACGCCGCACAGTTCCGCCACGATCGCGGTGCGCACCACCTGCACGCTGACCAAGCCCGTCAAGAGCAACATCCCACGCTGGCTGAGCGACAGGACATCGCTCATGAGGTCTGCCGCCCCCGCCCCCTCGACTTCTGCGCTCAGAGCATGGGCGTCACCGCAAAGCACTTCCGCTTCAAGCAAGTCGCGGACGGCGCCCACGGTCATCACCTTTCGCTGCGGGGCAGTTGACATGATGTCACGGGCGGGCCTTTCCCCCTTCAGGACAGCAGCGGGCCGGGCCCGGAAGCATCCGCGCCGTTTCCGCCCGCGGGGGCCTGCATTGGAGCCGTGGTCGCTGATATTCTGCCGATCAGCAGCTTGCCCTTTCTAATCACGCGGGTCTGAGGAATCTGGCGGGCCGGGCAAGATTCCCAGCACAGCCCACAACCGGTGCACTTCGACTCGTCCACGTAGGTCGCCCGACGCCGAACCTTGACTTTGAAGTTCCCAACGAAACCCGTGACTTCCTCCACCTCGGTGGAGGACATGAGCTTGATCTTCGCATGCTTGCCCACCTGAACCATCTTGGGAGTCAGGATACAGGCGGCGCAGTCGAGGGTGGGAAAAGTCTTGTCGAACTTGGCCATGTGACCGCCGACCGACGGCTCCTTCTCGACGAGGTAGACCTGCCGGCCGGAGTCGGCGATGTCGAGCGCTGCCTGGATGCCGGCGATGCCACCACCCACGATCAGCGCGGCCTGGGTGACCCCGACCGTCTTGCGCTCGAGGGGCTCGAGTTGCGCCGCTTTGGCCACCGCTCCGGAGACCAATGCCATGGCCTTGTGCGTCGCCGCTTGCGGATCGATGGTCACCCAGGAGCAGTGCTCTCGGATGTTGGCCATCTGGAACAGGTAGCGGTTGAGCCCTGCGGTTTCGCATGCCGATCGAAAAGTGGGCTCATGCATCAACGGCGAGCAGGATGCCACGACCACACGATCAATGCCCAAATCTTTAATATCCTGCTGGATGAGTCCTTGCCCGGGATCGGAACACATGAACTTGTATTCGCGGGCTATCGCCACCCCGGGCAGGGAAGACGCGAACCGTACGACATCGGGGACATCAACCTTTCCCGAGATATTGGTGCCGCAGTGGCAGACGTATACGCCGATCTTTGTTGCCGCCATCCTGGTCTCCTCAATTCCCCGTGTGGACCAGTGCCGCAACGGGCATGCCGCTGTGCTCCAGTCCGACATCTTTGGCGCCGAACCCGAAAGCCATCCCCATCAGCTGCGAGAAGTAGACCACGGGGATGTGGAAGCTCGTGCCGTATGTGCTGTTCACGCGCTCCTGATACATATCGAGGTTCATCTGGCAGAGCGGGCAGGTGACCGCGAGGCATTCAGCCTTCTGCTCCTGCGCGCACAGGAGCAGATTCCGGCAGAGGCGCAGGGCCACTTCCTCTCGAGTCCCCATGAGGGACCCGCCACAGCAAATGGTCTTCATGGCGTAGGGAACCGCGACGCCGCCCAACGCCTCGATCAGCCGGTCGAGCATCATGGGATCGTCGACGCTCTCCTCGATCCCTAAGGGCCGCGCGATCTGGCAGCCGTAGTACGGCGCCACCTTGAGCCCCGTGAGCGGCCGCTTCACGAGCGCACGGATCTTGTCGAGCCCTATGTCTTCCACGACGACTTGCAGCAGGTGCTTGGAGACGACGCCACCGTCGTAGCGTAGACCGCCGGCGGCAAGCGCCTCCCCTACCTTCTGCTTGATGTCCGGCATCTCGGTAAGGTACTTCTCGGTCTTGCGCAGGTTGGTATAACAAGCGCTGCACGGCGAGACGACCGGCAGGCCCGTCTTCGCAGCCAAGGCCAGATTGCGGGCAGACAACGTGAACGACAGGATCTCGTTCACACTCATGTAGGCCGTGGCCCCGCAGCAGTTCCAGTCGTCGATTTCTTCGAGCTCCAAGCCCATGGAGCCCGCGATGGCACGGATCGACTCGTCGTAAGCCCGAGCCGTAGCGTGTAACGAACACCCGGGATAGTACGCGACCTTCATTCTTGGCCTCCCAGCTCTTCGGCTTTAGCCATGATGCGCCGCAGGCTTTCGATGTCGCGAATGCGCCGGGCCATGAGCGGCAGCCGACCTTGCTTCAGCAGCTTCATGCCAATGGGCATTTCTTTGAATGCAGTGAACGGGCGCGCACGCAACAAAAACCCGGCCATCAGGGAAGCCTCGTGGTTGCGGCCGTATTTGTGCACCACCTTGACGAACTCCCGCGACAGCACCTGGGCATGCTTGCTGCGCGCGCGGTTCTCCCTGATGGCTCGGCGCTTGAGGGCGTACATCACCTCGGTGATCGGGATGTCCTGCGGGCAACGTACGCCACAGTAATAGCAGGACGCGCAGGTCCAGATGGCGCTGCTTTCCATCACGCGTTCACGCATGCCCGCGCGGATCAGTGCGAGGACCTTGCGCGGCGTATCTTCCATGGCCCATGAAACCGGACATGAGCCAGTGCAGGTGCCACACTGGATGCAACGCTTGACCCTTTCGATGCCGGAAACGTGGCTGATCTCTTCCAAGAGATCGAGATCGAGGGACTTCTCGTACAGGACAGTCGGCTGCAAGCGCATCACAAGCCACCTCCTCGCGCGGTAGAGACTTCGCCGCGCGCGCGTCAATACACGGGGGAGTATCATGCGAAGCCCGTACCAGCGCAAAGTCGCAATCTTTTGGCCCTGATCGCGGTCCGCAATTCCGATCTGCGAGATGCCGGCAGCTCCTTTTTGGGGACCTTGAAAATTCTAGGCAACGAACAGCATGCTTGTGTTATTCTCCCCCTGGTTTGGTCGGAATCGGCGGCATTTTCCACGGCCTCCGCAGCGGATGATGTCGCGACACCCCCGCGTCAGCCGTGCGATCATCATGTCGCCGACCATCCCGCAGACGAGGCTGCACCGCTCGGCGAAGACGCACGCGATGCGTCACACACGGCGTTCCCCTTCCTGCAACGCGATGAAATTGCGGCGCGCCGTCTTGAAGGGCCACGCCAAAGTCCACAATAGCCAGATGGATGTCGTTATTGCTCTTCGGAACACGAACGCGATTGCACCGGGGACATGATGAACACGCTCGAGGCAGTTGGGCTCATCAGAGCAGCAGGGCTCAAGCCAAGACGCGCGCGCCGTCTTCTCGGTTACAGGTGGCCAGGCGCGCGAGCCGATCTGCTCTGTCGTGGTCGGAACGGAACATCCGGCGGCGCTCGATGCCGCGAGCCATGTGCTGCCGGGCTCCGGGAGCATCCAGGCACGCCGTGCTGAGCATGCCGCTAGGTAATTATGACTATATTGTATGTCGAGATGTTGATAATGATATTAGGTCGGCCCGGCCCTCAACTCGTCGACGCTGACCTCTCTGCGTCCGTCGCAATCGCCGACGCAGGCGGGCAAGGGGTCCATGCCCAAGCGCGGTCGAGTCGATCACGCTGCTTGTGCGGCGTCGTATCCTTTGAGCGCGAGGCCGACCACGCGCGGGATGGGCTTCTGACCGCGCTCGTAATAGGCCACTGTGCGTCGTGACAGGCCGAGGGCGTCGGCCGCGGCGGCCAGCGAAAGGGCATGGCGTGCGCGCCAGGCGGCGAATTCGGTTGCGGGTACGGTGAGGCCCGCCTGCTCCCGCGCGAGGCGGTACAGCGTGTCGGCACCGAGATCGAGGTCATCGCCCCAGGACAGACTGTGACCCCATTCGCCGATGACGGCCCGCGTAAACCGCGTGCGCGCCCGCAAGGGCGCCAGCGCCTTGTAGCGACGGATCAGCCCGGACAGATCGACACGCATGGTCTTGCGCGTCGACCAGGTAATCTCCACGGCGGTTTGCCCCACAACGTGGACGGCTCGAATGGTTGGCAGCTTCATCGGTTGAGTTCCTTCCATTTCGCGAGCAAGACCTCGCGACGCGTTGCGGCCCACGCTAACGCCTCCCGCAAGACCTTTTGGGGCACGCGGCCGGCAAGCACCGTCAGCGTCCGAATGGATACCGCGCAACGATCCTCCGGCGTTTCCACATGGAAATGGGGCACACCGTGATCCCCCGCGTACATGCGAACAGCAGCACGTGCGAAGCGCTTGAGCGTAGGCACCGGAGGTGATCCTAGTGCAATGATTGCACCACGTCAACGGCAGCAGGCCGCTGCTGGATCGGCCGGTAGGTCGCCCCGTATTCCGCCTCCACGGATGGGTATCCAGATTTCGAATAGCGCCGCCCCCGCGGTGGCCGAGCGGCCTGCCGCTGCAATCCATGAGCTCGCGCGAGGCGCCGTACGGCGGCATGGATGCGCGCGAGCTTGGTCAGATTCGTGTGCACGACGCGCTCCAAAAAGGGGACGTGGCCCGCGCCCGCCACGCATCGAGATCCTTTCGTGTCAGGACGCCAAGCTCGATCAGTAATGAGGGGTAGGAGAGACATCTGTCGCGCGCCAGCACCGCCGCGGCCGCACGGGTAACGCGCGCCATCAGGTTCTTGTTCGGCTGCCGAGACATGACGGCTTCACGGTCGACGTCAGCGCCACTTCGCGGCATCGAGCAGCTTCATGAAGTTCCGCTTCGGTTTGTGCGCCGCACGGACCGACGTCACATAGCCGGCAAATTCGTTCTGCCGCCCCATGCGGGTCATCAAGTCGCAGATCTTGTGCAGCAGGCAAACCGCTTCCGCGTATACCTCGTTGTTCTTCCGGTCCAGGGTTGGCTCGATCTGTTTCCGATAGATCGCGAGGGCGTCTTCCGGGTGCTCGTTTTCACGCTTGGCAGCAAGCTCCATCCACAGCTCATTCGCGCAGCCACCGTCCTTGGCCTCGCGCCATGCCCCCTCGACAGTCCATACGCGTGGGGTTACAGCTGCGGAGTTTTGAACCGCGTGCTCGCCAAGCCCGGTCGAGTTGATCAGGCTGCTTGTGCGGCATCGCATCGGCCGGCGAATCTTGGCGGATCGATGACGCCGGGAACTTGCGGGGACTTGGACTTAGCCGTGCGACGGGACTGAAGCTGCCCGCAGTGGAGCTTTGATGCCTGCTCCGACCAGCGGGGTAAGCCATGCTTTGGAACAGTCACGCCGGCGGAATGAAGGCCTGGCACGAAGCGAACTATCCCGTGAACACTGGCAACGAGCCGCGATTGCCTGGGCTCTCCGTCGCGGCGACCGATCACCAGGTGTGACCTGCGATGTCACGGCTTTGTTGCCATATCCGACTCTTCCGACCTACGTCCCGAGAGCCACCCATTTCCGGTTGTTCGCCGGCAGGATGGAAGTGGTCGAACTGACGGAACAACAGACCGGCGAGGTGTAGTCATTCCAGCGGAAGCCCCCCGAGATAGCTTCGGGCTTCCGCTCTCGTGTGCGCCTCGGCGGCGAGTTGCCGGTATCGATAACAGCGGCATGTGTCTGGAGCGCCATCACATACCTCGTTCCCCCTCCTGCAACGCGCGCCGGCTCACACGAAAGTCTTCCACCTGGCTGCAGATGTCGTTGAAGTCACACGCGTCACACTCGCGCACCAGCTCGGTCGTCATTTTGTTCAACGCGCCGATCTGCCGCGCTGCCCGGCTCCCAATGATGCTCAACTCGCGCACGTCCGCGGGCGAGGAGGTCACGACGAGCACCTCGGCGGACTTGACGTAGGGCAGAGCTTTGTAGAGCCGGATGAGCGCGCCGCCCAACGTCGCCAGCGTGAACCCGCCGTCAGCCGCTTGCCGGCTCACCCGACTCCATTCCCGCCCGACTTGGGACGGAGCCCGCAGCATGTAGCCCGCGAGATTCAGGTCATACCGCCTCAATCCCAGCTCCCGGTAGCGCTCGACGCAGTTCTCCTCGCAGATGTCCCCGACCCCCAAAAGCACGGCTTTGCCGAACGGCAGATGCCAGCCTACACTCTCAGTGACGTCGGGTCCGATGAGCGTGATGCATCCGTCGCGAACGAGCCGGAGGTCCGTCGTCCACAGGTGGAAGGCAACCGATTCGTCTTGCGGATTTCCCAGCTCGACGGCGGTGTCGGCCTGCAGGACGACATTGCCCTTCCTGCCCGGCGGCCAGCTCGGCCCCTCCGCGCACTGCACCACCCGCACGACGTTGCGCATGCGGACCGTGCTGACGTAGGCGAACAACTCCCGGATACGTTCGTCGAAGAGCTGCGTGACATCAGGCATGTGCCGCCACGGAGTCCCCGGGGCGGCAGCCGGCCGCATCCGCCGCGATCAGCGCGGCGCCGATCGCCCCGTTGAGCTGCGGGTGCGGGACCCGGACCAGGGACATCCCCAGCGCCTCGCGCAGGGCCTCGAACATGCCGGAGTTCCTGGCCACCCCGCCGGTCATGGCGACGTCGCCGGCGCCGCCGAGGCCGATGCCGATGCTGCGCGCCAGGGCCGCCGCCCGGCGGGCCACCGCCTGATGCATCGCGCGCACGATGTCGGCCGTTTCCTTGCCCTCGTTTACCAGTGACAGGATTTCCGTTTCGGCGAACACCACACACTGGTTCGACAGCGTCAGGCGTTCCGTCGCCGCCTCGGACAAGGGGCCCAGTGCGTCCAGCTCGATCCCGAGGGCATCGGCGATCACCTCGAGAAAGCGCCCGGTCCCGGCGGCGCACTTGTCGTTGTACTGGTACTGGAGCACGTGGCCGTCCTCATCGAGACGGATCGCTTTCGCGTCTTGCCCGCCGATGTCGACGACCGCCCGCACCGATGCCACCTGCCACACGGCGCCGCGCGCATGGCAGGCGATTTCGGACTCGACCGTGTCACCAAATGTGATCTTGCGCCGGCCGTAGCCCGTCCCGACGCAGTGCGCGATGGCGTCGAGCGTCACGCCCGCCTGGCCGAGGGCGAGATGCATCGCCGCGTTGGCGGATGCCTCGGGCACCGGCCCGGTGCGCGTGATCCCCGCGCCGATGATCGTCCCGCCGTTCAGGAGCACGGCTTTTGCGGTAAGTGATCCGACGTCACAGCCAGCCACGATCATCGGAGCCCTCCGTTGGCGCGCTCGGCGGCGAACAAAGCGGCGCCGATGGCGCCCGCGATCTGCGGGTCCTCCCGTCGGACGCGTTTCAGCCGGAGCGACAGCAACCGCTCGAGACTTGCCAGCACGCCGCCGTTCTTGGCCACGCCCCCGGTCATGCAGACATCGGGCTCGGCGCCGATATGGCGCACGAGCGTGGCCATGCGCGCCGCCATCGCGTTGTTGATTCCCGCCACAATGTCCTCCACAGGCACGCCGTCGTGCAGGTGCCTGATCACGTCGGCCTGCGCCCAGACCGTGCAGGCGTTGGCGAGAGTCACCGGATGTTTGGCGCGCGTCGAGAGGTCCCCGAGGTCGCCGAGCTCGACGCCGAGCGCCTTAGCCATCACTTCGAGAAACCGTCCCGTCCCCGAGGCGCACTTGTCGTTGGCGATGAACTTCTCGATGTTTCCATCCTTGTCCAGGCGTATCGCCTTGCAGTCCTGCCCGCCGATGTCGATGACCGTGCGCACCGAAGGCACCAGCCACCGCGCCCCCTTGCCGTGGCAGCCGATCTCCGACACGGTCTCGTGCACGAAAGGAATCTTGTCCCGGCCGTATCCCGTGCCGACCCAGTAGCACACGTCGCTCGGGGCGAGCCCGGCCGCCGCCAGCGCCATCTGCATCACCGACTCGGCGGACTCCCATGGCTTCGCCTTCGACTTGATGACGGCGCGTCCGAGGATGCATCCGTCGCGCATCACCACCGCCTTTGACGTGAGCGAGCCGACGTCGCAGCCGGCCACGATCATGGGAGCAACCTCCGAACCGTCATGAACTCCTCGAACCGTTCGCGCGTCGCTTGCCACGACTGCACCCGGTCGTCGAAGGCATCCGCGTTGATGATGTGTGTGGGAAAGCCGGCCTTCTCCGTGTCGCGCGCCAAAAGCTTCACCATGCCCCACGTGTTCCGGCAGCCCGGCGTGCCGTTGTAGATGATGCAGTCGGCACTGTAGAGCTTGGCCAGCGACAGCGTATCGTCGAGCCACATGTTCGGCGCATCGTAGGGACCGCGGATCTGCTTGACCATCGGCATGCGCGAGTTCAGCGCCGCCAGGGAGTCGAGTATCGCGTCGAGGCTCGTCGCGTTGACGGTGTACGCCGCATCCACCTTGTCGAGGGCGCGCACGTACGGGGCCGTCGACGCCCAATGCCTGCTGAGAATGTTGCCGACGTATCCGACGCCCAACTCGTCGAGCATCTGCCAGAACCGCAGGTCCTGCGTGTAGTGGTCGATGTAGCAAAAGAAGGCGCGGACCTTCTCCACACCGCTCTTCAGCCCGGATATGCCTTTCTCCGCGTTGCTGCGGGCCTGCGCCACCATCGACTCGAGGAGGCGAGTGCACTCCGGCATGCCCCCGAACATGAATCGCCCGGCGTAACTCAACAGGCCGAAGGACACCGGCAAGGGATTGGGCACGAGCCGCGCCAAGTCCTCCAATTCCCCGATCAGCGCATCCTGCGCCTCGACCTCCATCAGGACCTGACGGAGCCGGTCGAGGTCCAGCGTCTTGTCCGTGTGCTCTTCGAGAAACCGGATCAACGCTTTGTAGTCTTCGCGGTGGTAGGTATCGGTCCGCGGGTCGACAAGTACTGGTGGGAAGTCGAGCTGGAAGAACGGCTTGTGCAGATACGCCGCCGCGAAGGAGAAGGCGTTGGCGTTGGTGTCGCACACGCCGGGGGTATCGGTCACCACCATGTCGATTTCACTGCCGAGGCCGGCAAGAAAGCCGCCGAGCGCCCCGCGCTGCGACGAGCAGGATGTTTCGGTAAAGCCCACCTCATTGCAGTAGTCGAGGAACTCGGCCGTGCCCCGCCGGTAGGTCATCGTCATGATGGCTGACAGCACCTCCATGCACACCGGCATGATGTCGAGCGCGTACAGGATGGTAGGAGAAAAGCAGAAGGTGGTCATGGCGGTCTTCCACCCCCGCTCGCGGGCCGTCACGAAGTTCCCGAAGTACTGCGCGCACAACTCCATGAAGCGCTGGCCCGCCTCGCCCGCCTGGAGCATCGTGTCGACGATGCCCCGGAAATACGGAACGTACTTCAGCGTGGTGCGGTACTCCTTCTCGGTTCCGCGGGCCAACTTGGTGCCCGTCTCGAAGGCCGACCACAGCATCCAGTCGAAATGGTACTCTCTGGTTGCTTGCCTCATGCGGCCGCTCCGTGCTGCTGCGCAATCCGTTCGAGGAAGGCATCGACGCGGATCTTCAAGCGGCCCTTTTCCACCAGCGGGCCGTACTCCCGCTCCAGGCGCAGGCACGGCGTCCCCTCGGCCTCGAGGGCGCGCTCGAAGAGGCCGTTCTCCGCCCCGTGCAGGTCGCAGAAGCGGATGTTCTGTAGGACCACGCCGTCGATACGCGCGCTGCGAATCTTCTCCCGCAGGAGGTCGAGGCGCTCATGGTACTGCCCGTACATGCGCGGGCATTCGTTCTTGCGCAGATAGTGTCGCGCCAGCGCTTCCACCGGCTCATCATCCTCCGCCACCGGATCCAGGTGGAAGCGGGCGCTGAAACAGAGGTTGTCCGCCACCACGAGCGCCCGGTTGCCTTCGATCACGCGGACCAACTCGACGTCGTCGTTCGCACTGCCGACGAGCATCAGACGGATCCGGTCGCTCTGCATCGGGGCGCCATCGGTCGACTCGTCGAGAAAGGCCGCCAAGCAGGCGTTGTAGGCGTCGCGGGTCATGGCCGTCCCCGCCAAGATGACGGCCAGCGCCTCGGCACCGGTGATCGGCGGACTTGGCGCCGTGCGCCACCGGTCGAACTGCTGGAGCAGCGCGCGGCCGCGGTTGTAGACCCGGATCGATTCGCGAAGCCCCTCGTCGGTGATGGCCACACCAAAGTGCGCTTCGACCGCCGCGATCAGTCGGCGGATCTCGTCGCTGAACCAGCGCACCGTGTAGTCGGAAAGCTTGTGCGGTACGCCGAAGTGGAAGAAAAACCCGGGGACGATGCCCTGGTGATCATCTCCCGCTTTGCGCCAGCACTCGTCCAGCCGGCGCATCGAGTCGCAGCCCGGCGTGATGATGGCGCCGTCGAGGAAACGCAGCCGGCCCTCGCCCGCGAGCTGCAGCATGCACTTGGGCAGGCTGCAGATGAACGGCCCGAAGTACGTGTCGCCGATGCTGCACTCCTCGGCGCCGTATCCGCGCAGCCGGAACGGAAGGATGCCGGCGGCATGAAACACCTCGTCCGGCAGGTACGAGCAGGTGTAGCCGACGACCTTCTTTCCGGCCGCCTTCCATTCCTTGACGAAGCGGTTTTCCAGCACGACCGCCGCTTCCGCCCACTCCGGCTTCATGGTCTCGCCTCCTTCGGCGTAAGGGCCGCACGCAGGGCGTCGACCGCAGCGGACAATTCCCCGTCGCCGGCCGATTCCGCGGCGAGGAGATCCGCAAGGCCCTTGATGACCGGCGGCAGTACCTGGTGGGCCACGGGCTTCAACGCGGCGACGAGATCGGCGACAACCCAGCGGACCGTTTCACCCGCCTCGCGTTCGTCGAGCGCGCCGAAGACTTGCGCGAGCACCGCCCGCAGCGCGTTCGGCGAGGCGTCACGGACCCGGTTCGCGATGGCGAGGAGGCGATTCAGCGTGTCGGCGAGTTCCTGCGCATCGATCTCGCCGAGGCCTTTGGTCACCGTCGCCGCGATGTCATCGTCGGTCAATGCCCGTTCGAGCACATCGGTCGCCCGCGCCAATCGCCTGAACCCTGATGCACGCCGGCGAAAGTGGGTGGCAACCATCTCCCGCACCAGCGCCGGCTGCTCTTCCAGGAGCACCAGGAGCGCGTCCCGCGTCGACTCTTCCGTCTCGGCGAGCAAGGACTGCACCTTCAACACCAGCTCGATGTCGACCGACCGCAGCACGTCACCCACCAGCGTGGAGAGATCGGCGGGCAGTTGGGGTTTCCCGTTCTCACCGATCAGCACACTGCCGGTGTGCACCCTCCTGAAGGCTTCGCACGCCGCGTTGACGAGTCGTGCGATCTCCTCCCCTTTCACGTCGCGCACCAGGGACAGCAAGACGTCTGCCACCAGGTCAGGTGCCAAGCGGTTGATTGGTCCAAGGCTCGCTGTCAGCGCCTGGACGGTGGCGTTCACAGCAGCAGGCAGCAGCGAGAAAAGACACACCATCTTCGTCGGGTACTGCCACATCTCCTCGTTCAGCATGTCGAGGAACGCGGCAGTGCTCTCGGCGATGGAGTCGGCAGTTGTCTTGATCTCGCCGAAGTCGACACTGGCGGCCCAGGCGCGGAACCCCGGACGCAGCCGTTCGGCCATGCCGACGGGGTCGGCCGCCTGCGCTTCGTTGAGAAAGTGTGCGACACTGGTCAGCAGCTTGCCGGCCAGCGCCGGATCCATCTTCTCGACGACCTCGTCAAGGACGCGGGCCTTCTCCTCGGGTGGCAGGAGCGCCACACCTTCGCTCACCGCCGCGGAGGCATCGAGGAGATTATTGATCAGTCCGGGAAGCTGCGCCGCGACCTGGCGTGCGTGTCGCGGCTGCCGCAAAAGGGCCTGCAGCGAGACCTTGCCATGCTGGGTGCGGGACGCCGAGAACCCTCGGGTGAGCATGCGGGCCACGGCGCCGGCGACCAGCATGCGCGTTCGGCTCTCGCCGGCCCAGGCTTTCAGCACCTCTGGCAGCCCCGCATTGAGCGCCTGCCTGACCTCGGCTGTCTCCAGCAGGGCACGCACGAGAGGGGTGTCACTCGCCGCAGTTACCCCATGGGTGACAGTGGGCGTGACGGCGGCAGGAGCACTTGCCGCCCGGGCGGTCATGGCCGCACCCCGTTCCTGATCGGCTGACGGTGCCGGCGGGCGGTGCCGGCGTCAGTTGCCACTTGCCCGCGCCGCCGGCCCGTGTAAGAGACTATCGGTTGTCTCCAGCGGGCGCCCTTCGAGACGCCGCCGGAGGAAGGCGGCTCCTCAGGGCGAGCGGTTCTGTTGTTGTTTTCCAAAGACAATTTCCGCTCACCCTGAGGAGGTCCCTCCTGAGCAGGCGCGGAGCGCCGTGTCGAAGGGTTTTGGGACCGTCTCGAAGCCTGCCCTGAGCGCTGTCGAAGGGGGTGTGATCCACCGTGACTGTCACTAGAAGTGACTAGTGCCCGCAGCACGTCCGGCATGAACCGCCCCTGCTCGGCATAGGAGAAGTGCCGCGGTGTGAGCAGCGCATGCAGCGCGAAGCCCACCAGGTAAATGAAAATCGCTTCCGAGGTCTCAGGGACCGTGCCGAGGCTCTTGGAGATCGTCTCCTTAAAGGGGTCGACAAAATCGCGAATGGCCTTCTCGCTGCCGCTGGGGCTGTGGCGGAACAGGTCGAGGGCCAACAGCAACAACCCCTGATGGAAGCTGCCGCTGGCCACATAGAACTCGGATATCTTCACCAGCCGCTTGGCCAGCGGCAGGTCAGGACTCAGCTGTGGGCTGAAGGCCTGGATGTCTTGTTCCACCGCCCAGGCAAACATCTGCTCCAGGATGCTCACCTTGGTGGGAAAGTAATGGTACAGGGTGCCGGTGGACACGCCGATCTCCTCGGCGATCTGCCGCATGGTGACGTTGCTGAACCCCATGCGGCCAAACAGGTCGAAGCACTTCCGCAGCAACTCTTTGCGGTACTCGTCGTGGTCCACGGTCTTCGGCATCAATTGCTCCTCGTCAGCACCAACGGGATATCTTCTTGCAGCCGGAAAGGATCTTGCCCCTCAGGTCGCCGACCTACGCTTGTGCCGCCCGTACTCGCATGCGTCCTTCCCGGTTCTCGGCGTCGATCGTCCTAAGCAGCTGCCCCACGGTAGGGAGGGGGCTCTCCCGTTCGACCCGTTTCAGCCGCAGCGCCTCCTGGTCGCACGTGATCGTACACACCCCGCAGCCCATGCACTTTCCCGCGTCGACGACGGACCTCTCTTGATCTTCGTCGAGGGCAATGGCGCCGAAGAAGCAGCGGTCCACGCAGTGGCCGCACATGATGCAATCCTCGGTCGACTCGGCGATGAAGTTCGATGGCGCCACCGCCTGCGGATTGTCCCATCGCGTGCGGCCGCGTAACTGCGAGCAGCAGCACTTGCAGCACAGGCAGATCACGCCGTGCCCGGCCTCCTCGAAGTTCTCGGTGGTACCCACCAAGCCGAGGTCCTGCATCTCGTCGAAGTACTTCTTGGCCTCCTCGGCCGTCACTTTTCTCCCGGCCCCGATGCTCTGGAAGTACAGCGCCAAGGTCTCCATCATGATGCAGAAGCCGACCGGCGTGTCGTTCTTGCATTCCCTGATCCCGAGCTTTTCGGTCCTCGTGCGGCACGGACAGGGAACCAGAGAGAGGTTGCTGACTGCATCAATGATGTTGTGCGCCTCCTCCGTCTCCAGGATCTTCTGGCCGGCCCTGACGGTACGCTCGACCGGAATCACGCGCACGATCTGGGTGCCTTTCTCCGAACTCTCGTAATACTTGTAGAAACCCTCTTCGATGAAAAACTGCTGATAGAGCTGGCCGGCCTCGACGTCATCCGGTCCGATCTCCGGCGTGAACTGGTGGTGATTCACCAACAATGGGATAATGGGCAGCCCGTAATTCCCGCCGAACCCTATCACCTTTCCCTTCCGCGCCAGGGGTTCGAGCACATCCGTGATCTCGGCGGCGCTCTTGCCTGCTATCCGGGCAAGGTCGTCCGCGCTCAGCATGGACCCGGGGTCCATCTGGAGGTGCTGAACGAGCTCGGCCTCCTCAGGGGTGTAGAGCAGCTTGAGAAACTTGACGAAAGCTTTTGAAAAATCCCCGTCCGCTTTCGGCGCGGTCCATGGGCCGACGTCGACGTTCTCCGCAATCTTGAGATATGCCAACTCACTCATTGTTCATCCTTCACGAATGCGCACGCGTCCTGACAAAAACCGGCCGCCGCGCAAGCTGGGTACAACGTTTCATAGCTGCGGTTACGAATGTCAGGCGCCGTCTCGAAGTGCGCTCTTGTCAGTTCCTCAAACTCACCCGCATCCGTCTTAGGCCACGGCTCGGCGGGGACCCGGAGCCTCCTCGATCTTCACGGCCGGCTTCATCTCCGCGGCAAGATGATGCGCCAGCCGCTTACCGAGACCGACGATGGTCAGCACCGGCGGCAGACCCCACGCTTCCGGGATCACCGAGCAGTCGCAAACGTACAGATTGCGGTACGTGGTCTCCAGGTTCGCATCGACCAACTGCCCGATCTTCACGGTTCCGCCCGGGTGTGCTGCGAAATACCACGTCTTGTAGATGTCCGTAGCGCCCGCCTCGCGCAGGATACGTTTCGCGTTCTCGTAGCCATGCAGGAGCTTGGCACGGTCGGCGGCGCTGAGTTTCTTGCGCACGCCGCCGCGCTCGGTGAGCCGGCCGCCGAGCTCATCCTTCACTTTCACCATGATCCTGGCGGTGCTGCGGAAGGCAAACAACTTAGTGATCTTAAACACCTCGGCCGTGAAGGCGCAATGCGCCGATGGCCCGATCGCCATGTCGGTCATGACGTAGCCCTCATCTTTCATGTGTACCCCGGCCGACATCGGGATCTCGTTGTGCTGCAGTGACACATCCTTCAGGGTGCCGCAGATCGTGATCAGCGGATCGAAGAAGAAGTCGTACCCGGCCGCGTGGATGCCGCTGTTGCGCAGGATCAGCGGCGAACCGATCCCGCCGGCAGCCACGACGACGACCGGGGCGGCGGCGGTGCGGCGCTCACCGTTCACCAGGTACTCCACGCCGGTGGCGGTGCCGTTCTCGACGAGCACGCGAGTGACTTTGGCGTGGTTCAGCAGCGTCGCCCCGTGCGCCAGTGCCTCGTCCACATACATCCGGGCGCTCCACTTGACGCCGGTCGGGTCGCCGTAGTACCCGAACGCGTACTCCGGCTTCCAGCGTTCCTGGTACATGAACTTGTCGAGCTTGCGCCAATTGAAGCCGAGGCGTTGCGCACTTTCCATGAGGCGCGTCGCCATCGGGGTCATCATCTCGTCTTTGAGGGGCCCGACGGGGAGCTCGCGCCGCGCCTCCTGCACCGCGTCGGTGAGGTCCACGCCGTAGGCGGCCAGCATGTCGAAGGGCACGGGAAAGCAGGTGGCGTAGTAGAAGAGCGAGCTGCCGCCGGTGGTGATGCCGCGCACCATGCCGAGGAGATCGTTCGTCAGCAGGAGGCTCTTCCCCGGCAGCAGCAACTCCTGCAGGCCCTGAGAGAAGGTTCCGCGTATCGGTCCCCCGGGTCCCCACTCGAGCATGAGCACCTGCCTGCCGCGGCGCGTCAGGTCTCTCGCCACTGTGGCTCCCCCCGGACCCGTTCCCACCACGATCACATCCCAGTTCCCGTTCACTCCGTGCGCCGCATCCATCGGTGTTCCTCCCTAATGGTTTTATATCGAACGTTCGAAATCCGATATCCCGACGCCAGGCGGCATGTCAAGCCAGCCGATGATAATGAAGGATGGGACGACGCGCGACAACCGCTGTCAGGGGCCGAAGACACAGCAGATCCACCAAACAGATGGATCGATCGGACAACAGACCCTGGTGAACGATCCTAGCGGCATTGCATCGCCGTGCTACATCCCGCAGCCGGGTGAGAAATCCGCGAAGCGCGGCTGCTACGCAAGGAGCAATGGGAACCCACTCACGCGGCGCGCCTATTTCTCGGCATAGGCATCAGCCGCCTGGAGCGCCTCATCCATCTTGGCCATGCCTTCGTCGATCTCACTTCTTGTGATGATGAGCGGCGGCGCCAAGGCGATCGTGTTGCCGGGGTTGGCAGCCATGGCCATCATCCCCAGTTCGCCGAGCCGTTTCGCCACCTCGAGCTTGGGATTCATGCCGGGCCGGATCTGGGCGGAGACCGGCACGATGGGTTCCCGCGTCTTCTTGTTCTTCACCAGTTCCAGTCCCACGAAGAGACCCAGACCGCGCACGTCGCCGACACACGGGTGTTTGTCCTTCAGCTCCAGGGCACTTTCAAACAGGTATTTCCCCATCTGTGCGGAGTTTTCGATGAGGTTGTCCTCTTCGTAAATCTGGATCACGCGCACCGCCGCGGCGCAGCAGAGTGCATGCCCCGCATAGGTCGCGCCATGGGCGAAAAACTGTTCCTTGAAACGGTCCCCGATGGGCTTCCGCACGATCGTGATCCCGAGCGGTAGATAGCCGCAGGTCGCTCCCTTCGCGGCCGTCATGATGTCGGGCACGACATCCCAATGATTGACAGCGAACCACTTACCGGTGCGCCCGAACCCGGACATCACCTCGTCGGCGATCATCAGCACGCCCCACTTGTCGCACACTGCCCGGAGACGGGGGAAATACTCGCGAGGGGGCACGATGATCCCGTTGCTTCCCGTGACCGGCTCGAAAATGATCCCGCCGACCTTCTCTCCGCCGCCCTCCAGCTCGATGACTTCATCGACGTATTTCACGCACTGCAGGTCGCAGTCGGGATACTCCCGTCCAAACATGCACCGGTAGCAGTAGGGCTGCGGCACCGACACCCATTCCGTTCCGCCCAGAACCTGGGCCCAGCCGCGGGCATCACCGGCTGACAGGGTCATGGAGGCGGCGGTGCCGCCATGATAGCTGCGGTAGCGCGCGAGGATCTTGCGGCGGCCCGTATATTGATGGCAGATCTTCACCGCCGCCTCGTTCGCCTCCGTCCCCCCGGGCGAGATGAACGAGCGGGAAAGATCACCTGGAGTGATCTCGGCCAGCATTTTCGCCAAAATGGCTCTCGGCTTGGTGGAGAAGTTCGGGGCGAACGCGCACAGGCTCTTGGCCTGCTCGCAGATCGCCTCCACGACCCGTGGGTCCTGGTGCCCGATGTTGTGGCTCACGAAGCAGGAGCTGAAGTCCAATCGCTCCCTGCCGTCTTCCGTCACGAATCGCACCCCTTTAGAGGAGACCACTCGCAACGGCGCCTGCGACGGTTGATAGGACCACGAATGCAGGATGTTTTCTACTTCGTAGGAGTCCAGATCCTGCTTTGTTGATGGAATATTCTTCAAGTCAAACATCGCTTTCTCCTTATTAAGTACAGCGCTTCATAAATCCGGCAGCGTATCGCAAATGGGTTCCTCTCCCTCCGGGAGAGGTTAGGTAAGGGGATCAGATAACGGCCGGAGGCCACCATTCTTGCCGTAGACACGGAAGAAAGGTGACTTCGTCCAACCTCCAATCCCCCCATCCTGACCTTCTCCCGGAGGGAGAAGGGACCTACGAAATACGTCATCGTAATTGGGAAACGTGGTACTAAACCTTTCAATAGTTGGCTTCCAGCAGAGCAACCACGTCGTCCACCGTGACGTCCCTCGGATTGTTGCTGATGAGCCGCGCCGCCCCGACGGTGGCTTTCGCTATCGCCGGGAATTCATCGTTCGGAATTCTATGGGCGCTCAGTCTCGTGGGAATGTTTAGGTCTCCCAGTAAAGACCGCACGGCTTTTACAGCCAACGCTGCCGCCTCGACCGCGGGCCTCCCCGCCGTGTCCTCCCCCAGCGCACGGGCGATGCGGGCATACTTGTCGACCGTCGCCGGTAGATTGAATTCCATGACCCCTGGGCACATGAAGCCCGTTAGCAGCCCGTGCGGAAGATGCCACCTGCCCCCCAGCGCCAGAGCGATTGCGTGGTCGAGGCCGTTCTGCGTGTTTGAAAAAGCCATGCCCGCCATACAACTGGCGAAGAGCATGTTTTCCCGAGCCTCGCGATCCGCCCCGTCTCTGTAAGCTCGGCGCAGATTCGCTCCAATGAGCTTGATGGCTTCGATATTCAACGCATCAGTGAAGGCGGTGGCCCGCCGCCCGCTAAAGGATTCGATGGCGTGCACCAGAGCGTCCATGCCCGTCATCGCGGTGACGTATGGCGGCATTGCCGTCGTCAGTTCCGGATCGAGCAGAACCGCGCGGGCATAGAGGTAGGGGCTCACAATCCCCTTCTTGATCTGCGTCGCGGTGTCGGAAAGGATGCAGATGGACGTCACTTCGCTGCCCGTTCCCGCCGTCGTCGGGATGAGAAGCAGGGGCGCCCCGGGCTTTTCAACGAGATCCATGCCCACGTAGCGCTCGATGGGATCACCGTTGGTGAGCATCGCGGCAGTGAGCTTCGCTACGTCGAGGCTGCTTCCCCCGCCGATCCCGACAACGACGCTCGGCTGATATGCACGCGCAAACGCGGTGGAGGCCAGAGCAACCGCAAAAGCCGGCTCGCTCTCGACTGCGGAGAAGGTGCACGATTCCAGCCCGGCGCCGGAGAGGATGGATGCCGCTCGATCGAGGATCCCCACGGCTTTGATTCCCGGATCGCTCACAATGAGAACCCTGACCGCATTCCTGTCGAGCCGTTTGATCTCATCCGGCAGCGCCTGAATCGAGCCCCAACCGTGCACAATTCGCGGAACGGTATTGAACGAAGTAAACGCCACGGGAGCACTCCTTGATGCCTGTTTAACGGCGACGGGCCTGTACTATCTCTTCCAGCAGTTTCAACTTGTTTGCGCTGAGAACAGCGTCACCCAGCGGATAATCCCGGTTTAGATAGCGGTATTTCGGCGCTCCAAAACGGTGATAGGGGAGCAGTTCGTATTCGACGTTCGGCTTATCCATGAGGAAATCCACGATGGTCCCGATTTCCTCTTCGGTATCGTTGAAACCCGGAACGACGGGCGTCCGGACATGCTTCTCCAGATCCGGAAAGCTCCGGCAGAGATGGACGAAATTGTCCAGTATCCTCTCGTTCGAAACGGCGGTGAAATCCTTGTGTCGTTCGCCATCCATACACTTGATGTCGAAGAGAATGCTGTCGAGGTGCACGCAGGCTCGTTCGAGCGATTTCCACTCGGCTATGCCGCACGTCTCCATGGATGTGTTGATGCGCCTCTCCCTTGCCTGCTGGAGCAGGTCGCAGGCGAAGTCGGCCTGCACCAGCGGTTCCCCTCCACTCACGGTAATCCCCCCGCCCGAACGCGCGTAGAACACGCCGTCAGCCTCCACGCTCCTCAGCACGTCGTCGATGCTCATCCATTTCCCCAATACATTCAAGGCGTGCGAAGGGCAGACATCGGCGCAGGCAAAGCGCTCCCGGCAGGCGTCCCGATCGATACACACCCGGCCGTCGTCTCCCTCGCGTAACGCCCCACTCGAGCATTGCTTCAAGCACAACCCGCATTCTTGCACACCGATGCACTTGCCCGCGTTGTATGCCAGTTCGGGATCGAGTCGCTGCGATTCCGGGTTGCTGCACCAGCCGCACCACAGCGGACAGCCTTTCAGGAATACCAGCGTCCGGATACCTGGACCATCGTGCAGTGAATAACGCTGGATGTTGAAGACGACGCCATATCCGCTGGACGCTTGTTTTTCCATCATCACCGCCGATCCTCCGGCCTCCACCCGTGCGGGATGCTCCAGGCGGGTGATCGCATCGCGCCCGCCGGAATTCATCCGCCCTCATCTCCGCATCCTACATACTCGTGTGCTCCGTCCGGGCAATGATGTCGTTTTGCAGGTCCGGCGAGAGGTCCACAAAATACGCGCTGTAGCCGGCCACCCGCACGAGCAGACTGCGGTATTTCTCCGGCTCGCGCTGTGCCGCCAGTAAGGTCTCCTTGTTGATGATGTTGAACTGCATGTGCCACAGCTGCAGGTCGCAAAAGGTCCGGATGAACGAAACCAGCTTGTGCGTTCCCTCAGCGCCCGAAACGCACCTGGGCGATAGTTTGATGTTCAGGAGGCGGGCGGCGCGTTCGCGATACTCATAGTTCTTGGAGTTGTAGTTGGACAGAAGGACCGCTGTCGGGCCATTGATGTCGGCACCGTGCGAAGCGGAAGAACCATCGGCCAGAGGGGTCCACGCCCGGCGCCCGTTGGGAGTGGCACTCACCACTTTGCCGAAAGGCACGTGCGAGGTGAACGGCACATAGCGTAGATCGAGATGCACGCCGACCTCACCGGCATATTTTTTCGTGTACTCCAGTGAAGCCCGGTCGATGGCCTTGGCGATGCTGTCGGCATAGGGATCGTTGTTCCCATAGCACGGCGAATTCATCAGTATCTGACGGATCGCCTCGCGCCCCTCGAAGTTGCGTTCGAGGGCTTCAATGACCTCGGCCATGGTCAGCCTTTTTTCCTCAAAGACCCTTTTCTTGATCGCCGCCAGTGAGTCGACCACCGTACCGTACCCGATGCACTCGAAATAACCCAGGTTGATTCCCCCTTCGATGTTGGGTTGATGGAGCCCGACCATATTCTTCATGCAGAGATCATGGAGGACGGAACCGAGTGGAGCCGCGAAGTGCGTCGCCCTCAGAGCGATGATGATGCGCTGCTGGATGAAGGCGTGTCTTATGAGGTTCGTCTGCTGGGTGAGGTACGCCTGCCAGAACTCATCCCAAGTGGTGAACCGCCGCGGGGCACCCGTTTCGATGCCGATGGGTGCATCTCCGTACCGCTGCATGCGGCCGTTGTACAGAGTCATTTCCAGGGCGGCGGCGTAGTTGATGTACGCGCAGCCGCTCGTATAGGTATCGCGGTTGGGCATTCTGACTTCGGCGCAGCCGGACACGGCGTAGTCGTATATCTCCTCGAAGGTTGCGCCCTTGGCCAGGTGGAGCGGGATGACCTCCTCATCGTTGATGAGCTTCGGGAACCCCGAACCTTCCTTGATGGTCTCCGCCACTTCGCACAGGTACCTCTCGGGTGACCGGGAGTGAATACGGGCCGCAAGATCGGGGTAGTTGAGCGGGAACTCCCGCTTGGACCGCAGGAAGAGATAGGTGAGATCGTTCGTCGCATCACGCCCGTCACGGGTCTGGCCGCCCACCGTCACCGCCTCCCAGTGAGCGTAGCCCTCGTTGAAAGCGCCGCCGGTCGGCGAAATGTATAAATCGATGAACTGAGCCATGGCGACCCACATGCACTCGATGAGTTCCGTCGCCTCCTCTTTAGTGAGGCGCCCTTCCATCGTGTCCGCCAGATAATACGGATAGAGATACTGGTCCATGCGCCCGTTGGAGACCACGGTCCCGGTCTTTTGCTCGAGCCGGGAGAACATCTGCGTGAACCACTGGGCTTGCACCGCTTCGCGAAAGTCCCTGGCCGGGTTCTCGGGCACCCATTCACAGATCGCGGCAATTCTCTCCAACTCCTGCTTACGGACGGGATCGGATTCGGAGAGAGCCATCCGGGCGGCCAGCGCAGCGTGACGCCTGGCCCACAACACAATGGCGTTGCACACGACGATCGCGGCTTCCAAGAAGGGACGCTTCTCGAGCGTGTCCACGGGGCTGAGCGGGTCGAGAGTGTCCAGTTTTTCGACGGCTTCACGCCGGAGGTCCGCAAAACCCCGCTTGAGCACTTTTTCGTAGTCGTGCACCCACTGAAGCGACGAACGGAACGAAGCTGTTTCGTTCACGATGAAACGGGACCGCAGCGCGTCGGCCGGATCGTATGTGAACTTCAGCGTCTCGTCCGGAAGGCTCGCGGCCAAGGCTTCGTGAAATGTCTTGCCCTTCCAATACGGGGCAATCTCCTCAGCCACCACCCGGGCATCTTCCGTCGAGATGTCGAAGGGCGACTCGACGCGTCCGGGCAGACGTGCAAGCGCCAAACCGAGAAAATTGCCGTCCAGTTCCGGATAGAGAATGCCATACCGTCCCTGGTGCCCTGCCCGCCCCACAAGGAGCTGGTGGTCGTCGACATAAACGGTGATGTTCTCGGCGATGTGTTTGAGAGCCTTGGCCCACCGCAGCATGAGCGGCTGACCTTCCGTCTGTTTGAAGGATTCGGTGAAATACCGGGCGCGCTCGATGTCGACCACCGGCCGGCGGGATTTGAATGAGTCGAGGATCCGGTAGACCCGGTCGCGTCCCGAGACGCTGTGGGCGCCGCGTATTTCTTCCTGGATTCTCTGTTCCTGAGGCGACAGCACGTCGCAGCAAATGGTCATGGCTTGCTCCTGGCTCCGGGCCGGTTTTAGTTCATCCCCCCCGGAACCTTCCCCGAAGGGGGGGCCGGCTTCAAACTATGATCGCTGCTCCATCAACGCAAGATCTGAACTTGGCGGCCGAGTCCGAGATCATCGAGCGCCTGTCGCAGCTCGCTTACCAGACTCGCGGCGACTCGAACATCGACAGTGAGCGAGAACTCCACAGCTAGTGTAAGATTAGTTCCAGAGCGGAGTTTTGGTAACAATCTTGTTCCTAAACGATTCCAGATCTCCGGAGGGATGTTGCCCACGAGACGGAGCATGGTCGTTTCGGTCGCCGCCTGAGCACCGGTGTCAGCAGGCTCTTGTTCCGGCTGTGGCCGACTCGTCGTGTCCGTCTTGGGCGACACGGTGGGCTCGACGCCCGCCGTCGGTGGCGGCGTGGTCTGCCCGCTCTTCAGCGCTTGCGCTCTGGCCTTGCTCAGCAGGAATACGCCAGCCTCGAAGGCAACCTCATCGGGTGGGAACGGCTCAGCGAACCAGACGCGATCGTAGCTGCCGTCAGACTTCGTCCCGGAGGCGAAACCGAAGTCGCCTCTCCCGACGAACTCGGGAATCTTGGCGCGCAGGTACGCATCCGGATCGACAAGCCGCTCCATCGCCCCGCTCAAGAACGCCTGGCGCAGACTCGCCAGCGGCCAGGCACCTGACTCCTTGAATGCAGGCGGCCAACGACGATCGAGATACCCCGCACCCGGTGATTCGTTGAGCAGCGCTTGTGACTTCAGTGCGGCGATGACACGCCCGCACAGTGTCTCCGAGGCGCTGGCGTGACCCGCTCCCAGGTCAATCGTCCTCAGCCCGTCTGCTTCCTTCGCGTCCGCAAACACAACAAACCGATACCCGCCCCAGACCTCTTCTTTCGCTTGATCTTCTGCGTCACGAACCTTCGCATCGACGTCAGCACGATCGGCGCGGTTGTAATCTGAACCAAGTGTCCCGTCGGCGATTTCCTTGGCGACGCGCTTCCAAGCCAACCACAGCTCGATCTTGTCGCGCAATTCGCGCCCCGGCTTCTTAAAACACCACAGCAACGATCCGGGATAGAGGCGCGGGGACTTCCCGCGCTGCTTGGTCCACTCGGCAATCTGCTGCCGCGTCGACTCACCACCCCATTCACGCTCAGGCTCAACGATGACGAGCGTCAGCTTTAGGGAATCCGGAACCGACGCGCCGTCTTCAGGGAATGGCACGAGCGGAATCGTTGCGCCCTTCGCGAACTCCTTTTTCACAATCTCCCGCATCACGGGACGAATCTCGGTCTCCTCATCCAGCGAGGCACGCCGGTCGCTCACGGCCTTCCGAATCGTTGCCTTGTGGTAGATCTTGAAGCCGTCCGAGCCAATGCGACTGATAAAGAAGCCCTTCGACTCAAGGGCAACGGCCGCGTTGTCGACGGAGGTGGTGTCGACGTCTGGTTCTCCGAGGGCAAAGCGCAGCTCCGGCAGGTGTGCGACTTTGTCCACCTGGCCGCCAGATGACTCGAAGAGAATCGCAGCGCCAACACGCCGATGAATGTCGCGCAGCGCGCCTTTCGTGTCGGCATCTAAGGCTCTCGCGTGCGATTGCTCGCCGGCGATGTCGGTCTCGATCGCTGTGCTGAGGCGCGGCTCGCCGAGCTGACCGAGCACGACGGCGCGAAACGTGGGGACGTCGAGTGGTGCTGATCCCAAGGTGATCAGCGGCTCACGACGAGCGCGCAGATGGTCCTCACAGTACGCGCACGAGATCCACTGCGCCAACATGGCGAGCGTGCCGCGCGTTTGCTGGTACTGCGGCAACGCCTGCCACTTCCTCTGAAAGACCGAGAGCGTCGCCGGATGAAATGGGAAGCAGGCTTCGAAGCGACGTTGCAAAAAGTCTCTGGCTTTGGCCTCCGTCGTCGCGGTATCCACCGCAGTCCAGGCCGGCGGGAGCTGAGCCCGCCGCTCGAAACACCAATCGGCATAGGTCTTGGCGACGTTCCTACGGACACGCTCATTGCCCAAGTCCTGAAAGAGTCGGCGGCGGACTACCTCGCTGATCTCTCCTTCGTCGTTGGCGATCAGGTCCTTCGCGACGCGACGCACCACCTTTGTGATCTTGTCCTGCCACTGGAAGTCCCAGTCGGTCATCTCGACCTGACTCCGCGGCAGACTGATGACCGCCGCGCCTCGTGTCGTTGCGGTCATCGCCACGGTGAGGTTCTGAAGGAAGGCGTAGAAGGGCTCAGCCATGTCGCGGTAGCGGTTCAGGAAGTTGAGGACCTCGTCGAAGAGTACGAGCACGGGTTTCCCGGTCGCTTCGAACAACCGCCCCAAGGCCGCCGTGCCAGGCGGAACGGTTCGAGCGTTGGCACCCAGTGCCGCCACACCTTTGTCGCGAGCGAGTTGCCAGGCCACATCCACCCAGGGTGTCTCCCGGCCTTGCTCAGGATCCCACGCATTGCCGACGAACACTGCAACCGACCCGCTGGGAACCTCTGGCAGGTTTGACTCCTTGAGAAGCTCGGAAACGCCCGCATAGCCGTCTGCCTTAGAGGCGCTCCGGACCAAGTGATACAGGGCCGTGAGCGTGTGCGTTTTCCCGCCACCGAATTGCGTGATGAGGGTCAGGACAGAGGCGGTGTTTCCGGTCTGCCCAGACAGCCGTCTCAAAACCATTCCCGTGTGTTCACGCAAGGCACGCGTAAAGCATGTGCGGCCGAAGAACTGGTCCGGGTTGCGGTAATCCTCCGGAGCGGTGCCGGCGACGACTTGTTCCAAATGAATGGCGAATTCCTTTGGGTCGAAAGAGCGCCCTTCTCGGACTTCAGTGCGCGGCAACGCGATCTTGTACCACGGGTCCATCAGCGTGTCCTCCGTTGTCACGGTCTGGCATACAAGACATTTCCCTCGCGCGCGGCCGGGCGCTCGATGGTGCCAGGAATTTCCTTCCGCCACGCGAACTCTTCCGGAGTCGTGACGATGATGTCCTTCGGCAGTGGGGCGTCATGGAGGGCGACGCGAATCTCGATCGCTTTGTCGCGCTTCGATCCGCGCACCGGCATGACGACGAGAAGATCGACGTCGCTGTCTGGGCCTGCCGTCCCGCGCGCGTGTGAGCCGAACAGGATGATCTGTTCAGGGTCGAATTTCTCGACGATTCGGCGCACCATCTCGTCGATCGTCTTGCGCACGCCAGTAGGTCGTGTCGAGCGCGCGCGCCTTGTCATCGTGGCACCGCCAGTAGCACGGTGTCGAGCGGCGGTCGTTCTCATCTTTCTTCACCTTGCTGCGCGCCGGGCAGGGTCGCGTCTACACAGAGCCGACGCATCACGTTGCGGACGTCTTGGACGAAGTCCTTCAACGTCCTCTCGGCCTTGCCTGCTCGAAAAAGATCCATTGCCTGCACCAGCTCGCGGGCGAACTCGATGCCGCCGAGTGTGGCAGGATGACCCGCTTTCGCAACCGTCTGGGACAGGATCGCCTTATAGTGACCACGCTCGCATTTCTTCTTCCCCACCCTAGGCCTGGCACCGACTACCGCACTGAAGGAGTCTGGGTCGGCCAAATACCATCGCTCAATATGCGGATCTGGGCACGCGATGATGGTACGGCTCTCGAACTGAGAGTCGATATGCTTGGCGACGCTGCTCCTCGCCACCGTTGGCCGGCTGCAATTGCCGTCGACGGCAACGATGAGAACATCCGGCGCCGTCACTCCACCGACGAGCACAGCTCTCTGGTACAGTGAGAATTCGTCCATCGCCCGACCGTGGCCGCCACGCGCCGACCGCACCTGGACAGACACCGCTTTCTGCTCTTCGCCCGCGAGCCGGCTGACCATCGGCCCAATAAACTCTTCGTGTGCCCGATCTTCGACAAAGAGATCCACCTTGATTGGGTCACGCATCGATCATTCCCCGCACCAGCAGGCTCTCAAACAATCCATCCTCCGTTCCGGATGTCAGCGCGCGCGCGATCTCGTGGTCTTTGAAGAGCGGTCCGGTCACGTCGAACGGAGTGACAATCGTACCTCTCAGAGTGTGCTGGACGTTGAACAGCTCGATCTCCTTGGGCCGTGTCCGCGCTTGCTTCAAGACCGCATCGCAGAAAAGCGGTGAATGCGTTGTTACGATGAGCTGCTTTCCGCGCTCGATTGCGAGGGAAGATAGCAGTTGGGCAATGAGCTCCAGCCGCCGCGGGTGCACTCCGTTCTCGGGCTCTTCGAACGCAAGCAGCGAACCGCTCCAGGGATTCACAGCAATCGCGCAGAGCGCCAGTACGCGAAGTGTTCCCTCGGAAACGATGCGGGATGAGAAATCTATTCCGCTTTGACGTACCTGGATGTCAAGCGTGCCGCGACGCTTATCGAGATCCACGGTGAGGTCCTCAACGCTCGGGACGAGCGACCGGAGAGTGCGTCGTGCGGCCTCGAAGTGCTTCTGGTTCTCTGCCTGTAGCCGATATAGGAACGGTGCAATGTCTTCACCCAGAAGACCGATGTCCCGGACATCTGCTGGGGGGCGCGCCGACCGCATCGCGACACGCGGGTCGAGATAGTACGTCCGCCACCCGGACAGCTCGTTGCGGCAGTGCTCAACTGCGCGAAAGTCCGGGCCGCTGAACTGTGAATCGGAAAGGTAGGAATGGTTGACCCCCGCTGTCTTCATACGCGGGTGCACCCCCTTTCGATCGGGGCGAACGTGGACCACTTGCGCGATTCGCTGAATCAGCGCGCCTCCCGTCTCCTTGGCCGCCCCGCTGATTGCGCAAAGATACTCGTTGCGCACGGCCAGTGAGCCCGACTTGGGTCGGATCTCCACCTCGATGCGATACTGGTAGCGATGTTTCCCGACCTCGAAGTCGCCTTCAAGAGCAAACCAGGGCGATTCTTCACTGAGCAGAGCCGGGAGGCCTCCGGGTGGAAATGCAAACGCCTCAATCGCATGTCCCCGGATCGGCTCGGACAGAGCATCGGACAGTGTTGCAGTGCTGGCGATCCGCGACAGCGTCTGCACGGCGTCGAGGAAGTTGCTCTTGCCCGCCGCGTTCGGGCCGAAGAGAACCGCCATCCGCGGAAGGTCCGCCTCAACCTCCCTGAGGGACTTAAAGCCAACTGCCCTGATGCGCTTGAGCATTCACGCCGCTCCTCCTGTCAGAACCCGCGTAACTACCTTCCCCTCGACAGCCCGCAGCTTGCGCCATACCGCATTGCGGCTCGAATGTCTTGCCGCGTGAGGCGCGGATGAGCGTCGAGCAAGTCCGCCACGGTGGCGCCCTCGCTTAGCTTCCAAAGCAACAACTCGACCGGAATCCGTGTCCCACGAATCACCGGTTTGCCCAGCATCACCCTTGGATTGACCTCGATTCGATCCGTGATCCTCATGGTTCCCCTCTGGGTTACGGGCTCATCTCGGCACGGCTAGCAGCATGGCATCAAGGAGCCGCTTCTCTTCGCTCTCCTTTGGATAGAGCGCCGAGAGCGCATTCGCGAGGGCGGAGGAAGTCCGGCCCGCGGTCCTGCTCGGCCTTCAGCAACGCGCGTAACGTGTTGGCTCGGCCGGCCGATTGAAGGAGCATGGCTGCGTGGACGCGGTCGAGCGTTGTCGCTTCGCGGCGAGTTTGCAGGGCTCTATCTGCCACGTCGGTCGTGCTCGATCGACGTGGCTTCCGGCCACGTCCCTTGAGCGCTACGGCGCCGCCGTCATGCGCATTGGGAAACAAACTCAATTGCGGCGCCGCCTTCGGGTTGTGCTCCAACTGGTCGGCCACGGCCTCCGCGCCGTCCTCTCCGAAGAGTTGCTTCGCCCGCTCCGTGACCGGCAAGAGACGCACCACTCCCTTGTCCGTTTCAATGATGCGGTCTTCCCAATCGGGGAGATGAATTCCCAGTGGTTGTGCGAAGCGGCGCACGACGTCGAAGATCAGGCTCAGCCCCTTCTTCTTGACACGCGGTGCTTGCTCGTCTTCGTCGTCGTCCGAATCGTCGGATGCCTCGCCGGGAGCGCCGGCATCTTGCCGGCCTGTCCCGTCGCCATTCGTGCTTTGCAGTGTCCAAAGGAAGAGAGCCGTAAGCCGAGCATCCTCTTCGAGAGCGCCGGCAGCGCCGTTCCGCGCCCTTGCCTCAGCCGTCCCGAGGACCTGCTCCAGCGCCGCACGGCCGACGGCTTCCCACACATACGCAAGGTAGCCTCGCTTGTGGGGCTCGGTCGCTTCGGGGTCACCGCCCAGCGGAATCTCACGCTCTTCCGCGTCGACAACCTTCGCGTAGCGGCTATAGATCTCAAGTGCTGGCCCGATGCAGGCGAATACCAGGTCGGCACCGCGGACGCCTTCGGATTGGAGGCGTTCGATCCAGTCGCCCACGCGTTTCGGAAGTTCGTGGTAGACCTCGCCCCAGTCGCCGATCCTGTCGTCCGTGCGAGGCCGGCAGACGAGGTGAACGCTGGTGGCCAGCGCCGCTGACTCCCGCGCACGCATTCGCGATGCCATTTCCGTGGCGATCGGCCAGGATCCCGTGATGACCCAACCGCCACGGCTCATGCCCGAGAGAAGCGCCTCCCATCCCTCTGTGGTCTTGTGCGCGAACACGACAGCACCAACCCCGTCCTCCTTTAGAATTCGACGCCCCTCCGCGAAGGCCAGTGCCATCGTCTCTTCGAAGAAGGCGCGATCCTTCGCGTGACCATTCACATGCTTCACCTCGTCTTGCACAATCTCACGGATCTTCGGTGTGAGCGGATTCGTCGGATCGAAGGGGTCTCGCAGCAACGGATGATTGGGCAAGGCGCGCTTCAGCCAGACAAGGAAGAAGTCCGACAGGTCAGCATATGGAACAGCATCGTAGTACGGAGGATCGGTAAACCACGCGGTGGAACTGGCATCGGGGAGGGGCGACTCTGCAGCATCGCAGAGATGCGCTTGGCCGCTACCGCAAACGCTCGACGCTTCGGCGACTAGGGCAATCCACTCAATGGCGCCATCCCAATTTCCTCCAACTGCCTCAAACGGATTCTGCTCAGCGAAGTCCCAGACGATGGGTAGCGCCTGTCGCGAGAACGTACCCGCCACAGTCTCCATCTTCGATGAGTTATCCCACCTGGCCAACGAACTCAGGCGCTCGGCAACACGGCTCAGCGCCAGGCCAAGCACAGAGCGGAGGTCTGCGAGGCTATCTTGCGCTCGCCGACACAACGTCACCAGCGCCAGCTTCTGCCGCGCCGTGAAGAGATCGCCCCACTGGAGCATGCCGTAACGCTGCACGCGGAAGCCGAGCGTACCGATCGGCGGCAGCGGCTCGTCCGGCACCGGCGACAGCGTAGCGCTGCCGTCTCGGCGGTTGTTCTCAAGCAGCGCTGCCAGCGAGGCGCTGGCGCTACGAACAGCCTCGTAGTCGCGCGCCGCCGGGAGGCGATAGTTGCGTCCCTGTTTACCCGGCTTCAGCGTCACGACCGCCAGAAGCCGCGCACCCCCGATGCGGTCGCCGCGCTCGTTGAAGATCACGTCCGCCCCGCCACGCTGCGCGGCGAGCTGCGCACGCACGCGCTCGGGTGACAGCACGATCTGGCAGCATGGGCAGGTTGCCTTGGCGCGCGTGACTGTGCCGGCGGGCACGTCCCGATCGGATGCCGGCTCAAAGACTTCGAACTCGATTCCCTTCGTAGCGCCGGCATCTTGCCGGCCCTGGTCTGTTGCCTGCCGGCTGGAAGCCGGCGCTACGACTCGATACCGGAGCGCTCGCTTCCGGTTCGCCTTCTTGCTGAGCCAGAACGACCGCACGAGCGGGATCTCCGCCCCGCAATTCGGCGACTCACAGCGCACCGTGCGCGCCCACAGATACGCGATCGGTCGCGCGCCGTCCGGATCAGGCGGATAGAAATCGGCCAGCTCTTTCTCCGCCGCCGCTTTGATCTCCGTACCGACGCGTCGCAACTCTTCGGCGAGCTTCGGCCCATGGCGCGGAATGTCCTCCAGCATCACCTTGAGAATCAGACACGCGACCGGATTGAGATCGCTCGCGAATGCTTCGCAGCCGAGGCGCAATGCTTCGAGCGGAATCGAACCGCCACCGGCGAACGGATCGACCACCAGCGGCGGCTCGTACCTGCCTCCGCTGAGATCTGGCAAGTGCGCTGCCTTCACGAGGCCACGGCTGACTTCGAGGTACGTACGGTTCCCCGCGAGATCCCAGTTGGCGAAGTCACCGATGAACTTGAGCAGCGCCTTCTGTAGGTCCTTGTCGCTCGCGTCGACCTCTCGC
Source organism: uncultured delta proteobacterium (assembly GCA_963729835.1). Lineage (GTDB taxonomy): Bacteria > Desulfobacterota > Binatia > HRBIN30 > HRBIN30 > CAVSQF01. Next base: position 90,388 of record CAVSQF010000006.1, on the reverse strand, counting down.
TGCACGGGAGCCAGCAGCTCGCGCGCCTTGGTCTTGAACTCCGGCGGGCAATGCTCGTCGCACGGATCGGGGAGCAGCAGCGCGAGCAGCATCGCGCGGCACGCGGCCAACGGCCGCCGCGCCCACCATAGATGCAGCGTCGACGGATGCCCATGTCGGATGGATTTTTCCTTCGCCGCCCACTTGCTCACCACGGCGATCGGGAAGTCGACTTCAGCGAGCCGTTTGCACTCCTTGGGGATCATGCGGTGGCGGCACTTGGTGTGGAGGTCTTCACGGCCGTCTTCTTCTTCGCGAAGATCGTCGTAAAGGTCCCCGCATCCGCGAGCTTCTCGGAGAGGAAATCGACCCACGCTGGCTTGTAGCAGTAGTCCCTGTGAAGAGCGTCGTAGACGCAGAACTGAGCGTTACACGCGGACGGATCCGTTGCGCCGCCAGGCGGCCGAATCTGGAAGTGTTCGTAGCAAAGTTTGTGATCGTACGTAGTGAACCGCTTGCCCAGCCGATTCTCAACTTCCTTCGCAACCTGCGTCGGCTTTAGAAAGCCCAGGTTGGCGATCTGGACCTCCTTGGGCTTGATCATTGCGACTACCTTCTCGTACTGCTTCATCTCTTCCGGCTTCGACGGATCGTACTTGATCCACTCCACGGCCACCGCGTCCTTGCCAGCATGGTTACCGATCTTGGGGACGAGATAGACCTTGAAGCTGTAACCTAGGTCGCTTTGGAGTTCCGTGCTGAGGCTTGACCGGAACGCATCCAGATACTGTTTGATTGCCTTGAAGTCCCTACCCTCGGACTTGGCAGCCTGCGTTGATTGACCCTTCGGGACCACCTTCGAAAACTGCAGCGCGAATGTCAGCCCGCCACGAATCGCGTATCGATCGCCGAACTCCGAGATCAGGAGTGATTCGAAATTCAGGAGCATCGCCTGGCATTCGCCGAAAATTTCCGGATCGAGCTGCGCCAGCGAGCGGTGCTCGATCTTGTTCCGCAGGCCGATGAAGAACTCAAGGTTCTTCCGCGCCGCAGGATTGCCGTTCTTGTAGTACTGCTGGAGGCATTCCTTCAGCTCCCACCGTTTTGGCTCGCCGTCGATCTTCTCGTACCGTGTCGAATTTTTCTTTCGGTAGAACGGTTTGAGTTGCTTCCGCAGGAAGATCGCATGGAAAAGCGACGTCCACGCGATCACCATTAGGACGATGTAGGCACCCGACCGGAAGGTGGCCGTGGGGCGGTTGTACGTCTCCACACCGAGCAGGGCAGACTCCCGTGCCTTCTGTACGAGAGCCTTGACCTCGTACGGGAGTCCTCTCATAGCGTGTCCGCCTCGTCAAAAGGCATGAAGTCCCGCTCCATCAAGACTGGCTTCCGTAGGTCGGGGGTTCCGGCTCACGCACACGCGCCTTCAGCTGCGAATGCTGCGGACCAAAAGCGACTTGACCCGACACAGGGGACTGGTTGCCCGTTCGGCTGTGATCAGCTCATCTGCGCCCACGATCATGGCGGCGGCAACGTGGAGGGCGTCGATCGCCGAAAGCCCGTTCTTTACCCCCTCCGCGTATGCCCTCCGGACTACTGCGTCGAGCGGCGCGGCCCATTTCGACGCCGCGGCAAAGAACGATCGATAGAACTCGACCTCATCGGCTCGCTTGTGAAACAGGGGCTTCGGTAACACCTCGAGTCGGACGAATACGCTGGAGGCAAACGTCCGTGCCGGGTCATCGAGAACCGCCAGCGCTCGGCTGCCGAGTTCTCCCCCACCGCGGGAGGCTGCAATCAGCACCCCGGAATCGACGAAGGTCAGCCCCACCGATCTCAATCCGCCCGTCGTTCACCGCGGCGTTCGGCAATCTCTCGATCGAGGTCGTCCCAATCCAGTAGCGGCTCACCGGAAGCAACGATGCGCTTTCGGATACGCCAGAGTCGCCTCCCGAGGGCCGTGCGCGGGTGATACTCTTCGGTCTCCGACGGCTCTTCGTCTTTTCGCTTGCGTGCTCGCTGAGTCATCAATGCTCCTCGCCTATCTACTTGTCTTCATAGCACAACTCAGAACCCTCACCCTCGCCCTCTCCCGCGGTTGATGCGGGAGAGGGAACCAGCGCGGCCTCATCCTTACCGTCGAACGCGCCGCACGTCCACGCGGAACGCGTCCTCGCCGAAGCTCTCATAGACGCGGCTCCGCAGCTCGTATTCGCAATCACCAATGCGCACCCGTCGCTTCTTCTTCGTCAGGCTGTAGAGCTCTGTACGCAGTCCCACCGCTTCCCGGCTGGAGCTCCGGAACCTGGCTATTCCGCAACCGATCCCGCCGCCAGTGACCGCGAACACTTCCTCATACCCGTCCTTGTATTCGATATCGAGCGTGCTCACACCCAAACGGATGACCGCTGAAACAAGCTCATCAACGATGCTCTTGCGCTCGGAAGCCATGTCACCCAGCCGATCCTACCCAATTCTCTACCCAATTAATTAGATACTACCCAATTCCCACTTCCGAGTCTTGCGCCACTCGGCGTTGCGGCCGCGCCCGAGGCACTCGAGCTGGCCGGCAGAAAGCGTCTCGGGCCGCGCCACAAATTGTCGCAAAGTCATCATCCGCCGCGTTCTCCATACGGCGGTCCCGGCGGCTCGCGCACCTGCATCGGCTTGGTCAGCGCATCCACCTCCAACCAGTAGTGCGCAACCTTCCTCACCTCGTGCCATGGGAAGCGAGCCGGGTCTTTGATCGGATCTTGCAGCACGGGCTCACCGTTGCAGTTAGTCACGACGTACAGCCAGTAACAGTCGCGCCGATCTTCGGCGACGCGGCGCTCGTTGGGCGTGAGCAGCACGGTGCCGATCGACGCACCGATACCTTTCACTTCGATCAGACGCAGCTCGCCGGAGTTGAGGTTGAGGCTGGTCACGTCATAGCCGAGGTTCTTCTCGTGCACGTCGTACACCTGCCGTCCTTGGGCTCGCTCGTGCTCCATAACCACCCGCATCGCGGTCTCTTCGGTTTCGAAATCCGGCCGCAGGCGGCGGACCTCCGGTGCCTCGCGGTCCGGATGCGGTATGACGAGCACGCTGGCGATGCGCTCGACGCCCTGCAACGTCATCGCACGTTCACGTTCCAGCTCGCGCCGCCGGCGCTCGCGACGCGCCATCAGTTCGGCGTGCCGCGCCTCCGCCTGCGCCAAACGCCCCTCCGCTCCCTGGACCTTTCGCTCGACCTCTGCCGCGGCCTTGCCGATTTCTTCGTCCACCTTCTGCAAGAGCTCTGTCAGCGACAGCTCAACGTGCGCACCAATCCGCTCCACCTCGGCGAGTCGCTCGGCCCGAACTTCTTCCAAGAAGGGCACGAGCACGTCTTGGTTGAGGCGCTCGGTGGCCTCCGGCAGCGTGGCCACCGGCGGCAACGCTCGGGGCGACGGGGCAGGGATCAGATCACCCAGCATGGTCGGCTCTACCTGCTTGACTTCGTGTGCGTTGTCATCAGCGACTTCGAGTGCGAACAGCCGCTCGTGCGCGATGTGTCCGAGACCGTCCACCACGCGGGCACAGTAGAAGTCGAGTCGCACGGGCTGGTCGTGCGTCAGGGAGTAGAAACACGCACCTTGAGCAAACGCTTCCTGGGCAAGCACCAACGTGTGGCGCCGCAAAGCTTCAAAGAGGGGATGCCCCGGCGTCACCCATTCGAGGTTGTGCTCCTCCGCCACCTGACGATCCGTGGACAGGCGTGAATACCTCGCGGCAAGTGCTGGGAGTTTCCAGTCTGGCTCGGTCTCGTAGCGCCGTAAGCCCGGTGGCGTCCGGGCTGGATCGAAGGTGTGGGCCAGTGACGCCACCGGCTTGACTGGTCTTCGACAGTCATCAGGACGAACATGCGTAAGATCAAGGGGTTATGACGACGCTCGGGTGGCTTGGCACCATGTGATCGCCACGCGCGTGCGGAGATCATTCAGGAATGGCCTCCCGCGCAGAGCGCAGAGTTGGGGGCAGCGCCACGCCGGCGGCTTTGAAGGCCGCGCTGCAACTGCCACGCGTTTCGGTGCGTAGATGCACGCGCTTGCCTTGGTGCGTGAGCTCCACCTCTTGCAGGGCATCGAGGTCGCGCAGGACATCGGCCCACTCGGGAGGCTCGCCCAGAGGGGCGAGTCGATCCTGGAGTTCCTTGCGCAGCACCAGCGCAAGGAATGAACAGAACACATGCCCCGCAATGGTCTCGTCGCGTTTGTGATAAATCGGCCGGCTCTCCAGGATGGTCTTCATCGAGCGGAACATCTGTTCCACCATCCAGAGCTGCTTGTACTTCAGCGCCACCTCGCGATCGCTCAGCGCGGTGTTCGTGCGCAGGACCCAGAGGCCGTCGTAGCGGGCCTCCGCGGTGATCTTCTCTTCGTTGACCTGCAAGGCGTTCTTGGGCGCCGCACTCAGATACTTGCGGTATCCCTTGTTGCCCACCAAGGACTTCGCTCCATGCTTGAGCTGGTCGCGCAGGCCGGCCACAATGGCCTCCCGATCTGCCGCATCCTTCTTCGCCTGATCCTCGTTGCGGCAGACCACATAACGACGCCCGTCGATGCACACGCCCTTGACCTGCAACGGCGAGGGGTCTGTCCGGATGGGGCTCTTCGGATGAACCACCGCAAAGGGCGCCGGGTCTGCCAGCACCGCCCGGCGTACCTCCCCGTCGGCACGCAAGCGCGCCCCGAGGATGTACGCCCACTGCCGCGTCGCGCACTCCAGCTGCGTGAGCACCGCGCGGCTGATCATCCCGCGGTCCGCCACCACGCAGATCTGGCGGATGGCAAACCGCTGCCGCAGCCGGTCGACGACCGGGATTAGTGACTTTGCATCACTCGTGTTGCCCGGCCAGACCTCGCAGCACAGGGGCCGCCCCTGGCCGTCGAGCACCACGCCCACCACCATCTGGCGCAGGTCGGGCCGATGGTCTTTACTCTTGCCGCGCTGCCCCAGGCTTTCCCCACCCGCCCCCTCGAAGTAAATCGACGTCGTGTCGAAGAAGACGAGATCCAGGGAGCTGAACAGGTCACGCCGTGCCGCGAACAACTGCTCCTCGATCACATCCTTGGTCCGTCTGACCACCGTGGTTTTCCCTACCGTGCGCGGGGCTTCCGTCTCGGGCAGCGGGATTTCCTCCCCGAGCCATGCCATGGCGCGGTAGAGATGGTGGAGCTGCAGGGAGCTGGTGCCCGCGATGCGGTAGTCCTCTCGCCACTTGTCCGCCGCGCGGTCCGAGCCGGGATCAAACAGGCGGTGCAAGACGGTCAGAAAAATCGCCCGCTCAACTGGAAACTCGAACTGGCGCTCGGCAAGCAGGTGCTCGATGGTGAGGCGGCACCCGGTCTCGCTCCACAGCCGCTCGAAGACCAGTGCCGGACCGATGCGCCACGCCGCGGTGGTCGCCAGCGCACTGTGGCGCGTCGCGCTCAGGACGACCGCGGCCTCGCAGAACCGCGCCCCGGAGGCGAGCAGGGCGGACAGGTGACCGGAGGCTTCGAGCTGGTCGAGGCGTCCGAGGGTAGCGATGACGCGCTGTTTGACCGCACCGTCTTCCCACCGGTTTTCCACGATCTGCAGATAGGCATGGGAGCCGGACTTCTTGGCGCGGAAGAACATGGCGCACCATAGACACCATAATTGACGGTAAGAGTCAATGTCCTACAAGACATATTACTATTATCTGTGGCACTAGGTTTTTATCGCCAACACCCAGTTTTTCGGGAAAACACCTTATAAATACTCGCAGTCCACCTCTGGCGCAGACCCTCCACTGTCGAAGATCCGCTTGAGGTCGAAGGGAACATGCTGCGCCGCGTCGCGCATGAAGCGAGCAATCGTCTCCGGTACAACGCGCCGCTCTTGCGCGCGGGCACGGCGTTCGATGAGCATGTCGAGATTGAGCTTCTTGCTCGCCAGCCCTTCGAGTGCATTCTGGCAGATCGCCCGGAAACGTCCCTCGTCGACGTCGCGCAGGAGTCGGTCTTCAAGGTCCGCATCGCCGAGCTTGCCCGCGTAGTAGTCGCGCAGCACGCGCTCGACGTGCGCTGCGGGCAGCAGCTCGCCGACGACATTGAACACGGCGTCGTCATCGAGCGCGTTGCGGATCTCCTGGAGCTTTTCCAGCAGCCGCTGGAGGACTCGGCCCTCAATGGTGTTGGTCGCCACGAAGTTGAAAATTAGGCAGTCGTAAAGCTGCCCGTAGCGGTGGATGCGCCCCATCCGCTGTTCCAGGCGATTCGGGTTCCACGGGATGTCGTAGTTGAAGAGGATGTGGCAGCACTGCAGGTTGATACCTTCACCCGCTGCCTCGGTGGCCACCAACACTTGGATCACGCCTTCGCGGAATTGTTGCTCGACGTAGAGGCGGCTGTTGGGTTCATCGCGGCTGCCGATCTTCATCCCGCCATGGATACAGCCGACGCGGAAGCCCCACATCTTGAGGCAGCCCATGAGATAATCGAGCGTGTCCTTGAATTCCGTGAAGAGGAGCAACCGCTTGTCAGGGTGATCGAAGAAGCCCTCTTGCTGCAGCAGACCTTGGAGGCGGGAGAGTTTCGCCTCGGCACCGGAGTCTTCAACTGCCTGTGCTTGTGTGGCAAGGCGCTTCAAGTCCTCGATTTCCTCCCGAACCCGTTCAGCGCTGCCGGCGAGCGTGATCGCTTCCAGCATCTCTTCCAGCCGCTCACGTTCGCTCTCCTCCATCTCTTCAAGCTCGTCCGGGTCAGGGAGATCGGGTGGCGCAAGACGCACCAACTCCTGTGCCCGGTGCAGGCCTTCGTGCAAGCGCCGCGCGCGGTTTTCGAGCGAATGCCGCATGGCGTAAGTACTCGACGCCAGCCGGCGCTGGTAGAGCGACATGAGAAAGCCGACGGCGCGGGCACGCGGGTCGTCGCCCTGCGCCGCGGCTTTGGCGCTCTGTTGCTTCACGAAGCGGGTGACGTCTCGATACAGTTGGAACTCAGCGCCGTCAATCTGGAAATCCACAGTGTGAGGAATCCGCTTGGTGAAGATCTTGCGGGCAACCCATGAGCCATCGCTCTGGCGTTCCGGGAAATGGACCATGGCTTCCTTGGTGCGCCGCAGGTAGAACGGTGCGCGCCGGTGATCCATGGCCTGGCGGATCGACTTGACGTCGGCGTAGGCGTCTTCGTCGAGGAGCTGCAGGAAGAGGCTGAAATTCGTGGGATCACCTTTGTGCGGCGTGGCGGTGAGCAGCAGGAGGTGATCCGAGGTGTCTCGTAGCAGCTCACCAAGGGCATAGCGCGCCGTCTTCCGCGACGGTGGCGTCCACGACATCCGGTGCGCCTCATCCACAATCACCAGATCCCAATGGACTTGCTTGAGTCCGGGGAGAATGTCGGTCCGTTTCGCCAGATCGAGTGACGTCAAGATTTGGCGGTGCTCCAGCCACTGATTGACGCCGAACTGGTCACGGATGTCACCGCCCTTGAGCACCAGGAACTTCTCGTCGAATTTCTCCTTCAGCTCGCGCTGCCATTGGGACGTCAGGTTCGCCGGGCAGACGATGAGAATTCGATCCGCAAGGCCGCGCAGCTTCAGCTCGCGGACCAGCAGGCCAGCCATGATCGTCTTCCCGGCGCCGGCGTCGTCGGCGAGCAGAAAGCGGACCCGTGCGAGTTTGAGCAAGTAGTCGTAGATCGCCTCCAACTGGTGCGGCAGCGGGTCAACGCGTGACACCGAAAGCCCGAAGTACGGGTCAAACTCGTACGCGATGCCCAGGGAGTATGCCTGCAAGCCGAGCCACAGCAGGCGACCGTCACCGGCGTAGGTGAGAGTTGCTTCCTGAACGGCGAGCGCCCCGATGTCGTGGCGTGTAAGCGTAACGCTGCGGAACCGCTGGTAATGTCGGGAGTGTGGTGGAAAAAGGGGAAAGGCGTCATCATCCGGCCAGTTTCTTAACCCAAGAACAACTCCCGCGTAGCAGCGGGGGTCAGAGGATGACGCCATGGTAACAGATAGCAGGAAGGACGGACGACGGGAAACGAAAGCGGAGAGGTACGGCCCAGAGAGCATTGAACTCGGGATCCGAGAACGCGTGCGTGACGTGATCGAACGAATTGTCGAAGAGGAGGTGGAAGCGGCTCTGGGAGCCCAGCCCTCGGAGCGAGTGGGCGCTGAGCGCCACGGCTACCGTCACGGGCACCGAGAACGGAGCCTGACCACGAGCGTGGGAGCGACGACCATTGCGATGCCCCGGGCGCGATTGCAGGAGGCGGATGGGAGCAGTAGGGAGTGGCAGAGTCGCACGGTGCGGCGCTACGAGCGGCGTACCAAGCGAGTGGACGAGGCCATCCTCGGAGTCTACCTGAGCGGGATAAACACGCGGCGGATCAAGGGCGCGCTGGCCCCGTTGCTGCGCGGCGGCCCACTGTCGAAGGACGCGGTATCACGCTTGGTGGGGCGGTTGGCCGCCGACTTCAAGACGTGGCGCGAACGGGACCTGGCCCAGGACGATATTCGCTATCTGTTCCTGGATGGCTGGTACCCGAAAGTGCGCCTCGGAAGACGGCGGGTGAGGGTGCCGGTGCTCGTGACGCTCGGTGTGCGGGGCAATGGGCAGCGGGTGCTGCTCGACATGCAGTTGGCGGGCGACGAGAGCTCGGCGGCCTGGAGCGGCGTCATGGAGGGTCTCGTGCGGCGCCACATCGGGACCCCGGCGCTGGCGGTGATCGACGGCAACCCGGGGTTGGTGACCGCCCTGCACGAGCAATGGCCGGGGCTGCCGATCCAGCGCTGCACCGTGCACAAGTTGCGGAACCTCGAGGCCAAAGCCCCCGCGCATCTGCGCGAGGAACTTGCCGAGGACTACCGCCGGATGATCTACGGGAAGGACCGCGAAGCGATTGATACGGCACGCGCCGCGTTCCGCAAGAAGTGGCAGCGGTGTTGTCCCAACGTCGTGACGAGCCTGGAGGAGGCCGGAGAGGACCTGTTCACCTTTACCGCCTTCCCCCCCTCCCAGTGGAAGGCGCTGCGCACCAGCAACGCGCTGGAGCGCATCAACGGCGAGTTTCGTCGCCGCACGAAGACGCAGGCGAGCCTGCCCAGTCAGGACGCCGTGCTTTTGCTGCTCTTCGGTCTGCTGCACAGCGGGCGCATCACGCTGCGACCTCTGGACGGGTGGAAGGACATGCCTGCGGCGCCGGCGCGGAAAGTACCTAAACGGCACTCTCATCATACTACTAATACATACTCTTGTACATCTACTGATAAGAAAGCTGCATAAGAGAGGAGCAGTGGTTCATTGTTTAGCCGCCGAATGAACGCTCGATCGTTTTTCCACCACTTGACCGACACCACCGAACCGCTCCGAACGGACACCGACAAGTCCAACAGTCCATGTGTCGAGCCCGTTTGCGCGCACCGTCTCCACGCGCATGGGCTCGTTGAACAGTGCGCCGGAAAGCACCTGCCCCGGCTTGATGGCTTGATTTTCGTCCATCGACCTGTCCTGGTCGCTGCTCCCACTTAGCACATGCTTGGGTTGCGGTGATATAGGAACACTGAGAGGAGAACCACAGTCCCTTACCTCCAGCAAACCGGGCGGAAGCAGGCCCAATCCACCCACTCAACTTGCAGAAAACGCGAATTGACGAAATCTGATAGCTTTGTTCAGTGAATCTCGCCATCTCTACAAAGTGCCCGGCACGCGCCCGCATGGTTGCCGGCGGAAAACCGTGGAAGTTGGGCTACCGCAACGCCGCCCGGTGCTTGCTGAGCAGGTACACCGCGCCGCTCGACACGCCGATGCCGACGATCGCGTAGACGATGCCGAAGACCAGGTACCCGATTCCCGGTGGGGCCGTGTTGCGCACGTTGAACAGGATCAGATTGACGACCACGTACGCGGCGTACACGTACCCCATCAGCAGCGCGGAACCCTCCATGCGCCAAATGCGCACTGCGTAGACGAGGAGAAAGATCCCGAACAGTGGGCCCATGATCGCATTCGCCGTACCGCTGAGCCGCCGGCCGAGGAAGACGAAGCCGGTCTCCGCCCCTCCGAGGCCGAACGGTTTCAGGAGATTCGATATCGCCAAGAGCACGAACAGCACGGCGAAGATGCTGAGGACCGGCCCGCGTTGCGGCTGGTCACTATCTGTGTCTAAGTAGAATTTGCTTGGCTCCGTTCCCATTTCTGCACACCCCCGAGTCGCTTCAGTCTTTACGACCACGGGTCCGCAAACACAAGCGGCAGCACGTACGCGCCACTTGCGACGCGGTCAACCTCCGGTGCGGCCGAGGCGGACCCACGTTGTCGCCGATGTTCGCGTACAAACCTCCTTCTCCCCCTCGTACTTCTGCGCCGCGGCTGTTTGTCGCGCGATGTGTGCGTTATGGTAGCCGCGGTCACGGCAGCGTCAAGGGAAGGGGGGACAGTACGGTCATAAGATCAGTCTGGTTCCCTGCTGCGTCATTCGAACCTGTCATTCCCGCGCACGCGGGGACCAAGCGGCGGATGGCAGCGATCCCCGGCCCTCTACCGAAGGAAAAGGCTATATGTCAGGACACTGAAGACGAAGCCGGTGAACAACGTGTACTTGCTGTTGCGCTCGACGAACGCGAAGTACAGCATCGATGCGAGTACCCGCACGTATGGAGTCAACATCAGCACAGCGATACCGAGATTGACCAGGAGGCGGGGACGCATGGTATCACCAACTGCCTGCCGAATATCGGTCAGCATGAACTCAAACAGATTCATGCCGCTGATCGAGTAGTCGAGGCCCAGATGGCCGGTGACTACCCAACGCCAGACCACACCGGCTACGACCAGCCCCATGCTGAGCAGAACGCCGCCCAGCAAAATGTACCCGACGAGAACTTCCATATCGAAGCGGACCGTTTTTTCGGGCGCCGTTGGATGGCTGGCAGGCGTTTCTGAACGTTGCATCATCACACGCCGCGCAGCCCTCGCACGATCATTTCTATACCGAGCACCGCCAAGACCACCTGGAAGAAACGGCGCACCGTTTCATTGGTCAGCCGCACCAACACGCGCGTGCCGATAAACGCCCCGACAAGCACGCCTAGCATCACCGGCGCCACCAGTCCCGGTTCAATCAGCCCTGCCGCCAGGTACACGCTGGTGCCCGCCAGTGCCGTCACGCCAATGATCAAGTTGCTGGTGGTCGTGGAGACCTTGGGGGGCAATCCCATGACCAAGTCGTGTATCAGCACCTTGAGCGCCCCCGCGCCGATGCCGAGCAGCCCAGCAATCACGCCCGCTCCAAACATCAACGGCCCGCCCAAGTAAGCGCGCACGCCACGATACGCAACGGTCTCCCGCGTGGCCTGGTCGTCGTAGCTGCCTTGGAGCTCCAGCCAGTTGGAAAACGCGTCTTGGCGTGCTTCCGGCTGCCAGGTTTGATGCCGCTCCGCAAACAGCGCCGCCCACGACCCCAACAGCACGACGCCGAAAGCGAAGAACAGCGGGCGCTGCGCGGACACCAGGGTAATGGCGGCTCCAGCCAATGCGCCCACGATCGTGAACATTTCCAAGAACATCCCGACCTTGAGATTGGTAATGCGGTCGCGCACGTACGCCGAGGCGGACCCGCTGGATGTCGCAATGACGGACACGATGCTGACCGCAATCGCGCGTTTGATGTCCAAGCCGAGGAACGTAAGCGCTGGGATCAAGACCACACCACCGCCCATGCCGCTCATTGCTCCGACGAAACCGGAGACGATCGAGATGAGGAAGATGGGTCCAAACGGCATGCTTGTTTCCGTTCGCTACCGGCCGGGGCTGCGTTGTTTGGTTGTGTGTATCAAATTGCCGTCTCGTCCGCCACGGCATCCAGTTCGAAGGTCGTCAGCGAAGCTCGTCTACGCTGTCGTGCTGAGTCTGGCCGGCGCCGTTTTGATCCGACGGGTGCATCGCGCTTGCGCTCGCCTCTGCGGCGGGCTCTACTGCGGGCGATGATGCGACTCGCTTCGGTCACATGCTTGTCGGCAGGTGCCGCAGCGGTGGTCGTCGTGCTGCTGACCTTCGGATGCGCGACGCCGCCTCAGTTGGGCAAGGACGAGGGCCGCGTGGCAGTCGTCTGGCAAAACGCGGGCAGCGGTTCGTCCGCGGCCTCGGCCGCACCCGTGTCCGCCGAGAAGGACAGCGAGCGGGGGCTACTGGCTGAGCTTCGTGAAGAGGAGCGGAAGAGTGTCGAGGATCTCGGCCTGGCGAGCACCCTCTACCGTCTCGCCATCCTGCGCCGCCAGCAGGGCGAGTTCGCCGAAGCCGAGCGGCTGTACCGGCGGGCGCTGGAGATTCGGGAGCGGGAACAAGGTCCGAACCATCCCGACGTGGCAATGGTCCTCAACAACCTGGCTGCGCTGGAAGCGACGCGGGGGGACTACGACGCCGCACAGCCCCTGCTCGAGCGTGCCTTGGCCATTCGGCAGACAGCGCTGGGCGAGGACGACGTGCTGACGGCGGAGAGCCTGAGCAATCTCGCCCTGCTTCACGCTGCGCAGGGCGACGCGGCTGCCGCCGAACCGCTCTACCGGCGCGCCCTTGCCACACTGGAAAAGACAGGCACCAACACCACCCGCGCCGACGACCTCGCCCGAGTGCTAGACAACTACGCCGCTTTGCTCCACGAGACCGGGCGAGGCGCCGACGCCGAAGCGCTCGAAGCGCGAGCGCGCGTCATGCGCGCCGCCGGAGGAGGGCCGCCGGCGCCTCAACGGTGACTGGGGTTGACTGCGAGCGGTGCCCAGGTCGGGCTCTTCACCCGCCGGGTTCCCCTGCTTTCGAAACCACACGAAGGAGGAAGGGGTACCAGCAACCAACCACACGCGCTGCTGCAAGCGGCCGGGCTCGGCGTCGCGCCCGCTCACTTCAATCTCTCCGTCGCCACCAGCGCCGCGACCCGCGCGCGGATCTCATCCCGGATCTGACGCACGCGCTCCAGCGGCAACCCCTTCGGGTCCGTGAGCGGCCAGTCATCGCGTCGGAGGCCGGGAACCACAGGACACGCATCGCCGCATCCCATGGTGACCAGCAGGTCGGCCTCGCTCGCCATCTCGGGCGTCAGCAACTGCGGCCTGACGCTGCGCAGATCGATCCCGACTTCCAGCATCGCCGCGACGACTTCCGGATGCACCTGCATGCCCGGTTGCGTTCCTGCCGAAACGGCGCGTGCCTTCGACGGCTCGGCGAGCGCGTTCAAGAAAGCGCACGCCATCTGCGACCGACCCGCGTTGTGTACGCAGGCGAAGATCACGGTCTTCATCGCCGCCGAGAGCGCACCGAGAATTCTACGCGGAAAACTCCGACACGCTCTGCCGGACGCGATTGCTGTCGCTCATGCTGCCTCCATTGCAGGCACCGTGCCCGCGAACCACTTGCTCTGGAACCATAGCGCCACGTTGACCAGACTGATCATGACCGGCACTTCGACGAGCGGCCCGATGACCGCAGCGAACGCCGCACCGTGGTTGATGCCGAAGGTCGCGATAGCCACGGCGATGGCCAGCTCGAAGTTGTTCGACGCCGCCGTAAACGACAAAGTCGCCGACTGGCCGTAGGTGGCGCCCGCCTTCTTGCTCATGAAGAACGAGAGGCAGAACATCACCACGAAGTAGACGAGCAGCGGGATGGCGATGCGCACGACGTCGAAGGGCAACTGCACGATGTATTCGCCTTTGAGTGAGAACATCACGACGATGGTGAAGAGCAGCGCGACGAGGGTGATGGGGCTGATCTTCGGGATGAATTTCTCCTGATACCAGCGCTTGCCCTTCGCCGTGATGAGCGTGAAGCGAGTGATGACCCCGGCGAGGAACGGGATGCCGAGGTAGATGAAGACGCTCTTCGCGATCTCACCAATGGTGATGTTGACCGCCACGCCCTTGAGGCCGAACCAGGTCGGCACCACGGTGATGAACACGTAGGCGTAGACCGAGTAGAAGAGCACCTGGAAGATCGAGTTGAACGCGACCAGGCCGGCGCAGTACTCGGTGTCGCCCTTGGCCAGGTCGTTCCACACGATGACCATGGCGATGCAGCGGGCCAGGCCGATCATGATGAGCCCGACCATGTACGCGGGCTTGTCGTGCAGGAATACGACGGCGAGGCCGAACATCAGGATCGGACCGACGATCCAGTTCTGGACGAGCGAGAGCCCGAGCACCTTGAAGTTGCGGAAGACCGGTCCCATCTCCTCGTAGCGGACCTTCGCCAGCGGCGGGTACATCATCAAGATGAGCCCGATGGCGATCGGAATGGAGGTGGCGCCAACGCTGAAGCGGTCGAGGAAGGGCACGATGCCGGGGAGCAGGTAACCGCCGCCGACCCCGATGCCCATGGCCAGGAAGATCCACAGTGTAAGGAAGCGATCGAGAAAGGAGAGCTTGCCGGCAACGCCAGCGTCCCCTCGAGTCATCGTCTTGCCTCCACGGCTTGCCGGGCCGGGGTTTTGAGCGGGACCGGACAGCCGGGGCCAGTCCGGCCCTTCTGCTTGAGCCAGCGGTCGAGGCGCCGTTCGATCTCGCTCAGATCCCGGCGTGCGAAGAGCCGCGTCAGAGCCGCGACGAGGGCCTTGCGGTCGGCATCCAGGTTAGGCGCGATGCGGTAGTAGACCCAGAGGCCGGACCGCCGGTCCTCGAGGAGGCCGGCGGTCCATAGGTGGCGCAGGTGGCGCGAGGCTTTGGATTGGGTGATGCCGAGGGTCTCGACGAAGTCGCAGACACACAGCTCGCCCCGGCGCAGCAGCAGCGCCAGCATCTCCAGCCGCGTCGGGTCGGCGAGTGCCGTGAATCGCGTCGCAAGGTCTCTCATGGTATGCCAATAACCGGATAACCGCGTATAAGCAAGAGGCGTATTTACCCAATCAACCGGACCGAGGACACCATGAGAGGGTTTGTAACTACAGGGCACCGAGGGGATGCAGTTTGGCTTCTGTGAGCACCTTAGCGGCGGCGCTCCGGCACCCTCGCATCACCCGCTTGCCAGCCAGCGCTTGCGCGGAAACGGGTAACTGATAAGTGATAAAAGCATGGCCAGCGAGCGTGCGAAGCGGCCGGCGGGCGATCCGCTGCGCGATGCGTACCGGGCGGACACGGCCGTGCTCGTGGCGCGGCGCGTGACCATCGTCGTGCTGCTGCTTACCGCGGGTATCGCGAGCGCCACCACAGTCGATTGGCTCCACCGTCCGGAGCACGGCACCTACCTGCTGCTGGCAGACGCTGCGTATGCGCTGGCAGCGATCGGCTTGCTTGCCCTCGTCGGCCGGCGGCCAGCGCTCAGTGTCCGGGCGACCCAGGGGATGCTGATGTATGCGGCCGTGGGCCTGGCGGTGTACTCCGGCCTGGTGCACAACCGCAGCGAAGTGTTGGTCGTCACCTTGGTACTCCTCGTCTGCGGCGCAGCCGTATTGGTGCCGTGGACCGGGCGGGATCAGCTCTGGGGCGGCATCGGCATGCTCTTGGCCTATCCCCTCGGCCTGATGGTGGGAGTCGTGCCCGGCCTGCCGATTACCTACGAGGTGGTGGGCTTGTTGATTGCGCTGACCGTGGCCACCCTCGGCGCCTATGGGCTTGATGGCTACCGCTGGCTGAGCTTTCAACAGATGGAAGAGACGCGCGGCGCCAATCGGCTCAAGTCCGAGTTCGTCGCCACAGTGGCGCACGAACTGCGCACCCCGCTGGGCATCATCCTCGGCTATGCGGAGGTGCTACTGGACGGCTTCGCGCCGGGTACGGAACAGTACGACATGCTTCAACGCATGGCTGAGCAGGCCAGAGGCGTGACCCAGTTGATTCAGGCACTGCTCGACGTGCAGCGCCTGGAAGAGCGCCGCCTGCCGATCACCCGCAGCGCTTTCACCATCGGCGAGTTGATGGCAGACCTGCGGGGCAATCTGCCGCCCAGCTGGCATCACGACGGCGTGGTGCTGCGCTGGGAGGTGCCAGACGCGCACATCGAGATCCAGAGCGATCGCGGCAAGCTGGAGATGATCTTGCGCAATTTGCTGCACAACGTGCTCAAGTACACGCACGCCGGCAGCGTCACCGTCAGCTGCCAGGCCCGGCTCAACGAAGGCCGAGTGCTGTTCGCCGTCGCGGATACTGGGCCGGGCATTGCGCCCGCCGAACAGGCGCTGATTTTCGAGATGTTCCGCCAAGGCGGTGGCCGCGCGCCAGGTCAGGGTGGGGTCGGCCTGGGATTGTACATCGTCAAGCGCTTGACCGAAGCCCTTGGTGGGCAGGTGAGTGTGGACAGCTGCGCAGGGGCCGGCGCGTGCTTCACCGTCTGCCTGCCTCTGCAAGCTGAGGGGGCATAAGCGCTGCCGCGGCTGACTGGAGCATGGATAAGACACCTCTCGGACGCTGTATGCATGTGCAGCTTGCGGTCAGTCAGGGGTCTTCTCCGAGCGCTCGCCGGACGGCGTTTCCAGACTCCGCATCCAAGAAAGGGACAGGCATATGAATCGGAGACGAACCTTCATCTCGACCGTCTTTCTCGTCACGTTGGCGCTCGGGTTTGCAGCGGCTTGCGCGGAAGCATTCCCGAACCCGCTGCGGTATTTCAGCCGGTCGAAAGCCGAGCCGCCGCCGACCCCTGTTGTGGCGCCGCCAGCGCCCGCTGCGGCCCTTCCGGGCGTCCAAGTGCCGCTGTCATTCGCTCCGATTGCACACGCCGCCAGGCCCACCGTGGTCAACGTGTCCACCACGCAGACGGTGCACACGCAAGGGTTTCCGGGATCCGGCATGGGGCCCGAACCGTTCGGCGAGCAGGATCCGTTTTCCCAGTTCTTCCGTCGCTTTTTCGGCCCCATGCCGCGCAGCTTCACGCAGCGCGCCTTGGGCTCGGGCGTGATCATTAGCACAGACGGGTACATCGTCACCAACGCGCACGCGGTGAAGGGCGCGGACAAAATCGTCGTCAAGCTCGAAGACAATCGCGAGCTGAACGCCACAGTCGTCGGCATCGACGAAAAAACCGACGTCGCTTTGCTGAAGATCCAGTCGCCCGGAGATCTCGCCATGGCTACCCTGGGTGACTCCGACGCGCTCCAAGTCGGTGACTGGGTGGTCGCCATCGGCAACCCGTTCGGCCTGTCGGAAACCGTGACCGCCGGCATCGTCAGCGCCAAGGGACGCGTGATCGGCGAAGGGCCGTACGACGACTTCATCCAGACCGACGCGTCGATCAACCCCGGCAATTCCGGCGGCCCGCTCTTGAACCTGCGGGGCGAAGTGGTCGGGATCAACACGGCGATTTACAGTCAAAGCGGCGGCAGCATCGGCATCGGCTTCGCCATTCCCATCGATTCGGTGAAAAACGTCGTCGAGCAACTCAAGGCACACGGGAAGGTCATCCGTGGCTGGCTGGGGGTTGCGATTCAAGATGTGACGCCGGAGCTGGCGAAGACGTTTGGTCTCAAGCAAACACAAGGCGGGTTGGTGAGCGACGTCACGCCCGACAGTCCGGCGGCGCGCGCCGGCCTGAAGCGTGGGGACGTCATCGTTGCGTACAACGGTCGCCACATTGAAGCGGCGCACCAGTTGCCGGCCCTGGTCGCGGCCACTGAGATCGGCAAGACGGTCCCGCTCACCGTTCTGCGCAACGGCGAGTCGCAGACACTGTCCGTCACCGTCGCGGAGATGCCGGCCCAAGTGGCAGCGTCTGGGACCGCACCGGCAGCCGCGGATTGGGGAGTGACCGTATCGGACATCACTCCAGATCTCGCACGCAGGTTCGATCTCAAGGAAACGACCGGTGTCGTTGTCACGGACGTCACCCCTGACAGCCCGGCGAGCGCGGTCGGTCTGCAGCACGGCGACGTCATCACAGAGGCCGACCGCAAGCCAGTGCACAATGTCGGCGAATACAACCAGGAGTTGGCGCACGCCAGAGGGCGGGTCTTGCTCTTGGTCGATCGTCAGGGGCAGCGCTTTTTCGTCGCCTTGAGTCGGGCGGAGTAGGGACAGACAGGGAGTAGGGACAGACAGATTGACAGACTGAATTCCCGGCCAGTAGCGAGTGCCGTCGAGCCACATATTCTGTGGCCAGCAGCCATCGGCCTCCTGGGTCGACATCAAGTACCGCAACGTCTGGCGGGCGCCGCCGGTGTCTCCGGCCGCGAGCAATCCGCCGGCGCTCTCGACGAGGTCGCGTGGCCACGCGAGATGGTAGCCACCGAGGTCGTCGTATGCCGCCTTGGCGGCTGGTGTGTGAAATGTGCGCCGCACGATGCTAGTAGCGGCGACGTCATGTCGGTTTGCCCCCGCGTGCATCGGTGCGCCTTCGCTCTTGTTGCTTTGACGGCGGCGTGTGCTCTGGATGCGGCCTGCCAGCCGCAAGTGAGCGAACGGATATTCCAAGGAGGGCGGCTGGGCATGGTTTCGCTGGTGAAGCCGGAGCGGATTCCCGACGCGCTGGTGTTCGTCTTCTCCGATCTCGAGGGCTGGACCGCGGCCTACGACGGCATGGCGCGAAAACTCGCCGGGCTGGGCGCCGTCGTCGTCGGCGTCGATCTGCCGCAGTACCTGCGAAACCTGGCGGCCAGCAATGACAGCTGCCACTACGTGACCAGCGAGATCGAGGACATGAGCGAACGCCTGCAGCGGGACTTCCGCTTCGTTCGCTATCGGTCTCCGATTCTCGCCGGGATTGGCGCGGGTGGCACACTGGCGTATGCGGCGCTCGCGCAATCCCCCGCCGCGACCATTGGCGGCGCCATCAGTGTCGACCCGGCGGCGACGCTACGCACCACGGTGCACTTGTGTGCCGGCGCGCCCGCCACCGCTGCCGCAGGCGGAGGGTTCACGTATGGCGCGCAGCCAACCCTCAACGGCTGGTGGCGCGTGTCTGTGGCCACGCTGCCTTCTCCCCAGCTCGCCGCCGTAATCGAGCAATCGAAGGGCGTCGTCAGCGACGTCGGGGGCGCACCCCTGGAACGCCTGCTGGCGCTCATCCGCAGCGCACTGCCTTCCGCCGTCGCCGCGGCGGCGACCAACGCCCTCGCCGATCTGCCTCTGGCGGAGTTGCCGGCGAAGCGGCGCGGGGCAGCCATGGCGGTCATCTACTCCGGCGACGGCGGCTGGCGGGACATCGACAAGCAAATCGGAGAAGTCTTGGCGCGCAACGGGATGCCCGTCGTCGGCGTCGACAGTCTGCGTTACTTCTGGCACGAAAAGGCGGTGGCGCAGATCGCGCGGGACCTGTCGCAGATCATTCGGCATTACAGCGCCGTCTGGGGCACCGAGAAAGTCGTGTTGATCGGCTATTCGTTCGGCGCCGGCATCGTGCCCTTCGCCGTCAATGACTTGCCGGACGAAGACCGCGCCCGCATCATTCAAATCTCCCTGCTCGGGCTCGAGCCGCGGGCCGAGTTCGAAGTGAAACTCTCCGGCTGGTTCGGCGGCGAGCCGGGCAGCGGTGCGCCGCTGGTGCTGCCCGAAATCCTGCGCCAGAACCTCGGTCTCTTCCAATGCTTCTACGGTGCGCAAGAAGAGTACACGCTCTGCCCCGCCCTGGAATTGGCCGGCGCGGAGACCATCCGCACCGCCTGCGGCCACCACTTCGATGGTGATTATACAGCACTAGCAGACAAGATCCTCGAAGGCGCCGCGCACCGGTTGAACCAGAGCGACATGCTGGCGGGTACGCGATAGTGTCGTTGAACCGCCGGCGCGCGAAAAAATCGGCATCTCCGCGGAGGTGCTGATCCGCCCGAGCCGGGTCCGAAAAGCCGCGTAAGCACGCTGGACCCGATCAACACGTCGAAACTGCTCGCGTTATCCCCGTGTACGCCGTCAACACGGTTTTCACGGGGGAGATGCCCCCCGGCTCGATGTCACTGCCCTCTGCCGCGGCTGCGGCCTTGAAAAAGGAGAGCTTGAGAATCCTAAGATGATGCTTTAAAATACTCATCGTACGAGTCTTCGAGCGCGAGCTGAAGGGACAGCTCATCAAGGCAGCGCGGCAGTTCCCCGCGGTCATCCTCTCGGGACCGCGGCGGGCGGGGAAGACCTTCTTGCTCCGCCGCACCTTCCCGCGGGCGTCGTATCACCTGCTGGAGGATCCCGATGTGCTCGCGCGCGTCAAAGCGGACCCCCGCGGCTGGCTGGAGGACGTGCGCACGCCGGCGATCGTCGACGAGATCCAGAACGCGCCGGAGATTTTCCCGTACATCCGGACGGCGATCGACCAGCGGCCGCGCCGGACCGGGCGCTGGCTACTGACCGGCTCGCAGGAATTCTCGCTCATGGCGGGCGTGTCCGAATCGATGGCGGGTCGGGCCGCCGTGTTGCACTTAGCCCCCCTGTCGTTTCGGGAGATCGGGTCGTGGAGCCTGATCCGCGGAGGCTTTCCGGAGGTGGTGCTCAGGCCGCGAGCGCGACCGCTGTGGTTTAGCGCGTACGTGCAAACCTATTTCGAGCGGGATGTGCGGTCGCTGCTGGCCGTGCGTGACCTCGCGACCTTCCGTCGGTTCCTCACGTTGCTGGCGAGCCGCAACGGGCAGGTGTTGAACCGCGCCGACCTCGCTGCGCCGCTGGGGGTGTCGGTGCCGACGGTGTCGTCCTGGCTCAGCATCCTCGAAACGACCGGCCACCTGCTGCTCGTCCCGCCGTTCTTCGAGAACTTCGGTAAGCGCCTCATCAAGTCACCGAAGGTGTACTGGATGGACTCCGGTCTCGTGTGTTTCCTGCTCGGTATCGAGTCGGAGGCCGAGCTGGCACGTTCGCCATTCGCAGGTTCGGTGTTCGAGGGCTTTGTGGGCTCGGAGGTGGTGAAGAGCCGGCACAACCGCGGGCGCGCCGCCCAGCTGTACTTCTTCCGGGACGAGCAGGGGTTGGAGGTGGATTTCCTCACCGTGGAGGCCGGCGGAAGCGTGCACCTGATCGAGGCGAAGTGGGCAAAGACCATTTACCCGCAGGACGCGCGGCCGCTGCAGCGGCTGATGGCTGCGGTGAAGAAACGGCGGGTGGAGGCGACCATCGTGCACCGTCCGGCGAGGACAGGCGCGGCGCTGCACGCCGTGGCGCCGGGGGTGCGTGCCCTGACTATCGATGAGTTCCTGTCTGCTCTGTAGTAGTAGGGCACCGACCTCTGCGGTTCGAGTACGCGGCGCCGTTTGCGCCTCTTCGGACGTTGCGGTGGAACGGTTCGGTGGGCGTATTGCTCCCCTCGTCGTTACTGCCTGCGGGACTCACTCCCAGCGAATTCAATCCGCAGGTCGTCATCGAGGCCAAGCTGACGGAGGACGATGGCACAGCGCGCGACAACGTGACGCGCGTCCAGGATCTCGCGGATCCGCGTTGACTACCACGGAGCGAAGGAAGTGCCGACGGGAACCTGTAGTGCGATCCTCAAGGCCGCCGGAATCAAATCACGCAAGGAGGGCGGAACATGATTGACTTGAAGTATTCGCTCGTCATCGAAGCGACCGAGGATCCCAATTTCTTTGGCTTCTACTCACCCGACCTTGAGGGGTTTACGGGGATCGGACACTCGATCGAGGACTGCCTGTACAAAGCCAGGTGGGGTATCGAGGAGCATGTCGGGATCCTGCGGGAAATGGGGTTGCCGGTGCCGAATGCAAATCCTGATCCCACCGTCGTGATCCAGAACGCGACGAGGCTCGCAAAATACTGGAGGAGGCCAAGCGTGTCGACGAGCAATGGCGCCGCCCGGTGTAAGAGATGGCGCTTCATTTTGAGATATTCTAAGATCGCGCCGCAAGCTCACTGTGCCTGCGGCGGGCGCGTGGGCAGGAAGCAAACGTTTGGCAGCGCGCATGAGATTCCCTCGGCTGGTGCACAACCGACTCAGCTATGTCGGCGCCGCCATCTCGGCGCTGGCACTCCTGGCGTTCGGCTTCTTGGTCATCCTCCATACGGTGAGCGGCGCCGCCGAGGCCCCGTATGCCGGCCTGCTCATCTTCGTCTTCGTACCGGCCGTTCTGGTCTTTGGTCTCCTGCTCATTCCCCTCGGCATGTTCATCGAGTGGCGGCATGCGAAGCGTACCGGGAAAGCATCCATTCCGCGGTTTCCGGTCATCGACTTGAATGACCCAGCCTACCGCAACGCGACGGCCATCTTCGTCGGCGGCTCGATTCTCCTCCTCTTCCTGTCGATGTTCGGCAGCTATGAAGCATACGAGGCGACCGAGTCACTCACGTTCTGTGGCGCGCTGTGCCATCAAGTGATGGCGCCCGAGTACACGACGTACCAGCACTCGCCGCACGCCCGGGTCCGCTGCGTCGACTGTCACGTCGGTCCGGGGGCCGACTGGTACGTCAAGTCGAAACTCTCGGGCCTGTACCAGGTGTACGCGGTGCTGCTCAACAAGTACCCCCGGCCGATTCCCGTGCCGATCCACAGCTTGCGTCCGGCGCAACAGACGTGCGAGCAGTGCCATTGGCCCAAGCAGTTCTTCGGCGGCCAGCAAAAGCAACTCGTTCATTTCCTTCCGGACGAGAGCAACAGCCGCTGGGAGATCAACCTGCTCATCAAGACCGGCGGTGGCAGTCCGGCCACCGGGCAAACCGAAGGCATCCATTGGCACATGAACATCGCCAATCGGCTGCAATATATCGCCACGGACAAAACGCGGCAGCACATCCCGTGGGTGCGCATGACGAACCTGGTGACCGGCGCGGTGACCGAGTACGTCGTCGCCGACGCCGCGGTCTCGCAGCCAGGTGTTGCCCGCAATCCCATGCGCACGATGGACTGCATGGACTGCCACGATCGCCCCACGCATATCTTTCTGTCACCGAGCTACGCAGTGAATCTGGCGTTGGAGACGGGCAGGATCGATGCGACGCTACCCTTCATCAAACGCACCGGCGTGGAGCTGTTGGCGGCAACCTATGAGTCCACCGATGCGGCGCTGGACGCCATCGAACAAGGCGTGACCAAATTCTACCACGATGAATACCCTGATATGCTGCGCAGCCGAGGCGCCGCGGTGACGCAGGCTGTGACCGCTCTGCAAGAGATCTATCGGGAGAATTTCTTCCCGAAGATGAAGGTGCGCTGGGACGCCTACGCCGATAACATCGGCCACCTGGTGTCCTCGGGCTGCTATCGCTGTCACGATGGGCTGCACACGAGCGCCAGCGGGAGAGTCATCACCAAGGAGTGCAAGGCATGCCACACCATTCTGGCGCAGGGAAAACACCAGGAGCTGGCGTTCTCCAGTAAAGCGGGTGGGTTGGCATTCCAACACCCCGAGGACATCGGCGACGTCTGGCAACAGATGAGTTGCAGCGAATGCCACACCGGCACGCTTCCCTGAGCGACCGCAGTCGATTCACTGTGCAGCTTGCCTCAGCGGTGTGCAAAGCCGCGACCGCCTCGGAAAGCGCCACCGCCGCCGCCAACGTGCCCGCCGCCCGGCCCTCTCGGCGCCCCGAAGTTCGCCCGAACCGCCGGTGCACGCGGCGCCGCAAAACGCGGCGCGGCGGGCGCAGAGAATCGCGGCGCCTGGACCCTCGGTGCTGGCGCCGACGCGAAGCGCGGGAGCGAGGGCTGCGGGGCTTGCCGTGGTGAAAACACCCGTTGCTGCTGCAGTGCGGGCGGTTGCGGGCGCGGGACGCGCGGCGAGTTGACGACTGAGAATGTTCCGGCCGAGCCGAGCGGATGGCTCGATGGCGGTGCCGAGCGGGACGCAAAAGCGGAATTCCCACCTTGAATCACGTGCTGTTGCGAAGGCGCGCGAGGCACCATCACCCCACTATGCGGCAATGGTGGCGGTGCGAACCGCGTCATTGCATTCATTGGCCCACGGGTGCCGGCGCTCCGATTCGGTGGCGCCGCAAACGAGCGCGCATTGGCCGACTGAAATGTCGTGGGATCTCGTTGCAGGTTGCCTGAGGTGGTTGCTGCCATTCCACGTTGCACCGCAGGCACAAGCCGTGGCGGGGGATTCACCGCCGACGCCAGCCGGGCCGCGGCCGGATCGCGAGTGACCGTGGGGAGGCGAGCCGCGCGTGTGGCCACTACGCTGCGTTCCATCACGCTGGCGGGTGGTCGGAGCCCGCGGCCCGCTGCCGCCACCAGGCTCTGTGGTCCGGCGCGCACGGGCAACGGCCCGTGCAGCGGCTGCAGGTGCCGCGCGCCGGCCAACTGGAGGATGTTTCCGATTCGCCCGCGCTCCGCCGGTCCATTGCCGAACCGGTCCCGCGGAATCGCAACCAGCCCGTGCGGCGCGTGGATGTTGGCGAACTGCATGTGGTCGACATTCACGAACGTTCTTCTGTTCACGAACACGTTGTTGACGTAGCGCGGACCATACCAACCATGCCAGCACGGCACCCCAATGAATCCCGCCCCACCCCACCACGGGATCAACGGCTCTCCCCAACCCAACGCCGCCCAGCCGATCGGCGTGCCAAAGCCGACCCCGATACTGAAGCCCGGGAAGCCGACGAAGCCGACGAGCGCCGGCTCCCACACGGGATTGACGGCGACGGGCCCGGGCGCCCATGCCCAGCAGTTATGCCAGTAAACCCACCGCCCGTAATGGTAGGGCGCCCAGCCCCAGGGGGCCTCATCGACCCACGTCGAGCCGTAATACGTATCCCACATCCAGTCCCCGGTGCTGTACGGTGCCCACGTCGGCCCGACGTCGGTGGGAGCCCATACCTCCCCGTACGGATCCGCGTTCTCCCACGTGCCGTAGCGACTCAGTTCCTGCGAGCCGTACATATCCGCCGGCACGTAGGTGCCGCTTCCCGATGCGAGCAGCGAGTCCGTCCGGTCGTAGTTCCACCGGTCCCAATCGTCGAGCTTGGGAGCCTCATAGGTGGCCACCTGCGGCGTCGCCGTACCCTGGATGATCACTTCCTGATTTCCAGTCACTTCGAGTGATGCGCCGCCCGCCGGCGTGACCGTCGCCTGGCCGCCGCGGCGGCAGATGAGTGTCGTCGAATCCGCAGTGATGTCGACGCGGTAGTATCCGGCGCGTTCGATGGTGACCGCCGCGTTCGGCGTGTCCAACTCAACCGTGTGTCCGGAATCCAACCGCCGGACAACCAACGCGGCATGCCCGGATGTCACCTTGAGCTGCAGGAAGTCCGGTTCGAGATCCTCCAGGCCCAGCTGCGTCTGCTCGCCGGCACGTAAAAACGCCATTGGACCGACCTGCACTTCAAGGTTGGCAGCGGCTCCGGTGTACAGGTTGTCACCCGCTGCGAGAGCGGTATTGATGCGTGCCGCTGCCCAGTCATTGGCGCCGGGCCGCCAGAACGACACCTCTCCTTGGATGAAACTCAGGCGCGGTGGTGTCCCCCTCTCAACAGCGTCGCCGGCGTTCGGATTTATGGCCGCCTCCGTTCTGGTCGCTAACGGAGGCATGAATCTCACCATCGTCATGACCGCAAGAAGCGCCACGATTCTCTTGATCATCAAACACTCCGATCCGTGCTCGGCCGGGCAGTTCCGGCGCCTCGGGAAGAGGGTCGAGGCGAGAGCGTTGGAGCTGCTAACGTTCCGCGCACCTGTGAACCCTCTGCAACCCAAACGCTGCACGGGCTGGAAAGTTGCGCAGCCGAATCTGCCCTCGATTTACCGCTCGCCCTGAGATTTCCACCCCGCACGCGGGATGCATTGGGCCAATGAACCCCCTCCTTGCCAAGGAGGGGGCAAGGGGGTGGGCTCTTTCCCTTGGGGACGCTGCACGAGAAGTTGGTGCGCCTACCGCTTGATCCCTAGAGCATCTCGAGGAGCTTTTCCTGGAACGTCTTCAAGACAGCCAGGGTATCCTTCTTCCTCAGATCGAAAAAGACGGAGAAGAGGCCGATGCCTTCATGAAAGGCCACCAGGGACATGGCCAGCCAGTTCGTCTCTTCCTGATCACTGCTTTCCCCCTGCATTATACTGACTACGCCCCGGATCCATTCGGTGTAAATTTTCTTCATCCGGGCATTGACCGCTGGACTATAGATGGCGATCTCCCAGATCTCCACGAAAACGGTCTGGAGCTTCTTGTCCGTGGTGAGCCGCGTATTCATGAAATGGAACGCCTTCCTGAGGATCTCTTGGCGCGTCAGTCCCTCTTCTCGGAACTTCAGCACCTCCCGGTCAAAGAGGGCCTGGTAGTGTCCGTACACGCGGTCGATGAAACAAAGCAGGATATCTTCCTTGTTCTTGAAGTAATAGTGGAGCATGGCATAGTTGATGCCCGCTTCGGAGCCGATGTCCTTGATGGAGGTCTCGCAGTAGGGCTTCCTCAGGAGGCACCGATAGAGGGCATCCAGGATTTCTCTGCGGCGCTGCTCGCGGATAGGTTTCCTTCCCATGATCGGTGCTTTTCGAGATCTTTTTTCTTGTCCATTGGCCTGCCCGTTTGGGCCATTTCCCTCAGAGATGGCCCAAACGGGTAGGATCTATTTCTCCGAGAATCTTTATTTGACCAGCGCCTTAACCAGCTCCCCGATGGTGCTCACATAGTGGTCCACATCCTTCTCCGTTGCCGTGGGACCCACCAAGGCCATCTCATGGACGGGGGTGAGCAGGACGCCCCGGTTGGCGCACCAGACGTGGATGAGGGTATCCAGCGGACCGGTCATGCCTTCGGTTATGATGTCCACGGAGTTGTAGTCCACCTCGGTCAATGCGGCCTCGGTCCCGTTCTTCGGAGGCTGCGGGAGGAACCGGAACTCCACCCGGCACCCGATGCGGGCCACATACCAGGCCAGGCCGTTCGCACGGATGATCGCCGCCAGGCCATCCTCCATGCGTTTGGCCAGCTTGATCATGCGCGCGAAATTCTCCTCGTTGATTGCGTACTCGAAGGCGGCGCGGATACCGGCGACGGCCGTGGCATTGCCGGAAAGCGTGCCTCCGAAGCCGAAAAACGTGTGCCACGGCGGGCGCCTGGCCATCCAGTCGGAGATCTCCTTGGTGAACCCGAGGATGGACGCCGGGTAGCCGCCAGCGATGAACTTGCCGGCCACGAAGATGTCGGGCTTCAGCCCCATCTCGCCGGTGATGCCGCGCGGGCCGGCGCACATGCTATGGGTCTCGTCGATGTGCAGCAGGGTCCCGTATTTCTTCGTGAGCGACCGCAGTGCCTCGTGGAACCCGGGCTGCGGGGAGATGATGCCGATGTTCGTCATGACCGGCTCCGTGATGACGCAGGCGATGTCACCGGGCGCCAGGGCTTGCTCCAACGCGTCCACGTCGTTGAAGTCGATCATCCGCGTCATCTGGGAAGGGTCCTTTACAATGGGCCCCAGCATGCCCGGGACGTACATCAGCGCGCCCATTAAGTTCACCACGAGCGTCTCGTCCACGCTGCCGTGGTATGTGCCGTTGAAGCCAAGGATGAGCTGGCGCCCGGTGAACTCCCGCGCCACCTTCAGCGCCATGCGGTTGGCGTCGGTAGCGGTCATGAGCACCTGCCAGTACGGCAGTCCGAACCGCCGTTCGAGCTCCTGGCCCACCCATATGCAGTCCTCCGTCGGCAGCATGGTGGTGGTGCCCCGGTTCTTCATCTGGTTCGTGATGGCCGCGACGATCTTCGGGTGCGCGTGGCCGCACAGGCCGCCGGTGTCTCCCAGGCAGAGGTCCAGGTAACGGTGGCCGTCCACGTCGGTGATGTATACCCCCTTTGCTTTGTCCACAAAGACCGGATACCCCCCTGTCCAGATGCGCATCCACGACATGGGGACGCCGCCCATCAGGTTCTTTTTCGCTTTTTCGAAAAGGGCCTTGGACTTCGGACGTTCTCTAACGAAGCGCTCTTCTTCCTGCGCCAGCAGCGTCTTTACCTTTTCCAGTGTTAGCGTTGCCATAGTCTCCTCCTTGCGTCTTGGGATTAGGGCGTTTTGATTTATTTGTCGACCATCAAATTTGATACCATGATTTTTCCCCGGTCGTCAACGACATTCATGCACACAACGTCAGCCGGGCCTACCGGACAGACCTGGGGCGCCGCGGCCACTAAGATAGTCAAGTAGTCTTGCCGACTTTGCCGAGCCCGCGTCCTTTCGGTCAACACGGATCCGTGAGAAGATGCGACGCCGAGCGGCGGTTCGTGACTATGTCAACATATCCTGGAGCATCTGCGAAAAACCTCCGCCTCGCCCCCTCCTTGGTGAAGAGGGCGATTTACCCTGCTGCTAGCTGTGTTTGCAGATTTTCTTCCTCCTTGCGAAGGACAGGGTCAGGGGGCGGTTGATGCATCAGCGGATCGGGCAGCTCTTCATGGTCGGCATTCCCGGCCCGACGTTGGATGCGCCGACGCGGCGGACAATCGAGGGGCTGAACGTCGGTGGGGTCATTCTCTTCCGGCGCAACCTCGGTACGCCGGAGGAGGTAGCCGCCCTGATCACCGAGCTGCATGCGTTGTGCTCACGGCCGCTCGTGGCAATCGATCACGAAGGTGGACGCGTGCAGCGCCTGGGTGAACCGTTCACTCAATTTCCCGCCGCGGCGATGGTCGGCCGGTGCGGTGATCCGCGCCTGGCCCAACAGGTCGGCGCGGCGATGGCCGCGGAGCTGGCAAGCGTTGGCATCGACCTGAACTTCGCGCCGGTGCTGGACGTCGATTCGAATCCCGCCAATCCGGTGATCGGCGACCGGGCCTTCGGAGCCGACCCGGATGTGGCGAGCGCAATGGGAACTGCTCTGATGCGCGGTCTGCTCGGCGGCGGGCGTGCTCCCGTGCGGCAAGCACTTCCCTGGCCACGGCGATACCGCAACGGACTCCCATTTGGAGTTGCCGGTCGTGCGCCGCACGCGCGCGGAGTTGGAGCGCACCGAGCTGCCGCCGTTTCGCGCCGCGATCGCCGCCGGCATCCCGATGTTGATGACCGCGCATGTTCTGTATCCGGCGCTCGATGCCGAGCTGCCGGCGACACTGTCACGTCGGATCCTGACGGATCTCTTGCGCGCTGATCTCGGATTCCAGGGCGTGCTCGCCAGCGACGACTTAGAGATGGGTGCGATCGCCCACCATCAACCGATCGGCGCGGCGGCAGTCGCGGCCCTGGCGGCTGGCGCCGACCTGCTCTTGGTGTGCAATGATCTCGGGCAGGCAGTCGCCGGTGCGCAGGCCGTCGAGCGCGCCGCGGTTGACGGCGAACTAGACGTGAACGTGATTGCAGCGGCGCACGCGCGGCTGCAACGGCTGCGGGGCTTGCGGACAGTCAACGCCCCCGCGCGCTGCGCGCTGCCGGATGCGGCGCATCGGGCGCTGGCCGAGAGGCTCAGTAAACAGTAATCAGTAATCAGTGATCAGTTATCAGTAGTTTTATCGATATCACCGATTACTGATTACTGATCACTGTTTTCCCCGCCAGGCGCCGCAGACTCTTCGCGTACGGCGGGTGCGCCACACCGCGTTCGGTGATGATCGCGGCGATCAGCGCATGCGGCGTCACATCGAAGGCGGGATTGGCCACGCGCATGCCGGCCGGCGCGATCCGCCGCTTGGCGATGTGCGTCACCTCGTCGGACTCCGCTGCTCGATGGGGATATGATCGCCGCTGGCACACGCCAGATCGATGGTCGACGTCGGCGCGGCCACGTAGAACGGCACGTGGTGGCGCTCCGCTAGCACCGCGAGCGTGTACGTGCCGATCTTGTTCGCCACATCGCCGTTGGCAGCGACGCGATCCGCGCCCACCACCACGCAGGAGATTGCACCCGTTCCCATGACGTAACCGGCCGTGCTGTCGGTAATCAAGGTGGCTGGAATGCGGTCTTTCATGAGTTCCCAAGCAGTGAGCCGCGCGCCCTGCAGGAACGGTCGCGTTTCCGTGGCGAAGACCGAGATTCCTTTGCCAGCTGCTTTAGCAGCGCGTAGCACTCCAAGTGCTGTACCATAACCCGCCGTAGCCAAGGCCCCCGCGTTGCAATGGGTCAACACCTGCGCCCCGCGCGGGATCAACGCAGCGCCGAACTTGCCGAGGGCGCGATTGGCGGCGATGTCTTCGTGGTGAACGGCGATTGCTTCCCGCACCAAGGCTTTATGGATCGCCGCCGGGGCGGCGCCGCGCGCGCCGTCAAAGGCGCGCCGCATGCGCTCGATCGCCCAGAAGAGGTTCACGGCCGTGGGCCGCGTCGCCGCCAGCGTGCGGCAGATCCGTTCGAACGCCTGCGCCGGGTTGCGCCGCACGTGCGTCATGCCGAGGGCGATGCCCATCGCTGCGGCCACGCCGATAGCCGGCGCACCGCGAATGACCATGTCCTTGATCGCGCGGGCGACCCCACGGTAGTCACGGTAGACGCGGTACACTTCGCGCTCGGGAAGCAGGCGTTGATCGATCATCACCACTGCACCGTCGCGCCATTCGATGGTTCGAATCATAGGGCCGAACCTAAAACGTGAAACGTGAAACGTAAAGGGAGGAGAGCCAACTAATCACGTCATCTGTTCGGCGAGCTGCCGGCACAGGTTCAGAGCCTCAGTTGCTCGTTCGACCGAAAGCCGGTGAACGCAGAACATACATCCGGGCCACAGCGCGGGCATGGTGTGGGTGCGTCCAGGTCCCGGAGCCGCGCCCCACGCGGAGCCCATACGGCCGGGTCGCTCGGGCCGAACAGCACCGCGCCGCGCGCGCCCACGGCGGCGGCGAGATGACTAATGCCGGAGTCGTTCCCGAGATACACAGCGCTGCGTTGCAGCAGTGCCGCCACTTGCGGCAGGGACAGGCCGCTCACGGAAATGACATCGGGATGGGGCCGCTCACTTTCCATCTCCGCCGGACCGCGGAGGAGCACGATGGCGTCGTCGTAGTGCTGGCGCCAATACCGAATGACCTCCGCGCTTCCCTGCCAATTCTTCGCGGGCGCGCCGCTGCCTGCGTGAATGAGCACCAACTTGCGATCGCTCAATCCATCCTGCGCAACGAAACCCTTCACCCAGTCGGTGTCCGTTACGACCGTCACCGCAGGCGCGGCCCGGGTGCCGACGCAGCGGGCGTAGTAGTCGCTCGCGTGCTCGCCGGGTTGCCTGCCGCGGAATCGGTACACGTGCACCGCGCCGCCAGTCGCAGCAGCGAGGCGCGTAGAGAAGTTCGCGTCGTCGAATCCCGTCCACGAGTACGTGCACGCAAAGCCACCGAACAACCACTGGGTCTCGGGCGCGATGGGTCCGCAGGCAAAAAGGTCGGCCAGCTCGCGCCGGTGGATCGCGGCCGTTCTGCTGTGCGGCAAGTCCACCAGCTCACAGAGCGCCGATTGGGCGACGACGAGCAACGGCCCGGTGTGGCGCTGGCGCAACGCGAACAGCGTCGGCAGAAAGCAGATGAAGTCCCCCAACGCACCGGGGAAAAGGACGAGCACGCCGTCGCCGGTCATCGCCGTATTTAGAACGTGCTCCATCGGGCGCAGCCCCGTTTGACTTGAAGGTAGGCGGCCGTTAGTGTTTTTTTCAATCGGTTTCAGCGCAGCTCCCATGTCGACGATGATTGCGAACTCCTGCATCGACCTCGTTGGCCACACGCCGATCGTCCGTTTGAACCGCATCCCGCCGCGGCGCTCCGCCGAGATCTGGGGAAAGCTGGAGTCGCTCAATCCGGGTGGGAGCGTGAAGGATCGGATCTGCTTGGGCATGATCGAGGCGGCCGAGCATGAGGGTCGTCTGCATCCCGGGGATACTATCATCGAGCCGACGAGCGGGAATACCGGCATCGGTCTCGCCCTGGTCGCAGCCATCAAAAGGTACAAACTTGTGCTCACGATGCCCGACACCATGAGTGAGGAGCGGCGCAGCTTGCTCGTAGCGTACGGCGCGACGTTGGTGCTGACCCCCGACACCAAGGGGATGCACGGAGCCATTCGGAAGGCGGAGGAGCTCCTGAGGGAGCATCCCGATTACTTCATGCCGCAGCAGTTCAGCAATCCCGCGAATCCAGACACGCATCGGCGCACGACGGCACAGGAAATCCTGGAGCAGTTCGAACGGGTAGATGCCTTCGTCGCCGGCGTCGGTACCGGCGGCACGATCACCGGCGTAGGACAGGTGCTGCGCCAACAGATGCCGGACATCAAGATCTATGCGGTGGAGCCTGATTCGTCCGCGGTGCTTTCCGGTGAAGAGCCTGGGTTTCATAAGATCCAAGGCATCGGTGCCGGGTTCATTCCCGAGACCCTCGACCCCTCGGTATATGACGACGTCATCCGCGTCACCGATGCAGACGCCGCCCACTACACCCGGCGCTTGGCACGCGAAGAGGGCATCCTCGCCGGCATCTCCTCCGGTGCGAACACATGGGCCGCAGTCCAGGTGGCGCAGGCGCTCGGCCCGGGCAAGACAGTGGTCACGGTGTTCTGTGATAACGGCGAGCGCTACCTGACCACGGAACTGTTTCAGGCGGAGCACGCCCGATGACGTCCGGGAAATTGGATCAGCTGCGCGCCATTCTGCGCCGTATGGGCCGCGTCCTGGTCGCCTTTTCCGGCGGGGTCGATTCGACCTTCTTGCTGCGCATCGCGGTCGAAGAGCTGGGCGACAACGCCGTGGCGCTGACCACGCGTTCCCCCACGGCTGTGGAAGAGGATTTCGAGCTCGCGGTCCGTCTGGCACGTGAGTTCGGCGTGCGCCATGTGGTTGTCGATGCGAACGAGCTCGACATTCCCGGGTACGCCGCGAATCCGGCGAACCGCTGCTATTATTGCAAGGACAATTTATATGACGTCTGTGCGGCTGAAGCGCCGAAGCTGGGCATCAGCACCATCGTGGACGGAGCCAACCTCGACGACCTCGGCGATTATCGGCCGGGACTCCGGGCCGCGGGCGAGCGCCACATTCGCCACCCTTTGGTGGAAGCACAACTGAACAAGCGAGAAATCCGCGAGTTGAGCCAGGCATTGGGGTTGCCGACGTGGGACAAGCCTTCGAGCCCATGCTTGTCGTCGCGGTTCCCATACGGCACGGCGATTACCCGCGAGGGGCTGCGCGCGTCGCCGGCGCTGAGCGCGTGCTCCGTGAGTTGGGCTTTGCGGAATGCCGTGTCCGCTACCACGGCCAGATGGCCCGTATCGAAGTTCCGGCCGAGGTCCTTGCGCAGCTCGTCACGCCGGAAGTCCGGGCCGTGCTCGTGCGCGAGCTACGCGCGCTCGGCTTCTTGTACGTTACCGTCGATCTGCAAGGATTCCGTAGCGGCAGTCTGAACGAAGCACTGCAACCCGCAGGGTTCAAAGGGCCAGGGGTCGAGGGTCCAAAGGCCCGAGGGACGGTTCCCGTGAACCCGTGAACCCTTGTACCTTTGTGCTTTCAGTTCAGATCAGAACACACCCCGAATTTCTCTGAGGTACCATTCGGCCCAGCGCAGGTCGTCGGGCGTCGTGATCTTCCGGTTCGCCGCGTTTCCCTCGACCATGCTCACGGGGGCACCGATCCGCTCGACGAGCGCTGCGTCGTCCGTAGCGAGAAAGCCGTCGCGGCGCGCCTGCTCGTAAGCGCGGCGCAGCAACGACGCACGAAACACCTGCGGTGTCTGCGCCAGCCATACGGTGCGGCGGTCGAGCGTCTGAGTAATGATCCGGGTGGAATCGGTCAGCTTGACCGTATCACGGGCCGGCTCGGCAACAATCGCGGCGCCACCGGCTGTGGCCGCCGCAACACAGGCATCGACCGCCGCGCGAGCAACGAATGGTCGCGCCGCGTCGTGTACCAGCACGAGATCCGCGTCATCGCCGGTGGCGGCGAGCCCTGCCGCTACGGAATCCTGGCGCTCGGCCCCACCGCCGACGATCCGAACCGGCACGGGCCAGGGGCCGTACTCGTCCAACACGCTGGTCGCCAGATCGAAGCGGTCGCCGGCGACGACCAGGACAAGCGCCGTCAATCCCGGTAGCCCGCTCAGAGTGCGCAGGCAGTAGACCACCATTGGCTGGCGGCCCAACGGCAAGAACACTTTGGGCATCGCCGCCGCCATTCGACTCCCCCGGCCGGCAGCCACAACGATGGCGGACAGGTGAAGGGACCGGCAGCCGCTGGGGATGTTGCCAGCGCTCAACGAGACAGCACCGAGCTAATGTGCGAAGATGTCGCTCAGCTCTTCCATGATCTTCTCCTCCGGATGAGCGCGAGCGATGGACAGTTCCTTCACCAAGAGATTGCGGGCCGTGTCGAGCATTTTACGCTCGCCGAAGGACAGCTCCTTATCCCCTTTCAAAACGAAAAGGTCCCGCAACACGGCGGCGATTTCAAGGACTGACCCGGTCTTGATCTTCTCGGTATACTCACGATAGCGGCGATTCCACGTCTGTTGGTCGATCTCGATACGCCGCTCACGGAGGATCTTATAGACTTTGGTGACCATGTC
This sequence comes from uncultured delta proteobacterium, assembly GCA_963729835.1. Taxonomy (GTDB): domain Bacteria; phylum Desulfobacterota; class Binatia; order HRBIN30; family HRBIN30; genus CAVSQF01. The sequence goes on along the minus strand of CAVSQF010000006.1, from coordinate 56,119 downwards.
CTTACCGATGATGCGCCGTAATCCCACCGAGGCGACATTTTCCATCGGGATCATGATGGTCATATCGTTTTCCATGATCCGAAGCATGTAAAACGTTTTTTCGGTCCCCGATATGACCCTCGTCTGGATGCTCTGGATGACGCCAACCCCGTGAGCCGGGTAGACGACCTTTTCACCAACCTTAAACATCGTCCGTTCCTTCCCTGGCCCCGAACCAGATTGGTAATTATCGCACGTTGCTGTGAATGGGTCAAATTAGCTCTTCTGGCACCACGCTTATCGTGCATTCGGAAATGACCTTCTTCCTCGATGCCGGTGCTCCCGCGTTGGCCGCGCACCCGTCTTCGTCACCTTTGTCCGTTGACGGACAGGCCCGTAACAGACCGTAAATATTAACGATTTATATTCCACGCCCCCGGGGTTTCAGGCGACTGGCATTGAATCACCGAAGGCAACGCCACGGTCCCTCGTGCCATGAGCAACTCCTCATCGGCCGGGATCGCGTGTTGAATTGAGATCGCAGAACACTCACTCGGACAGCGTGAACTCCGAGCCCATGGGAGGAAACAGGGGTACCGCGCAACGCGCCAGAGCTATAATACCGAAGGGCCGGGTTCCGGCTCTTCCCCTACATCGCCCTCTTGCTTCTTGGCTTCCCGACGCTCCATTTTCTTGCGCATCTTTTCTTCTTGTTTCAGCTTACGCGCCATTTCTTTCCGGCGCTTTTGATCGCGTTTGAACGTCTTGCCACCAGCCATGATCGGTGCTCCTTTCGCTTCGCCCGCGAGCCGGCACGCTACACCAGCAGGGAACTGACCCGTGCCGCGACTTGCGGTCACCCTACCAGAGTCGGTTCTAGGTAGCAATTCCTGCACGGCGTCGGCGGCACTGTCCTGGAAAACGCCCCGCTTCGCTGGCATGTGTTGCCCCACAGTGGAGTGCCCACGCGCGTGTACGAGTTCGATGAAGATACCGTTGTCGAGCGGGTGAGCCCGGGGAGTGTTTGCCGGGCGGTTGGCGGAGGTTGTCCCTGCAGGTTGCGGCGCTTATAAGGAGGCTCGATTCCACGCCCAAGGAGACCAGGAGGCTGTATGACCACTGACGAGAAATTGAAACTGGCGGTGAGCGTCGCGCGCGCCGCAGCACAGTCGGGAGAGTATCGGCGTCTGGATAAGCTCATCGAGATCGTGTTCCGCAAGCTGAACGAATTGGCGCCGCCGGAGAGCGAGCCCCACGTGCACGAGCATGACCGCGAGTTCAAGCTGTAGGGGGCTGCGCCCGGTGTAGGTGTCCGTGCGTAACCTGCTGAAGACCGCGTTGAAGGTGCTGCTCACGGCGGCAGCCTTCTACCTCCTGCTCACGCACCACGTGCGCACGGAAGCGGGGGAGTCCGTCATGGCGCTGCGCGCCATTCTGGACTACGTGCCACACATCGAGGTGGGTGTGTTCTGGCGCTTCACCCTCTTGGCCGTCGCGGTGAAGGGCATCGGCATCTTCTCCTCGATGCTGCGCTGGTGGCTCTTATTGCGCGGGCAAGGGATCGTCTTCCCACTCTGGCACATTGTGACCACCTTCCTGATCGGCCGCTTCCTCGGGACGTTTTTGCCATCGACCATCGGCCTGGATGCCTACAAGTTGTATGACGCCGCCCGGTTCTCGGGACGCACCGTCGAGGCGGCGGCGGCCACGGTGGTGGAAAAAGGCCTGGGAATCATCGGCATCTTCCTTTGCTTCCTGGTGACGCTGCCGCTCGGCAAGCAGATCCTCGGCCCGCGCGCCGGATGGGTGGCGGCGATCACCATGCCCATATCACTCTGTGTGATTTCCGCCTTTTTCGCCCTCCTCTTTCGGCCGGCGATCATCGGCGGCGTTCTCGACCGCCTGCCGATCGCACGGCAGGGGCGCGTCGCCTCGGTGCTCACGCGCGTCAACACTGCCGCCGCCGCTTACAAGGACGCGACGGGGGTGCTGATCGGCGCGGGCGTGCTGAGCTTTCTCGTCCATTTCTGCACTGCCGCGATGTATTTCTGCACCGCCGTGGCCATCGGGGCCACGCACGCCGATTTCTGGGAGGTCTCGTTCGCCTCGACGATTCAGATTTTCGCGACCGTGATGAGCCCCTTCACCATCGCCGGCGAGGGAGTGCGCGAGATCGTGCAGGCGTTGCTGCTAGCGCACCGGATCGGGACCTCGCAGTCCATCCTCTCGGCCGCCCTCGGCTTCTGGGCAGCCGAGGCGCCGACGTTGAGCGGCGGAATATTCTACGTCCTGCGCGGCCCGGACTATAGGCCGAGGAACTTCGGTTCCGCTTCTTGACCCAGCCGACTCGGCGCGCGCATAACACATCCAGCTCTTGTTCCGCTCGTCAAGTTAGCGGGACTGAGTCAGGGAGGGGAATTGATGCCGAAGCCGAAACGGGCCTCTGAACAAGCCACCGGCGCGAACGTCGGCTACGAAGCCGAGCTGTGGCAGATGGCCGATGCCCTGCGCGGCAGCATGGACGCGGCTGAGTACAAGCACGTCGTCCTCGGCCTCATCTTCCTCAAGTACATCTCCGACGCCTTCGAGGAGCAACACGCAGATCTCGAAGCCGAACGAGCGCAGGGCGCGGACCCCGAAGACCCCGACGAGTACCGCGCGCTGAACATCTTCTGGGTGCCGCCCGAGGCGCGCTGGTCGCATCTCAAGGCCCAGGCCAAGCAGCCCACCATCGGCCAACTCGTCGACGATGCGATGGCCGGCATCGAGCGCGACAACCCGTCGCTCAAGGGCGTGCTTCCAAAAGACTACGCCCGGCCCGCGCTCGACAAGCAGCGACTCGGCCAGCTGATCGACCTGGTCAGCAACATCAAGGTCGGCGACGCGGAGAGCCGTTCCAAGGACGTCATCGGCCGCGTGTACGAGTACTTCCTCTCCCAGTTCGCCAGCGCCGAGGGCAAGAAGGGCGGTGAGTTCTACACACCGCGCTGCGTGGTGAAGCTGCTGGTCGAGATGCTCGAACCCTACAAGGGCCGCGTGTACGACCCGTGCTGCGGGTCATCAGGGATGTTCGTGCAGTCCGTCGAGTTTATCCGCGCGCACAGCAGCGCCAACGGCAATGGCGGCAAGGCAAGAGGCGACATCAGCATCTACGGACAGGAGTCGAACTACACCACGTGGCGGCTGGCACGCATGAACTTGGCCATCCGCGGCATCGACGGTCAGATCGCCCACGGCGATACGTTTCACAACGACCGCCATCCCGACCTCAAGGCCGACTTCATCCTCGCCAACCCGCCCTTCAACGTGAGCGACTGGCGCGGCGAGCTACTGCGCGAGGACAAGCGCTGGCGCTACGGCGTGCCGCCCGCGGGCAACGCCAACTTCGCTTGGGTGCAGCACATCATTCATCACCTGGCGCCGGCGGGGCTCGCCGGCTTCGTGCTCGCCAACGGTTCGATGTCGTCCGGCCAATCGGGCGAGGGCGAGATCCGCAAGAACATCATCGAGGCGGATCTGGTCGACTGCATGGTGGCGCTGCCCGGCCAGCTCTTTTACTCGACGCAGATCCCGGCCTGTCTGTGGTTCCTGGCGCGCGACAAGCGCAGTTCTCCCTCGCCCGCGAAAGCGGGAGAGGGTCGGGGTGAGGGCCGCAACCGCCGCGGCGAGGTGCTGTTCATCGACGCCCGCAAGCTCGGGCAACTGGTGGACCGCACCCACCGCGAGCTGACCGGCGACGAGCTCGCCCGCATCGCCCGCACCTACCATGCGTGGCGCGGCGAGAAGGACGCGGGCGCGTACGCCGACGTGCCCGGGTTCTGCAAGAGCGTGGCGCTTGAAGAGATCCGCAATCACAGCCACGTGCTCACGCCCGGCCGCTACGTCGGTGCGGAGGCGCTGGTGGATGACGGCGAGCCGTTCGAGGAGAAGATGAAACGGCTCAGCGCGACGCTGCGCGAGCAGATGGCCGAGGCGCGCAAGCTCGACGCTGCCATCGAGGCGAACCTCAAGGAACTTGGGTATGGCGAGTGAGTGGACAGTCCACCGTCTGGAGGACTGTATGGCAGTCATCATCGACTACCGGGGCAAGAGCCCGCGAAAGACGTCCCAGGGCATTCCCCTGATCACTGCCAAGATCGTAAAAGGTGGGCGGATCGAACCGCCGGATGAGTTCATCGCAACAGAGGATTACGAACTCTGGATGCGCCGCGGCATGCCCAAAGCCGGGGACGTGCTGATGACCACTGAGGCGCCATTGGGCGAGGTGGCCCAGCTTGGTGTTGACCGCGTAGCGCTCGCGCAGCGACTCATTGCCCTTCGCGGGAAGCCCGATGTCTTGAACAGCACATTTCTCAAGTTCCTGATGCAGTCAGCGGCGGTACAGGATCAGCTCCGCGCGAAGGCTACTGGCACCACGGTTCTTGGGATCAAGCAGAGCGAACTTCGGAAGCTGTCGTTCACGCTTCCTCCCATCGAGGAACAACGCGCCATCGCCCACATCCTCGGTACGCTGGACAACAAGATCGAGCTGACCCGGCGGATGAACGAGACGCTGGAGGCGATGGCGCGGGCACTCTTCCAGTCGTGGTTCGTAGACTTCGACCCGGTTCGCGCCAGAGCCGAAGGCCGTCCTTCGACAAGCTCAGGACAGGCTATCCCCGGCCTGCCCAAGGAGATCGCCGACCTCTTCCCGGATCGCTTCGAGGACTCCGAGCTGGGCGAGATCCCGGCGGGGTGGAGCGCCACACGGTGGGGAGAGTTGGTCACTCTGAAGTATGGGAAGAGCCTCAGCGGATATGACGGAGAAGCCGGAGCATACCCAGTGTACGGCACGAACGGGAGGATCGGACGCCACTCGGATCCGCTCTGCAAGCACCCGGGGATCATCATTGGTCGCAAGGGTGCATACCGCGGCGTTCATTTCTGCAGCGAGCCATTCTTCGTGATCGATACTGCCTTCTACGTCGAGCCACGGAGGCCCGTCGCGCTGCGATGGGCTTACTACGAGTTACTCCGCCAAGACATCAACAGCATGGACAGCGGCTCGGCGATTCCATCGACGAGTCGCGAAGACTTCTACAGCCTTCCAGTCCTAGCGCCGCAGTTCGAAGTTCAGCAGGCCTTTGCTCAGCTCTTGAATCCCTTCTGGGCCCGACAGAAACAGAGCGATGACGAATCCCGCACCCTCGCCGCCCTGCGTGACACGCTGCTTCCAAAACTCATCTCCGGCGAGCTGCGGGTGCAGGACGCGCAGCGGTTTGTTGACGGAGTGGACAGCATGGACGAGGTGGACTGTGGCAGAGCGTGAACCGCTGATCCCCAAGCATGGCGGCTACCGCAAGCTCAAAAGCTTCCAGGTGGCGCAGCTGGTCTACGACGTCACAGTGCGCTTTTGCGATCGCTACATCTCTCCGCGCAGCCGCACCCACGACCAGATGGTGCAGGCCGCCCGTTCCGGAGTGCAGAATATCGCCGAGGGCAGCCAAGCCAGCGGCACCTCGAAGAAGATGGAGCTGAAGTTGACCAACGTAGCGCACGCCAGCCTGGAAGAGCTGCGCCTCGACTATGAAGATTTCCTCAGGCAGCACGGCCAACCGATCTGGCCTCGGGACGACCCGCGCCGCGCCGATCTGATCGGCCGGCGGCCGGCCACGGCTGACGCCGTGGCAGAATGGGCGCGAGAGGCGCGGAGTAGACGGGATGGACAGCGCGGACGGTCCGGAGCCGGCGCGGCGTCCACTGTGTCCATCTCGTCCACACCGTCCACCTATCCCGAGATCGCGGCAAACGCCGCTCTGGCGTTGATCGCGGTGGCCTGTAGCCTGCTCGACCGCCAACTCGCGGCGCAAGCCGCGGCGTTCGAGCAGGAGGGCGGCTTCACCGAGCGCCTCTATCAACGGCGCCAAAGTCAGAGACGCGGCGCATGAGCCGGTTCTCCGAATCCGTCGTCGAGGACGCCGCGCTCGACTGGCTCAAGAGCCTCGGCTGGGCGATCAGGCACGGGCCGCAGATAGCGCCGGGCGAGCTCGCCGCCGAGCGCAGCGTCTTCGGGCAGGTCGTGCTGGAGCAGCGCCTGCACGATGCACTCGCGCGGTTGAATCCTACGCTTCCCGCTGCGGCCCTCGCCGACGCCTTCCGCAAACTCATTCGCGCCGAGGGGCCAACGCTGGAAGCCCGCAATCGTGCCGTCCACCGCCTGCTCATCGATGGTGTGACGGTTGAGTATCGCACGCCGGACGGCTCCATCCGTGGCGCGCAAGCGCGCCTGCTCGATTTCGATGACGCGGACAATAACGACTGGCTGGCCGTCAACCAGTTCACCGTCAGTGAGAACAAGCACATACGGCGACCGGACGTCGTGCTGTTCATCAACGGCCTGCCGCTCGCACTCGTCGAGCTGAAAAACGCCGCCGATGAGAACGCGAGCATCTGGTCCGCCTTCCAGCAGCTCCAGACCTACAAGGCGGAGCTGCCGGCACTTTTCGCCTTCAACGCGCTGCTGCTCGTCTCCGACGGCGTGGAGGCGCGCATGGGCACGCTCACCGCTGGACGCGAATGGTTCAAGCCGTGGCGTACGATCTCAGGAGAGACCCTAGCGAACCCGCATCTGCCGGAACTGCAAGTGATGATCGACGGGGTCTTCGACAAGCACCGGCTGCTCGATCTGATCGGCCACTTCATTGTCTTCGAGGACGCGGGTGGTGGCGGGCTGGTCAAGAAGATGGCTGGGTACCATCAGTTCCACGCCGTCAACGTCGCGGTGGCGGAGACCTTGCGCGCGGCTCAGGTACAGCAGGTTGCCGACGAGGCCGGTCGCTACGAGTCGGGACGACGCCCGGGCGGCGATCCCGGTGACCGCCGCGTCGGCGTGGTCTGGCACACGCAGGGCTCGGGAAAGAGCCTGACGATGGCTTTCTACGCCGGGCGCATGATTCGCGAACCGGCGATGGCGAACCCCACGATCGTCGTTCTGACCGATCGCAACGACCTCGACGACCAACTCTTCGGCACTTTCTCGCGCTGCCAGGACCTGCTGCGCCAGCCCCCGGTGCAGGCCGAGAGCCGCGCCGATCTGCGCGCCAAGCTCTCAGTGGATGCCGGCGGCGTAGTTTTCACCACCATTCAGAAGTTCCTGCCCGAAGAAAAGGGCGATCGGCATCCGGTGCTCTCGCCGCGGCGCAACATCGTTGTCATCGCCGACGAGGCGCACCGCAGCCAGTACGACTTCATCGATGGCTTCGCGCGCCACATGCGCGACGCGCTGCCGAACGCCTCGTTCATCGGGTTCACCGGCACGCCCATCGAGCTGACCGACAAGAACACCCGCGCCGTCTTCGGCGACTACATCAGCGTCTACGACATTCAGCGGGCGGTCCAGGACAAGGCGACGGTGCCGATCTACTACGAGAGCCGCCTGGCGAAGCTGGCGCTCGACGAGGCCGAGAAGCCGCAGTATCGACCCCGACTTCGAAGAAGTCACCGAAGGCGAGGAGGTCGAACGCAAGGAGAAGCTCAAGAGCAAGTGGGCGCAACTGGAAGCCGTCGTCGGCGCCGAGAAGCGCCTGAAACTCGTCGCCGAGGACCTCGTCGAGCACTTCGAGCAGCGCCTCGAGGCGATGGACGGCAAGGCGATGGTCGTCTGCATGAGCCGGCGCATCTGCATGGATCTGCACGACGAGATCGTGAAACTGCGGCCCGCCTGGTCACGACGTGGATGACGACGAAGGGCACGCTCAAAGTGGTCATGACCGGCAATCGCGTCGGAAGGTCCGCGCGTGGCAGCGCACGCTCGCAACAAGCAGCGACGGGAAGCGCTGGCGGATCGCTTCCGCGACCCGAGCGACCCATTCAAGAATCGTCATCGTGCGCGACATGTGGCTGACCGGCTTCGATGCGCCGTCGCCTGCACACCATGTACGTGGACAAGCCGATGCGCGGCCACGGGCTCATGCAAGCGATCGCGCGCGTGAATCGCGTCTTCCGCGACAAGCCGGGCGGCCTGGTCGTCGACTACCTGGGACTGGCCGACGAGCTGAAGCAGGCGCTGGCGACCTACACCGAGAGCGGCGGCAAGGGCAGGACCGCCATCGACCAGGAAGAAGCCGTTGCGGTGATGCTGGAGAAGTACGAGATCTGCTCTGGCCTCTTCCATCGGCTTCGACTGGTCCAGGTGGGTGACCGGAACGCCGGCCGAACGGTTGGGCCTGTTGCCGCCGGCACAGGAACACATCCTCGCACAGGAAGACGGCAAGGACCGTCTGCTGCGTGCCGTGAGGAGCTGTCGCAGGCCTTCGCGCTGGCCGTGCCGCACGAAGAGGCGCTCCGCATCCGCGACGACGTGGCCTTCTTCCAAGCTGTGCGGGCGAGCCTGGCCAAGCGTGCACCGGGCGAGGCGAAGACCGAGGAGGAACTCGACCACGCGGTCCGCCAGATCGTCTCGCGCGCGGTGGCCTCGGAGGGCGTGGTGGACATCTTCGCCGCCGCCGGTCTGGCAAAGCCCGACATTTCCATCCTGTCCGACGAGTTCCTGGCCGAGGTTCGAGGGATGCCCCAGCGCAACCTCGCCGTCGAGTTGCTGCAGAAACTGCTTTCCGGCGAGATCCGTACACGCCGGCGCAAGAACGTCGTGCAGGCCCGCTCCTTCGCCGAGATGCTGGAGCAGATCGCTGCGCCGTTACCAGAACCGGGCATCGAAGCGGCGCAGGTCATCGAGGAGCTGATCGAGCTCGCCAAGGAGATGCGCGAGGCGAACGCGCGCGGCGAAGCACTCGGGCTCACCGACGACGAAGCTCGCCTTTTACGACGCGCTGGAGACCAACGACAGTGCGGTGAAAGTTCTGGGCGACGAGACCCTGCGCGACATCGCGCGCGAGTTGGTCGCGACCGTCCGCGCCAACGTCACCATCGACTGGACGCGTGCGCGAGAACGTCCGCGCGCAGCTGCGCGTCATCGTGAAGCGGATCTTGCGCAAGCACGGCTACCCGCCCGACAAGCAGGAGAAGGCCACGCAGACCGTGCTGGAGCAGGCCGAGGTGCTGTCGGAGTACTGGGCCGAAGAGGCAGCGGCGTGAGGTGATGGAACAGCTGATGATGCGGCATGAATCGCACGACGAACGGATCACTCATGTCTGACGAGTCAATACCTTCAGAGCCAACGACCAAGCTTTTCCTCTCCTACGCCCGCGACGACGACGAGACCTTCGTTCGTTGCCTCTGGCAGAACTCCGAACGGTGAGCCTTGTCATGTCGACTGTCGACTATTGATTATCGACTCCCCGGCTTCTTTCCGCTTCTTCGGCCGTTCCCCTTGCCGGAGCACCTTCTTGCGCAGGCGGGCGGCGGCCGGGGTGACCTCGACGAGCTCATCGTCGGCGATCCATTCGAGGCCGTTTTCCAGGCCCATTTCCCGATGTGGGCGTGATGCGCACAGCCTCGTCGTGTCCGGCGGCGCGGATATTGGTGAGCTTTTTCTCGCGACAGATGTTGACGTCGAGATCGGTCTCGCGCGAGTACTCGCCGACGATCATGCCTTCGTAGACGCGGTTCCCGGCGCGATGAAAATCGTGCCGCGTTCTTGCAGGTGAAAGATGGCGTACGGTGTGGCCGGACCTTCGCGGTCGGCGATCATCGCGCCGTTGGTGCGCCCTTGATCGGCCCTTGCCACGGCGCGTAACCGTTGAACAGCGGGTTCATGATGCCGGTGCCGCGCGTGTCGGTGAGGAAGTGCGAACGGAACCCGATGAGCCCGCGCGACGGGATGCCGAACTCCAAGCGCACGCGGCCCGAGCCCGGGTGGTGCATCTTCAGCATCTTGCCACGGCGTACTGCCAGTAGCTGCGCCACAACGCCGATGTACTCCTCCGGAACATCCACGAGGAGCAGCTCCATCGGCTCCTGTATCGCGCCGTCGATCTGTTCGTGATGATCGCCGGCTTCGAGACCTGCAGCTCGTAGCCTTCCCGGCGCATGGTCTCGATCAGGATGGCCAGCTGCAGCTCTCCGCGCCCCATCACCCGGAATGAATCGGGTGAGTCGGTCTCCTCGATCCGCAGGCTCACGTTCTTGCGCTGCTCTACGAACAGCCGTTCGCGCACCTTGCGTGAGGTCACGAACGTGCCCTCGCGGCCGGCCCAGGGCGAGTTGTTGGCGCTGAAGATCATGGCGATCGTCGGCTCGTCGATGCGGATCGGCGGAAGGGCACGTGGGGTGAGGCGATCGGTGATGGTCTCACCGATGTTGATGTCTTCGATGCCGGCGAGCGCGACGATGTCGCCGGCGCGCGCCTGTTCGAGCTCGCGCCGCTTGAGCCCGTGCCAGCCGTAGATCAGCGTCACTTTGCAGTCCAACTGCACGCCATCCAGCCGGCAGAGCGTGTACAGCCCGGCGCTGCGCAGCTCGCCGCTCACCACACGCCCGATCGCCAGGCGCCCGACGTAGTCGTTGTAATCCAGATTGTTCACTTGGAACTGTGTCGGCGCGTCCGGATCGAAGCGCGGCGGCGGCAGCGCCGACACGATCAGGTCGAACAATGGCCGCAGATCGGTGCTGTCGTCCGGCAGCTGGCGTTTCGCGATGCCCGCGCGCGCGTTCGTGTACACCACCGGGAAATCGAGCTGCGCTTCGGTGGCGTCCAGGTCGATGAACAGATCGATACACCTCGTCCAAGACCTCACTGACGCGTGCGTCCGGACGGTCGATTTTGTTGATGCACACCACCGGCGGCAAGCCGGCCTCCAGCGCCTTCTTCAAGACGAAGCGCGTTTGCGGCAGCGGCCCTTCGGACGCGTCGACCAACAACATGACGCCGTCGACCATGGCCAGGGTGCGCTCGACCTCGCCGCCGAAATCGGCGTGGCCCGGCGTATCGACGATATTGATGGTGACGCCGCCATAGGTGACGCTCGTGTTTTTTGCGAGGATCGTGATGCCGCGCTCGCGTTCGAGGTAGAAGGAGTCCATGACGCGCTCGGCAACCTGCTCGTTGGCGCGAAAGATGCCGCTTTGATGGAGCATGGCATCAAGTAAGGTCGTCTTGCCATGATCGACGTGCGCGATGATGGCAATGTTTCGGATGTCGTCGCGCTGCGCGCGCACTACTTCGGTCATCGTGAAGGGAAGGTCGCCACGCACGGCGGCCAACGTCTCGTCCTTGCTTTCTGGCGCGGCGCCACTATAGCATCCGACCCGCTATCGACAAGGCAGCGCGAGCATGTGTGTTCCTGACTTTGCACGAATCACGCTACGAAGGGGGATGTATGCTGACCGGACCGGCACAAGCTGACGTACGCAACCTGACCCGCTTTCACTACGCCGTACGCAAGCTGTTGCGCATCAGTGAGGCGGCGGCGCGCCAAGTCGGGCTCACCCCACAGCATCATCAAATTCTGCTCGCCGTCGCCGGCTTCACCGGAAGAGGTTCGGCGACGGTCGGGGAAATCGCGGAGTTCCTCCAGGTGCGCCATCACAGCGCCGTGGGCCTCGTCGATCGGGCGGAAGCCTTGGGCTTGGTGCGCCGCCAACCGAGCACCGACGACCGGCGCCTGGTGGAGGTCTTGCCGACGGCCGATGGGCTACGGAAGCTGCGCACGCTGGCACCGCAGCATCGGAAGGAATTGAACGGCATGCGCCGGAGCCTTGATCTCCTCGATATCGAGGAAAAGCGCGTGGCGCGGCGCAGAAAACGCCTGCCGGCAAAGCCACAGCGATCGCGCGCGACCATCTGAGTCGCTGCACCGGCACCAGGCGTTGCCGACGATAGGCGCTACCGCCCGCCGCGGCCGATCTCTTCCGAGCGACGCGTGGCGGTGACGACCGCCGCGGCGATGGCGTCCTTGAAGCCCCGCCGTCCGAGCTCGCCGAGACCCGCTAGGGTCGTCCCGCCGGGCGACGATACCATAGCCCGCAGCGCCTCGGGGGTCTCGCCGGTTTCCTGCAGCATCGCCGCGGCGCCGACGATCGTTTGAAACGCAAGCTGCGCCGCCAGTGAGGCCGGTAGACCCGCTGCGACGCCGCCGGCGATCAGGCCCTCGGCGAAAAAATACACGTACGCTGGCCCACTGCCGCTCAGGCCGGTGACCGCATCGAGCATGCGTTCGTCCGCGACCGCCGCCGCCTCACCCACGGCACGGAAGAGGCGCAACGCGAGACGCTCGTCAGCCGGGCTGGCAAACCGCCCCCTAACCAGCGCGGACGCACCCTTGCCCAGCAACGCCGGCGTGTTCGGCATGACCCGCACGATACGGGCGCCCGGCCCCAGGCCCCCCTCGAGCCGCGAAGTCGTGACACCAGCAGCGATCGAGATGAACAGCTTCTGCGGTGTGACCACCGGTCGCATCTCCTCGAGCACCGCGTCGATGTTCTGCGGCTTCACCGCGATGACGATCGTCTTCACGGTCCGCACGAGCGCGGCGTTGTCCACCATCGTCGCAACCTTGTAGCCGCGCCGCAGCGCCGTCAGCTTCTGGATGTCCACGTCGCTGACCCCGATCTGCTCCGGACGATACAGCGCCGCGCCCAGCAACCCTTTGATCAGCGCGGTTGCCATGTTGCCGCCGCCGACGAATCCGATCGGCCGCAGACTCGTCTTCAGTCCGCCAAGTGCCTGTTCTCGTTTCATCGCTCCTCCCCAACTGGGCCTGACTCTGGAGTTACTGACTGTTCCTCTTATCACGCATTACGTTTCACGCTCTCCAAATATCGCTCGCCCGATGCGCACCATTGTCGCCCCTTCCTCGATGGCCACCTCGAAATCGTCCGTCATACCCATCGACAACTCCTGCAGGGGGGCGTTCGGCGGGGCGGCGGTTTGCACGCGATCACGCAGCTCACGCAGCGCGCGGAAATCCTGGCGCACCGATTCCGGTGTTGGGCCGGGAGGGGGGATCGTCATCAATCCTTCGATCAACAAGGCCTCCCGGCCACGCAAGCTCGCCAAGAATGATGGCACCTCGGCGGGAGCGACGCCGTGTTTGGTCGTTTCCCCGCCAATATTCACCTCGATCAGCACGCGCACGGGTTTTCCACGCCGCTCAGCGTAGCGCGTCAACACATCGGCCAGCGCAACGCTGTCGAGCGTATGGATCGTCTCGAACAACTCGACCGCACGCGCGGCTTTGTTGCGCTGCAAGTGGCCGATCAGGTGCCAGCGGGCCGGCGCCGGGCAGCGCGCGATCTTCTCTGCGGCCTCCTGAACGTAGTTCTCGCCGATATCAGTCGCTCCCGCCGCAATGGCCTGCTGGATCAGCTCGACCGGCTTAGTCTTCGAAACGGCAATGATGCGCACGCTCTGTGGCTCGCGGCCGGCGCGTTGCGCCGCGCACGCCACCCGGCTGCGGACGTGCTGCCAATTCCCGGCGATGTCGATCATTCGCTTGTTCCGGCTGGCACGGGCATACGCGCCTGCAGCAGAGCCGTGACTGCCTCGATGGGCAGACCGATGACGTTCGAATACGAACCGCGCACGGCGCGCACGAATTTGCCCGCCGAGCCCTGAATCGCGTACGCACCGGCTTTGTCGAACGGCTCGCCCCTCTCGATGTACTCCTCGATCTCTCCATCGGCGAGCGTCCGAAACTCGACTTCGGTTTCCACAAGCACCTCTTCGACACGGCCGGTCGGATGCAGCAACGCGACCGCCGTCAACACGGCATGGCGGCGGCCGGACAAGCTGCGGAGCATCCGGCGGGCATCGTCTCGATCCGCTGGTTTACCGAAGATGACTCCATCGAGCACGACCACCGTGTCCGCCCCCAAGATGAACCGGCCGGGATAGCGGCGTGCGACTTCCGCCACTTTCTCTTGGGCCGCTCGCCGGGCGAACTGCGCGGGCAATTCCCCGCTCAGAGGAGTTTCGGGAACGTGGCTGGGGACGACCTCGAACTCGACACCGTGCTCCGCCAACAGCGCGCGCCGGCGCGGCGAGAGAGAGGCCAAGATCAATGGTGCGCTCATCACGATGCAAACCAGAAACCGATGCTGCCACGCCAGCGGCGCCAGCGCCAGCGGCGCGAGCGCCGTCCCACGGCCACGACACAGTCGTTCACGACGGCAAGCAACAGCTGGTGTCATTCCGAGCGGAGTCCGCGGAGCGAGGAATCTCCCGCCGCGCGGCGCGTACCGCACGATCGCCGATCCGTTCAAGCGGGAGATTCCTCGCAAAAGAGGCTCGGAATGACACCCTCACTTGGCAGGAACCAGCAAGCGATCCAAATCGACCGTGGCGGAGAAAACCTCGGCAAGCCGCGCCCGACCAGCGTCGGACAACTCGATCTCGCCCAGGAAGGGCACGACACCGACGGGCGGACCCAGCCACGCGGCGAGCACCTCGGTGTTGGTGTGTGCGGGGAGGTCCGTCTTCCTTACTTAAGGAAATTCACGATGTAACCAAGCACATCCAAGCCGGCGAGCCGCGCGTACCGCATCGTGAGTAGGGCGTGATTGATGGCCCCAAGGCGCGACCCGACCACGACAAGCACTGCTACGTCCAGACACGCGGCGAGATCAGCAAACGTGAGGGCCGTCGTTAGGGGCACGAGCAAGCCGCCGGCACCTTCGATCAGCGTTATATCGTTTTCCGAGGCAATGGTCTGATGACCGTGCGCCAGAGTCTCGAGATCGATGCGAGTCCCGTTGCGCTCCGCCGCGACCAGTGGCGCGAGCGGCTCGGGCAAGGGGTATGGACAGATGGTCGCCACATCGAGGCGGCATTCGGAGAAGAACCGCAAGCGCAATGCGTCCGCGGGACACAATGTGCCATCCGGACCCCTTCTGCAGCCGGTTTCAGCCGGCTTGAAAACACCTACACGCCAATCTCGAGTACCAAACGCTGCCGCGAGACCACATGCCACTGTGGTCTTGCCTACGCCCGTATCGGTGCCGCTGATGAGAATGCTGCGAAAGGTCACGCGAACCCGCCTCTCCGAGCGGATCCTGTGTCGTGAAACAAATGGAGAACTCGAATAATCGGAGCTGTGCTTAAGCGTCGCGCGCGCGGGAGACTAATCCACCATCGCCCAGACCGTCCACGCGATCACGGCCCACAACCCCAGACTTATCACCGCCCCAGTCACGAAGCCGAAGAACGGGATGTTGCGAGTTTCCTCATGTGCCAACTCGTCCTCGGCTGCAGCCCATGGGATTGGTTCATATGCCACTTGCATCAAAACACCTCCCATCCCCAGCTTTAGCAATCCTCGTACCTGTGAATTACACACACAGTGTAAAGGAACCGGCGACGGAGTCAACACTGGGAGATGCCCCGATGACTGCAAATTCTACATAGCCCTATGCAAGAAGTGCCACGGTTTCAGCACCCCTCCGTGATTCTCACGATTGCATCGCACGTTACACCGCAGAGACCATCGATCTCGTCTCCAGTGATGCACAGTGGCGGCATGAGCACGACCACATCCCCGAGCGGACGCAGAATCACGCCATGGCGGGCGCGCCTCCATGGTCACTCGCACTCCGACTCGGTCGGCTACGGGATACGGGCGGCGCGTTGTTGTTTCTTGAACCAGCTCTATGCCGGCCATGAGTCCCCACTGCCGGACATCGCCGACGTGCGCGCGGCCGATGAAATCCCGTTGCAACCGCTCGGCGAGTTGCTGAGCCCGCCGGCGCACGGTTTCCACAACGTGGTTTTTATCAAACAGGTCGAGACTGGCGAGACCCACGGCGCACGCCAGCGCGTTGCCCGTGTACGTGTGCCCGTGAAAGAAAGTCTTGAACTCCTCATACGGCCCGAGGAACGCGCCGAAGATCTCCTCGGTCGTGAGCGTCGCTGCCAGGGGCAGATATCCGGCGCTGATCCCTTTGCCCAAGCACAGTATGTCCGGCTGGACCCCGTTGTGATCGATGGCAAACATGTTGCCCGTGCGCCCGAAACCGGTGGCCACCTCATCACAAATCAAGAGCACGCCATGGTGCTGCGTGAGGTCGCGCAACGCGCGCACGTAAGCGGGCGGTTGCGCCCACATGCCCGCTGCGCCTTGCATGAGCGGTTCGACGATGAGGGCAGCCAACCGGGCGCCATGGTGCCGCAACAGCGCCGCCGCCTCATCCACCGCAGCTTGCAGCGCGTCATCGGCACTCAACCGGCGTTGCCAGCGATAGACATGCGGCGGGTTGAGCTTGTGACACGGGAAGAGCAACGGTTTGAAGAAGCGATGGAACGTTTCCGAGTATCCAACGCTCACGGCACCCAGGGTGTCCCCATGTATGACTCCGTCAGGGCAGCGAACTGTGTGCGCTGGCTGTCGCCTTGGAGCTGCCAATACTGGAACGCCATCTTCAACGCGATTTCCACCGCCGTTGCCCCGGCATCCGAATAGAACACCTTCGTCAAGGTCGGTGGGGTGATTTCCACCAACCGCTTCGCCAATTGCACCGACGGCACACTGGCCAATCCCAACAGGGTGGAATGCGCAATGGCATCCACCTGCCGGCGCAACGCGGCATCCAGCTCGGGCCGGCGGTGGCCGTGGAGGTTGCACCACAGTGAAGAGACTCCGTCGAGGTAACGGCGTCCCTCGGTGTCGATGAGGTACGCCCCGTCGCCTCCGGCGATGATCAGCGGCTCCTGACCAAGCCACTCCTGCATTTGCGTGAACGGGTGCCAGAGATGGGCGTGATCCCAAGCCGCGAGTTGCGAATGATTCATTGGCGCTGCGCCGCAAACACACGCTGAAAGGCGCCGCCGGCGAACCGCAGATCATCTGTCGTGTGTGTACTCATCACGGTGATACGTAAGCGTGCGGTTGCCGGTGGGACGGTCGGCGGGCGGATGCCCTGGACGAACACGCCCTCGGCGAGCAGTTGATTCGCGATGCACATTGTACGCTCCGGGTCGCCGATATGCAGGGGAATCACATGCGCCACCCCGTTCGGAGCGAGTCCCAGCTGCGCCAGAGAAGCCCGCAACGTGTGCGCGTTGTCGAGCACGCGCTGTCTGCGAACCGGTTCGGCGGCCACGATCTCGAGCGCCGCGAGGCTCGCGGCCAGCACCGGCGGCGGCAATGCGGTCGTGTAGATGAAGGTCCGGGCCGTGTTGATCATGAGGTCGATCAGCACCCGGCTGCCGGCCACAAACCCGCCAAAGGTGCCGAGCGCTTTGCCGAGCGTAGCCATCTGCAGGGTCACACGCCCCTGCAGCCCGGCGGCTTCTACGAGACCGCCGCCGTGTGGGCCGATGACGCCGGTAGCATGCGCTTCATCGACCATGAGCATGGCGCCGGAGCGCTCAGCGATATCACAGATTGTTTGTAGCGGCGCGGTGTCGCCGTCCATGCTGAAGATCGATTCGGTAACAATGAGGCGCCGCCGCGCCGGAGACGCGGCGAGTGCCGTTCCCAAAGCCCCGACGTCGCAGTGGGGATAGACGACCACCTGTGCTCCCGACAGTCGGCAGGCGTCGATGATGCTGGCGTGATTCAGGGCGTCGCTGAACACGGCGTCGTCGCGGCCGACCAACGCGGTGATCGCGCCGATGTTCGCGTGGTAGCCGGAGCTGAAGACGAGCGCGGCCGCTGCGCCTTTGAGCGCCGCGAGTTGCGCCTCCAGTTTGTCGTGGAGCCGCATGGACCCAGAAATGAGGCGGGAGGCCCCACTGCCTACGCCGTAGTCGGCGGCGGCTCGGGATGCGGCTTCACACAGTGCGGGGTGGTTTGCCAAGCCGAGGTAATTGTTCGAGCACAACAGGAGCGCGCGGCGTCCGTCGACCGTGACCCACCTATCCTGTGGCCCGTCGACGCAGTGCATCTGCCGCATCAAGCCCGCGGCGCGTCGGCTCGCCAGCGCATCAACTACGAACTCGTCGGCTCCCATCGAGTGCTCGACGACTAGACGTGGCCCCGCGGGCGGTTCGTGAACCGCCCCTACACGCAAAGACCGTGAGGCCTGTAAATCATCCGAAGATCCACGCGCGCTTGCGGGGCGCACCCGGCGGCTTGAAGTCGTGACTCATGTCTTTCAGTAGCTCGTTGAAGGCTTCCAGCCGCGCCCGCTGGCGCTCTTCGAACTCCTGCAATTCCCTCTGTCGCTTCTGCTGGAACTGCTCGAAGTCTCGCGTCCACTCGGCATGGAACTGCCGTAGCGCGCGGCTGAGGTTGCCGTGCATGGCCGTCGTAACCACGTACGACGTCTGACAGAACGGGCAATAGAAGACGACGCCGCTCCGATAATGTTTGAACGCAACGGCATATGTTCCGTGGCAGCGGAAGCACGCGATGGGCACCTCCCAGCTGTCAAGGTCTGGGACGCTGGGCGCGGCGGCCAGTGCGGTGACGTCCGCGGCCTCGCTAGGTGCCACAGCTGCCGCCGCTTGCGGTGCGGGCGCCGCAGGCGCAGGTGCAGCGGGTGCGAGGGCCGGTGCGGGTTTGGGACTTGGTGCGGCCGGAGCCGGTGCCGCAGCCTGCGGCGGCGGAGCAGCGGCCGCGGCGGTGGCCTGAGGTGGCGGCGGAGCCGACGGCGCGGGAGTCGGCGCGACTGCAGGTGGTGCCGCGGGTGACGGCGGGCGCGCTACCGCCGCAGGGGCAGGCGCCGGCGCGCCACCACCCTTGCGGAACCGTGACGGGAAACCATCCGCGAACGTCTTGTCAGAATGCAGCGTCCTGGAGCGGGCGATCAAAACGTCCTCGGTCTCTGGCATGTTCGGATCAGGCACGCAACAATCCACGGGGCACACGGCCGCGCACGCTTCGTGATCAAAAAAACCGACGCATTCAGTGCATTTCTCCGGAACGATGTAGAATATATCGACGGCCAGTGCTGGATGCATCACGCCATTCAGCTCCCACTCCACACCCCCCGCGTAGATGGCGGTGTTCGGACATTCCGCCTCGCACGCACCGCAGTTGATGCACTCACTCGTAATCACGGTTGCCATACACTGTCCTCGTTTGATCTTGCACTTGCTGTTTTCGCGATCGGACCGGACGAGAGAATACCAACGCACCCGAGGCATCGCAAATTGCCGGACCGTGTTCCCCTGCCTTCGGGAGCGAGGGCACGAGCGACGGCACTTTCGACCTGCCAAGTGGCATCGCGGTCGCCAGCACCACCCCGCTTGCGTCGTGTGTCGGTGCCTGTGACGGCACGGGTTCGGTGGCAGTGAACGACATCGTCCTCCTCATCAACATCGCGCTCGGCAATGCGCAGGCGTCCGCGTGCGCGTCCGGCATTCCCAGCGGCCAGCCGGTCGACGTGTCCCTGATCCTTCAGGCGGTGAACAATGCGTTGAATGGCTGTTGATCAGCCAGATGCCTCTCCCTCCGAGGGAGATGAACCTGTATTCGAATCGTCGTGTCGGCGTCAAGAAACGCCCCATTCGTATCAGGGAGGAGGCCGAAGGGTGTCCCCTTGGACAGATCCGCGCTCAGCTCGCCACGCGCCGCGCGATGACTTCCTGCAGCGTCTTGATGTCGACGGGCTTGACGAGATGCGCATCGAAGCCGGCGTGCAGCGCGCGTTGCCGGTCTTCCTCTCGCCCGTATCCAGTCAGCGCGACGATCATTGCGTGCGCGCACGCGGGCTGCTGGCGGAGCGCCTTGGCGACCTCGTACCCGTTCATGCCGGGCAGACCGATATCGAGCAGAACGATATCGGGGGCGAATCGCCGCGCTTCCTCCAGGCCCGCGGCGGCGGCATGCACACTGCGCACCTCGTGGCCAAATGTTTCGAGCAAGTACGCCAAACTGTCGGCGGCATCGACGTTGTCGTCGACGACAAGCACGCGCTGCGGCGCTCGGGTAGGCGCTGCCGGGGCAACCTCGGCCGCCGCCGGCGGGGGAGCGGCCCGCGGCATGCAGATGACAAACTCACTTCCCTGGCCTGGTCCCGCGCTGAACGCTTCCACGCTGCCGCCATGCAGTTCAACCACGCGGCGCACCACCGTCAGACCGACACCGAGTCCGCCCGCGGAACGTTCCAGGGAAGCGTCGGCCTGCATGAACAGATCGAAGACGCGCGGCAGCAGGTCCGCCGAGATGCCGATACCGGAATCGTAAACCCGAATGACCACCTCGGTCGTTTCCGGCTGCACCTCGATGCCGATGCTGCCACCCGGCTCCGTGTACTTGGCGGCGTTGTCGAGCAAGTTCCCGATGACCTGCGCCATGCGGGTCGGGTCTGCGTCCAGGTACAGCGGCGTTGCGGGGAGCGAAACCTGCAGCTGATGCTCGCGCCTTTCGATTCCTGGGCGCGCGGTCTCCACAGCCTGCTTGACGATGCTGGCCACCTCCACGCGTTCTTTCGCCAGCGTGATCTTCCCGGTCGTGATGCGCGAGACTTCGAGCAGGTCGTCGACGAGATGCGCCATATGCTGCACCTGCCGCTCGATGACGCGGCGTGCCCAACGGGGGTCCTGCTCGTCGGAGCCGCGGAGCCGCAGGATCTCGGTAGCGCTGCGGATGGGGGCAAGTGGGTTGCGGAGCTCGTGGGCGAGCATGGCGAGGAACTCGTCCTTGCGCCGGTCGGCGTCCTCAAGCTCTTCGGTTTTCCGCTGCAGGGCATCCAGCAGCCGCTTACGGATAGTGATATCATGCCACACCGAGACGGCCCCAAAGGCGCGCCGCGTTCCGGTCAGGGCGGCGACCAAGGGCTCGACGACGCGCTCGCGGCCCTCACCGTCGGTGAACACGAACGCTTCCAGCGGCGGCAATTCGCCGCGCAGCGCCGCGCCGACAGGCGAAGTCGCCGGCGCGACGGCAGCGCCGTCCGCACGCCGCAAGGACAGGCGGCGGAAGAGCGTCTCCATGTCGGTGCCGATCGGATTGAACCCGAAGGCGTCCAACGCCGCCCGATTGGCCTTGGCGACGCGCCCCTCGGGCGTGTAGATGAGCACGATGTCCCTGATGGCGGCAAAGACGCCGTCCAGCTCTGCCGCGGCACGCTCGGCGTCGAGCCGCGCCGCCTCGGCCCGTTCGGCCGCCTCCTGCGCGTCGAGCGCCGACAAGGTGAGGCGCTCATTGACGGTGGTGAGCACTTGCGACAGCTCGGCCGCGCGGCGTTCCGCGGTTATCAGCCGAGAGGTGTCCCAGAGCATGAACAGGTAGCCGGCAACGGGACCGTCGGGATCCCTCAGGGGCGCAACACAGCCGTCCCACTGCGCCGCGCCAGACGATGGTACCGGCAGCGGCCGACCGCTCAGCATGTGCGGCGTGCCGGTGGCGCGAGCCCCGTTGAACGCATCGCGGAAGCGCGCTCGTTCGGCTGCGGGTAAGATTTCGTCGATCGATGCTGCCGGCACGCTCGGCGCGCCGGCGGCGCCGAGGTAGGCGCGGAACAGCCGGTTGTCGGCCACCAGATCGCCCGCACCATTCATCAGACAGAGCGCCGCAGGGATGGAGTCAAACCAGGCGGCATCCAATCCGAGCCGCTCCGATGTCGGCGGCCCACCCGCGGCACTACCGGTCTCCCGAGAATTGGACAGCATGACAAATTCGCAGCTCTGCCAGGGGAACCGCAACACCTTATAGGCCGCATTCTCCGCGCGCGCAAGACACCTTGTGCAGCAGGGCTACGTCAAAGTCGCTGACAGAGGCGCGGGCGCGTATCGGCGTGCCATGCCTACCGCCGGGGAATCGAATTCCGGCTGAATCGTCCAAAGTCGGCGCCGTGCCTTGTGTGGCCGCGGCTGCCTTGCCCCTGCGTGCCCGCGGCCGACGCCGAGTTGCAGGTGATACTTTCGGATATTGATCATGGACGGCCCGACTTGATAAGGTCGGCCGCGACCCGGGCAGTTCCTCCGGGGGGGGACGAGGAGGAATGAAGAATAGTTTGGCAACACCTTTCTTGGGAGAGCGCGGACGAGCTGCCTGTCAGCAGCTGGGAAAACGGCTGGCGCGCAAGTCTGCCGAACGCGACGATCTCATCGCCGCGTTCGGCGCGTTGTTCGAACGCACCTGGCGTGATCTCGGCTTGATGGTCGGCGCCCAGGGGGTCAGCGCCGTGCTGCAACGGGCCCAGCGGCTGACACGGTTGCGGCACCCGCTGATCGAGTTGGTGAAGATCGATGACCACGCTGTGCACCTCGAGGGCTTGCACGGTTGCGAGTCGACGCTGGCAGCGATTCGCGACGCGCTCACCGAGGTGTTCGTGACCAGCATGGAAATCATGGCATCGCTCATCGGCTACGACCTGGTGGCACCGCTCGTGCAGGGCATCGAAGCCGAGTTGCAGAGCAAGGGTTTGATATGAAGAAATCCCTCGAGATCGGCACACTGCCCATGTCAGTACCGCGGCGATCCCGTCTGCG
The DNA here is from genome assembly GCA_963729835.1 of uncultured delta proteobacterium. Classification (GTDB taxonomy): domain Bacteria; phylum Desulfobacterota; class Binatia; order HRBIN30; family HRBIN30; genus CAVSQF01. The sequence goes on along the minus strand of CAVSQF010000006.1, from coordinate 33,887 downwards.
AGTTCAGCGTCATGGCGTTCGGCGGCGGAGTCTGAAGAGCACGCTTTTCTGGAGCCGGCGTGCCCTCACGCCGCGCCGCGCAGGCTGTTTTCCGGGGGAAGACTGACATAAGTCATGCCCCTTCCTGCCTCGGCGCATTTGGAAAATGGCCTGCCAGGCGGTAGGTACGCTCCGGCGGCGTTCTGCCACGAGGGGAGGACCGAGCTTCGGAGTCAGTTATGGAACTCACACGTCGAGACTTTCTCTGTTCCGCGGGGGCGGCGACGCTCCTGCTGTCGCTCGACCGCCTGGCTTTCGCGCAGCTGGATTCCGTCACCCCAAATGGCTCGCCCGCTGCCGCGCCACCCATCCCAGCATACCGCAGCTGGGAAGATGTGTACCGCGCGAAATGGGTCTGGGACAGCGTGGCCCGCAGCTCACATTTTGTGAACTGCTGGTATCAGGCTCACTGTGCCTGGGATGTCTTCGTCAAAGACGGCGTCGTGTGGCGAGAGGAACAGGCGGCGGACTACCCCCGCGTCCGTGCCGACACCCCCGACTTCAATCCGCGCGGCTGCCAGAAAGGCGCGTGTTACAGTGCCCGGATGTACGATGCCACGCGCGTGAAGTACCCCATGAAGCGCGTCGGCGACCGCGGCTCGGGCCGGTGGCAACGGCTCACGTGGGACCAAGCCTTGAACGAGATTGCCGACCTGATGATCGATACGATTACCACGGAAGGCACCGACCGTATCATCTGGTCGCTCGGCCCGCTGTACACGTATGGGACCCTGGCCGCCGGCCAGATGCGGCTCTCCATGCTGCTGGACAGCTGCAGCCTCGACATGAACTCGGAGATCGGCGATCACCATCCGGGTGCCGCCGTGACCTTCGGCAATATCGTCGCCGAGCGGTCGGCGGACGATTACTTCTTTTCGGACATCATCCTCATCTGGGGCTGCAACCCCATCTACACGCAGATCCCCAACGCGCACTTCTTTACCGAAGCACGCTACAAAGGGGCGCAGGTCGTCACCATTGCGCCGGATTACAACGCTTCGGCCATTCATGCCGACCAGTGGATCCCCCTCAACCTCGGCAGCGACGCCGCCTTCGGGTTGTCGCTGGCGCAGGTGATCGTCAGCGAGAAGCTGCACGACGAGGCGTTCCTGCGCGAGCAGACCGACATGCCGTTCCTGGTGCGTGCCGACAACTCCCGTTTCCTGCGTCAGAGCGACATGACCAAGGACGGCTCGACGGAGGTGCTCTACGTTTTCGACCAGCAGACGAAGCAAGTGGTCGAGGCGCCGCGCGACACGCTCGTGTTGGGCGCTCTGGTTCCTGCGCTTGAGGGCACGTACGAGGCGAAGACGCCGCGCGGCCCCGTCACAGTCCGGCCGGTGTTCTCCCTGGTGCGCGAACAACTGGAGCGCGACTACAAGCCGGAGCAGACGGCGGCGATCTCCGGCGTGACTCCCGCCGTGGTCCGCGATCTGGCGCGGCGCATCGGCAAAGCAAAGGCCGTCGCCAACGTCACCTCGACCAACTTCTCGAAGTACTACCACGGCAACCTCATGGAGCGGGCGCAGATTCTGGTGCTGGCGTTGTGCGGCCACATGGGCAAAAAAGGCAGCGGCTTCAGCGCCTTTCCGTTCCTGACCCAAGACGGCTTCGAGATGTTCGCCTTCCTCAAACAACCGGGCTGGATGGGAAAGCTGCGCCTGGTCGCACAGTTCTTCCCGTTGTTCCTCGAGCTCGAAAAAACCCGGCATGACCGACGAAATGCTGCGCTACGAGGGCGGCAACTGGCAGTTCCGCGAAGGCGCTCTGGTGTCGGGGGTGATCTTCTGGAACGTACACGGCGGGCTGATGGAGGTCAGTGGCCGCTCCAAAGAATGGGACCCGCACCTGAAACGCCCGGTCGCCGCCTACCTCAAAGAGTCCCTGGATAAAGAGTACCAGTACGTCTGGCCGAAGCCTGGCAACGACCCGCGCATCATCTTCGAGTATGGCAGCAACATCCTGCGCCGGCTGCGCGGCAACCCCTTCCTGCTGAAAACCCTTTATCCGAAACTCACAGCGTTCGTGACCATCGAGTGGCGGATGTCGTCGACGGCGCTGTTCTCCGACTACGTCCTGCCGGCCGCCGGCTGGTACGAGAAGAACGAGCACAAGTGGGGCACCCCGCTCATGCCGTACCTCCATGCCGGCTCGAAGATCACCAGTTACCACGAGGCCAAGCCGGATTGGGAAATCTGTGCGTTGCTGGCCAAGGCCGTCCAAGCACGCGCCACGGCACGGGGCATCGCGACGTTCAAGGACCGCAAGGGCAATGAGCGGCCGCTGAACACGCTGTACGACGACTTCACGATGAACGGGACCTACACCGAAAACGATGAGGTGAAGGTGGCCACCGACCTCGTGCAGCTGTCCAGCAATCTGACCGGCGTCGAGTGGGAGCAATTGCAGACGAAAGGCTACGCGCGCTTCACCGGCGTGGGGACCAGCGGTCTCTCGATCGGCAATGCGTGCGACGTCAAGGCGGACGATACGGTGAGCCCGTTCCAGTACCACGTGGAGAAGAAGGAGCCGTATCCGACGCTGACCCGGCGCATTCAGTTCTACATCGACCACCCGTTCTACATCGAGCTGGGAGAGACCCTGCCGGTGCATAAGCATCCGCCGCAGGCCGGGGGCGAGTACCCTTTAACGCTGAGCGGCGCCCACACGCGCTGGTCGATCCATTCGGCGTGGCGGGACGACGCCCGCATGCTGCGGCTGCAACGCGGCCGGCCGATCATGCACATCAGCGTGCCCGATGCGCAGGCCCGCGGTATCACTGATGGTGATCTCGTCGAGGTGCGCAACGACATCGACCGCTTCCGCATCCACGCCAAGCTCTCCCCCAGCCTGCGCCCGGGCCAGCTGATCGTCTACCACGCGTGGGAGAACTTTCAGTTCGCGGGCGGAAAAAACTATCAAAATCTCATCCCGAGCCCGATCAACCCGGTCGAGCTCGCGGGCGGCGAGGGGCACCTGCGCCCGATCCAGATCTGCCTGCAGCCGGGCCAAAACGATCGCGACACCCGCGTCGAGGTGGCCAAGCTCGCGGTGTGACTACCGCGCCGGGCAGCAGCGGCCCCCGGCGGCCACTCAGCGGGCCGGATAACTGGGCGCCGCTTCGGCGGTGCGTTCGAATGATTCTTCACGGCCGACGAGCTGCCGCCCCGGGAGCCACACCCGTCGTTGCGGATCATGAACGGTGTAGCCGATCACGGCAGCGGCACGGCCGTGCGCGCGCGCGATGTCGACGACGCGTTGCGCATGGGCAGGATCACTGACCACGCAGAAGCCGGTCCCCATGTTGTAGACGCGGAACATCTCCGCATCATCCAGGTTCCCGCAGCGCTGGATCACAGAGAAGATCGGCGGCGGCGGGAGGGGCTGGTCGATCACGTAGCCCACTGCCGGCGTCATGACGCGCAGCAGGTTGAGAAAACCGTCGCTGGTGACGTGGATGAGCGCCTTGATGGACAAGGCTTCGTCCAACATCTGCACGACTTCCGGCACGTAGATGTGCGTCGGCACGAGCAGCTCTTCGCCCAGCGGCCGGCCCAACTCCGGCAACCTATCCGTCACCCGCAGCTTGGCTTCGTCGAACAGGGCGCGGCGCGCCAAGGTAAAGCCATTGCTGTGCACGCCGCTGCTGGCAATGCCCACGACGAGGTCCCCGGGACGAATGCCGTTCCCGACGATCAGACGCTCCGGGTGTACGGTGCCCACGCAGGTGCCGACGAGGTCGAACGCATAGCCGTCGCGACGCCCCTGGAGCATCTCGCGTACCTGGGCGATTTCGCCGCCGGGAATGTTGATGCCCGCCTGGCGCGCGCCCTCGAAGAGTCCCTTGCCGATTTCGCCGAGAAAGGCGGGGTCCGCTTGCTGCACCGCAATGTAATCGACCATCGAGATCGGGCGGGCACCAACGCAGAGGATGTCGTTGGCGTTCATCGCGACGCAATCGATGCCCACGGTATCGTACTTCCCGAGCTCCTGTGCGATGAAAATCTTGGTGCCGACGCCGTCGGTGGAGATGGCGAGCCCCAGTTCCGCGGAGAGCTTCAGGACATTGGCGAAGTAGCCGAGCGCCAGCAGCGGAACCGCACGGTTGAGCGGGAAGGTCTTCTCGACCCATTTGCCCAGCTCGCGCAGGCTGTCTTCCTCACCGTGCGTGTCAACGCCGGCGGCCCCGTAAGTCAGCGGCGCCGTCGATTGTCCCGAGCCGTCCCGTATGCTCATAGGCGTTGCCGGGCGTGTAGGGGCTGGCTGAGCAAAAGTCAAGGCACGCGTGCTCGGCTTCCGCAGCGCCGGGGGGCGCGCCCCCCTCGGGCCCTTTGCTTTCCTGCGGCTGCTTGGCCATAATGCGCCGCCATGGCGCTTAGCGGCGAGCAAGAATTCACCACCGAGGTGCACGCGTCAGTACAGCAGTGCTTCGCGACGATCACGGACTTCGAGCAGTACCCGAAGTGGTTTTCGGGAATCACCGGCGCCACGGTGATCCAGCGCTATCGCAACGGGCTGGGCAAGGTGGTCGACTTTCGGATGAACATGAAACTCAAGACCGTCTGCTACGTCTTGCAGTACGAGTACGACAAGCCGACGCAGCTCACGTGGCGTGCTGTCGACGGCGACATCGAGTCCGTCGAAGGGGTGTACCGTTTCGAAAAGCTCGGCCCGAAGCTCACCGCCGCGACCTGCCGGCAAGCCATCTCAATCGGCTTTTGGGTCCCCGGGCCACTGCGCGGCTTGTTCGAACGGCAAGCGTTGAAACAGTCGGTGCTCGAGTTCAAAGCCGCTGCGGAAAACCGCTGATGGCAGATGGCTTATGGCGTATGGCCAGAAAGAGCCGGGCTAAGCCGCGGCCATACGCTATGAGCCATATGCCATAAGCGTCATCGCAGCATCATCTCTGATACGTTCCCATCAACTCCACCCGCCCCAGCACGTGCCCCTCGATGGCCTTCAGTACTTCGGCTTTCGTGGCGCGGGGTCCGAGGTTGGTCGGCGCATCGAGGGCGTGCAGCTTAAAAAAGTAGCGATGCGGTTTGCCGGGCGGCGGACATGGGCCGCCATACCCCGTCCGGCGAAAATCATTCGTGCCATGCTTCGCGCCGTTCGGTAGCGTCTCGCCCGTCGCCAGTCCTTGCGGCAAGGCGGTGGTATCGCCGGGCAGATCGTACAGCACCCAGTGCACCCAGGTTCCGACCGGCGCATCGGGGTCGTCTACAATCAACGCAAAGCGCTGCGTGCCCGCGGGCGCACCGCTCCAACTGAGTGGCGGCGACTGATCCGCGCCTTCACAGGTGAACTGTTTCGGAATCTCTGCTCCCGCCTTGAACGCGGAACTGGATAACGTGAATGCCATGGCCGTGCCTCCTCGGTGCGTCGCTGCCACAGCGAGCGCACACATTACAACCAGCTGCATGCACCGTGTGTGCTGCCAAGTTCCCTTCGGGGTCACAGGCGTCAGTGTACGCTCGTTCGTCTCGATTCTCCAGATGCCGGGCGCAACCTGCTAGCGCCGGGCAGATGATTTGGCTACCTTGCCGGCGTGTTCCGAGTCTCGGTCAGCAGGACGTGGAAACGGCTGTGGGAGGGCCTGGCGCGGTCATGCTTCGACTTCTTCCGCGGGCTGCTGCTCACCGTGAGCGCGGCTGAATGGTGCGTGCTGTGGTGGCTGTGTCCGCCGCTGCCGTGGCCCGTGCATGTGGTGGGACCGATCGGCGTGTACGCGGGCAATTGGTTCTTCGCCAGCTGGACGTATCGCCGGCGGTTGGCGCAGCAGCCGATAGGCGTGCTGGCGCGCTGTTACTATGCGGTGGCGTTGACGTCCATGTTCTGCGCTGTCTTTCTGATCGTCACCGGCGCCGCTTGGCTGGCCGTCAAGACGGCGTTGGGAGCGCTCACCGCCGAGGCGCTGACGACTCACACCGTGGTGGCGGTGGATTCCTGGCTGGACGTCGGCTGTCGCTGGCTGGCAAACGCGGGCATGGCGCTGATCGCGCTCGCCTTCGCTTACGGGTACACGCTGGGCCAGGCGCGCGTGCGCGTCAGCCGATTGCGGCTGTCGCTGCCGTGCTGCCATCCGGCACTCGATCAGCTATGTATTATCCATATTAGTGATACTCATATTGGCCACAACCTCGGTCACGAGGAGCTCGCAGGGTTCGTCACCCGCATCAACGAGCTGCGGCCCGATATCCTGTGCATCACCGGCGATATCATGGACTCTCCGCTGGCGGACTGCGAGCGTGCGTTGCCGATTTTGGCACGGCTCCATGCTCGGTTCGGGGTGTTCGCCATCTTGGGGAATCACGATCACCGCGCGGGTGCGGATCGTGTCGCAGCGGCGCTGCGGCGGCTGACGGCTTTCACGGTGCTCCGCGATCAACACGTCACGATCGACATCGAGGGTCATCCGCTGCACATCGTCGGCTTGGATGACCGGGGGTACGATTGCGCGCGCGGCGTGCCCCGGCTGCCGTATCTCGCTGCCGTGCTGGCGGCGATACCGCCGGATGAGCCGGTGTTGCTCCTCAGCCATCGCCCCGACGTGTTTTCGCAAGCGGCCGCCGGCGGCGTGGCGCTGACGCTGTCCGGTCACACGCATGGCGGCCAGATTGGCGTACCATGGTTCGACGGCCGCACCCGCAACCTGGCGCAGCTTCTCACCGCGTTCGACCGCGGCCTCTACGAACGCGACGGCTGCTACCTGTATGTGAATTGCGGCCTGGGGGTGACCGGGCAGCGCATCCGTTTGAGTACGCCCCGCGAGATTACAGTGATCCAGGTTCAGCGGGCGGCAGATACACGCGCCGCCGCAGAGGGGGTCACGGCATGGCGGCGTCGATCGCGTGGGCATGCGCCGCGACCAGCGCATCGGGGCAGAGCCGCATGAAGCCTTTTGCTCCGACTACCGCGACCACGAGATCGTCCAGGAAACCGGGCAGGATCGAGTCGTCGGGGATGATGTCGAAAGGCAGGAGCCAGTAAACCAGCGCCAGCACCAGCACGAGGCGCGCCAGATTCGGGGTGTGGCGGTCGCCCACGATCCGAAAGAAGATCCGGATCCCACGCGCGACGTACAGCGCCATTGCCGCCACGCCCTGATTGTGAAAGTCCAGCATCCGAACGTCAACCACGGATGACAGCGCCGTCACCAACAGAAAAACACCGGCCGAGACGAGCGCCCATAGCCAGACGATGCCCAGCTGGCGAAAGAAGCCCGCGACGCGTTCGATTGAATTCGAGATCCGTGTCACCTCACGGTGCACCGAACCGCCGAGGCCCGGAGCGGCACTCATGCTCGCCACGCCGCTACCGATCAGCAACGAAGAGCCGTCCTCGCGGGGGGCCATGCTCGCCGCCGCCATGCAATGAGGCGCCGCACTGAGTACCACCAACAGGCCGAGCATTACACATAGGCGCTTGCTCGATGGTTCGAACCAACGTTTCGTCAGAGCGGCACGCGACGGGCAGCCCGCAGCGACCAACGGGAGCGGACCGCCGAATAGACGCGGGGCGCAACTTAGCCACTTGTGCGAAGTGTTCATGACCGCCTTTCCAAAATTAGGCCGAACGGCGAACAACTGCAACCGCTGAGTTCAATTTCCCGCCCCACTTGCGTGCTGATGCCGGATCTGCGATTGCAAACTACATCTGTAAGTGACCGCCTCGACGAGCGCACTAGGTGTGTGGAACTTGTTGCTCATGAGTCGAGTTTTCATCCAGAGCCGCGCCAAGCGGCGGGGAGTCAACCCGCCGAACGGACTCTGGGCGCAGCCCGCTAAAAGGAGGTCGCCAATGGTAAGGTCATCCGCCGTAGGTTTGGTGGCAATTCTCAGTATGGTGTTCGCCGTGAGCGCCGTCTGCCCGGCGTGGGCCGACGAAAAGGTCCCCGAGAGCCGCCGGACCATCACCGTGAGTGGGCAGGGCGAGATCAATGCCTCGCCGGATCTGGCAATTCTCGCGGTTGCCGTGGAGACGACTGCGGAAAAGGCCGGCGATGCCGTCAGCCGCAACGCGGCCCGCAGCGCCAAGGTCGCGAGCGTGCTCAAAGACATGCTCGGCAAAGATGACAAGCTCACCACGACGCGGTACGCGCTCGAACCGCGCTACGAACCGGCCAAACGGGGCGAGGCCACCGAGCCGCGGATTGTCGGGTACGTGGCGCGTAACGAGGTGCAGATCGAAACACACCGGACCGACGCGGTGGGCGCCATGATCGACTCCGCCAGTGCGGCTGGCGCCAATCGGGTCAGCGGACTGCAGTTCACGCTGGCGAACCGCAACGAGCAGTTGCGCGCCGCTCTGGCGAAGGCCGGTGCCGAAGCCCGCGCGCAAGCCGAAAGTGTCGCCGCCGCATTGGGGGTGAAGCTGCGCAACGTCTACTCGGCAACCACGTCTGCCCCTTTCGTGCAACCGCGTCGCATGGAATCGTTCGGTGTGGTCGCGATGGAGGCGCGTGCACCCACGCCGATCGAGCCCGGAGCGGTGTCCATAACGGCAACTCTACAAGTGGTATACGAGATCGAGTAGGCAGGTTGCTGGTGGCATATTGCGTATGGCAGATGGCCAGAGAAACATGTGGCCATCTGCCATCAGCAATATGCCATCCGCCGGCGGCGGCGTGTCCGCCGCACGATCTGCAACATGTATGTCAGCCCGTCCCGTAAAGTCATCATGGTGGCCCCAGAGTCGACGATGAAGTGCATCAGCTGCGTCCAGCTCAGGGGACGCGTGGCCAGCTGGGTGCGACCATGGCGGATCGCCTCGAGAATCGCGGCGGGCTCCGACGGCGCGTCAATGAGCGTGTACGTGTAGCCCATTTGCCAGAGGAAGTGCGTGTCCGAGTTGCCCACCACCGGCAGCCCGACGGTGCGCGCATAGTTCAGCGCGTGCCGATTGAATCGGCTGGTGAGGGCCGTATACAGACCCGAGAATTCCACGGCATCGAACAGCTCGCGGTGGGCGGCGAGGGTTGCACCGCCGGCGATTCCCGCCGGATAGAAGGGGTGCGGTGCGATGACCAGGGCGTCCGGCGTCTTGGCTGCCGCGATATCCGCCATCGTGCATACGCCGGGCGGAAACTCCGGGAAGTTGAGCAACAGCACGTGGTGCCCCTTCACGGTGGCCTCCATGCCGCGCAGCAGGACAACCCCACGTTCCGCCGCGTAGCGTGTCGCGTCGCCGTCATAGGGAACGGATTCATGACACGTAATGGCCAAGACGTGAATGCCCATCGCCGCCGCATGATCGATGAGACTCCCCGCCGAGTGATGCACAAAATACCCGTCTGTCGGATCGCTATCGATATGGTGATGGAAGTCCCCGCGCAGCACCCTGTTAGCCTACCAGTCCAGGCGCCGTAATCAAGCCGTTCGGCACGCCACTCCGAACTGTCGGGCACTGATTCGCCGGCCCGACGGCCAGTGTCACTAAGTACTCGGTTCATAATTATGGCAACGTATTCTGGAACGTCCGCGAGGTGGGAGGCTGCTGCGACAGGATGCTGAACCCGAGCCGGCCGGCGATGGTGAACGGTTTCCCCCAGTTGCCGAACGGCAGGTGGGATGCCATTGCGGTGGCGGCGCGCGTGTATGGCGCGTTGCCGGTGACGCGTCCGACGTAGGCGATCGCCGGGAAGAAGCGCGCGTCGGCTTTGTCGCCGCGCGCCGTCACCGCGGCCGCGTAGCGCACCAGCCAGTCCTGCAGCGCCGGGTCGTGGGTGACGGAATGCGTGTACGCCAGCGCCTCGGCCAGAATGCCCATCTTCCAGTCTGCCAGCCGGTCGGGCGAGTACGCGGCCATACCGCGGCGGGCGTAGTCCAGGGCGCTGTTCTTGTACGCCTCGTCGCCGGTGGCTTCGTATGCCGCCACGAGCGCGATCTGTGGCCAGCCCCACTGGCGCGGGTTGCCGCGCGCCACGCTGGCGTGGAGGCGCCGGATCAAGTAGTCGGCGATGCCGCGGGCGGCTTCGAGGCCACGCTCATCACCAGTTAGATAATAGTAGGACAGCAGCCCCTCGGTCCACGTATGCCCGAGATCGACGCCACCGAGATCGAAGGCGAAGTGCAGCGGATCTTTCGGATGGTTCATGCCGATCCAGTTGGGATGCTCACGCTGGTAGTGGATGCGGTCGACATCCATGAAGTGGCGGGCCGATGCCACCATGCCTTCGAAGTAGGCCTGCGCTCCGGTTGCGGCGTACGCCAGGGCCAACACCTGCGTCATGTCGTACTCGAGGTTGCCCCACGCGTCGCACCCTTTGGTGGTGTCGTGATAGCCAGGGTAATTCCAGTCGCCCCAGTTGAGCATGCCGAAGAAGCCGGTGCGCGGCCGTTCATGGGCGGGATCAGGACAGTTCACCTGGCCGCTATCGTCCCAGCGCTCGACCGCCGCGTGCTCCTGATAGCGGCCGTATCCGGCGGCCAACTCCTGCAAGAAGCCACTGGTTGCGGGACCAGGCGCCAGGCTGTTGCGCAGCGCCCCCGTTGCCACGATCCAATGTGGGTCCAGGGCCACCCGGAGCGGCTCGCTGAGGCCCATGAGCATGGCCGTCGGCGCGACGCTCGGACCGTGGAAGTCGAGCACCATCTCATGCGTCTTCGCCGCGCCCATTCCCACCTTGGCCGGCGACGCTTCCGGCGCCCACAAGTTGTACGTCACGCCTCGGGGCTGCACCTGAACGCTTTGCGGGTACTGCGGCCAAAACCACCGCGCCGCCAAGGTTACGCCGCGCCTCGCGTCGTGCACATCCACCCAGCCGGCGGCACGCCCCGAGCGCCGCGTACCACCCACATGCACGATCTCGTTGTCTTCCTGATACAGCACGAAGCCCGTCTTCGGCACCGTGCCCTGCACCGGCGCGCCGTGCTCGACCCCGGCGCGGTAGGCGATCGTCCCCTTCAGGGCCAAGGGGATATCGATCCCGAGCTGGTGCACTAACACGTAGGGCTCGCTGCTGTGCTGCTCGAAGGTGTGGAAGATGCGCACGAAGGGCTGATGGGCGAACGCATCGATGCGCAGGACGTAGTCGAACATCGCTGCGTAGTGTCCGCGCATCTCGATCCGAGCGCGGAGCGGCCCGGATTCACTGACTGTGATAAGCGTCGGCGCCTGGGCCTCAATGCGCGTGCCGTCGACGTCGAAGAACGCCATTAGCGGCCCGGTGACGGCGGGCTTGCCGTACAAGAAGACGTCGTTCAGCACCGCGAAGCGCTTCTTCGGCACCGTAAATCGCAGTGGTCCGGTATCGACCTGGATCCCATCCTCGCGATCGCTGACCTTCAGCACCGACGCTGGGGCCGGCGGCGCCCCAATCTCGACCTGATATCGGCGCTCCTGGTGCGGCTGCAAATCGGCTTGCCAATCCAGCAGCACCCAGCGCACGCTGCGGTCCGGCCAGCGGCTCAGGACACGCGCCTGCAGCATCACCGCGGCATGCTTCTCGTCGACGATTCGCAGCTGCGCCGGATCCGCAAGTGCCGCGGCGGCAAACGGGACTCCGGCCGCAATCGGCCAGTGACTGCGGGCAACGCCGGATGGTTCCGTGACCCGGAGGGTGAGTGGCAACGCGGCGGCCGCTGCAGTCACGGCCGCCGGCTGGGCGCTCGCCTTCATCCCGGCGCAGCTGCAGACCGCGACCAGTACCGCTTCCAAGACCACCACGTTTCGGAGCTGAGCTTTACGCATCTGGAGGCGCTTCGCCCGCCGCTCCGTACGCCTCGAGCTTGCGGTACAGGGTCTTGCGGCCGATGCCCAGCACCCGCGCCGCCAGCGTCTTGCTGCCGTTGACCGTCTCCATGACCCGCGTGATGTACCGGCGTTCGACCTCCTCGAGCGGCACCAGCTCGGTGGGATCGTCACTGGCAATCACGATGTGGGACCGGCGGTATGCTTGGATGCGCTCCGGCAGGTCGTCCACCGCGATCTGCTCGTACTGCGCGAGTGCGACGGCGCGCTCCATACAGTTTTGCAGCTCGCGCACGTTGCCCGGCCAGGCATACGCCAGCAATCGCTCGGCGGTCGCCGGCGACAGGCCGGTGATGTGTTTCCCGACGCGGAGCGCGGAACGCGTGAGGAAGTGCTGCGCCAGGAGCAGTACGTCGGTGCCGCGTGCGCGCAACGGCGGCAGGGCAATGTGGATGACATTGATGCGGTAGTACAAATCCTCGCGCAGGCGTCCCTCCTCCACCGCCGTTTCCAGATCGCGATTGGTGGTGGCGATGAGCCGCACATCGAAGGAAACTTCCTGGTCGCCGCCGACCGGGCGCACGGCCCGCTCTTGCAACGCGCGCAGCAGCTTGGGCTGCAACGTGAGGGGCATGTCGCCAATCTCATCGAGGAGCAACGTGCCCCCGTTTGCCTGCAGAAAGAGGCCGGTGTGTGCCGTCCGGGCGTCGGTGAACGCGCCCCGCGCGTGGCCGAAGAGCTCGCTTTCGAGCAAGGTCTCCGGCATCGCGGCGCAGTTGACGGCGACGAACGGGCCGGCGGCGCGGCGGCCACGGTGGTGCAGCGCCTTGGCAATCACTTCCTTGCCCGTACCGCTCTCTCCCGTGATGAGGACGGTGCTGTCGGTCTCCACAAGGCGGCCGAGCAGCTCGTACACCTTCCGCATCGCTGGGCTCTCCCCCATGATGTCCTCGAAGCGGCGCGTGTCGGCAACCAACTGACGCAGGCGCTTGACTTCTTCCCGCAAGGCACGGTGCTGCACGGCGCGCTCGAGCGCCAACGCCAAGGCGTCGAGCTTCACGGGCTTGCTGATGAAGTCGTACGCCCCCGCACGAATAGCCGCCACCGCCGCGTCGAAGTTGCCAAACGCGGTGATCACCATGACGGGAATGTCGGGCCGGTTGGCGACGATGCGCTCGCACAGTTCCAGCCCGTTCATCTCGCGCATGTTGAGATCGGTGAGCACGACGTCGGCCTCCGAGGACTTGAGCCACTCCAGCGCCTCGACTGCCGACGTGGTCCAACGAATCTGAAATCCGCGCGGCGTCAGGCCGGCCTCCAGCGCCTCGCACATGCTGCGCTCGTCGTCCACGAGGAGAATGCGGCCGGTCATCATGCGGCTCCCGCGCCGGCGGCGGTGTCGGCGGCCGGTGGCAGGAAAATCGTGAAGCGGCTGCCCTTGCCGATTTCGCTCACGACGCTGATCCAGCCGCCGTGCTCCGCCACAATGCCGTGGGCGACCGCGAGCCCCAACCCCGTACCTTCGCCCACGCCCTTGGTGGTGAAGAAGGGCTCGAAGATGCGTGTGAGATGTTCGGGACCAATGCCCGCCCCCTCGTCTTCCACCGTGATGCATGGATAGTCGCCTTCGTCGTGTCCGCTGCCGTCGGGTGGCCGCACATGATGCGCAGCGATGCCCACACGCAGACGGCCTCCTGCCGGCGTCGCCTGAATGCCATTGAGGACAATGTTCGTCAGCGCCTGTTGCAACTGGTTCTGATCGACATTCGCCAGCACCGGTGCAGCGCCGGCCTCGCAGCGAACTTCGACGCGGGCATTGCGCGCCGCCGTCGAAAGTAAATCGAGGGCATGGGCGACGACGTGGCGAAGGTCCGTGAGGCCCAGCCGCGCTCCGCGCCGGCGCGAAAAGTCGAGCAGCTGCTGGATAATCTCGGTCATGCGCTCGCATTGCTCGACGATGACGCGCGCGTTCTGCGGCACGCCGGCGCCAGGGGCGTCGCTCGCAGCGAGCAGCTGGGCGCGCGCCGATACGACACTGAGCGGCGTGCCGAGATCGTGGGCAACACCGGCGGCCAGCTGGCCCACCGTAGCGAGGCGGTCGGTGTGGCGCAGCTGCTCCAGAGCGGCGATGCGCGCCTCGTTCTCCTCCGCCAGCCGGCGATTGCCCTCCGCAATGCGATCACACATCGCGTTGATGTCGCGTGCCAGCTCGCCGATCTCATCGTCTTGCGCAAGCAGCAGAGGGCGTGAGAAGTCGCCTTCGCCGGCGCGCCGTGCCTTGTCGCGCAACAGCCGCAACGGGCGGCCCACCAGCAAGTACTGCAAGCCGCTGGCAATGAGCCCGCACACGGCCACCACCGCCAGCGTCGCCGTGGCGATCGCCAGATGGCTCATGTTGATGAAGGTCTGCTCGCCCTCCATGGGTTCGACGTACTCGACAATCATGGCTTCGCTTCCGGGTACCGTCAGCTTGACGAAGACCTCCCGCCATGCGGCCCCAGCGTCGTCTCGGCGGACGCGGCGCACCACCCGGCCGGCGAGCAACTCGCGCCGCTCCTCGTCCGAGAGCACCTCGTTTTTCGAAGCCAGCGGCACAATGCGTAGGGCGATGCCCTGTGCTGGCGGCGGTAAGTGCGCGATCAGCTCATGCACGCGCGCCGGCCCTTCGCGCTCCCACACGGCTTCGATCGTCCGGAGCCAGGCCAGCCCGTTGCGTTGCGCGCGCTGCAAATCGGCTGTCGACAGCACCACCTCCTGCCGGATCTGAAAGTAGGCGTAGCACGCCATCACGGCCACGATGCCCACGACCAAGGTTACGGTCAGTTTCCGCGCCAGCTTCATCCGGGCTCCTTTCCGCACCCGTATTGTGCCACGAATCGCCACGCCAGCTCCAGCAAGCGACCGGGCGTCTGTCCCATAACGCGTCGTTTTGACCCTCACACCAAAACGACACAACCACGACCCACCACGCAGCGGCGCGTCGGTGTCGCCGCACGCGGTGTCCCGGTCGGCACGGGCCGTGCTCTCGATAACGCACAACGCGAGGTTGTTATGCAGATGGAGATGGCTTTATCGCCGCATGTGCCTTATCCGCAGACAGATACCCTTGACATCACAGAAACACTGCAGGGCATCGGCACCGAACCGCGCAGCGCTCACCCCGACAGTGGCCCGCGGGCGCTGATGCGCGCGATCCTGCAAGATGCCATCTTCTGCGTACAAGGCAATGCTGCAGACGTCCCACCACCGCACCGGAACCGGGTTGCGGCGCAAGCCCGCCGTTGGATTCTGTCGCGGGATACGACGTGGATCTTCTCGTTCGAAAGCATCTGTCACGTCCTCGATATCGAGCCAGATTGCGTGCGGCGGTACCTCTTTCGTTCGCCGCCATCCGGCGCTGCCGTGAGAACGCGCAGCACGCTCCGATCGATACGGCTGCGTGGCAATCAAAGGGGGATCCGCATCCGCATCGCCAAGGGTTCGACGCGCCGCCACAAACTCCACAGCGGCCCACGGACGGCAGGTCTGTCCCATACGACGAGTCCGATGCCAGTCACGAAGCCGAGCAAGCTGCTCACGGCGGCCAGCCGATAGACCACAGGCGGTTCGTACCGGAGAATGATCTCGTGTGGGCCGGCTGGGAGCTCGACGCCCATGAGCGCCGTGCTCACACGGAGGAGTTCCGCCGGGGCGCCGTCCACCTCGGCGTGCCAGAACGGATAGTAACTCTCGGCAATCACGACGAGACACGGCTCTGCCGCTGTCAGCCGTGCACGAACCAAACCGTGCCGCTCGCGCACCAGTGTGAGGTCGGACAAGGTCACGATCGCGTTCGTGTCCGTAGGCGGGACCTTCCTCAAACCCTCCTCCATCCGTTTGACAAGCGTCATTCCCCATGCGGTAGATTTCCAATGCATTTGCGGTTCGTGAAGATCCCGATGCTCGATTGACGCCGCGATGGCGGAACCTTTTCTCACAGAGCTTCCTCCCCGGCAGCTCGCGATGTCAAAGAGCGTGGGAAAAGCGACGCTACTCTTCATCGCCACGTTGGTGATCTACATCCCGGCGATGTCGGCCGGTTTCATTGGGGACGATGGCCAACTCCTTACACAGAACCCGCTCGTCCACGACCCGGCCGGGATTTGGAAGGTGTGGCTTGCGCCGACGACCGCGAACGCTTTTCCGCTTACGGCGAGCGTGCTGTGGATCGAGTTTCGTCTCGGAAATTTCTTTGACATGTGGAACATCGGTTATCTGTTGCGGCACGCTGCCGAGGGCGTCCCGAACGGCTACCACATTGTGAACATTCTCCTGCACGGCATCGCCGCCGTGCTGACGTGGCGCGTGTTGCGCGTGCTGCGCGTTCCAGGCGCGTGGCTGGCGGCGTTGATCTTCGCTGTGCATCCCGTGTGCGTCGAATCGGTCGCGTGGATTTCCGAGCTGAAGAACACCCTGGCGCAGGTTTTCTTTTTGCTGGCGCTGCTGGCGTATGTTCGTTTTGACCGAAACGAGCGCACTTCGATTTACGTGTGGGCTGTCGCGTCGTTCTGTCTGTCGTTGGCGGCGAAACCGTCCGTTGTGCCGCTGCCGGGAGTGCTGTTGCTCTATGTATGGCGGCAACGCGGCGCGATCAGGCGGCGCGACCTGATGCGCTCGATCCCATTTTTCGTCGCAGCGTTTGTCGCCGGCGTCGTCACGATCTATTCTCAAATCGGCGGCACGATCAGCACGGAGGTGATTCTAATCGGCGGCCCGGCTGCACGCATCGCAAACGCCGGCATGGCCGTGTGGTTTTACCTTTCGAAAGCCATTTGTCCGCTGAATCTCATCCCGATTTATCACACGTGGAAGGTTACGCCGCCGGCATGGTACGAGTTTCTGCCGCTGGTCGCGCTCACCACGATTTTCGTCGCGTGCTGGCGCTGGCGCACGCAGGCATGGGCGCGGGCGCTGTTGGCGGCGCTCGGTTATTACACGATCATGCTGCTCCCAGTGCTCGGCTTCGTGAGGATGTCGTACATGCGCCTCACACTCGTGGCGGATCATTTTCAATATGCCTCGATGGTGAGCATCATCGCGCTGGTCGTCGCCGCAGCGATGTACTGGCTGCCGCGCCGCGCGTGGATGCCGGTGGCTGCCGTGGTCGTGATGATCCTCTGCAGTCTGACTTGGACGCAGGTAGCCATTTATCGTAATGAAGAAACACTCTGGACGGAAACCCTCAAAAAGAATCCCGACATGTGGCAAGCGCACAATCTCCTCGGCGTGGCGCTGTTCAAGAAAGGCGATCCGGCCGACAAGGCCGAAGCGTTCACGCATTTCCAGCGCGCCGTCGAGTTGAACCCGGCGAATCCTGAAGTGCATAACAACCTCGGTCTCGGCTACGCGACGCGCGGCCAGATGGATCTGGCGATCGAAGAATACAAGAAAGTCATCAGCATCCGGGACGATGCGGCAGTGCGCACGAACCTCGCCGTCGCATTGGGTACGGTGCAGCGCTACGCCGAGGCCGAGGAACAATATCGCACGGCGTTGCAAATGGATCCCGGCAACGCTTCACGATATGCCAATCTGGGCTACGTGTTGATGCAGCAGAAACGCGTGGAGGAGGCAAGCGAGCAGTTTCGGAAAGCGCTCCAAATCGATCCGCACCTACCGCAGGCGAGACAGAACTTGAGCGCTATTATGAGGCGGCCACACTGAAGGTGTCGTCTGCGCCACTTCACCGCTATCTCTCTGGACAGCGCTTTGTGCGGCGTGGTACTCATCCGTCACAGACATGCCAAGGGGTTCCAGTATGGATGACGAGAAGCTGCTCGAGCGTCTGAAGACGTTCACGGTCTCAAATGGCCACCGTCAGATGACCATCGAAGACATCGCCGCGATGCAGCCGGGCCTGGGACGGCTCATGCCGGAAGTCGGGCAGCGGACCTGGAAACTGTACTACGCCGCGCAGGCGGAGAACTGGCCGTTGGCCGCCTTTCAGGCGAGGGAGATCAGAGGTCTGATGAAACTGTGCGCCTTCGCTCGCCCGAAGCACGAGGCGGCGCTCACGCGCTACTTGGCAGAGAATTGGCAGCCGGTACAGGCGGCGGTCGACAAGCAGGACTTTCCCGGCTTCGAGAAAGCGTTCCGCGCGGCCATCGAGGCGGCGAACGTGTATCACGAGCTGCGGGGCAAACCGTACATCGTCTGGAAGTTACCCGCCGCTCCACCGCCCGACTTGGACATGCGACCGCGGCACAAGGATTAGGAGCGGGATACGCGGGCGCGGTGCGCCGCGGCGCATTGCGTCTCGGCGCGCTGCACGCCACAATCGGCTGATGCCCGCCGAACAGCTCATCGCCCTCGAAGGGGCGCTGGCCGAGCTGGGGACGCTTTACACCGTCGCGCGCACCTTCGCGGCCCTGCAGGAACGTGCCGAAAACACGCTGCTGCCGCGTGTCGTCGCGCTCGGCAGCAGGCTCCGCAGCCTGGTCCGCGCCGGGCATCTCTCTGAGGAGGCGCTCGGCTCGGCGGCGGGGGAAATCATCGCAGTCGGTTCCGAGTGGCGTTACGAGCTGGAACGCGTTCGCTCGTCTGCAGTCTATCGACAAGCGTTGCAAGCCTTCGCCGAGGACCGTCAAGAGGAGTTGGCGCAGCTGATCCCACAGGTCTTTGCCGGTGTCCATCCGGTTTGCCCGCCGCCGGCGCTGTACTTCCCGGTCTCACCGTCCTCCGGCCGGCGGCGGCCGGGCAGCAGCCCGTTTCTCACGGCGAGTGAATGTGCCGACAAGATTGCTCAGGCTTTGTCGGAAGGCCTCAGGCCCGAAGAAGGCGGCACGGAATGGTGGGAACGGGAGCTGCCATCCATCGAGTGCGCGGAGACCGCCGCCGCGCTAGAGACGCCGATCGCGTTGCGGCTCGACGCCGTGCGTCTCGGCGCAGCAGATGTGCGCGTCATCACCTTCATCAGCGGCGACGACACCGGGTACCGCATCTTCACCCCCTGCCTGCACGCGCCGATGTCCATTGCCCTCGCCGTGCAAGCAACCGACGAGTGGTGGGAAGCGTACGAGGAATCCTACCGCGCCTTCCGAGACGCGCTGCAAGGCCAGCTGCAATCACGGGGCTACGAGGTGATGACCGAGTAGGAGCAACAAGCCGTGGCGTCCGCCGAGCTTAGTAGCGCCAACCGGAATTACGGTGACGTATCGAACTCAGGTTCCTCTCCCTCCGGGAGAGGCTAGGTGAGGGGATCAGATAGTGCCGAAGGCCACCAGTTTCATTTTCCATTGAGCGCTACCCAATAAGGTGACTTCGTCCAATATCCAATCCCCTCATCCTGACCTTCTCCCGGAGGGAGAAGGAACCCAGGAAATACGTCATCGTAATTCCGAACAGCAGCGCTTAGGTTTCACTGCCCGCTGTCTCGGCGGGCACCTGGGCCGCCTCGCCGACGGCATTCGGCCCATACTGGAACTGCAGGACTCCGTCACGCGCGTCGATCTCCACCCGCCCGCCGTCGCGCAGGCGGCCGAAGAGAATTTCGTCGGCCAGCACGCGCTTGATCTCCGTCTGGATCAGCCGCGCCATCGGCCGGGCGCCGAAGGTTGGATCGTAGCCCTTCTCCGCGAGATACGTGCGCGCCGCCGGCGTGAGCTGGATGAACACCTTCTTCTCGTTCAGCTGCGCGTCGAGCTCCATGATGAACTTGTCGACGACGCGCTCGATCACCGCGGGCGGCAGTGACGCGAAATGGATGATCGCGTCGAGGCGGTTGCGGAACTCCGGCGTGAACAGCCGTTCGAGCACCTTGGCCCCTTTGTGCACGTTGGACGCGCCCCCGAAGCCGATCGCCGCCGCCGCCATCTCCTGGGCGCCGGCGTTGGTGGTCATGATCAGAATGACGTTACGGAAATCCGCCTGGCGTCCGTTGTTGTCGGTGAGCGTGGCGTGATCCATCACCTGCAGCAGAATATTGAAGAGGTTCGGATGCGCCTTTTCGATCTCGTCGAGCAGGAGCACGGCGTGCGGCGTCTTGCGGATCGCATCGGTCAGCAGGCCACCCTGATCGAATCCGACGTACCCCGGCGGCGCGCCGATCAAGCGCGATACGGTGTGCGGCTCCATGTACTCACTCATGTCGTAGCGGAGAAACTGGATGCCGAGCACCGAAGCCAATTGCTTGGCGACCTCGGTTTTGCCGACGCCGGTCGGCCCGGCAAAGAGGAAACAGCCCACCGGTTTCTCCGGATGCGCGAGGCCGGCACGCGCCAGCTTGATTGCCGACGCGAGCGTGTGAATCGCTTCGTCTTGTCCGAAGACCGACAGCTGCAGATCACGCTCCAGGTTCCCGAGACGCTCGCGATCCGAGATGGACACACTGCGCGGCGGGATTTTGGCGATCGCCGCGACGATTTGCTCGATGTCCTTCGTGCGCACCAGCTTGCGGCGTTGCCCGCCGGCGTGCATCTGCACGGTGGCCCCGGCCTCGTCGATGACGTCGATCGCCTTGTCCGGCAGGTGCCGATCGTTGATGTGCTTGGCCGCCAGCTCCGCGGCGGCGCGCAGCGCGCCACGCGTGTAGGTGACGCCGTGATGGCGCTCGTAGTGAATCTTCAGGCCCTTCAGAATCTCGTGCGTTTCCTCGGTGCTCGGTTCCAGCACTTCGATCTTCTGGAAGCGGCGCGCCAGCGCCCGGTCGCGCTCGAAGTAACTCTTGTAATCATGGTACGTCGTTGCGCCAATGCAGCGCAGCTCGCCGCTCGCCAGGGCCGGTTTGAGGATGTTCGACGCATCCATCGATCCACCGCTGGTGGCGCCGGCACCGACGACCGTGTGAATCTCGTCGATGAAGAGGATGGTGCCCGGCTGCTTGAGCAGTGCCGCCAGCACCGCCTTCAAGCGCTGCTCGAAATCGCCGCGGAAGCGCGTCCCGGCGAGCAACGCGCCCATGTCCAAGGCGTAAATCCGCACCTTCTGCAGATTGGCGGGAACTTTTCCCTCATGGACCTGGAGCGCCAGGCCCTCGACCAGCGCGGTCTTGCCGACGCCCGCTTCGCCGACGAACACCGGGTTGTTTTTGCGCCGCCGGCAGAGCACGCGCGCCGCGCGCGCCAACTCCTCCGTGCGGCCGATGAGCGGATCGATCTTGCCGGCGGCTGCGCGCGCGACGAGGTCGGCGGTGTACAGCGCCAGGGGATCGCGCTTGGGACGGCGCTCGGTGTCCTCTTCGACTTCCGCATCGGCTTCCTCGTCGCTCGCTCCGCCGCCTGACTCCGCGTCGATCTTGGAGACGCCGTGCGCGATGTAGCTCACCACGTCGAGGCGGGTGATGCCTTGCTGTTCGAGGAGATACGCCGCGTGACAATCCGGCTCGCGGAAAATCGCCACCAGGACATTCCGGCCGAGAATCTCGTCTTTGCCGGCCGACTGCACGTGGGCGGCAGCCCGTTGAATCACACGCTGGAAGCCGAGGGTATGTTGCGGCGGCACGTCGATCCCATCCGGCAAGCGCTCGAGCTGCTCGTCGAAGAACCGTTCCACTTCGCGGCTGAGCGCGGTCACGTCGCCCGCGCATTGCCGGATGATCTCGGCCACGTCCGCATCGCGCAGCAACGCGTAGAGCAAATGCTCGACGCAGACGAACTCGTGATGGCGGCGGCGCGCCTCGTTCACCGCCAGCGCCAAGCTGATCTCCAATTCACGGCTGATGCGCATTCCCTTAGGCCTCTTCAATACTGCAGCGGAGCGGGAACTCATTTTGCCGCGCCAGCGTCTCGACTTGTGCCACCCGGGTTTCCGCAACTTCGTAGGTGTAGACGCCGGCCACGCCGATACCGTTCTTGTGCACGTGCAGCATGATTTGCACGGCATCGATGTCGGAACGGTGGAAGATCGCCTGCAGGATGTACACCACGAACTCCATCGTCGTGTAGTCGTCGTTGTGCAGCAGCACCTTGAACATCTTCGGCTTCCGCAGCTTGCGTTCCGTGCGCGTCGCCGTGACGACCCCAGGCTCTTCGTGTGGACGTTGCCGCTCACTCATTGCACCAAAAGAATAGCACCATTGGTCGGATGGACAACAGCCATTGGCAGGGCGCACCGCCGCGGGTAGCCTGCGGGTTATGGACCGTCGAGCATGGATAGAAACCGCACTGCGCGAGGCGTTCGCGCCGGCGCACCTCGTCGTCGAAGATGAGAGCGCCCAGCACGTGGGACACGCCGGCGCGGCCGGCGGCGGAGGGCACTTCCGCGTCTTGATCGTGTCCGAGGTGTTTCGCGGCCAAGATCCCGTTGCCCGTCACAGCGCGGTGTACGCGGCCTTGGGCACAGCAATGAAAACGACAATCCACGCCCTGGCGCTCCGCACGTTGACGCCGGAGGAGTGGAGGGGCACGTGAAACGCGAACAGCCGGCCGTTCGGCGCGCCGGGGTCACGTTTCACGTATCACGCTTCACTTGAACAGCACTTTCGCGAGCTCCGAACGGTAACGGTTTGTGATCTCGTTCTCCGGGCCGAGCAGCTCGAAGATGTCGAGCATGGCTTTGCGTGCCGCACCGTCGCGGAAGCTGCGGTCACGGCGGACGACCTCCAGGTACTCGTGCAGCGCCTCTTCGTGCCGCGCGGCGGCGGCCAGAACGTGCGCGAGGAGTAGGCGCGTGTCGAGATCCGTGGGATCCGCGGCCAGCTTGGCGCGCAACGCCTCCTCGTCTCCGCCGCCACCTTGACGGATGCGGATTTCCGCCGCCAGGCGGTCGGCCTCGGGGCGGAACGGTCCCGGGGTGATGCGGTCGAGCAGAGACAGTGCCTGCTCGTCCTCACCGCGGCCGGCAAAAATCCCCGCCAGTCCAAGTAACGCGCGGTGACACCGCGCGTCCAAATCCACGGCCCGCTGAAACACGGACTCCGCCTCGGCGCTCTTCCCATCCCTGACGAGTTGGTCGCCCGAAACCGCCAGACGGTCGGCCGCGCTCGGCAACACCTTCGCCAGGAACTCGCGCACCGCCGACTCCGGCACCGCGCCGACGAATTCGCCGGCGAGCTGCCCATCACGGAACCCCAACACCATCGGGATGCTGCGGATGCTCAGCGCAGCTGACAAGCCTGGATTCTGATCGACATTGACCTTGGCCAGGATGAATTCACCGCCGTGCTCGTCCGCGAGCCGCTCCAGCAGCGGCCCGAGCGTGCGGCACGGCCCACACCACGGCGCCCAGAAATCGACGACCACTGGCGTCTGCTTCGAGCGCGCGATCACCGCGGTCTCGAAATCGCGATCTCCCGTATCGATTACCCATTCACTCATGGCAAACCCCGATGGTCGTCCGCATCGCATTCACGATAGCACCACGCATCGCCGCCGCCAGGGAAGCAACGCCACACGCCTCACGACAGCGCACTCACAGCAATAAGAGAACGGGCTCCCCACAGTATCGCTGCCCTGCCGTGTTGCGTTATGTCGTGTCCAATAAGCCGGTGGTCAGTGATCAGTGGTCGGGGTTCGGCGCATCAATAATTGCGCAAGAAACACGGAACTGGGCGTCACCCTGTATCGAAAGTCAGGATCTCCCCGCCACGCTTGCCCAGTGCGCCTCCAACTCGCGCACGACCTCGTCGGGGCGCTCGCACTGCCACCAGTGACTACAGTCCTTCATCAGAACGAACCGTGCTTTCGTGCGCTGCGCCAAGCGCTCGCCGAAGTGCCAGTCTACGTAGGGGTCGCGCTCGCCGAAGATGACGAGGCCCGGCGCGCTTATGCGCCCGAGGTCGGGCTCCCACTCGGTACCGACGCTGAGCGCGGAGCGATAGAGCGGTAGCATGCAGCCCTTCATGGTGTCGTCAACGTGGGATGCCGTGGCCGTGGCGTCTGCCTCCGAGAGCCCGGCGGCCATAAGGCGCTCGCGCAGGGCGTCGCCGGTCATCAGCGCCATCATCTGTTCGCCCATGCCGGGCGTCTGGAAGATCTGCGCGGCCTCGTGCCAGACGTACGTTGGGTCGATCGGAGCAGCGCCCCCCGCCCAGCTGCGCACCACATCCGGGCGGAGCATCACTGCCCGCATGACCAGGAGGCTCCCCCAATCATGACCGACGAGGTCGACCGGCTCGTCGATCTTCGCCAGCTCACCGACGAGCCAGTCGACGTACGCTTCCTTGGTCGCGGCAAAACCCGCGGGCCGCGGACAGCCGAAGCCCGGTAGCGCCAGCGTGACGACGTCGCGACGCGGGACGCGCGCGAGCACGTAGCGCCAGACGCCGGGTGTGTCGGGAACTCCGTGGACGAAGACAGCAGGCATAGTGTGCTCCTCCGCGACCGACACCTACTTTCCTTCCTGGCCTGATGCAACCCAGATGGTGGCTCGATACAGCATCCGACATCGCCAGATGCTCGCTCATGACTCGCCGTTTGGCGCGCTGGTGTCCATGGCCATTCCGTCGGCCGCAGCTGGGGCGATGCGCACGCGGCCGTGGGCGTCGACCTCGACGTCCTTGATATTGCGCAAGCGGGTCACCAAGCGTGGCGAGCCGGGCGGCCGCGCGAAGCCTTCGTGCTTGAGCGCCTTCTCCAGGACGTCGATGTTCACCCAGCGTCCCGGTTCATTGTGTGTCAGCTGCCGAATGACGGCGATGATCTGGTCGCGGCTGGCGCCGTGCGGCTCTTCGACGTGTGCAGCCGGGCGCGGTGGAGTGGGGAACGATGGAACCGGGCGTGCAGGTGCCGGCCGAAGATGCGGCGTGGTGCTGGCTGGAGCCGCTGCCTGCGGTGCCGGACCGGCATCGCCGTGCTGGCGACCATGGCGTCGTCCACCACGTGTGCGGCGTGGCCGCCTCGGCTCGGCTCCCGGCTCTGCGGCGACGGTGCCACGCTGGTGCTGTAGGCGCCGGAAGACGACGCCGCGGGCTGCTGCCGCATCGCCCACCGCGTCGAAAGCTCGGTCATTGGAGATAATCTCCAGCACGTCACCGGCAGTGGCCCGTCCGAGCCAGCAGCCGGCCGCGACGGCGATCCACAGATCACTCCAGTCGCGCACGCCACGCGCCGGCGCGCTGTGCACGAGTTGAGCGCCCAATGTGGCCAAGCGCCGCGCCACGAGCGGCCCGACGGCGCGCCAATTGCCGACCGCGGTCAGCTCGACGGGTTGCTCCCGGCGGTCGATCTTGAGACTCTCAATCGCATCAAGCAGTGAGGCTTCGCTGGTGGTGTTCTCCACGTCGATGAAAATCGCGCGGCGTGACGGTCGCAGCGTCACCGCGGCGATGCTGCGCTTGGGGCGTACCAGCGCCGCCTTCTTCGCTTTCGTGACTGGCGCGCTGGGTTTCTGTGCGCGCCGTTTTGGGACAGTACGCGTGGTTGAGCGGGCCGTCGTCTTCACGGTGTTCTTGGCCTTGCCGGGCTTGGTCGTCTTCACTCCGCCCTTTTGCCAGGCTTCTGCCTCTGGCGTCAAATGACGGGGGAACGTTTTTCACGCCGACTGCACCGGCGGCGCGCCTCGTGCGCACGGACGCGCAGACAATCTCAGTCACTTCGATCGAATGGTTGATAGAGTTTCAGACGAACTGACTCATTCCCTTCGGCGTAATCGCTGGCTTTTCGGTTGCCTCTCGGTGTAGCTTCGCCGCGTGCAAGCAGCGCAAGAATCGGTCGCAGACGCCAACGACGCCATTGCTGTGCGCCCCGTGGCGCGCACCTCGGCGCGCCAAACGATCCGGGCGACCTGCGCCATGCTGTACTACCAAGGCTTCACGATGGCGATCAACGCGATCGGTGCGCCGTGGGTGGCGAAGAGCTTCCAGGTGGGTGAGGCGGGCATTGCGGGGCTCTACGCGTGGATATCGTTATCGGCGATCGGGGCGCTGATCCTGTCGCGCATGGCTGATCGCGTCGGGCGCCGGCGCGTGTTGCTCTGGTGCATGACGGCAACGCCGCTGTGTGCGCTCGGCGCCGCGGCCTCCGTCAGCATCCCGGCCTTCGTACTATTCGAGATCGGTCTGTACGCGTTCATCGGCGCGACGGTGTCCGGGTCTGTGGTCATGTTGGCGGAGGCGCTGCCGATCGCGGAGCGCGCGAAAGGCCAAAGCTACGCCGGCTTGGCTGTGACCCTGGGCGGCGGCCTGTGCGTGATGCTGATGCCGCTGCTCGTCGGGGCGGGATACTCCTGGCGGTGGTTGTTGGTGTTGGCGGGCGCGGGGCTGCTCAGCGTGCCACGGATCGCGCGGGCCTTGCCGGAGAGCCGGCGCTGGGAGCGGGCGGCGGCCAGTGGCGCGACGCGTCGGAGCACGTTCTACGACGTGTTCGGGGCGCGCTACCGCCGCCGTGCGGTGCCGATCCTGGCGTGCTTCCTGTTGAGCACGACGGCCGGGAACGCCGCGACCGGCTGGGGGTATTTTCACACGGTCTCGGTCGTCGGACTCTCGGCCGGGGCGGCCAGCCTCATGATGCTGGTGGGTGGCGGGCTCAGCATGCTCGGCTTCGTGCTCGGCGCACGGGGAGCGGAGCACTTCGGCCGCGTGCCCACCGTCGTGGGGTGCGGGTTCATGGCGGCGGGCGGGACACTCTTTTTCTACTGGGGGCCGCCGGTCGGCTTTGCTTACCCCGGGCTGTGGCTCGGCGCGGGCTTCTGCTGGTTCATGGCCGCCGTCAACGGTTCGATGGTCGGTGGCAACTCGGCTGCCACGGAACTCTTTCCCACCGCGTTGCGCGGCACCATGATCGGTTGGTTCGCGCTCATGGGCGCGGTGGCCTCGGTGACTGCGCAGACGGCAATTGCCTTGCTGGCAGGACCCTTGGGCGGGCTCTCTGTCGTCGTCGGCTATCTCGGCTTACTGACCATCCCGAGCGCCATCATCTTCGGGTGTTTCATCCAAGAAACGCGCGGGCTGTCACTCGAAGTGGCAGCGGGAGAAGATCTCAGCTGATCGTCCGCGAGAGCAGGTTGCAGGTGCCAGCTGTCAGGCACTTTCCGTCGGCCCGACAGACAGCACCATTCGTGGCTCGTGCTGGTGGCTCGTGACTCGTCAGAGAGCGGAGAATCAACCGCCACCAAACCATCCACCATCCTCGATCACGACAACGCCTGACTGAGGCTCAGCGCACCCCTCCTGCGGCCGGAGAGCGGAAAAACCCTTTAGCGTTCGGCGCGTTGACATGGTCCGCGACTTTAGGAACACTCTGCGCCCATGTGTTCCATTCATCAGCGGGGGTTGAGGAATTGGTTTCGTCCATTATTTGTCGTGGCGCTGCTGTTTGCGCCAGGCGCAGCGCTTGCCACTGAGTCTCCCGCTTCCGCTGTCAGCAACGCCGACAACGCGTGGATGCTCGTCAGCACCGGACTCGTGCTGATGATGACGGCGCCGGGGTTGATTCTCTTCTACGGCGGCTTGGTGCGGAGCAAAAACGTGCTCTCCACCATGATGCACAGCCTCGTGTTGATGGGCGCGATGTCGATGCTGTGGATGGTCTTCGGCTACAGTTTGGCGTTCGGCGAGGGAAATGCGTTGTGCGGCAACCCGCTGCAATATCTTTTCCTCCAAGGCGTGGGCGCAACGCCGAATACGGATTACGCGCCGACGATCCCGCACCAGACCTTCATGCTGTTCCAGATGATGTTTGCGATTATCACGCCCGCGCTCATCAGCGGCGCGGTGGCGGAGCGCATGAAGTTTAGCGCCTATCTGGTGTTCATCCTGTTGTGGACCACGATCGTTTACCTGCCCCTGTGCCACATGGTCTGGGGCAGGGGCGGGTTGTTCAATTGGGCGCTCGGCGGGACCATTCCCGTGCTCGATTTCGCCGGCGGCACGGTAGTGCACATCAATTCGGGCATGGCGGCGTTGGTCTGTGCGCTGGTGCTCGGCAAGCGCACCGGGTTTCCGCGCGAGGCGATGATGCCGCATAACGTGGTGTATTCGCTCATTGGCGCCGGCTTGCTGTGGGTCGGCTGGTTCGGGTTCAACGCGGGCAGCGCCCTGAACGCCGGCAGTCTGGCGACGAGCGCTTTTGCCGCCACCCATTTTGCGGCTGCCGCCGCCGCCCTCAGTTGGACCGGCGCGGAGTGGTGGTTGAAAGACAAGCCCAGCGTGCTCGGTGCCGCCTCGGGCATGGTCGCGGGGCTTGCGACCATCACACCGGCTTCGGGTTTTGTGACGATTCCTTCGGCGGTGCTCATCGGACTGGTGGCGGGCGTCGCTTGCTACACGGCGGTCACGAAGGTGAAGTTGCATTTCGGTTACGACGATTCGCTCGACGTGTTCGGCGTCCACTGCGTCGGCAGCGTCGTTGGCATGTCGATGCTGGGTTTCATGGCCAGCGCGGACGTGAACACCGCCATTGCCACGACCTTCCACACGGGAGGCCACGCCGTTTCGCTGGCGGGCAGCGGCGCGCAGTTTCTCAACCAGCTCAAGGCCGTGCTGTTTACGCTGATGTTTTCGGGCGGCGTTTCGTTCATCCTGCTGAAGCTGGTGGACGCACTGATTGGCTTGCGTGTGGACCGCGAAGAGGAAAGTCTGGGGTTGGACTTGTCACAACACGGCGAACGCGCTTACAACGAGTAGGTTTCATGAAGAAGATCGAAGCCATCATTCAACCGTCCAAGCTGGAGGATGTGAAGAACGCCCTGAAGGAACTGGGCATCCAAGGCATGAGCGTCACCAACGTCAAAGGCTTCGGTCGCCAGAAGGGGCATACGGAGATTTATCGCGGCAGCGAATACACCGTGGATTTTCTCCCCAAGGTCAAGATCGAAACCGTGATCGCGGATGGGCAGGTGCCCCAGGCGATCGAGGCCATCATCAAGGCGGCGAGAACGGGCAAGATCGGCGACGGCAAGGTGTTCGTCCTGCCGGTCGGAGAAGCGCGGCGTATCCGGACCAATGAGCGTGGCGACAGCGCGATCTGAAGCGTGCCCGGCTATGGCTCGCTGCATGAGGCCAAATCGGCTCGCCGGGACTGACCCGTGAGGGCCAGGCCCGGCTGCCACACCAACTTTTGCAATTTCGATCCCGCGACGGTCTGATCACACCCGGTTCGGGGCGATCTGGATCGATCGAAAAGGCCCTCGATCTGGCGGCAGGCTAGGTCGCCGAGAAGAAAATCAACCGGTCGGCATACTCCCCCCCACCTTGCGTAAAGGAATGGAATCGGAGTAAGCATTGAGACGCCTGGAGCGTCACGCCGCGTTGACCGCGAGCCCTTGAGCCGCTCCCCAACCGGACGTGCCCAGGACAAAAAAAGGAGTGTAATTATGAGCGACACACTCGTAAACATGCGCGACATCCGATTCGTCCTGTATGAGATGCTGGATGTCGAGGCGCTGACCAAGTACGCGCACTTCCAGGATCATTCCAAGGAAACCTTCGACACCGTGCTGGAGGCGGCGTACAAGCTGGCGCGCGAGGTCTGCTGGCCAACGTACACGGAGATGGACCGGGCGGGCGTCAGCTACGATGCCAAGAGCCAGAAGACCCA
Source organism: uncultured delta proteobacterium (assembly GCA_963729835.1). Lineage (GTDB taxonomy): Bacteria > Desulfobacterota > Binatia > HRBIN30 > HRBIN30 > CAVSQF01. The sequence continues at coordinate 4,707 of CAVSQF010000006.1, read as the reverse complement.
CGTTCCGGAATGCATGCACCGGATCTGGCAGGCTTTCAAGGAAGGCGGCTGGCACGGAGAAATTGCCCCATTCGATCTCGGCGGGCAACAGTTTCCGGGCGCCGTAGCAGCCGCAACGTCCTTCATGTTCAATGCCGCAAATACCGCCGCGAACATGTACATCGCCGGTGCTCATGGGGCCGGGATTCTGATCCTGTCGTTCGGCAACGACTATCTGAAAAAGACCTACTTGGAGAAGCTCTATGGCGGTGAATGGGGCGGCACCATGTGCCTCACCGAACCGCAGGCCGGCAGCTCGTTGAGCGACGTCAAAACCACCGCGGTCAAAGCCAAGGACGGCGACTATTACCTCTTGACAGGGACCAAGAGCTTCATCTCGAACGGCGACCAAGACATCACGGAGAACATCGTCCATCCGGTGCTCGCCAGGATTCCGGGCTCCCCGCCTGGCGTCAAGGGCATTAGCCTGTTCATCGTTCCCAAGTACCGCGTCAATGCAGACGGCTCGGTCGGCGAGTTCAACGACGTGGTGACCGCGGGACTCGAGCACAAGCTGGGAATCCGCGGTAACGCTACGGCCACCCTGACGTTCGGTGACAACGGCAATTGCCGAGGCTGGCTGCTGGGCGAACCGAACCGCGGCCTGACGTATATGTTCCGGTTGATGAACCATGCCCGCATTGGCACCGGTCTGCAGGCGACCAGCCTGGCGTCCAACGCTTACCAGCATGCGTTGCAATACGCGCGCGAGCGGCTGCAGAGTCGCAAGATCACTGAGAAGGATCCCAACACGCCGCAGGTCCCGATCATCAAACATGCCGATGTCCGGCGCATGCTGCTCCAACAAAAGGCGACGACGGAAGGCATGTTCGCACTGCTCGCCTACGCGGCGTTCCTCGGCGACAAGGAACAGTGCCCAGACGAGGCCGAGCGGGTGCAGGCGGAGGATATCCTCGGTGTGCTGACACCGGTGTGCAAAGCCTATGGGTCGGAGGCATCGTACGACTCGATCGTGCAGGCCATCCAGTGCTACGGCGGCTACGGGTTCAGCGAGGAATTCCCGCTGGCGCAGATGCTGCGCGATTGCAAAGTGTTCCCAATCTACGAGGGCACCAACGGCATCCAAGCCATGGACCTGCTCGGCCGCAAGGTGGTCATGAAGGCCGGCGGCGCGTTCCGCGCCGTACTGGACGAGATTTCCCGCACCGTTGAGCAGGCCTCCCAGATAGAGGCCCTGAAGGACATGGCAGGCAAAGTCGCCGCTGCCTCGGCCGAAGTCGGCGAGACCACCGCGCAGCTGGCGGGAATCGCCATGGGCGGCGACATCGAGTGCTACATGAGCTGCGCGACGCCGTTCCTCAAGATGTTCTCGCGACTCGTCCTCTCGTGGCTGTTCCTCTGGCAGGCGACGATCGCGCAGAAGGCGATCGAGGCCGGGGGCGGTGACCAGAGCTACTACAAGGGCAAGCTGGCCACCGCACAATTTTACCTCAACAACGAGCTGCCGCACCTGCACGCCAACGCGCAGCTCCTCAAGAGCGGGGACCGGACGGCGCTCGACTTCAACGAGGAATGGTTCTGAGAAGGTAGACCGCTTCCGCTCTGCAGGAATTGGTAGGGTGCGCCGACAGCACCGGCAACCGCTGGCGACAGCGGTTGCGGAAAGGGCTGTCGGCCACCCCGATTCGATGCGGCGCGGTCCGACTGTCAGCTGCGCGTGAAGACCGGCGCGCGCTTTTCCAAAAAGGCGGTCACCGCCGCGACGTGGTCGGCGGTCTGGATCAGGGCGCCAAGCTCCTCCATCTGCGCCGCCAGCGCCACCTCAGGCGATAGCTCGGTCGCGCTGCTCGCCACGCGTTTGGTGGCCTCGACCGACAGCGGCGCGCGCGAGGCGACGTGTGTGGCGAACACCACGGCAGCAGAGATCAGCTCCCCGGTCTGGTACACGCCGGTGACCAGCCCGAAGCGCTCCGCCGTGTGCGTATCATGCGGATTCCCGGTGAAGAGCATGTGCTTCGCGCGCGCCACGCCGATCACACGCGGCAGTCGGTAGGCAGACGCCATGAGCCCCACGTTCACGCCGGCGCACACGAACTGTGCCGCGCTCGACGCCAGGCGCACGTCGCAACACAGGGCGACCTCGAGGCCGCCACCGACGCACCAGCCATTGATCGCGGCGATCACCGGGGCGCGAAACGACTCGAGCTGGTCCAGCAGCCGGCCGAAGTCGAGGAGATTCGCGCCCCTCTCGCCACCGCCCGCGGCGGCTTCGAACTCCTCGCGCAGATCCTCGCCGCTGCAGAACGCCTTGCCCCGGCCGGTGACGACGACCGCGCGCACCGAGAGATCGTTGGCGAGCCCGTCCAGGATCTCCCGGAACTTCCCCCGCATCGCGCGTCCCAACGTGTTACGCGGCGGATTGTCGATTTCGAGCAGGGCGACATGCTCGCCGATACGGCTCAGATGGATGGTCCCGCTCATGCCGGCGCGCGCGCCGGCATTGCCAGGCAGTGATTGTCTTGTCATGCGCCTCTTCTTTGCAATTATAAAGGTATGAATACGTTCTGATTATCGAGAGTGCCAAGTTCTCGGTCTGTGATCATGCCCGTTTGGCGGAGGTGTCGCCAGCGGCCCGCAGCTGCAGTTTGAGATCGCGGAGTTTCGGATCCAGAGCATCTCCTGGCACACGGATCGCGAGCAGAACCGTCTGCCGGCGTTGGCAAAACGCGCTGCGCCAAAACCTCGAAAACGCCGACAGTCGCAGGTATGATGCGTCGTTGGCGGAGGCAACGTTGCACCGATGAAAGCCAAAGGAAAACCAATGGGCCGGTTCATTGTGGTCGACAAACGGATTTGCCACGGTCAGGCGACCTTCCGTGGAACGCGCATTATGGTAGCCGATGTGTTGGAGCAAGTTGCCAGTGGCATGGCGTGGGACGCGATCGTCGAGGAGTGGCGCGGCAAAGTGAGCCAGGAGGCGATCGCTGAAGCGGTTCGCTTGGCCCGCGAAGCCCTCCTGACGCAGACACCTGATCTCGTACGGATGACGGGGTCGTGAACGTCCTCGCGTATCGCGCCTTGTCGGGAACGACCTGCGGATTGAATTCGCACGAATTGAAGAGCACAGATGCCGTTTTAGAGTGAATGAGTCGTGGCGCACGAAACGTTACCGGCTCGGATAGGGTCGCTTGTGCGGCGTGGCCGATACCGGTTTTCGGTTCACGCAGAGCGGGAACGTGACGCTGATCGGGTGCGAAAGGAGAGAAAATGAAGACGTGCTACTTCTGCAAGGGCCCGCTGCATCGTCGCCGGATCGAGCACATGCACGACTGGGGCGGCGAGCGCTACCTCATCAGGAACGTGCGGGCTGATGTGTGCGGTCAGTGTGGGGAAGCATTCCTTGCGCCGGCAACGCTGAAGGAGATCGATCGAATCGTTAGTAAAGGGCGGCCGAACGGTCACGTCTCGGTGGCCGTCTACGAGCTGAAATCGCGAGCAGCGTAGTCTCTGGTGCTTACGCCGATCGTCCTGGATGTCGTCTTGGAAACGTATTCGTTTGGTGACTGGTGTAGTCATCGCTGGAACGATCATTGCGAAAGCGCCATTGCTCGCAAGAACGTGTCGCGGCTGAGGCCGTGCGCAGGCGCACCGGACGGCGGCTGACAGGCAGTGGGTGCCAGCTTACGCCACAGCGCGCTGGCAAACCCGACTCGTCCCGCTCAGCTCAAATGGACACCGTTTCGCTTCGCCCCTGAGACTTGGTGAACGATCCGCGTCAGCGGCGCAGCTGATCCAGGGCGGCGAGGAGCCGGCGATGTCGCCTTCGTTGTTGCAGAAATGCGCGCCACGCGGATGCCGGCGCTGCGCACGCGCACGATGAATCCCTGACCGATCAGCTGCGCGCACGGCGCCTCCGGAACATCACCGAGGCGAAAGACCACGATGCCAGAGCGTTCGCCGGCGCCCCACGGACTGACGATCTCGGCGCCGCGTGCGCGCAGGCCGGCTGCCAAACGGTCCGTCAACTTCAGCAGTCGTGCCTCGATGCGCTCCGGACCGACTTCGAGCAGCAGATCGATCGCCGCACCCAGCGCGTGCGTGCCCAGCATCGCTGAACTGCCGGCTCGAACTTCGCGGCATCCGGCCGTGGGTCGAAATGGTACGGCAGGTTGATCTCCGAGTGGCGTACGCTCTTCCATCCGTGCAGCACGGACTGGAGGCGATCGACGGAACGGCCGACTCGACAGACAGCCCCACCCTTCGGCGCCAGTAACCACTTGTGACCGCCGACGGCCGACAGTCGATGCCGTCGCGTTCGACGTCGAGCGGGACTGCGCCGACGCCCTGAATGCCGTCGACGCAGAAAAGGATCCCGCGCTTGCGGCAGAGCGCGCCCGGCGGCTCAGGCCGGTCGTCCGCCGGTGTTCCAATCGACGAAGCCACCGACACCGCGCGGGTGCACATCGACGAGGGCATGACGTCCTCGACGCGTACGCGCCCGCGATGCGGACGCACCAGGCGACGTCTGACGCCCGACGCCGCAGGCTGAACCACTACGTTCGACGGGTACTCGCCTTCGACGGCGATGACGTTGTCCGTGGGCCGCCAGTCGAGACCGGCGGCGACGAGAGACAGGCCCTCCGAGGTGCCCTTGACGAAGGCGATCTGATCCGCCTGCGCGCCGATCAGGCGAGCGAACGCCGCTCG
>CAVSQF010000005.1:0-20865 GCA_963729835.1 uncultured delta proteobacterium | reverse complement strand
GTGTTGCCAGTCACCAGCGTACCGATGCGCAACCTCGACGTATGAGCGGCCAGCGCCCCGAGCATGGTCCACGCTTCCAAGCATGGGCCCGCGGGATCAGAGAAGATGGGGATGAAATGGTCGAAATTCCATCCGCTCTCGAACCCCAGCTGCTCCAATTCCTGCCACAGTGCCAACAGCTCCGGCCACGTCACGTTCTGCTGCGCGGTCTGAAACCCGAATCGAATGGGCTGCGCGGACGGCATCGTGTTGCTCGTAGCACGTTGCTGCAGCGCAGGACAAGGGGCAAAAATGATCCCAGAAAAGAATGATCCGTGATGCGCCGCCGGGCGCAGCCCTCAGTTCACAACGTTGATCGGCCGCCCCGCCAGGAAGGCGGCGACATTCTGTACCGTGGTGGCCAGCAAACGGCGGCGGCGCGCCGCCAGGCTGCCCCAAGCCATGTGCGGGGTGATGATGCAGTTGCGGGCCCGCAACAGCGGGTTGTCCGAACGCATGGGTTCGGCCGAAATCACGTCGACGGCGGCACCGGCAAGGCGGCCGCTGTTGAGGGCCTCCGCCAGGTCTCGTTCGTTCACCAGGCTGCCGCGTGCGGTGTTGATGAACAAAGCGGTCCGCTTCATGCGGTCGAGGAGAACGTGATTGACGAACTCCACATTCGCGCTGGTCATAGGATACAGTGCAGGCTCACGACATCGGCGCGTGCGAACACCTCGCGTACAGATTGACGTTCCACGCCATGCGCTGTGGTTTCGGCTGGAGCGGCCGCGCCAGCGATCAGGAAGATCCGAAACGCCTCCGCAAAAGTCGCGACGCGCGCCGCCCGATGCGCCCCAGTCCGATGATCCCCATCGTCAGCCCCGCTAGCTCGATGGGTGGGGTTTTCCAGAAACAGAAGTCCGCTGCCTTCGTCCACTCACCGGCCAACACTGCGCTGTGGTGCAGGCCGACGTGATGGCACAGCTCCAGCACGAGGGCGAACGTGTGCTGGGCCACGGACAGAGTGCCGTACTCGGGAACGTTGGATACGGGAATACCCTGCATGCGCGCCGCGACCGTATCGACGATATTGTAGCCGGTGGCAAGCACGGAGATGAACTTCAGGCTTGGTAGCGGCGCCAAAACATGGGCGTCGAGCATGACCTTATTCGTCAGCAGGATGTCAGCCGCACGCGCCCGTTCGAGGACGCGTTCTCGGGAAGTTCGATCGTAGACAACCACCTCACCAAACTGCGCCAACGCATCCCACGGGTTATCCCCTGGATTGACGGTGTACCCGTCCATAACGACGATGTTCATTACTCAGCGATTTTTTCCTGCATTTGCGCTGCGTGCAACTGTTCGACGGAGTGTTGTTCGGAATGCCAATTTGGGTAGCGATGGACCGGAGCCCGCGTCAGAGTGGGATTTTTTGTGCGGCGTTGAATGCGTCCCGGCAACGGACGTCTAACCTATCAAACAGCAGAACGCGGATCCCCCCTCCGCGTCTGCGGGCGCGGGGTTTCGGCTCCGCGCTGCCCCTCACCTGGTGTGGGCGGTTTCCGTGCAAAGCGGTACCGCCCACACACCTATGGAAGAGGATCTGATCGCGAGCCGACCTGTTCAAAAACGCGGCTCAGGACTTGGCGGCGTGCCCAAAATGCGGCGCCGTTGGCAACCGTGACTCTTTAACATCACTCTGCGTGATTCCACGTGCCGCCAGCACCGGCATCACCTGGTTGCGGTCGATGCGCTTCCGTTGTGCCCGCTCACTCCACCGCGACCGCCTTACCGGCAAGCTCCACACCCGATTCGAGACAAAGCAGGCGCACGCGACCGATCGAAAGGAGCTGGCCGTCCTCGTTGCGCGCCGTCGCTTCCCATAGCTGTGAACGGCGGCCGCGCGTCAGGGGCGTCGCCGTGACGCGCACGCGCCCAGTGCGCACCGCGCGAATGAAGCTCGTGTGGTTTTGACACCGACCACCGCTTGCCCGCGGCGGATCGCATCGAGGCCGGCGCCCGTCGAGCAGGCAGTCTCTACCGCGGCGCAATGGACGCCGCCGTGAACGATCCCGAAGGGCTGCCAATGTCTTTCGTCTGCCACATATTCCAGCACGACCTCGTCGCGGGACGCCCGCACGATGTCGAACCCAAGGGTAACGTCGAGGCCAGTGCGCCACCCGCGGGGGAGCTTCGGGGCCTCGCTATCCGTGTCGCTTGCCATGGCCGGGACTTGACAATGCCTGCAGGCACGGCGCGAGTCCCCATGCTGGCGAGTGCGCACAAGAAGCCCCCGGTGTTGTGTCGCACCTTTACGGATGTGGGGCTGAGCGACGCCGTCGTGTCATCACGGATGTTGTCTGCAGCCGGCTCAGGGCGGCGGCATCTCAGAATGAGCGCATCGATGTCCGTGGGTCGAGCAACCTTGGAACCGGCACGCGGGCCGGCGGCCACGGTCTTGAACTTGCGCGTGCCGCGATACAACCGGCCGTGTGCATTCACTTGCAGGGGCACCACAATGTCGAACAGCGGCGTGCACGTGTCTGCGGCCGTGATCGGGGGCGCAAAGATCACGGTCTGGCCGGAGAGGTTGGCTCCGGGCAACGCCGCCAACGCCCCCAATATGGAGGCGACGTTCGCGCTGTCCGCCCCGTCAGACCCCACCCCTTTTGGTTTCACGTTTTGTACTTGATAGCTGGCGATTCCCGAAACGTTGCAGGCCAAACGCGGATCGTTGTTGTTCAGACAGATAGCGAGCCAAGACGTGCAGCTCCCGTCACCGGCGACGCCGTCACATCGCAACTGTCGCCTGAGCGGCAATCCACGGTGATGACGTTTGACCGAACCTGCAATGGCGCGCCCGCCATGTACCACTCGGCCAGACAATCATTTCTTTGCGGCCCTCCTCCGGTGATGCAATAGCCTTGGCCGGGCGCAGAACAGCTGAAGGTCGGTGGAATTGGACTCTCAGTAGCAGTGGGGCTGGGCGTAAACTCTGGCGCCGTCCAGGTTGGGGTTGGCGAGACCGCCCCCCACCCGAAGTATATGTGGGAGTTTGCGTCGGGGTCCCGGTTGGGGTCTGCGTCGGGCTAGGCGATGGCGTGTTCGTCGCGGTCGGGGTCATGGTTGACGGTGGCGGCGGAACAATGAATTGACCGAACGCGATCGGGCCGTCACCGACCGCGACCGTGTCGATCACCGTGGCGCTGGAGGTGTCAATGACGGACACCGTGTCATCGTCCGTGTTGGCTACATAGACCCGCGTGCCGCTCGGATCGAGCGCAACCCCCTCAGGCGCATCACCCACGGGCACCGTCGCCGCCACGCTGCCGCTACTGGCGTCGACGATCGATATCGTATCATCACCGTTGTTGCTCACATAAACCCATGTGCCGGCCGGGTCCACCGCCACACCGGACGGCTCGCTTCCCGTTGCGAATGTGTCCGCGACGGTATTCGTGCCGCTGTCGATCACTGAAAGTGTATCATCGTCGTTGTTGGTGACGTAGACCCGCGTACCCGCCGAATTGACCGCGACCCCCAAGGGACTGGCTCCGACTGCGATCGTGGCGACGACATCATTGGAGGCGGTGTCAATCACCGACACCGTGTCATCATCGTTGTTGGCCACGTACACACTGGTACCGGCCGGATTCACGGCCACGCCCAGTGGCGAATCGCCGACCGTCACGGTAGCCGTCACCGTATTGCTGGTGGTGTCGATGACTGAAACAGTTCCGTCGTCCTCGTTGGTTACGTAGGCCGTGGGGGTCGTGGGGTTCAGGGCAACGCCCCAGGGAGCTGCGCGACTGCCGGCGTGGCGACAACGGTATCGCTTGTCGTGTCGATGACGGAGACGGTGTCGTCAATGTTGTTGGTCACATACACCCGGTGGGGTTCGCATTGACCGCCATCCCCAAGGGTGTAGTGCCGACGTTTATCGTTCCGGTCACGATATCACCGGCCGTATCGATAATCGACACGGTATCGTCGTCTTCGTTGCTGATGTATGCGAACGGCTCTGCGTTGGCCGCCGCGGCCCACGCTGCCCACATCGCGATCAGACAGAGAGTGCTGACAACCGAACGCCCTTCCATTGTCATCTCCCGCATGTCCGAGAACAGCAAACCGTGAGCCATAGTAGATGCACTGGCACCTCACACCCGGCACGGCAGGCGCAAATCCGTCGGCCCATGTTTCCGCCAGCAGGCAGCCAATTGCTTGACGCTCGCCGTTTTGCGGGAATGCGGGTACAGTTGCTCCGCCGCTTCGATCCGGACGATGTCGGCTGCCGCGGTGGCGGCTCTTCAGCCGTTCGCACCGCTGCCTTGAGACGACGAGAGTGCATCGTCATCCAGCGGGGACGCGGCCGCTTCGGCTTTGTAGCGCTGGTACCGTTCGAGGATGCGTTCGACGTACGCAACCGTGTCGCGACCTTTGGCAAATCCGTTGGGGAGGTGGGCATAGATTGCGGCTCCTCGAGGAGCGGCAGCATGAGCTCCATGGCATCTTCCCAGCGATCCGGGCTGTAGCCAAACCGGCGCGCGAGCGTCTGCGCGTCGCGGACATGGCCCGGCCCATGTTGTAGGCAGCCAAGACGAGACAGAGCCGGGATCGCCCCTGGGCGCTGCGGAACATCTCGTCGAGTTGTCTGAAGTAGTGCACGCCGGTCTTGACGTTGTCGTCCGGCGCTTTGAATTGGTCTGCGCAACCGCCTCGGCAGCGATCGGACGGACTTGCATCAGGCCGTACGCCCCCTTGTCGCTTCGACTGCTTGGGTCGAAGCGGGATTCTTCGAAAATCAGCGCGGCGATCAGGCGCCAATCGATCTCCTCCGCTTTGGCGTGGTGTGCGATCACGCGATCGAACGGCGACAGCGACACGGCCAAGCTCGCCTTCGGGCGCGAAACCGTGAGCTGTTCACCGAGGCAGCGGGACCTCCGCACCGTCCACGCGGATATACCAGCCGCCAACGTGCAGAGCCCACCGACGTTGTGGGTCGGGAGCAAGCGTGGTCGGCATCGCGGGTGGGTCGGACACCGCCGGGTCGTTCGCTTGGGTCGCGGGCTCCCGCGCAACGATGTTGGGTCGCTCCGCCATCCCATGCTGCACAAAAACGACTCCCGCAGCCCCTCCGAATCCAACCGCCACCAAACGAAGCGCCCCGCTGAGGAGAGAGGGACGCTGAACCATCGAAGGCACTTTGCCCGACTCGGCGTCCCTATGCAAGCAAATCCCGCCGCGTCCGCTTCATTCTGAGCAGCATTCGAGGGCGAAAGCGCGTTGACAGACTGCGGTGTTTACTCTAGCTTGAAACCAGAGCGCAGCATGACCGAGCAGCACTCACTCGAGGCACGGCAGACACGCAAAAGATCCTGGCAACCGCGTCGCGGTTGTTTTCAGAGCAGGGCTACGAGAACACATCGCTGTCGCAAGTGGCACGTCAGGCAAAGGTCAGCAAGGCCCTGATCTTCTGGCACTTCGACTGCAAGGAGAAGCTGTATCGCAGCGCCTTACGCAAAACGCTGGAACCCTAATTCATCGATGTCGATGATCTGGGAGGCCTGGGTGAACGCGAGCAGATCGAGCGGTTGATCGATCAGTTCCACGACTTCGTGCGCGGAACGTCTACTCGGTGCGTTTCTTTTTGAACCTCACGCTACGCGGGGACCGCCAGGCGGATGAAGGCCTCACGCGCGTCAACGAGTTGTACCGTGCATTTCGCAATTCGCTCACCGAGCTCATTGAAGGCGGCCGGCGGCGTGGCGTGTTTCGTGACGACGCCGACGCCGAACGCGACGCGGCACTGATCATGGCCGCGCTCGCGGGCATCTTGGTGCAGCAGTTCATGAGCAACGACGCGCCGCACGACCCGAAGGATCTGATCGAGCACCTCAAGCTTACCGTCTTCCAGCGGCTGCTGATTTCAGCCGATGGAGGCACACCCGCGGGGCGCCCGTAGGCGCCCCGCCCGAGTCACCCTCGGCCGCCACCCCCAACCAACGGGGAGGATTCCACCACCGCCACACCACACCGTTCCTCCCCTGCCCATATCAATGAACAATGGAAAACGAAAAATGGAAAACCGCTTTCTCATTTTCCATTTTCCATTCTCCGTTCTCTATTTCCCCGTCGTTCTCACGAGCAGCCGCTGGTCGCGCCACAATTGAGGCATTTGTAACAGCTGCCGTTGCGCACCATGATGGCGCCACAATCCGAGCAACTCGGCGCGTCGGCCTGCGGACTAAAGCCCAGCGCCGTAACTGCCGGTGAGCGCGTGATTGCCAGATGATCCGTCGGCGGCAGCTCCGGTTCTTCCGCCGCGGGCTCCGTGACGCCCAACCCCATCCGCGCCCGTTGCTCCGGTGGCAGGAAGCGGGTGCCCAGAAAGCGGAAGATGTAATCGATCAGTGACTTCGCAATCGGAATCTCCGGGTTCTTGGTGAACCCGGACGGCTCGAAGCGCACGTGACTGAATTTGCTGACCAGGACTTCGAGGGGAACACCATACTGCAGGGCCATCGATACGAGAATGCCGATCGTATCCATCAGCCCGGAAATCGTGCTGCCTTCCTTGGCGATCTTGATGAACAGCTCGCCGGGGGTGCCGTCCTCGTAGAGGCCGACGTGGATATAGCCCTCATGGCCGGCGATATCGAACTTGTGTCGCAACGAGCGGCAGTCTTGCGGCAACCGCCGGCGCACCGGACGGAACTCGAGCGTGGCGGGCTTTTTCTCGCGCGCCGTGTTCAACGGCTGCGTGCGTTTGCAGCCATCGCGATAGACCGCCACCGCCTTCACGCCGAGGCGCCACGCTTCGACATACGCCTCCATGATGTCGTCAATGCTGGCGGAACTCGGCATGTTGATGGTCTTGGAAATTGCACCGGAGATAAACGGCTGCACGGCGCCCATCATACGCAAGTGGCCGAGGGGATGGATGGCGCGCGTGCCGCGCGCCGCTTTGAAGGCACAGTCGAATATGGGGAGGTGCTCCGGTTTCAGCTCGGGGGCGCCTTCGATCGTATCGTGCTCTTCGATGTATTCGAGGATCGCCTGCACCTGCTTGGTTTCGTAGCCCAGCCGTTTGAGGGCGCGGGGCACGGTCTGGTTCACGATCTTCAGCATGCCGCCGCCGACGAGTTTCTTGTATTTCACCAGGGCGATGTCCGGCTCGACGCCGGTCGTGTCGCAGTCCATCATGAAGGCAATCGTGCCGGTCGGGGCCAGCACGGTCGTCTGGGAATTGCGGAATCCGGCGGCGCGACCGAGCGTCTGCACATCGTCCCAGACCGCCCGCGCGGCGCGGAGCAGCTCCAGCGGCACGTAGGCAGAATCGAGCTTGTGCGTACAGCTGCGGTGCTTCGCAATGACCTCCAGCATCGCTTCAGCGTTCACCGCATAGCCGGCGAAGGGCCCCAGATGCCCCGCGATACGCGCCGATTGCGCGTAGGCCTCGCCGCACATCAGCGCCGTCACCGCACCGGCGTATTGGCGCCCGCCTTCCGAGTCGTACGGCAGGCCCAGCGACATCAGCAGTGCGCCGAGATTCGCGTACCCCAATCCGAGCTCACGGAACGCTTTGGCGTTGGCGGTGATGTCGGGGGTTGGGTAGCTGGAGTTGTCGACGATGATGTCCTGGGCGGTGATCATGACGTCCACCGCGTGCCGGAACGCCGCGGCCTCGAAGTCGCCGTTGTCGCCGACGAACTTCAGCAAGTTGAGCGACGCCAGGTTGCAGGCGGAGTTGTCGAGGTGCATGTACTCCGAGCACGGGTTCGAGGCATTGATGCGGCCGCTGTTCGGACAGGTGTGCCAGGCATTGATCGTGGTGTCGAACTGTATGCCCGGATCGCCGCAGGTATGGGTGGCCGCGGCAATCATGCGAAGCAGCTCGCGGGCCTTGTACGTGCCGGCGACCTCACCGGACAAGACATAGCGCGTGTGCCAGGCGCCGTCGGCTTCCACGGCGTGCATGAACGCATCGGTGACCCGCACCGAGTTGTTGGCGTTTTGGAAAAAGACGGAACCGTAGGCGGGGCCATCGAGCGAGCTATCGTAGCCCGCCTCGATCAACGCCCACGCTTTCTTTTCCTCTTCCTCCTTGCAGCGGATGAACTCGACGATATCGGGATGATCGGCGTTGAGGACGACCATCTTCGCCGCCCGCCGCGTCTTGCCGCCGGACTTTATCACGCCCGCCGAGGCATCAGCGGCTTTCATGAACGACACGGGCCCCGAGGCGGTCCCCCCACCCGCCAGCTTCTCCCTCGCAGAACGGATACGCGACAGGTTGACGCCCGAACCGGAACCGCCCTTGAAGATGATGCCTTCGTTGCGATACCAGCCGAGGATCGACTCCATCGTGTCCTCGACGGAGAGGATGAAGCAGGCGGAGCACTGCGGCTGCGGTTCGATGCCGACGTTGAACCACACGGGGCTGTTGAACGAGGCCTTCTGCTCCGCCAGCAGATGAATCAGCTCTGCCGCAAACGTGTCGGCATCGGCTGGCGTCGCGAAGTATCCTTGGCGTTCGCCCCAGACGCGGATCGTCCGCACGACCCGACCAATGAGCTGCTGGACACTGTGCTCGCGCTCCGGGCTGCCGAGCGGACCGCGGAAGTATTTGGAGACAACCACGCTGGTCGCCAGTTGCGACCATGCCTTGGGGATCTCGACGTCGTGCTGCTCGAAGACGACGTCCCCCTTTTCACCGGTAATTACCGCGCTGCGGTGTTCCCATTCCACCGCCGCAAACGGATCGACATCCGGCGTGGTGAAGTAACGGGGAACGGTGAGACCACGCCCGCTGTTCCGGCTGACGCCGGCCTCCACCAGCGCTTCGCGCCCCTCATTGCGCCGCCGTCCTGCCTCGTTCATTCTGGCCGTTCCCCTTGATATTGTTGTGTCCGGACCTCCCATACACAACATATAGCGTCCTTGTCAATAGAATTCCCCCGCCGCGGAAAAAATTTCTGCCGCTCGTCTTCGCCGACGCCGTGCCCTACAATCATCACGCCATGAAGCGGCCGGAGACCGAACCGCGCGCCGTCGCCGCGGTGCTCGACAGGGTTCTGCAACGCGTCGACCCCGAGCAGGGGCTGCGCGCCTATGCGATCTGGACTTTCTGGGACGCGGAAGTCGGTGAGACCATCGCGCGCCGCGCCCAACCCGCCCGCGTGCGCAACGGCGTGCTTTTCGTGACGGTAGCGACGCACGCGTGGCTGCAGGAGCTGCGCTTTCTGAAGGGAGCAGCTGCGTGCCCGCATCAACGCGCGCCTGGGTGCCGAGTTGGTGCGCGACATCGTGTTCATCACGGGTACCATCGAGGAGCCGCCGCCCGCCGAGGCGCCGCCCGCGGCGGCGGCGTCATGCCCGGCGCCGATCGAGCTGCCGCCGATAGCGAACCGGAGCTGTGCGCAGCGTTCGACCGCCTGCTGCAAGCGCGTTCGCGATGGATGTCACGGCGAGTGACACGTGATACGTGACGCATCGAGCCCGACCCGCCGCGGCCACCTTCCCTCCAGCTCGACGACAAACCCCTCCGTCTCTTCGCTGGCTTGCTATCTTCGAGCGCCACACGGCCCTTCACATAGGGGGCGAGCGGGTAGAACAGAATAACACTTTGAGGCGCTGGTTGGGGGCAAGCGAGTGCCCGCTCGGCGCCTGCGCTTGCAGGCGGCGCGTCACTTCCGCCCGGTCCGCGTCGAACGGCGTCACTGGCGGTCGCTCGCTGGCGCTCGCTCTCCACGACGCGCTGCGCCGCATCGTCCACCGTGATTGGAGGAACCCGCGTCCCGTCCTTCTGCAGCAGGACGATGTCGCTTGGGTCGAACGTGTACGTGCGCGGCGTGACATTTGCTTCATCGTAACGAGCACCGGCAGCACCCGGCCCACGGCGAGATCGAAATCCGAAATCGAGCTTCGACGCCCAACCCCGGCACGGGGGTCAACAAGGGCCTGCAGGCCCCTTGTCCTTCTTCTGCTCGGGCGGTCGCGCTGCTTCTTCTCGTCAGCCGAGGTGGTGTCAGCCGCCGCCCGTGCGGCAGTGGCTGTGGAATGCCAAATAGAAGCCGCGCTTTGAATTCCAGCCGGTTAAGTCAGCTTGCGGGGGTCTTCGCCGGCATCGACATCGGCGGTCCTGCCGTTGCACGTGATCGCCACGGTGACATTTTGAGTTGCACCGCGCTCCTCACGCGTCCCACGAATTGTCCCCGGCCGCCCCACAACGGCGGGTGAGAATTCGGTGACCGCGAAGTTCATCGACTGCAGCGTCCGGTAGGTGTACTCGTTCGCCTGCACACACGTGAGCGCCTGGTTCGCCAGAGCAAACTGCCGGATCGGTGGTGTGCACGAAGCGTACGCGAGCAGCACAATCGTGGCCGCCGCAATCGCCGCAGCTACGGCCGGGAGGGAAACGTCCTGCCGACTGTCGACTGTCACTTAGAGCTGATCGCCGGCGGCGGCAGAAGCCGCAGGATGCAGGAGACTCGCCAGCTTGGCGGCATACATCGGACCTCTGCCCGCCGTGTCTTCGTGCTTGAAATAAATGAATACGTCCGTCCACCGCGCTGCGGCGTCTTCCAGACGTTGCGCCCCAGGCCGCCAGGTCGGCATCGGTGTACTCCGGCTTGCGCAGCCGAAAGTATCCAAAACCCGCTGTCTGCTCGAAGGGCGTGTTGCGCTCCTCATGCTCGGCAATGCACAGCGCGGCATCGAAGCGTTGCAAACACTCGTAGACGTCATCGGCCAACCAGCTCTGGTTGCGGAACTCGAATGCCGGACGAAACCCCGGCGGCAACTGATGTAAGAAGTCCTCGAGCCGCGCGACGTTCTTTCCAAAACAGAGAGGGCAACTGGGGAAGAAAGCATGGGCACCCAAGCCGTGTTCCTCAAACGCCTTGGCCGTTATCGCAGAAAGTACGTCGCACCGCTCGAGGGCATCTGACATCAGTTGCCGCCCGGGTTTCGTCCGGCATTCGAGTTCCGCAACCAGAGCTGGTTGGCCGATGACGTCTACGAGTGTTTGCAACGCTTCGATGCCGCGCTGTGCATTGCCGAGCATGAGGAGCGCAACACGCCCTTCGAGCAGACAGCGGGTTTTGGATACTTTGGCTGCGCAAGCCGGAGTACACCGATGCCGACCTGGCGGCCTGGGCGCAACGTCTGGAAGACGCCGCAGCGCGGTGGACGGACGTATTCATTTATTTCAAGCACGAAGACACGGCGGGCAGAGATCCGATGTATGCCGCCAAGCTGGCGAGTCTCCTGCATCCTGCGGCTTCTGCCGCCGCCGGCGATCAGCTCTAAGTGACAGTCGACAGTCGGCAGGACGTTTCCCTCCCGGCCGTAGCTGCGGCGATTGCGGCGGCCACGATTGTGCTGCTCGCGTACGCTTCGTGCACACCACCGATCCGGCAGTTTGCTCTGGCGAACCAGGCGCTCACGTGTGTGCAGGCGAACGAGTACACCTACCGGACGCTGCAGTCGATGAACTTCGCGGTCACCGAATTCTCACCCGCCGTTGTGGGGCGGCCGGGGACAATTCGTGGGACGTGTGAGGAGCGCGGTGCAACTCAAAATGTCACCGTGGCGATCACGTGCAACGGCAGGACCGCCGATGTCGATGCCGGCGAAGACCGCAAGCTACTTAACCGGCTGGAATTCAAGCGCGGCTTCTATTTGGCATTCACAGCCACTGCCGCACGGGCGGCGGCTGACACCACCTCGGCACGAGAAGAAGCAGCGCGACCGCCCGAGCAGAAGAAGGACAAGGGCCTGCAGGTCTTGTTGACCCCCGTGCCGGGGTTGGGCGCGAAGCTCGATTTCGATTTCGATCTCGCCGCGGCCGGGGTGCTGCCGGTGCTCGTTACGATGAGCAATGTCACGCCGCGCACGTACACGTTCGACCCAAGCGACATCGCCCTGCGGCAGAAGGACGGGACGCGGGTTCCTCCAATCACGGTGGACGATGCGGCGCAGCGCGTCGTGGAGAGCGAGCGCCAGCGAGCCACCGCCAGTGACGCCGTTCCACGCGACCGGGCGGAAGTGACGCGCCGCCTGCAAGCGCAGGCGCTGAGCGGGCACTCGCTCGCCCCCAACCAGCGCCTCAAAGGTTATCTGTTCTACCCGCTCGCCCCCTATGTGAAGGGCCGTGTGGCGCTCGAAGATCAAGCCAGCGAAGAGACGGAGGGGTTTGTCGTCGAGTTCTAAGGAAGGTGGCCGCGGCGGGTCGGGCTCATGCGTCACGTATCACGTGTCACTCGCCGTGACATCCATCGCGAACGCGCTTGCAGCAGGCGGTCGAACGCTGCGCACAGCTCCGGGTCCGCTATCGGCGGCAGCTCGATCGGCGCCGGGCATGACGCCGCCGCCGCGGGCGGCGCCTCGGCGGGCGGCGGCTCCTCGATGGCACCCGTGATGAACACGATGTCGCGCACCAACTCGGCACCCAGGCGCGCGTTGATGCGGGCACGCAGCTGCTCCTTCAGAAAGCGCAGCTCCTGCAGCCACGCGTGCGTCGCTACCGTCACGAAAAGCACGCCGTTGCGCACGCGGGCGGGTTGGGCGCGGCGCGCGATGGTCTCACCGACTTCCGCGTCCCAGAAAGTCCAGATCGCATAGGCGCGAGCCCCTGCTCGGGGTCGACGCGTTGCAGAACCCTGTCGAGCACCGCGGCGACGGCGCGCGGCTCGTCTCCGGCCGCTTCATGGCGTGAGATTGTAGGGCACGGCGTCGGCGAAGACGAGCGGCAGAAATTTTTTCCGCGGCGGGGGAATTCTATTGACAAGGACGCTATATGTTGTGTATGGGAGGTCCGGACACAACAATATCAAGGGGAACGGCCAGAATGAACGAGGCAGGACGGCGGCGATGAGGGGCGCGAAGCGCTGGTGGAGGCCGGCGTCAGCCGGAACAGCGGGCGTGGCCGCACCGTTCCCCGTTACTTCACCACGCCGGATGTCGATCCGTTTGCGGCGGTGGAATGGGAACACCGCAGCGCGGTAATTACCGGTGAAAAGGGGGACGTCGTCTTCGAGCAGCACGACGTCGAGATCCCCAAGGCATGGTCGCAACTGGCGACCAGCGTGGTCGTCTCCAAATACTTCCGCGGTCCGCTCGGCAGCCCGGAGCGCGAGCACAGTGTCCAGCAGCTCATTGGTCGGGTCGTGCGGACGATCCGCGTCTGGGGCGAACGCCCAGGATACTTCGCGACGCCAGCCGATGCCGACACGTTTGCGGCAGAGCTGATTCATCTGCTGGCGGAGCAGAAGGCCTCGTTCAACAGCCCCGTGTGGTTCAACGTCGGCATCGAACCGCAGCCGCAGTGCTCCGCCTGCTTCATCCTCTCCGTCGAGGACAGATGGAGTCGATCCTCGGCTGGTATCGCAACGAAGGCATCATCTTCAAGGGCGGTTCCGGTTCGGGCGTCAACCTGTCGCGTATCCGTTCTGCGAGGGAGAAGCTGGCGGGTGGGGGACCGCCTCGGGGCCCGTGTCGTTCATGAAAGCCGCTGATGCCTCGGCGGGCGTGATAAAGTCCGGCGGCAAGACGCGGCGGGCGGCGAAGATGGTCGTCCTCAACGCCGATCATCCCGATATCATCGAGTTCATCCGCTGCAAGGAGGAAGAGGAAAAGAAAGCGTGGGCGTTGATCGAGGCGGGCTACGATAGCTCGCTCGATGGCCCCGCCTACGGTTCCGTCTTTTTCCAAAACGCCAACAACTCGGTGCGGGTCACCGATGCGTTCATGCACGCCGTGGAAGCCGACGGCGCCTGGCACACGCGCTATGTCTTGTCCGGTGAGGTCGCCGGCACGTACAAGGCCCGCGAGCTGCTTCGCATGATTGCCGCGGCCACCCATACCTGCGGCGATCCGGGCATACAGTTCGACACCACGATCAATGCCTGGCACACCTGTCCGAACAGCGGCCGCATCAATGCCTCGAACCCGTGCTCGGAGTACATGCACCTCGACAACTCCGCCTGCAACCTGGCGTCGCTCAACTTGCTGAAGTTCGTCGGCGACAACGGCGACTTCGAGGCCGCGGCGTTCCGGCACGCGGTGGACGTCATGATCACCGCCCAGGACATCATCGTCGACAACTCCAGCTACCCAACCCCCGACATCACCGCCAACGCCAAAGCGTTCCGTGAGCTCGGATTGGGGTACGCGAATCTCGGCGCACTGCTGATGTCGCTGGGCCTGCCCTACGACTCGGAAGGCGGGCGCCAATACGCCGGTGCGGTGACGGCGCTGATGTGCGGCGAGGCCTACGCGCAATCGGCGCGTATCGCGGGGCATCTGGGGCCCTTCGCCGGCTATGCGGTGAACGCTGAAGCGATGCTGGAGGTCATTGCGAAGCACCGCAGCTGTACGCACAAGCTCGATTCTGCCTACGTGCCGCTGGAGCTGCTCCGCGCCGCGCGGGCGGTCTGGGACGATGTGCAGACGCTCGGTCGCGCCGCCGGATTCCGCAATTCCCAGACGACCGTGCTGGCCCCGACCGGCACGATTGCCTTCATGATGGACTGCGACACGACCGGCGTCGAGCCGGACATCGCCCTGGTGAAATACAAGAAACTCGTCGGCGGCGGCATGCTGAAGATCGTGAACCGACCGTGCCCCGCGCCCTCAAACGGCTGGGCTACGAAACCAAGCAGGTGCAGGCGATCCTCGAATACATCGAAGAGCACGATACGATCGAAGGCGCCCCCGAGCTGAAACCGGAGCACCTCCCCATATTCGACTGTGCCTTCAAAGCGGCGCGCGGCACGCGCGCCATCCATCCCCTCGGCCATTTGCGTATGATGGGCGCCGTGCAGCCGTTTATCTCCGGTGCAATTTCCAAGACCATCAACATGCCGAGTTCCGCCAGCATTGACGACATCATGGAGGCGTATGTCGAAGCGTGGCGCCTCGGCGTGAAGGCGGTGGCGGTCTATCGCGATGGCTCCAAACGCACGCAGCCGTTGAACACGGCGCGCGAGAAAAAGCCCGCCACGCTCGAGTTCCGTGCCGGTGCGCCGGCGGTTGCCGCAAGACTGCCGCTCGTTGCGACACAAGTTCGATATCGCCGGCCATGAGGGCTATATCCACGTCGGCCTCTACGAGGACGGCACCCCCGGCGAGCTGTTCATCAAGATCGCCAAGGAAGGCAGCACGATTTCCGGGCTGATGGATACGATCGGCATTCTCGTATCGATGGCCCTGCAGTATGGTGTTCCCCTCGAAGTCCTGGTCAGCAAATTCAGTCACGTGCGCTTCGAGCCGTCCGGGTTCACCAAGAACCCGGAGATTCCGATTGCGAAGTCACTGATCGATTACATCTTCCGCTTTCTGGGCACCCGCTTCCTGCCACCGGAGCAACGGGCGCGGATGGGGTTGGGCGTCACGGAGCCCGCGGCGGAAGAACCGGAGCTGCCGCCGACGGATCATCTGGCAATCACGCGCTCACCGGCAGTTACGGCGCTGGGCTTTAGTCCGCAGGCCGACGCGCCGAGTTGCTCGGATTGTGGCGCGATCATGGTGCGCAACGGCAGCTGTTACAAATGCCTCAATTGTGGCGCGACCAGCGGCTGCTCGTGAGAACGACGGGGAAATAGAGAACGGAGAATGGAAAATGGAAAATGAGAAAGCGGTTTTCCATTTTTCGTTTTCCATTGTTCATTGATATGGGCAGGGGAGGAACGGTGTGGTGTGGCGGTGGTGGAATCCTCCCGTTGGTTGGGGGTGGCGGCCGAGGGTGACCGGGCGGGGCGCCTACGGGCGCCCCGCGGGCGTGCTCCATCGGCTGAAATCAGCAGCCGCTGGAAGACGGTAAGCTTGAGGTGCTCGATCAGATCCTTCGGGTCGTGCGGCGCGTCGTTGCTCATGAACTGCTGCACCAAGATGCCCGCGAGCGCGGCCATGATCAGTGCCGCGTCGCGTTCGGCGTCGGCGTCGTCACGAAACACGCCACGCCGCCGGCCGCCTTCAATGAGCTCGGTGAGCGAATTGCGAAATGCACGGTACAACTCGTTGACGCGCGTGAGGCCTTCATCCGCCTGGCGGTCCCCGCGTAGCGTGAGGTTCAAAAAGAAACGCACCGAGTAGACGTTCTCGCGCACGAAGTCGTGGAACTGATCGATCAACCGCTCGATCTGCTCGCGTTCACCCAGGCCTCCCGAGATCATCGACATCGATGAAATAGGGTTCCAGCGTTTTGCGTAAGGCGCTGCGATACAGCTTCTCCTTGCAGTCGAAGTGCCAGAAGATCAGGGCCTTGCTGACCTTTGCCTGACGTGCCACTTGCGACAGCGATGTGTTCTCGTAGCCCTGCTCTGAAAACAACCGCGACGCGGTTGCCAGGATCTTTTCGCGTGTCTGCCGTGCCTCGAGTGAGTGCTGCTCGGTCATGCTGCGCTCTGGTTTCAAGCTAGAGTAAAACACCGCAGTCTGTCAACGCGGTTTCGCCCTCGAATGCTGCTCAGAATGAAGCGGACGCGGCGGGATTTGCTTGCATAGGGACGCCGAGTCGGGCAAAGTGCCTTCGATGGTTCAGCGTCCCTCTCTCCTCAGCGGGGCGCTTCGTTTGGTGGCGGTTGGATTCGGAGGGGCTGCGGTAGTTGTTTTTGTGCAGCATGGGATGGCGGAGCGACCCAACATCGTTGCGCGGAGCCCGCGACCCAAGCGAACGACCCGGCGGTGTCCGACCCACCCGCGATGCCGACCACGCTTGCTCCCGACCCACAACGTCGGTGGGCTCTGCACGTTGGCGGCTGGTATATCCGCGTGGACGGTGCGGAGGTCCCGCTGCCTTCGGTCGAACAGCTCACGGTTTCGCGCCCGAAGGCGAGCTTGGCCGTGTCGCTGTCGCCGTTCGATCGCGTGATCGCACACCACGCCAAAGCGGAGGGGATCGATTGGCGCCTGATCGCCGCGCTGATTTTCGAAGAATCGCTTCGACCCAAGCAGTCGAAGCGACAAGGGGGCGTACGGCCTGATGCAAGTCCGTCCGATCGCTGCCGAGGCGGTTGGCGCAGACCAATTCAAAGCGCCGGACGACAACGTCAAGACGGCGTGCACTACTTCAGACAACTCGACGAGATGTTCCGCAGCGCCCAGGGGCGATCCCGGCTCTGTCTCGTCTTGGCTGCTCACATGGGGCCGGGCCATAGCGACGCGCAGACGCTCGCGCGCCGGTTTGGCTACAGCCGGATCGCTGGGAAGATGCCATGGAGCTCATGCTGCCGCTGCTCGAGGAGCCGCAGATCTATGCCCACCTCCCCAACGGATTTGCCAAAGGTCGCGACACGGTTGCGTACGTCGAACGCATCCTCGAACGGTACCAGCGCTACAAAGCCGAAGCGGCCGCGTCCCCGCTGGATGACGATGCACTCTCGTCGTCTCAAGGCAGCGGTGCGAACGGCTGAGAAGACCGCCACCGCGGCAGCCGACATCGTCCGGATCGAAGCGGCGGAGCAACTGTACCCGCATTCCCGCAAAACGGCGAGCGTCAAGCAATTGGCTGCCTGCTGGCGGAACATGGTCCGACGGATTTGCGCCTGCCGTGCCGGGTGTGAGGTGCCAGTGCATCTACTATGGCTCACGGTTTGCTGTTCTCGGACATGCGGGAGATGACAATGGAAGGGCGTTCGGTTGTCAGCACTCTCTGTCTGATCGCGATGTGGCAGCGTGGGCCGCGGCGGCCAACGCAGAGCCGTTCGCATACATCAGCAACGAAGACGACGATACCGTGTCGATTATCGATACGGCCGGTGATACCGTGACCGGAACGATAGACGTCGGCACTACACCCTTGGGGATGGCGGTCAATGCGGACGCCACCCGGGTGTATGTGACCGACAACATTGACGACACCGTCTCCGTCATCGACACGACAAGCGATACCGTTGCGCCACGCCGGCCGTCGGCCAGCTCCCTGGGGCGTTGCCCTGAACCCCACGACCCCCACGGCCTATGTAACCAACGAGGACGACGGAACTGTTTCAGTCATCGACACCACCAGCTATACGGTGACGGCTACCGTGACGGTCGGCGATTCGCCACTGGGCGTGGCCGTGAATCCGGCCGGTACCAGTGTGTACGTGGCCAACAACGATGATGACACGGTGTCGGTGATTGACACCGCCTCCAATGATGTCGTCGCCACGATCGCAGTCGGAGCCAGTCCCTTGGGGGTCGCGGTCAATTCGGCGGGTACGCGGGTCTACGTCACCAACAACGACGATGATACACTTTCAGTGATCGACAGCGGCACGAATACCGTCGCGGACACATTCGCAACGGGAAGCGAGCCGTCCGGTGTGGCGGTGACCCGGCCGGGACATGGGTTTATGTGAGCAACAACGGTGATGATACGATATCGATCGTCGACGCCAGTAGCGGCAGCGTGGCGGCGACGGTGCCCGTGGGTGATGCGCCTGAGGGGGTTGCGCTCAATCCGAGCGGCACGCGGTCTATGTAGCCAACACGGACGATGACACGGTGTCAGTCATTGACACTTCCAGCGCCACGGTGATCGACACGGTCGCGGTCGGTGACGGCCCGACACATTCGGTCAATTATTGTTCCCCCCACCGTCAACCATGACCCCGACCGCGACGAACACGCCATCGCCTAGCCCGACGCAGACCCCAACCGGGAGCCCGACGCAACCTCCCACATATACTCGGGTGGGGCAGTCTCGCCAACCCCAACCTGGACGGCGCAGAGTTTACGCCAGCCCCACTGCTGCTGAAAATCCAATTCCACCGACCTTTGGCTGTTCTGCGCCCGGCCAAGGCTATTGCATCACCGGGGGAAGAGCCGCAAAAGAAATGATTCTGTGGCCGAGTGGTACGTCGCGGGCGCGCCAGTTCAGGTTCGGTCAAACGTCGTTACCGTGGATTGCCGCTCAGGCGACAGTAGGATGCTGACGGCGTCGCCGGTGACGGGAGCTGCTCGTTCTGGCTCTCTATTGTTGAACAACAACGATCCGCGTTTCGCCTGCAACGTTTCGGAATCGCCAGCTATCAAGTACGGAACGTGAAACCAAGAGGGGTGGAGTCTGACGGGGCGGACAGCGAGAACGTCGCCTCCATATAGGGGTCGTTGGCGGCGTTGCCGGGAGCCGACCTCTCCGCCGAGTCCGTGATCTTTGCGCCCCCGATCACGGCCGCAGACACGTGGCCCGCCGCTGTTCGACATTGTGGTGCCCTGCAAGTGAATGCACACGGCCGGTTGTATCGCGGCACGCGCAAGTTCAAGACTGGCCGCCGGCCCGCGTACCGGTTCCAAGGTTGCTCGACCCACGGACATCGATGCGCTCATTCTGAGATGCCGCCGCCCTGAGCCGGCTGCAGACAACATCCGTGATGACACGACGGCGTCGCTCAGCCCGCATCCGTAAAGGTGCGACACAACACCGGGGGCTTCTTTTGCGCACTCGCCAGCATGGGGACTCGCGCCGTGCCTGCAGGCATTGTAGAGTCCGGCCATGGCAAGCGACACGGGATAGAAGCCCCGGGTTCCCCGGCCGCGCACTGGCCTCGACGTTACCCTTGGGTTCGACATCGTGCGGGCGTCCCGCGACGAGGTCGTGCTGGATGTGTGGCGGTCGAAATTCATGGCCACCCCTGAGGGTTGCTCGTTCGCGGCGGCGTCCATTGCGCCGCGGTCAAACTGTTCCTGCTCGACGAGCGCGCGCCTCGATGCGGATCCCGCCGCCACCGGCAAGCGGTGGATCAGGATCAAAGCCCGCACGAGCTTGGTTCCGCGCAGTACACACTGGGCGCGTGCACGTACACAGCGACGCCCCTGACGCGCGGCCGCCGTTCACAGCTATGGGAAGCGACGGCGCGCAACGAGGACGGCCAGCTCCTTTCGATCGGTCGCGTGCGCCTGCTTTGTCTCGAATCGGGTGTGGAGCTTGCCGGTAAGGCGGTCGCGGTGGAGTGAGCGGGCACAACGGAAGCGCATCGACCGCAACCAGGTCCTGCCGGTGCTGGCGGCACGTGGAATCACGCAGAGTGATGTTAAAGAGTCACGGTTGCCAACGGCGCCGCATTTTGGGCACGCCGCCAAGTCCTGAGCCGCGTTTTTGAACAGGTCGGCTCGCGATCAGATCCTCTTCCATAGGTGTGTGGGCGGTACCGCTTTGCACGGAAACCGCCCACACCAGGTGAGGGGCAGCGCGGAGCCGAAACCCCGCGCCCGCAGACGCGGAGGGGGGATCCGCGTTCTGCTGTTTGATAGGTTAGACGTCAGCTGCCGGGACGCATTCAACGCCGCACAAAAAATTCCACTCTGACGCGGGCTCCGGTCCATCGCTACCCAATTGGCATTCCGAACAACGCTCCGTCGAACAGTTGCACGCAGCGCAAATGCAGGAAAAAATAGCTGAGTAATGAACATCGTCGTTCTGGACGGGTACACCGTCAATCCAGGGGATAACCCGTGGGATGCGTTGGCGCAGTTTGGTGAGGTGGTTGTCTACGATCGAACTTCCCGAGAACGCTGTCCTCGAACGGGCGCGTGCGGCTGACATCCTGCTGACGAATAAGGTCATGCTCGACGCCCATGTTTTGGCGCAGCTACCAAGCCTGAAGTTCATCTCCGTGCTTGCCACCGGCTACAATATCGTCGATACGGTCGCGGCGCGCATGCAGGGTATTCCCGTATCCAACGTTCCCGAGTACGGCACTCTGTCCGTGGCCCAGCACACGTTCGCCCTCGTGCTGGAGCTGTGCCATCACGTCGGCCTGCACCACAGCGCAGTGTTGGCCGGTGAGTGGACGAAGGCAGCGGACTTCTGTTTCTGGAAAACCCCACCCATCGAGCTAGCGGGGCTGACGATGGGGATCATCGGACTGGGGCGCATCGGGCGGCGCGTCGCGACTTTTG
>CAVSQF010000004.1:0-110157 GCA_963729835.1 uncultured delta proteobacterium | reverse complement strand
CAACGTGACGCGGACCAGATTCTCATTACGCACTTCGAAGAGGCACTCTCGTCAGAGCGCCTCGAACTGTTGGAGGACTACCCAGACGATCCACGCGGACATTCGCACCTGCTGCTTGGATTCACCGAACAAGATGAACCGATTCACACGGTCGGCGCCATTCATGAAGGAACGCTGGTGATCATCACGGTCTATCGACCCGACCCCGATTTGTGGGAGAATTCGCGGGTTCGAAGGGAGAAGAAATGAAGACGTGCTACTATTGCAAAGGCCCACTGCGGCGCCGCCGGATCGAGCACATGCATGAGTGGGGCGGCGAACGGTTCCTCATCAAGAACGTGCAGGCTGAGGTTTGCGGTCAGTGTGGGGAAGCCTTCCTTGCACCGACAACACTCAAAGAAATCGATCGGCTTGTCAGCAACGGGAGGCCAAAAGGTCACGTGTCGGTGGCGGTCTTCGAGCTGAAATCGCGGGCGGCGTAGTACGTTGCGTGTTGGTTGCAGACGATCGCCAGCGAGCGGCGCCAGAAACAGAAACGGCGCTTGACGTATCGGCTGTGACCCATTAGGCAGGGCTGAACAGAACGCGAATCCTTAAGGAGAGAGTGTGTGCCATGGCGAGAGTACTGATCATCGACCCCGCCAAGTGCAACAGTTGCCGGTTGTGCGAGCTGGCGTGCTCGCAGGGTCACGCCAACGCGTACCGCCCCAGCCGGTCGCACGTGCGGGTGGCGATCTACCCGGAGGATGCAGTCTATTTCCCGGTAGTGTGCATGCAGTGCGACGATGCCCCTTGCGTCACCGTGTGCCCCTCCGCGGCGCTGGTGAGGCACAACAGGACGAACGCCGTGCTGGTCGTTGAGGAGCGCTGCGTGGGCTGCCGGATGTGCGCGTTAGCCTGCCCCTTCGGGGCGATCAGCTACTGGGACGGCAAGGCCCGCAAGTGCGATCTCTGTGACGGCGAACCCGAGTGCGTCCGTTTCTGCTCGCCGCGCGCCCTGCGTTTCGCGTCGGAGGAGCGGTCCACGGAGCTTGCCCGTACAGTTTTCGCCAACCGGTTGCGCGACGCGCTGAAGGAGGTCCCGACGTCATGAATGCATACGCAGGGAAGACCGTGCGGGTAGACCTGAGTCGCGGGCGAATCACGAAAGAAACCATTGACCTGCGACTCGCCAGGGCATTCGTCGGCGGCAGAGGCCTGGGAACCAAGATCCTCTACGACGAGATCAATCCGAAAGTGGATCCGCTGGCGTCCGCCAACAAGCTCATCCTGGCCGCCGGGCCGTTGACGGGCACTTCGGCACCCTCCGGCTGCAGGTGGATGGCAATCACCAAGGGTGCTCTCACCGGCGCCATCGCATCCTCGAACGCTGGCGGCGATTTTGGTCCCGAGCTGAAATATGCCGGCTACGACATGATCATCGTCGAGGGGGCCGCTAAACACCCGGCCATGCTGGTGATCGAGGACGACTCGGTGGAGTTGTGCTCGGCGCACAAGCTGTGGGGCAAGAATGTGCATGCCACCGAGGACCTGCTGCATGAACAGCTCGGGGGTGATTTCAAGTGCGTCAGCATCGGGCCGGCGGGCGAGAGATTGGTGCGTTTCGCGTCCATCATGAACGACAAGAATCGCGCCGCGGGGCGCTCCGGTGTCGGGGCCGTCATGGGCTCCAAGAAGCTCAAGGCCATCGCCGTCCGCGGCAGCGGGGGAGTGACGGTAGCCGACCCGAAGCGCTTCCGCGCCGCCTGTCTCGACGCGCTCGAAAAGCTCCAGGCCGGGACCGTGGGCCTCCGTCGCTACGGAACCGCCTCCCTGGTCAACGTGATCAACGAACGGGGCGTGCTTCCAACCCGCAACTTCCAGAGCGGGCAGTTCGAAGGGGCGGAGGCCATCAGTGGCGAAGCCATCGCGGAGCGCATATTGATTCGAAACCGTGCCTGCTTCGGCTGCCCGATTGCCTGTGGACGCGTGACGGCTGTCAAGAACGGCAAGTACGCCGGCAGCGGCGAGGGGCCGGAGTATGAGTCGATCTGGGCACTCGGCGCCGACGTCGGCGTCGACAATCTGGCTGCCGCCACCAAGGCGAACTACATCTGCAACGAACTGGGCATGGACCCCATCACTGCCGGTGCCACCGTTGCCTGCGCCATGGAGCTGTACGAGAAGGGTGCCATCACCGCAAAGCAGGCGGGCTGCAAGCTCAGCTTCGGGAACGCCGATGCACTCGTGGATTTGATGACGAAGATCGGATATCGGCGCGGCTTCGGAAACGTCTTGGCCGAAGGTTCCGCACGCGTCGCACGCAAGTTCGGCAAGCCCGAGCTGTTCATGGGCGCCAAGAAGCAAGAGTTCCCGGCCTACGATGCTCGCGGCGCCGTAGGCATGGGCCTCCAGTACGCCACCAGCAACCGCGGCGGCTGTCACGTTCGCGGCTACATGGTCGCGCGGGAACTGTTGGGTGGTCCGCAGAAGATGGATCCCTTCACTCCCAACGGCAAGGCCGCAGCGACCATCGCTGTGCAGGACCTGACCGCCGCGCTGGATTCCTCGGGTATCTGCTTGTTCACCACCTTTGCGATCGGTGCGCCGGAGCTGCTGGCGATGCTGACCGCGGCGACGGGGTTCGACTACGATCTGGACGAGATGCTGCGGGCCGGCGAACGCATCTGGAATATCGAGCGCCTCTTCAACCAGCGTGCGGGGTTGTCTAGGAAGGACGACACCTTGCCCAAGCGTTTGTTGGCCGAGCCGATGCCGGCCGGACCGGCAAAGGGGATGACCGTGCCCCTCGACAAGATGCTTCCGGAGTACTACCGGCTGCGAGGGTGGGACGCCGAGGGCAAGCCGACACGGAAGAAACTCGCCTCCCTGGGACTCTGAGTACAGTTGTTGGTTGTTCGTTGTTAAGTTGGAGTGTGAGTTGCATAACAACTGACAACCAACAACTAACAACTAACAACTAACAACCTCTGGGGACTTTAAGGCATACTGTGTCGCGTCTCGTCATCATCGGAAACAGCGCCGCTGGTCTGGCGGCGGTGGAGGCCATTCGGTCCCGCGACCGCCGGTCTCATGTGACCGTCATTGCTGCCGAGCGATATCCACCCTACTCACGCATCATGCTCACCTACCTGCTGGCCGGGAAAACGACACGCGATCGAATGCTCTTGCATGGGCCCGACTGGTACCGCGAGATGGACATCCAGGCGCTCACCGGGCAGCGGGCCGTCGCCATCGATACACAGCGCCGGCAGGTCATCACGGAGGACAGCTCCAAGGGCGGCGGCACCAGGCGCATCTCCTTCGACCGGTTGCTCATTGCCACCGGAGCGACCGCACAACGTCCGGACGTGCCGGGTATGGACCTGCGGGGAGTCTTCTGTCTGCGTGACCTCGACGACGCGAACGCGATCCTGAGATATGCGGATGAGCAACTGCCCACGCGGGGTGTGCCCGAGGCAGTCTTCCTGGGCGCCGGGCCTGTCTGTCTTCAGGCCCTGACGGCACTGTCCGCTCGCGGTATGAGGGTGAGTCTGGTGGTCCGATCCGAGGTTATTTTCTCGCAGCTCGCCGACCCGGACACGGCTTTGCTGGCCGAAAAGGTTCTTCGTGCCCACGACATCCGCGTCCACAAGGGCGTTGAGGTGTGCGGAATCGAGTCACGGGCCAGCTCTGGCCGATCGGCCGGGCGCTTGCTGGTCCAGACCCGCCAGGGAAAAGCTTTGCCTGCCGATTTGGTCATAGTAGGCAAGGGCACGCAGCCGAACGTCGAAGTGGCGCGCGGCACGGGCATCGCCACCGACGTGGGCATCGTGGTCGACGAAGCCATGGAAACGTCCGTGCCCGGGGTGTTCGCGGCTGGCGACGTCGCACAAGCTACCCACTGCGTGACCGGCCGAAAGGTCTGTTACGGGACCTGGACGAACGCGTGCGAACAGGGACGCATCGCCGGCCTCAATATGGTCGGTGGTCAGATTCATTGGACCGGCGGCCTCAATCGCAACGTGACCACCTTGTTCGGCAACACCCTGGGATCGGTGGGCGTGATCCATGCTGATGCGGCAGCGAGCGACGGGCGACCCGGTGCTACGCTCAAACGCTACAGCGACCCCCGGCGCCAGGTCTCACGACGCCTACTCTTCTCCGGCGGGCGATGCCTCGGGGCGGTGGTCTGGAACGCCTGTGACGATCTCGGCATACTGAGCTGGTTGATCAGCACAGGGCGAGACTGCGCGGGATGGGAAGAGCGCGTCGCCCGCGGCGAGAACGTCTGCGCCGATGTGCTTGGGCTCAAACAGGCGCGCGGCCCGCTCAGCCTCATCCGAATGGGGAAAACACCATGAACATAGAAGTTCGGCTGTTTGCCCACTTGAGGAAGTACTTGCCTCGCGGCAGCAGCCAGGGGAGCGCCCGCATCGACATGCCCGACGGCGCCACCATCGCCGATGCGCTCGCCGCGCTGGGCATCCCCACCAGCGCTGTGAACATGACCCTTGTCAATGGCTCCCACGAAGCGAACGTCCGGCAGCGGCTGAAAGACGGTTGCATCCTCAGCGTCTTTCCCGCGATCGCCGGCGGATAGCACGTGCCGCTCCCCCGTGTGCGCGGCTGATCCTGCTCGGCGATCAAGATCAGCTGGCGTCGGTGGAAGCGTGCCCCGCGCTACTCGTCCCGCGACAGATAGGTGTACTCGCGGAGCCCTTGCTCGTAGTGGCGGCGCAAGCGGGCGGATTCATCGAGGCTGATCTGGCCCGCGCGCATCGCCACCTCGATCGTGCGCCGCACCTTCTCGATCAACGTGCCCTTGTCGTACTGCACGTACTCCAACACCTCGGTCACCACGTCGCCTTCGACCACGTGCTCCACCTCGTAGCGCCCATCCGGCCCGAGACGGACGTGGACTGCGTCCGTGTCGCCGAAGAGGTTGTGCAGGTCTCCGAGGATCTCCTGGTAGGCGCCGAGGAGAAACACGCCGATGTAGTACGGCGGCCCGCTCCACGGGTGCAACTCCAAGACATCCTTCACGTCACGTTGATCGATGAACTTGTCGATCTTGCCGTCACTGTCGCACGTCAGATCGGCGAACACGCCGCGGCGCGTGGGTTTCTCGTCGAGCCGGTGGATCGGCATGACGGGAAACAGCTGCTTCACAGCCCAGTGGTCCGGCGCCGACTGAAAGACGGAGAAGTTGCCGTAGTAGGTATCGGCAAGGCCTTTCTCGAGTGGCTCCAACTCATCGGGAACGTACGAAAGGTCGCGGACGATGCGCAGGATCTTCTCGCAGCAGTCCCAGAAGAGCCGCTCCACGCGGGCGCGACCGCGCAGGTCCAGATACCCGAGTGAGAACAGCGTCGTGGCTTCCTCTTTGAGCTGCAGGCAATCGTGAAACGCCTCCTGAACGTTCTTCTGCGAGATGCCGGCCCAGACTTCCGCCAGATCCTTGATCACTTTGTGATCATCTTCCGAAACGGGTTCCGGCGGCTTGCCGGAGAGCATTTCGTGCACGCCGAGTACGTCGAAGATGAGGACGGAATGATGGGCGGTCATGGCGCGGCCTGCTTCGGTGACGATGTCCGGATGCGGAATGTTTTCTTTGTCACAGGCCTCTTGAATCGACGCCACCACGTCGTTCGCATACTCCTGCACGGAGTAGTTCATCGACGAATGGAAGTTCGTCTGCGAGCCGTCGTAATCGACGCCGAGCCCGCCGCCGACGTCGAGGAAGCGTGGCTGGGCGCCCATCTGATGCAGCCCGACGAACACGCGGCTGGCTTCGCTCAAGGCATCCTTGTGCGCGCGAATGGCGGTGATCTGTGACCCGAATATGGAAATGCAAGAGATCCAGGCAGTCGAGCATGCCCTCAGCCCGCAGCAGCTCGACGGCCTCGACGATTTCGACGGCTGTGAGCCCGAACTTCGACCGGTCGCCGGTGGATTCGATCCACTTCCCGGCCCCTTTCGTCGTCAGCCGGGCGCGTACCCCAATGTGCGGCCGGATGCGCAGGTCGCGGGCCGTCTTGACGATGAGATCCACCTCGCGAAACCGGTCCACCACGATGATCGGTGTGCGTCCCAAACGCTGCGCGAGGAGGGCGGTTTCGATATACACCCGGTCCTTGTAGCCATTGCAGATGATCAGCGCGTTTGCGGTATCGAGGACGGCCAGGGCGATCAACAGCTCGGGCTTGCTGCCGGCCTCGAGACCGACTCCTTCCGCGGCGCCGAACTCC
Organism: uncultured delta proteobacterium; assembly: GCA_963729835.1. GTDB lineage: Bacteria > Desulfobacterota > Binatia > HRBIN30 > HRBIN30 > CAVSQF01. The sequence goes on along the minus strand of CAVSQF010000004.1, from coordinate 103,927 downwards.
ACGATCTCTTCCACAACGTGGCGCTGTTGGTTCACCTTGATCGGATAGACGCCACGAAACCCACCCTTGTAACCGTACTCGGCGATGGCTTTGCCGAAGGCCGCACACAAGCCATGCACGCGACTGGCGAGAATATCGGAAAAGCGCACCAGCAGTGGGGTGTGCAGTCCGCGTTGATCGAGGTCCTGCACTAAGTCGAGCAGGTCGATGCCGACACCCTGATCGCCGCGCGGGCGCACCTCGACGTGCCCCTTCTCGTTCACCGTGAAGAAGCCCGCGCCCCAGTTGGCGACGTTATACAACTCGATGCTGTCGCGAACCGTCCATCCTCGCATGGTTGTGGACTCTCCTCTTCGCCGGGCCGATGTCGCGCTATGTATAGCGAGCGCCCAGGAGGTCGCAACGGGTGCGCCCGGAAAAAAACATCCCGTGAGGCTCCGCAGAGCATGGCCGCGTCTTGCACCTTTTCCGCCTGGAGCGCGCCGGACGGATCAGCCTTGCGCGCGGGCCTGGGCCGCGAGTTCCATCCGCTGCGCTGCCCGTTCCCGTGCAAAGCGCGGCCGCAGCAGCGAGACGAGGGCGGGGATGAACACCAGGGCGCCGATGGCATGGAAGATCATGAGCATCATGAGCAAGAAGGCCATCTCCGCTTCGAACTTGAGCGGGTGGAGCAGCCAGAACATGACGCTGACCACGAGCGTGGTGCAGGTGAAGACGATCGCCCGACCGGTGGTCGCGATGGCGTGCATGTTGGCCTGGCTGAAGTCGTGGCAGACTTCGTACTCCTCCGCGATCCGGCTGAGCACGTAATATCCGTAGTCGATGCCGATGCCGATGCCGATAGCGGCCACGGGCAGCGAGTTGATGTTGAAATCGATCCCCACGAGATACATGACCGCTTCGGACAGCGGCTGGGCGACCAGCGACGGAATCATCACGATCAGTGCGGCGACCGCCGAGCGATACGTCAGGAAGCTCAGGATGAATACCGCCGCGAAGATCAACGGCACGTTGACGCGGTACGACCACTCCACCTCTTCGTTGGCCGCCGCCAGAATGCCGAACAAGCCACCGGCCAGCACATAGCGGATGCTGTCGTCCGGCCGGTTCTGGGCGGCGATGTATTGCTTGGCGCGATCAATGGCACCGTGGATCACCTCGTTGTTGTAGTTCCGGTAAAACACGGTGATCGTGGCGTTGGTGTAATCCGGGCTGAAGAAGCGGTCCATCTCGCCGCGGCTGGTCCCCGCAGTGAGGAGGAAGAACAGCTGGCCGACGTAGTCGTTGCGCGTCGGCAGCATCTCCCACTTCGGGTCCCCTTCGTGAAAGGTGCGGAAAATCTTCTTGAGCAACGTGGTGGCGGTCAGTGAGCCGCCGGCCCCCTCGCCCTGGTCCATGTAGCGTTGGAACAGATCGAGTTGGTTCAAGACACGCGCGTCCTCGACGGCGCCGGGCCGCTTGCCTTCCGCGATGATGACGAGATTGGCGGCGCCGACGAACTTGTCATTCATTTTGTGGAAGGCGACGTTGTAGGGATGGCTGGCGTACAGGAGCGCGGCCCCCGGCTCCGTATCGCCGGTCTTCAACTTCTGCGCGTACCGCAACCCGAACCCCATGACCAGCACGAAAATCCCGACCACCGCCCAGCGTCGCGATCCGCTGCCGAACGCGATCAGTCCGTGCGTAAAACTGTTGTAGAGCCTGTCGGAGAGATGGCTGGAATGGCGGTGCGGCTTCGGCGGCCTGACCCAGGACAGGATGATGGGGTGCAGGGTGACGACGCTGAGGAAGATCGAGATGATCCAGAAACTCGCCACGAACGCCAGCTTCTGCATCAGGGGGATGCTGGCCACGGCGATGGTCAGCGTCGCTGCCGCGTCCGCGGCAATGGACACCATCGCCGGGCTGTATAGACTGAGGTACGAGCTCACGATTGCCGCATGCCGATTCTGCAGGCGGAAGTACTCCTCGTGGTAGCGCTCCATCGACTGCACCGAATGACTCAGCGCCCGCGCCGTGATCAAGACAAACACCACCAGGACCAACGGGTCCAGCGTGAAGCCACACAACCCCGCAAAACCCAACCCCCAGATGGCGCTCATCAACCCGGAGAACGTTGGAATGATGACCCCCTGCAGCGTGCGGAAGTAAAACCACAACAAGCCGATCATGGCGATGCCCGTCGCAAGCAGCACGTATGCCATACTCGACAGGGCTTCCATGAAGTAGGCGTACAGGATCGGTGGCCCGGCGACGTAGATCTTCACCTTGCCGTCCGCTTCTTCGCGCTTGACGATTTCCTGCACCCGGCTCCACATCCCGGCGAGGTCGAAGTATTCCTCCCAGAAACCCGCGGTGATCAGCGTGGCGGTGTCGTCGGGCGACACGAACAGGCCACGCACGCCCTCGGTCGTGTAGATCTTCTGGCGGAGGAACTCGAGGTCCTCCTGGTCGCGCGGCACGCGCGGATAGATCAGCGGCACCACTTTGATCCCCGAACCCGATGTCAGCGTGGTCTTGAGCTTCGGGTGGGTGATCGAGATCACCTGCTCGCCATTTACGCCCGGCACATTGTGCAAGAGATCGAGGGTGATCCGATCGACCTTTTGAATGACTGCCGGGTCGGTAAAGATCGTCCCCTTGTTCACCTCGACCGCCATCAGCAAGACGTTCGAGGTCCCGAACATGTTCCGGTACTTCAGGTAGGTGTTGATATAGGGGTTGGGACGGCGGTCAACGATCGCTCTCCGCAGCACTCCCCCGACAAACGAGAGTGCCCCCCGGCCTTCGGCGCGGCAATCGGTGAATTCCGCTACGGGGACCGTGATTTCCTTCCACAGGCAGTTAAGAACGCTGCTGTCCCGCTCACGGCACACCGAGTACTCCGGAGCGAAGACGTACCGGTGCTGCGGGTAGAGATCGAAGAAGTTGGTAAAGATGGCCAGACGGGTGAGTGTGAGCCAGATGAAGAACAGCGTGCCCAGTCCGATGGCGATGGAGATCGGCACCCGGCGCCGTAACAGGAAATGCAGGTAGCGCTCAATCACCGACCTGGGCAGCATGTTCCTCCCCTTCCGGCAATCGGATTTGCTGGCCGGCTACGCGCACCGTCAAGCCGTTGGCGCCGACGAATATCCCGCGGCTGCCGCTCACCAACGACAGCGCGCGGATCCAGCGCAGATTCGCGGCCGCGGGCATCGCCTTGCGATGCCACGTCTCCCCGCCGTCCTCGGTGGCAAATACCCCACCGCTGTCGCCGACCGCATAGCCCAGGTTGCCGGCCACCGCGACGGCGTAAAGGCTGGGATTGTCCATCGCCTCTTGGAAACCAACCTGTTCCAACGCCGCCGCGGCGGTGTCCCCATGTTGCACCTGCCATGTGTGGCCGCCGTTCGTGGTGCGCAGGATGAGGCCGTCCAACCCCACCGCCCAGCCGTGCTGCACGTCGGTGAAGTCCACGCCGAACAACGTCTTCGTCACACCGCTGGCCTGATCGACCCAGGTGTTGCCGCCGTCGGTTGTCGCGATGACGGTACCGCCCTCACCAACAATCCAGCCATGTTGGTCGTCCGGCCATGACAGCGCATTGAGGATCACGTCGCGGTTGAGCGAGCGGGTTTCCCACGTCTGCCCACCGTTATGCGTGGCGAAGATCGTTCCCCAATCTCCGACGATCCAGGCGCGTTGTGCATCGAGCGCCTGCACGTCGAACAACGGGCGGTCAGTGCCGGCCGACTGCGGCTCCCAGGCGTCGCCGCCGTTGCTGGTGTGCCGGATTACACCGGAACGTCCGGCGACCCAACCGTGCTGCGCATCAGCGAAGTGCACGCTGTACAGATGCTCGGCCGTGTGTGCTTCTTGCAATTGCCAGGAATTCCCGCCGTCACGGGTGCGGAGAATCGTCCCGAAAGCTCCGACGACCCAGCCATTTTCCGCATCGACGAAATGCGTTCCGTAAAGATGATCGGTGATGCGGATGCCGGTGTGTGGGGCGGGCGTCGCCACGGTCGCAGCCGAGAGCGCCACCAACACTGCAGCGCAAGCCGCGTCTCGCGCCCAAGCTGCGTGATTTGCCTTCCTCACCACCGCCTCGAACTCGCTCTTGTGCTGAGAAGCCGTGAACTTATAGGTCGAGCGGTTGTTTGCTGTCAATCCGGTATCAACACCGTTTATGGACACCGGCGCATCCGTACTCTGGGCACCGCGCACGTTACGTCGCCGCGCCCGTCGCCGTAGTGCGTGCGTGTCCCCGGCGAAATCACCGTCGCGTCCGTCGAGGTTAGCTTTGTCATATGACGCTCTTCGTACTACACTAGGAGGTCGGGCAGCATGAGATCAGACAAAAGGGGGCTATTGGTCATGACAACGAGCAGTACGCGGCACCGGGCGTTCGCTGGGCAGTGGCTCATCGCGGCTCTGGTCGTTTGCGCCGGACATGGCGCGCTCGCCGCATCGTCCGCCGACCTGTTGATTCGGGCGACCGCAGTGTCATTCCGCGTCGGCCGCATCGGCAGGTACACGGTCACCGTCAGCAACAAGGGGCCGAGCGCCACCGACGACATCATCACGGTCACCGACACGTTGCCGGCCGGCTTGACCTTCGTTTCGAGCTTTGGAGCCACCTGGACGTGTTCCGCCGTGGGGCGAACCGTTACCTGCATCGACACGAGCCCGTTGAAGGCAGGAAGAACGGTCCTGGTCAGAATCAACGTGCTGGTCGACAGCGCGGCACTGCCGAGCGTGACGAACTCGATCTCCGTTGTTTACCCCGGCGATGCGAATCCAGCGAATAACATGGTGACGAAGGTCACGAGCGTGTTGCCCGGGCGTGGGACACCGATCGTGCTCACCGCCACACCGACTTCCAGCACTCCACAGCCAACCGGCACACCGACCGGAACGCCGGTAGGCACTGGGACGCTAGCGCCTACGAACACGCCTGTTCCCAACAATACCAGCACGCCGACGGTCACGCTGACACCAACGCTGACTCCGACTGCCACCCCGACGCCAACGCCGGCCGCCACCGATCTGTCCATCGTCAAGACGAGTGGCACGTTCACGGTTGGCATGCCCGGCGTCTACACCATTACGGTCAGCAATGTCGGCACCGCAGTTACGAATGCTCCGATCACCGTGGTCGACACCTTGCCGGCCGGCCTGGGCTATGTCTCAGCAAGCGGAACCGGATGGACCTGTTCAGACTCGGGACAGACCGTCACCTGTACGCGCTCCGATGCGCTCGCCTCCGGCGCGGCGACGCAGATCACTCTCACCGTGAGCGTTGGCAGCGGCGCCTATCCGACGGTCACGAACACGGCAACGCTGTCGTACGCAGACGATACCAACGCTACCAACAACACGGCGCGGAAACCGACGACCGTCAGGATGTGAGCAAAACGTGGTGGGCGTGCGACTGCGTACGCCCTTGAGCCGCTCGGGTTGTGCGTGCATAAACCCGAGGCCTCTGCAGGTTGCGCCGACCGTCTTCTTCCCCCGCCCGCAGCGTGAGCGCGCCACGCTTGACACAAGCTATCCGTGCCAGTATTAGTGACTGACCGGTCAGTATCGAAATGCCGCTTTCCACTCCGACCAAGCCCCTGTTGCCGCCGCGCCGTGGGCGTCCGCCGCTGGCGGGATGCCGGCAGAAAATCCTGGCTGCCGCTGAGGTCATCTTCACGCGGCATGACTATCACGAAGTGTTGATGGACGACGTGGCCGAGGCCTCCGGGGTGGGCAAGGGGACGTTGTACCGCTACTTCCCGAGCAAGCGCCACTTGTCCCTTGCCGTGATGTTCGAGGGCATCCAACGGCTGCGGGATGACTTGCAGGTGGCGGTCGACAGCGCCGCAGGGCCCGCCGAAAAAATCGAGCGCATTGTGCGTTGCATCCTCGAACACTTCTGGGAGCGGCGATTGTTCTTCGCCCTGATTCATCGCAACGAGTACAAACCGGACGATCCGGACAGCCGCGAGTGGCTGCGCCGGCGTGCCGACATCGCGCGTATCGTCCAGCACACGATTGAGCAGGCGATCCGCGCCGGCCAGATGCGCGCGCTAGAGCCGCGGATCGCCGCGGAGATGTTGCTGGGGATGCTGCGTGGTGTGAATCGATATCGCACCCGCAACGATACCCTGGACGATCTCGTCGGCACCGTCGTCAACGTTTTTCTGTGCGGCGTGGCGACCCCAGCGGGCCGACGCTGGGCGAATAAGGCGGACAAAGGAGATGGCGAATGCGGACGGTCCTGATTTTCCTGATCCTGATGATCACCCTCGCGGGCGGTGCCGGCGCACAAACGCCGACGCCGGCGCCGCAGCCGGCCGAGCCGCCGAAGACGCTCGCCGAATGCGTGAGCATCGGGCTGGCGCAGCACCCCAGTCTCAAGGCAGCCGGGGCCTCCGTGCAGGCGGGCCACGAGCGCGTGTTCGAGGCGGCGTCGAGCTACCTGCCGCAGGTCAGCGGCTTTTACAGCACGAGCCGCGGCACGGTATTGCCGACCGGCACGGGGCCGACTCCCGGAACGACGTCGACCTCGGTGTCGACGCTCGGAGGCACCTTCAATTCCTACCGCACCGGCGTGAGCTTCTCGCAGATGCTGTTCGATTTTGGACAAACGCTCGATCAGATCCGCGCGGCGCAGGCGGCCGAGCAATCGTTGCGTGCCGACCTGAACACGCAGGCGGACACCGTGGCGCTGAATGTGAAGCAGGCCTACTTCAACGTCTTGGCGACGCGCCGCCTGCAGGCCGTGGCGGATGAAACCGTCCGCCAGAACCAGTCGCACCTCGACCAAGCACGCGGGCGCTACACCGTTGGCCTGGCCGCGAAGTTCGATGTGACGACGGCCGAGGTGCAGCTGGCGAACGCCGAGCTCAACCAACTCAGCGCGCGCAACAACGTGGCGGTCGCGCGTGAGACGTTGCGCAACGCCTTGGGCCTTACCGGCCCGCTCACCTTCGACATCATCGACAACCTGGACATCCACGCCGTCCAGATCACCGAGCAGGACGCCCTGGCCCTGGCCTACGAGAAGCGCCCCGAGCTGCAGAGCCTCCAGGCGCAGGAACGCGCCGCCGGCCAGCAGATCGCGGCGCTGCAGAAGAACTATCTCCCGAACGTGACCGGTAGCGGCGCGTACCAATGGTCGGGCATGGATTACCCGCTCGATTCGTACTGGAGCATCGGCGCCAGCGTCAATCTCTCCCTTTTCAACGGAGGCCTGACCACGGCGCAGATTGCGGAGCAGAAGGCGAACCTGTCGAACCTGAAGTTCAACGAGGAGCTGACGCGCCAGAACATCGCGCTCGAAGTGCGCCAGGACACGCTGAACCTCCAGCAGGCTGCGGCCAGCATCGGTGTCGCCGAAAAAGGCCTGCAACTGGCGCGCGAGAATCTCGCGCTGGCGGAAGGGCGTTACACCACCGGCGTCGGCAACATCATCGAGCTGACGGATGCGCAAGCGTCGCTGACGACCGCGGAGGCCAACCACGTGCAGGCGCTTTACAACTACAAGACCGCGCTGGCAGCGTTGGAGAAGGCCACCGCGCAGCAGTTGACCGCGGATTAGTATTGGTCAGTGCATAGTCGCCTGCTCCTCAGTGACGACATCCGCGGTCTGCCGCGGGTTGTACATGAGCCGGCGGAAACGGGTCGGGGAATTGGCCGAGATCACAAAGTGTGGGCGGCGCCGAGCAGCGCCTGTAGCTGGTAGCTGAGCAGGTCGCTGATACGCGCGATGGTGAGGTCCGGCGGCGGATAGGTCGCCACCTGCGGATCGTGCGCGTAATGCCCCTGCCGCGGGAAGACCGTGGTCAGCCGATGTCCCCAGATCTTCTTCACGGCCGTCAGAATGCGGAGTTTGTCGTCGACGAACACGTAGTGGCCCGCTGGGAAGCGCCGTTCCACATCATCCAACTCTTGCTCTTTGTGGATGTAAATGAGGTCACGCCCCGCGACCGCATCGAACAGGCCCGAGCGTTCGATCTTGTGCGGCTGGAACACCACGTCGCCGTCGGACAGGATGACCGTCGGCCCGAAGCTGTCGAGATGCTCGATGACGTCGAGCGAGCCCGGGAAGAGCCGGTTGGCAAACCGGTAGTTGATGAGGAATGAGGAAACGGCGAGGAGGTGCGGATCGCGCGGGTGCTCGATGCGGTAGCGCTGCAACGCGCCGAGGTAGTCCGCGTAGCCGAGATCGGCACGCAGCGCTTCGAAAATCGTCCAGTAGCACTCTTGGCGCTCGACGCCGACCGCGCGCGTGAGGTAGCGCTTGAGATCGGCGGCGACCCGGTCATTGTCGAGGAGCGTGTTGTCGACGTCGAGCAGGAACACGACGCGGCTGCGAGTTACTCCCTGTGATAGCATGCCGGCTCAGCCCCTCTCGATCGTGTCGCCCACCGTGCCCATGCTGGCGTGCACCTCCAGCCGGACCTCAGGTCGACGGACAATGCCACCCGCCGATGTCGGCAGCGAGCCGTGCGGCTTCCGGCGGCCCCCAGGTGCCGGGCTCGTACTCGTGCACCGGTGTGGCGCCCCCGAGAATGGGCTGCACGATCGCCCAGGCCGCCTCGACGGCGTCCTGCCGGGCAAAGAGCGTCCCGTCACCTGCCATGGCGTCGCCCAGCAGGCGTTCGTAGGCGTCCATCTTCTCTCCCGGGTAATGGACCACCTTGAGCTCCGTCGGCTCCGTCACCATTTGCTCGCCGGGCTGTTTCACGCGCGCCCCGATGGCGATCGTCACATCGGGACTCAACCGGAAACGCACATAGTTCGTCTCCCCGGGGCACAGTTTGCTAAGCGGTGGGCGCTGCAGTGTCACCAGCACTTCCGTCGTCGTCGCGGCCAGACACTTGCCGGCACGGATGAAGAACGGCACGCCATCCCAGCGCCAGGAATCGATGTGCAGCCGCACCGCGGCAAACGTCTCGACCGTCGAGGTCGGCGCGACCCCTTCCTCGTTCCGATAGCCGCGGAACTGCCCGCGGGCCAGATCGTCGGGGCTGAGAGGGCGGATCATCCGGAAGACCTTTACCTGCTCATCGCGGATGGACTCCTGGTACGTGGTCGCCGGCGGCTCCATGGCGAGGAAGCCCACGACCTGGAGCATGTGGTTTTGGATTACATCACGGATGGCCCCCATTTCCTCGTAGATTCGCCCGCGGCCCTGAACGCCGAAGCTCTCGGCCATCGTGACCTGCACGCTGTGGACGTAGCGGCGGTTCCAAATCGGTTCGAGGAACGTATTGGCGAAGCGAAAGAGGAGCAGGTTCTGTACTGGCTCCTTGCCGAGGTAGTGATCGATGCGGAAGACGCGCGCTTCATCGAACACCGAGTGCAGCGCCGCGTTCAGCGCCTGCGCCGACGGCAGATCGCGACCGAAGGGCTTCTCGAGAATGATGTGCGCGCCGCGGGCGCAACCGGATCGGCCAAGGCCTTCCACGACCGTCGGAAACAAGCTCGGTGGAACTGCGAGATAGTGCGCCGGGCATGCGGTGCCCTGGAGCGCTGTGCACAGCCTGACGTAGGTAGCCGGATCCTCGTACGTGCCCGCCACGTAGCGCAGTCGCTGCGCCAGGGTCGTGAAGGCTGCCTCGTCAACGCCACCCCCGTGCCGCTCGATGCCCTCGCGGGCGCGCGCCGCGAGTCGCTCGACCGTCCAGCCCTCTCGTGCGACGCCGATCACAGGGACATCGAGCTGCCCGCGCCGGGCCATTGCGTGGAGGGCCGGGAAGATTTTCTTGGAAGCGAGGTCCCCGGTGATGCCAAAAAAGACGAGGGCATCGCAGCGGGGCGCGTTCATGTAATTGTGTCCTTCTCGATGTGGCCGCCGCATGCGAATCGCATGATGATACTGGGCAGCAGCGGGTTGACCGCAATCTCAACCGGCATGATCAGTCTCCTTTCGTACGTGAACAGCACCAAGATACGCCGAAGTGCTGTGTGCGCGCCAGAGGGTGGCAGGGGCTGCTGCCGGAAGGCTGACAGTGACGGCGTATCAATTCCGGCTTGACACTCCTCACAGTTCCGTATGAGCATGATCATGACTAGGCTACGGCTCTTGGTGGTTAGGACGTATGGCACTCGAATCACAATTTCGTGATGGCAGCGGCAGAGCGACCAACGGGAGCGGACCCGCTGAACGGACGCTCGGCGCAGCCCGTTAACGATGGCACGACGAGAACGCCTGACACCACAGCTGGCTGACGCGATCGCTGCCGCCGTGCAGGCGGGACGCCCTGCGCACTTGGCCGCCGCCACCTCCGGCGTCCCCAAGAGCACCTTTTACGATTGGATGCGTTGGGGCCGGGAAGGGCGTCACCCGTATTCGGAATTCTCGGAACGGATGCGCCGCGCCATGTCCGAATCGAACGGCGCCAACCCCGGCAGGCAGCGATCCGCGCGCGCACGCGAGGCACCGGCGCAGTCGTCCGGGCGCATCTTCGTTGGCCGTGCCGCAGAGATGGGCCGGCTGAAGAGTGGGATCGAGAACGCCCGTGCTGGTCGCGGCCAGCTGTTCATGCTGGTCGGCGAGCCCGGCATCGGAAAAACGCGCACCGCGGAGGAACTGATCGGCTACGCGCGGCAGCAAAAGATGCGCGTTTTGACCGGGCGGTGCTACGAGGGTGACGGCGCCCCGGCCTTCTGGCCCTGGGTTCAGGTGATCCGCACATACATTCAAGACTGCCCGGCTAACGCCCTGCTGCCGGAAATGGGGGCAGCCGCTGCCGATATTGCCTTGGTGGTGCCGGAAGTGCGCCACCGGTATCCGAACCTGCCGGCGCCTCCGGCGGCGGAGGCGGAACAGGCGCGCTTCCGCCTGTTTGACGGTGTCACGAACTTCCTCAAGCGCGCCGCGCGGCGCGCACCGCTGGTGTTGGTCCTCGACGACCTCCACTGGGCGGACAAACCGTCCCTCCTGCTCCTGCAGTTCTTGGCGCGCGAGATGGCCGAGGCCCACCTGCTCGTGGTGGGAACGTACCGCGACGTTGAGGTCGATCGCGCCCACCCGTTGGCTGAGGTCGTTAGTGAGCTGCGGCGGGAGCCGCATTTCGAACGCATTCTTCTCCGCGGTCTTCCACAAGATGACGTGCGGGCACTCATCGCTGGCCTCGGCGGGCAGGACGTTCCTGAGGCGTTCGTGGACGCGATGTTTCGGCAGACCGAGGGGAATCCGTTCTTCCTGGAAGAAATCCTGCGGCATTTGGCGGAGGAAGGCATCATTTACCGCGCCGGCGACCGCTGGACCAGCCGGGTCACTCCGGACCAAATGGGGATCCCGGAAGGCGTGCGGGCGGTGATCGGCCGCCGTCTGGCGCGCCTCAGTGAAGCATGCAACCGAGTGCTGACCGTCGCAGCCGTGATCGGGCGGGATTTCGCCGTGCAGCCGTTGCAGCGGTTGTGTGCCAGCGTTCCCGCGGAGTCAGGCGCCGACCGCACGCCGGATGATCTCTCCGCCGAGCGCGTGTTGGAGGTGCTGGACGAAGCCCGAAGCGCCCGTGTGATCACGTTCATCGAGAGCGGTAGCGGGCGCTACCGGTTCTCGCACGCTCTGATTCGCGAGACGCTGTACGAACAGCTGCCCCGCAGCCGGCGCGCGCGGCTCCACGACCAAATCGCCGACGTGCTGGAAGAGCTGTACCGCGCCAACCGCTCCGCCCATCTTGCCGAAATGGCATACCACTTTTTCGAAGGAAGTGCGGCGCGCGGCAGTGCGCACAAGGCGGTGGCATATGCCGTGGAGGCCGCGCAACAAGCCACCGCGGTGCTGGCGTACGAAGAGGCCGTCGGGCATTACCAACGAGCGCTGCAGGCGCTCGAGGCGCGGGCCGAAAAGTCTGCTTCTGCGGCCGGCGGCGGGGGACAGGACGATCGCCGGCAGCTCGATCAGCAGCGCTGCAGTTTGCTGTTGGCCTTAGGGGAGGCGCAGACGCGCGCAGGCGAGGCCGCGCACATCAGACAGACTTTCCAGCGGGCCGCTGACATCGCCCGGGCGCTGCATGCTCCGGAGCAGTTCGCCCGCGCCGCCTTGGGGTTCCAGGCGGTGTCTTGGGATTTCGAGGGCGGCGAATTTGATGAGGTGTACCTTGGCCTGCTGGAGGAGGCTGCGGCCCTTTTGGGCACCGCCGACGGCGCGCTGCGCGCCCAGGTGTTGGCCCGGCTGGCGCGGGTGCCACACCGGTCGATCTCAGCGGAACGCAGAGTCTCCCTGAGTCGAGAGGCCGTGGCGATGGCGCGTCGTCTCGCAGACCCACGGACTACCGCGCTGGCGCTGTTCAGCGAGGTTCTGGCACTGTGGGGCTTAGAGTCGCGGGAAAAGCTGTTGGATGCCACCGGCGAGATCCTGCGGCTGAGCGAGGCGGCCGGTGACCGCGGGCTGGGGCTTGAGGGGCGCATCATGCATGCCACCGGGTTGCTTGAAGTCGGCGACATGGCCGGGGTCGAGCGGGAAATCCGAGCATTCACGCGGCTGGCCGAGGAGCTCGGGCAGCCCCGGTACCTGTGGGTGGCGGCATGGTTTCGGGCGATGCGCGCCACGCTGCAGGGCCGCTTTCCGGAAGGTGAGCAGCTGGCGCAGGAAGCGTTGTCGGTCGGGCGACACGTACACGAGCGCAATGCCTTGCTGGTGTTCGCGGTCCAGCTGTTCGCGTTGCGGCGGGAGCAGGGGCGACTCACCGAGATCGAGCCCGCCGTCATGAGCCTTGCCGCGCAGTACCCCACGCTCACGGCCTGGCGTTGTGCAGTCGCCTTGCTGCACGCTGAGCTGCACCGCGAGGCCGAGGCGCGGTATGAATTCGAGCGCCTTGCCGCCAACGGCTTCACCGATATTCCCGGCGATCTGTTGTGGCTCCCAGCCGTGACCCTCCTCTCCGAGGTGTGCGCGTTCCTGGGCGATGCCGCACGCGCCGCGCGCCTGTATCAGCTCCTGCTGCCGCATGGCCGGCGCAACGTCATTCTCGGCGCCGGCGGAGCCTGTCTGGGATCAGCGTCGCGGCAACTGGGACTTTTGGCCCGCGCCATGTCGCGCTGGGAGGATGCCGAGGCGCATTTCGAGGTCGCACTGCAGTTCAACACTGCCATCGGGGCGCAGTCGGCCATTGTCCGCACCCAATATGACTACGCGGTTGCACTGCTGCAGCGTGGTCTGGCTGACGGCCGGCAGCGAGCGACTCGCTTGCTCCGAGAAGCGCTCGCGCGGTGCGGCAGGCTCGGAATGGACGAACTGGCAACAGAAATCAACCACGCGCTGCACTCCAACGTTGCCGCGACAACTGAGACCACGATGGCCTCGCCGACGCGATCCACAGGGGCGCGCGAAGCCGTCTTCCAGAAGGAGGGCGAGTTCTGGACGATTGCATATGGCGACCAGGTGATCCGACTGCGCGACACCAAGGGCCTGCGGTATCTCGCGCAGTTGCTCGTCGAGGCGGGTAAGGAAATCCATGTCAGTGCCCTGCTCGCGGGTGACGGCGGGGCATTCGGCAGGAGCAGCGCCCGCTGGAAGGATGCGTGTTTGTCGGCACCCTACGCGTGGGTGGATGCGCGACAGGGGCTGAGCGACGCCGGACCGGTTCTCGACGCGACGGCCAAGGCCGAGTACCGGCGCCGCCTGAGCGATTTGCGCGATGAATTACAGGAGGCTGAGCGTTTCAACGATTTGGGCCGCGCGGCGAAAGCCCGTGCGGAGATCGACATCGTTGCACAACAGCTCAAGGCTGCCGTCGGCCTGGGCGGAAGTGACCGCCGGGCCGTCTCATATGCCGAGCGGGCGCGGCTGACAGTCACGCAATGCATCAAGGCATCGCTCAAGAAGATTCACGCCAGCCATCCGGCCCTTGGGCAACACCTCGGCACGACGATCAAGACCGGCTATTTCTGCGCCTACATGCCGGACCCCGCTCAGCCCATTCATTGGACGTTTTGAGCTACGGTGTCCCAAAGTCTTCGCCTGCGGGCAATGTCGGCTCAGTCATAGTCGCAGGGCACCCTTTGTGGGCATGCATTTGTATGTTCCGGGAATACATTGTGCACGCGACTTTGACGCCTATCAGTTGTGTTCGGGCGGATTATGATGGCCGCGAAACCTCCAGGGCTCCAGGGGGGCAGCTAGTGGAATCGCGCCGCGGTCGCCGCACTCCGATCGTGCCTGATGCCCAACGATCGTACCGAACAACGCTGGGGGGTCTGTGGGTAAGGGCTGGGACGAGCGGCGTTCCATAGAGGTTGTGGACCGCCCCCGTCCCGGCCTTTCTCCGCTGCCTCCGCGGCTGACCGGGATCGTTCAGTCGATGGTCATTAGTCGATAGTTGAGCGGTCCGTTCAAACCGGCCAAGCTGTCGAGCCAACTCTCAACTGCGAACTATCGACTATCGACTGCCAGCCTTATCGCTACTCTCCGGAGAGGACCTTTCCCCCTTCGTCGAAGAGATGCATCTGATCTCGACCGACTTGTAACTCGACGGCGGCTCCAGTTGCGAGCGCGTGCATGCCTTGGAGCCGGGCCACGAAGTGGACCGCATCGCTCCGGGCCGAGTCGGCGACACGGAAGTGCGCCAGGGTCTCATACCCGAGATACTCGACATGCTCGACCACAGCTCTGATGGCGCCTGCTGTGGATTCCTTCGCCGCCAGCTGAAAGCCTTCCGGTCGAATACCAGCCGTGAGACGCCGGTGAGGATCGAGGCGAATGAGATCGCGGATGACGCCCAGTCCAGGGGTCACGATGAACTGTTCACCAATGGTGATACCAGCACGGCCCTGCTCGTCGAGCGCGACGCGGGTGCGGAAAAGGTTCATGGGTGGGGTGCCGATGAATCCGGCGACGAAGGCGTTGGCCGGGTGATCGTAGAGCTCGCGGGGCGGGGCAACCTGCTGCAGGCGGCCTTGATTGAGGACGGCGACGCGCTCACCGAGCGTCATCGCCTCGACCTGGTCGTGGGTCACGTAGATCATCGTCGTGCGCGTGCGGCGTTGCAGCTCGCCGATCTCCGCGCGCACTTGGACGCGCAGCTTGGCATCGAGGTTCGACAGCGGCTCGTCGAGCAATGAGACCGTGGGCTCGCGGACCAGGGCGCGTCCCATCGCCACGCGCTGGCGCTGGCCGCCGGAGAGCTGCTTCGGCAGCCGGTCCAGCAGCGCTCCGATGTCGAGAAGGCCGGCGGCCCACTCGATGCGGCGCCGAATCTCGTCGCGCCCCATGCCGCGCATCTTCAGCGGAAATTCGAGGTTGCGGCGCACCGACATGAACGGGTAGAGCGCATAGTCCTGGAACACCATGGCGACGTTGCGCTCTTGCGGAGTGAGGTCGTTTACCATGCGGCCGGCGATGCGGATCGTTCCGCTGGTCACACGTTCGAGCCCCGCCACCAGCCGCAGCAGGGTCGACTTGCCGCAGCCTGAGGGGCCGACGAAGACGAGCAGCTCCCCGTCGTTGACGCGCAGGCTGCAATCCACGACGGCGTGCGCGCCGCCGGGATAGACCTTATCGACATGCTCGAACTCAACGCTGGCCATCAATCGAAGAAGTCTTCCTCGGCGATCATCGGCAGCACTTTCTGAATGATGGGGTCCGAGGCGAAGCGCTTCTGAATGCAGTGGTCGCCGAGGGAGTTCGCCAGGGCGATGAACAGCATGGATTGATCGAGGGCGAGGTACGTGTACGCGACCATTTTCGACCGCGGGTCGACGGCGTCGTAGAGACCATACTCGCCATAGATATCATAAGACTCGGCCAGTGTACGCAGATTTGCCAGTGCCGCCTCTGGTGTCACAGCCAGTGTGAGCGCCGCGGCATGCGGGGTCACGGCCCCGGTGCCGTACCCGCGTGCACCGAGGACCTTGACGCCGTACTCGGCGTAGCCGTTGCCGGTCGGAGTGACGCTCGGTGACATGCCCCAAACCTGGTAGCCCAGATGCTCCAGTGCGTATCGGCGCTGCACGACGGCGTGCGCCCGATCGTTCGCGCCCAGACTTTTCGGCGCGTAGCGCGGCTCATCGAGCAGCAGCGTCGGCATGAGCGCTTCGAACATGCTGCCGCCCCACGACGGAACGTAGCGTATGCCGTTCCACTCGTAGAATCCCGCCGGAAACTCATGATCGCGAACGGCCTTGATTCGTATCGCTTGCGGGCGCAGCGTCTGCCACGTGCAGGCCGCGGGAAAAGTCCGCACCATCTGGGACCAGTTATCCGCCGGCGCCTCGCCCTTGCCGATCGCAATCAGGCTCCCCAGCCTCGCCTCCGTGTACAGCATGCCGTACTCGAACGGCGAGCGGGCACGTTGTTTCAGGTAATAGCCGTGCGACATCAACCGGCTCCCGCGATTGTAGAAGAACCCATAGTCCGCGCGCGCGATCAGCTTCGTGCAGCGTTCCGAGAGCTCCGGAAACGTCATGCGCACCACCATCAGTCCGGCAGTCAGCCACGATGAGTCCACAAACGACACGAAGTTGCTCGTGCGCTCCAGCGAGGTCGTGTCGTAGAAGTTGAAGAAGAAGCCGCGGTACGTTTCCAGGTGATCCAGGGTGTCGAGCATGCGCCGGATTTTCTCCACGGCTTGAGCTTGTGAAATGAAATGTAGCTCGTGCGCCGCGACAACGGAGATCAGATGCAGGCCGATACTCGCGCTGCTCGCGTAATCACCAATCCGTGAATCGGCAACGGCCGGCGGCCCGTCGGAGCCGTGTTCACCTGACGGCGCCGAAAAGCGGACATTGTCTACCGGCAGGCCGTTTTCTCGGTCCGTGAGCGCGCTGAGGCCGAGCCACGTGTCGCGCGCCACGCGCCAGGCGAACGCCTCGTCGGTCTTCGGCAAGGTCTGGCGATCGACCAGCAAGCGCTCCGGCCAACCCGCCAGTCGGGCTCGGATGTACGGCCTGGCGGCCTCCTCGCCGCCGAGCGCGCGTTCCCAGGCCTTTTTCTTCTGTGCAACGACGATCTCGCGTGCGCCGGGCGGCACCTGCGGGTGCCGCAAGGACTCCGCGCTGATCGGGCAGGCGCTCTGGCTCCGGTGTCTCCACAAATCCGAGCATGCCGGCAAGGTGACCAGGATGAGACCACAGAAGATTCGGAGTGGGTGGCGCCGCATGGCTTCTCTTTTCTGCCTGGCAGCGGCGCGCGCGGCAACAGCTGCGGCATCGAAGCGTTAACAGCTATCGGACCGAGGAGGCGTACGTTGGCTGGATCAAGCCTGTCCTGAGCCTGTCGTGAGGGTCGAACGCCTAGCTCTGCGTCCCCGGCCGGCCCCAGCGCGCGGCGCGGGTGTGATCGGCAAGCGCCCAGACGCGCTCGTGCACGGCAGTCACCATGTCGGGATCGGCGAGCAGGATCGTGCGCTCGTGCGTACTGACCGCCGCCGGACCCTCCGCCATACCGCGTTCGACCAGACGCTCGCGCGCGGCGCGGATTGAGGGTTTCAGCCTGCGTGGCCGCCGGAGCAACGCGCGATGTACAGCGTTGATGTACGGGTCCACCACCGCGCGCACGAAGCCGTCACGCTCGGCTTCGGGGCGCTTCCTGGTGTGCTGCTGCGCCGCGGCGAGCAACGCGTGCAGATCGCGCAGCTCCCGCGGAGGGTCGGTCTCTTCCGGGATGACGAACAACCGCCGCGCGCGCGCCCGATCGCCGAGGCGCACGCGACTGGCCAGCACCGACAACGGGACCGACAGGACCAGCGCCGCAACGATCGGTGTCACCCACCAGAAGTACTGCGGGCTCAAGCTGTACAAGCTGATGCCCCAGGCGCTGGCGAAGATGGTGTCGAACCAGTGGTGACGGATCGCATCCCACCAGCCCGTCTCCGCGTCCTTGCGCTCCTGCGAGCGCCACGTCACCGTGCGCCCGAGCAGGTTCTGCACCACGAACCGGCTGTGGAACGTCATGCGAATCGGCGCCAGCAGACTCGACAAGAGGATCTCCAGAAACACACTGAGTGAGAGTTTGAATATCCCGCCGTAAGCGCGGGGGTTCCGACCCTTGAAGACGATCAACAGGATGCTCAGCACCTTCGGGAGAAACAGGATCATCCCGGTCACGGCCATCAGATACAGCGCCCAATCCGGGCGCCACACCGGCCACTCCGGGAACAAGCTGCGGCCGTGCGGAAAGTACTCCGGCTCGTGCAACGCGTTGCCGATGGCTTCCGCCGTGCTCAAGGTCAGAAACCCGAACCACAGCAGCGCCGACACGTAGGACAGCACGCCGTTGATGAACAGCGCGCGGTGCGCGCCGAACAGCCCTTCCGTGAACAGCAAGCGCAGATGCTGCAGATTGCCCTGACACCAGCGGCGATCACGATTCATCTCCTCCAGCAGCGTCGACGGCGTCTCCTCGTAGCTGCCCGGAAGATCGAAGGCGAGCCACAAGCTCCAGCCGGCGCGCCCCATGAGCGCCGCCTCGACGAAATCGTGGCTCATGATCTCGCCGCCGAGCGGCGGTTTGCCCGACAGGTGCGGTAACCCGCAGTGATCCATGAAGGGCGCCAGGCGGACGATCGCGTTGTGTCCCCAATACTGGCCGTCGCCGAGCTGCCAGTAATGCAAGCCGGCGGCGAACATGGGCCCGTACACACGGCTGGTGAACTGTTGGACGCGGGCAAACAGAGAGCGGCGATTCACCGCCACCGGCGCGCTCTGGATCATGCCCACGTCGAGACGCCGCTCCATCATGCGCACCAGCCGCACCAGCGTCTCGCCGGCCATGACGCTGTCGGCGTCGAGTATGATCATATACGCGTACTGCCGCCCCCAGCGACGGCAGAAGTCCGCCACGTTGCCGTTCTTGCGCTTCAAGTGCACGCGCCGCCGGCGATAGAAGATCTTTCCGAAACCGTTGGTGCCCCGGCACCACTCGGCCCACGCTTCCTCCTCTTTCACCCAGATGCTCGGATCGCTGCTGTCACTCAGGATGAAGAAGTCGAAGTGCGCGAGCGCGCCGGTGCGCTCGAGTGACTGGTAGATGGCTTTGAGGCCCGCAAAGACCCGGCCGACAGGCTCGTGACGGATAGGCATGACGATGGCTGTGCGCCCGTCGGGGCGAAACTCACCTGCGTCCCGGTCATCGACGTTCGTGATCTTGAATCGACACCGTCCGCCGACGAGGGTGAAGAACCCAAGCAGTGCCGTCCAGAAACCGATCGAGATCCAGCCGAAAAGGGCGCCGAAAAAGACCACGATCGCGAATTCCAACCAGGTGCTCGCCTGGTGTGGCAAAACGGTGACCATGAACTCGCTGGCGATGACGCTGGGAATGAGGACGAGCAGCCCGAGCAGCAGCCGGCGCCGGCGCGCCACGCGGGCCCAAGGAAAACTGCGCCGCCGCCGGCGCAACGCCGTGCGCTTCTGCGCGGCGCGCGAGCGTGCCAGCTTCCGCCGCAACCACTTGAAGAACCGGCGCCCGACGCGGCGCTCGATCTTCTCCGGCACCATTGCCCTGCGGGCCAGCTTCGGCATCGAGGAAAACGTGGCGTCACACGTTGGCGCCATTGGCGGAACGCCTGCCGGAGGTCCCCCCGTACCGGCTCCCGACAAGTACCTGTCGAGCCGCCACGTGGAAAACGCGTCCAGGGCCGTATCGTGTGGCTTCGGACTGGTCGGGCATCGTTCCGTAATGAGGGAACGGAGGGCACAAAGCGTGTTCGATACCGCGTCACCCTCGGCATTCCAGGTATCTTCGCGCAGGGTACGCTTGACCGCTGCGGTGACCAGCGCGGCGTGCGCACTCTGCGGGATCCCGAGCGCTTCCAAATATGCAACGGCGCGTGCGCGGGCTTCCTTCCAATCGTGGAACAGCCGCGCCGGTGGGATTTCGAACCGTGGCTCGGCTGCGGATTCCGCCGGCCGCAGCAATGTGGCGGCGGGCTCAGGGGTATCGTTCACGGCAGGATCACGGACGACCAGGTTTCCGTCAGCGCCTCGCCGCCTTTATCCAGAAATGCGCGCAACTCCACCGGCTCCTTGCGCTTCGGCCGTACCTGAAACGTGAGGCGCCAGCCGCCGGTCACGGAATTCTTTTCTACGTACTGATCGAGTAGCTCCGCGGCGTCCGGCCCGGAGGCTACGGTGACCACCCCGCGGAGCACGGTCTCGGCGGGAAGCGCGTCGAGCTGCTTGCCGGCAAAATCGATCACGAAGCGATAGCCGCCCTCGACGGTGCCGCGGTCCCGGCGCGTCGCCACCGCGCGCCCCGCGGGAGCCCGCGCCGGATCATCGCCGAACCAATACATCGTGTACGCGAAGGCCGCGGGCTCGCCCGGCTTCGGCGGCTTCTCCGGCACCCAGTACGTGACGATGTTGTCATTGGTGTCCGCCTTGGTGGGGATCTCTACCAATTCGACATGCCCCTCTCCCCAGTCCGCCCGCGGCACGATCCACACGCTCGGTCGCCGATCCTCGCGCGTTTCCAGATCCTGGTAATGGTCGAAGTCGCGATCACGCTGCATCAGCCCGAAGCCTTTCGGCCTCGGCATGTGAAATCCACTCACATTCAGCGTACGTGGATTGTCGAGCGGGCGCCAGAGCCACTCGCCGGAAGCGAAGTTGAGCAACAACCCGTCCGAGTCGTGGACCTCCGGACGGAAATCTTCGAATTGCCGGGTGGTATTCTCGCCGTGGAGGAACATGCTGGTGAGCGCGGCATACCCGAGCTTCTTCACCTCCTGGCGCAAGTACAAGCGTGCGTCCACCTTGACGACGGTCTGGTCTCCCGGCTCGATCACAAAGCGATACGCGCCGGTGGCGCTGCGGCTGTCCAGGAGCCCATACACGGTCATTTCCGTGGCGTTCGGCGCAGGCATGACGAGCCAAAACTCTTTGAAGTACGGGAACTCCTCACCCGACGGCTCAGCCGTATCGATGGCGAGGCCGCGCGCCGAGAGCCCGAAAATCTGTTCCTTGCCGACGGCGCGGAAGTAAGTCGCGCCGAGAAAGACGATGACCTCATCGTAGTACGTCGGCGTCTTGAACGGCGCGTGGATGCGAAAGCCGGCGTACCCCAGATTCTGTGGTACCTTGCTGGCAAAATCATTGTGGCCGTAGTCGAACTGACTGGGCGAGAACCCCAAGGTCCGCACGCCCTTGGCATCGACGACGTGCAACGTGACGATTCGGTTGTAGTACAAGCCTGGATGAAAGAACTGGACCTGGAAAGGCAAATGACTATCACCCCACAGGGCGTACTGCGGGCGAAAGCGGATGTCGCGCCACTGCTCGTAGGTGATCTTGAGGAGCCAGTCGGGCACTAGCGCTTTCGGCTCCTGAAACGACTCCTTCGCAAGCCGTTGCGCCTTCTCGGCGACAATGGCCAAGTCAAAAGCCACCTCCGGGTGATTGGTGGGCGCCGGCGGGGCCGGTGACGCCTCGGTGACGCGGCTCTGGGTACGGCGGCGTTGGGGAGGGCGGTGCTTCGGCACGCGGCCCACCTTGCCGGGGCTCGGCGTGACAAACACCGGGGCGGTGAGTTCCGGCGTCGGCGGCGGTGGCGCAGTGGCCAGCGGCGCAGCCGGGGCGGGCGTCTGGGGCGCGGCCGGCACTACTGTGGGCTGCGGCGGGGCGACTGCGGTGGTCTCTGGAGAACCAGCTTCCGGCGTGGGCGCATCCGACGTCGCGCGGCCCGGCAGCAAGACCGTAATTGCCACTGTCAGTGCTATTGCGGTGGCGGAACCAAAGCGAAGCAGGCAACGAGCAACAGATTTCGGGCGCTGGCGCAACATGCCCTCCTTCCACGATCCCCCACAATGTTACAGTGACCCACCTGCGTCAAGGCGCGACCTGCCCGCCCTGCATTCGCCTTGTGGTCTCTGGTTTCTGGTCTCTGGTTTGTCGGCAACCAGAAACCAGTCAACTAGAAACCGCAATACGCGGAGCCGCGACGAAGCGCCGCATCTGTGGTAAGGCGTGGCGACGATGACATTGCGGCACCGCGTCGGAACCGCGTTCCTTCTGCTGCTTGTTGGATGCACGAGGCAAGATGCACGGGCGCCGGAGCACATCGAGTTCTGGTCGATGGGTCGCGAAGGCGAGATCGTCCAGAATCTCGTGCCGGAGTTCGAGCGGCGTACGCCCGGTGTTCGGATCCGAGTGCAGCAAATTCCTTGGAGCGCAGCACACGAAAAGCTGCTGACGGCGTACGTCGGCGGCGCGATGCCCGATGTCTTCCAAGCCGGGAATACCTGGATCCCCGAGTTCGTCGCCCTCGGTGCGATCGACCCGTTGGACGACCGGATGGCCCACTCCTCGAGTGTACGGTCCGCGGACTATTTTCCCGGCGTCCTCGACACCAATGTTATCGACGGCGTCACCTGCGGCGTGCCCTGGTACGTCGACACGCGCTTGCTGTTTTACCGTACCGACATCCTGGCGCGGGCCGGGTATCCGCAACCGCCGACCACGTGGGCGGCGTGGCTCGATGCCATGACCCGCATCAGGCAGCAGGTCGGTCCCGCCGACTACGCCATCCTGCTCCCGTTCACAGAATGGCAAGTGCCCGTGATTCTTGCCCTGCAGCGTGGCGCTACATTGTTGCGCGACGGCGATCAGTACGGCAACTTCCGCAGCCCCGAGTTCCGTCAGGCGTTCGAGTTCTATCTCGATCTGTTCCGGCGCGACCTGGCGCCACGCGGGGCGCAGGCGCTGGTCGCGAATCCGTATCAGGATTTCACCGGCGGGTATTTCTCCATGTACATCAGCGGCCCATGGAATATCGGCGAATTTCGCCAACGCTTGCCGGCCAGCATGCAGGACAAGTGGCTGACTGCGCCGCTACCCGCGCCCGACGGAGCGTATCCGGGCATATCGGTCGCGGGTGGCGCCAGCCTGGCGATCTTTCGCGGCTCGGAGCACAAAGACCTCGCTTGGAAGCTGATCGAGTACCTCTCCGAACCGGCGCAACAAGGAGAGTTCTACCGCCTCACCGGCGACCTACCCGCACGTCAGAGCGCCTGGGCGGACGAAGATCTCGCACACAATCGGTACGCCCAGGCATTCTGGCAACAACTGCAGCACGTGCAGTCGACGCCCAAGATTCCCGAATGGGAACGCATCGCCGACAAGATCAGCGAGTATGCCGAAGCCGCGATCCGCGGGGGGATGAGTGTTGACGCCGCGCTGGCGGCGTTGGACCGCGACGTCGATGCGATTCTGGAGAAGCGGCGCTGGTTGCTGCGGCGCTCCGGCCGTGTTGTGGATGACACCGGGAAACAGGTCACGCAATGACTGCCGCTACCTTCTTCAGGGCATCTCGCAAAATGAATCCGGCCTACTGGTTCCTGGCGCCGGCACTGTCGGTGATCGCCGTGTTCTTCTTCGTGCCCGTGGCGGCGTCGGTGCTCTTGAGCCTGACCGATTTCGACATCTACGCCATCGCCAACCGCGCCAACCTGCGGTTCATCGGCCAGGGGAATTACGTTCGGATCGCCGCCGATCCCCTGTTTTGGGTCGCGCTGAAGAACACCGCATACTTCGTTGCCGTTGGTGGACCGCTTTCGATTGCCGTGTCGCTCGGTGCCGCGTTGCTGGTGAATGCCGAGATCGTGCGCTTCCGGGGCGTCTTTCGCACTCTCTTCTTTCTGCCTGTGGTTACCACCCTGGTCGCCGTGGCCGTCGTGTGGCGCTACGTGTACCATCCGCGTTTCGGCTTGCTGAACTACGCGCTGTCGTTCGCCGGTATCGGTCCGATCGATTGGCTGGGCGATCCCGCGTGGGCGATGCCAGCCATCATCGTCATGGCGGTGTGGAAGAACTTCGGGTTCAACATGGTCATCTTCATCGCCGGGTTGCAAAGCATTCCCGACCGGCTCTACGAGGCCGCCAGCATTGACGGCGCCCGAGCGGGGCGACAATTCCTCCACGTCACGCTGCCGATGCTGGCGCCGACGTACGTGTTCGTGCTGGTGATGACGATGATCGGCTACTTCCAATTGTTCGCGGAGCCGTACGTGATGACGCAAGGGGGGCCGGCGCACAGCACGTTGAGCATCGTGCTGCTCATGTACCAGCAGGGTTTCCGTTGGTGGAACATGGGGTACGCGGCGGCGATCGCTTTCGTGTTGTTCGCCATCATCCTTGTGCTCACCGTGCTGACGCTGCGCCTCCGCCGCTTCGGCCTGACGCCGGAGGGCGCGCCGTGAAACGGCTGCACGCAATTGCGGTATACGGTGCGCTCGGCATCGGGGTGGTTCTGACTGTGTTGCCGTTGCTGTGGATGGTCTCCGCCTCGCTCATGCCGGCGGGCGAGGCGACCGCATTCCCGCCGCGACTGTTTCCGAGCAGCATTACGTTCGAGCACTATGCCGCGCTCTTCACGCGGTTGAATCTCGCGCGGTACATCGCCAACAGCGCCCTGCTTGCCGGGGCAATCACGGTAATCTCGCTGTTCTTCAACTCGATGGCCGGGTATGCCTTCGCGAAGCTCCGCTTCCGGGGCCGCGACCGCCTCTTTCGTCTCCTCCTCGCTGCACTGGTCATCCCGGGACAAGTGGCAATGCTGCCGCTGTTCTTGTTGCTCAAGGAAATGGGATGCATCAACAGCTACTGGGGCGTGATCATCCCCGGTATGGCGAGCATCTTCGGCATCTTCCTCATCCGGCAATACGCGCTGTCGATCCCCGACAGCCTGTTGGACGCCGCGCGCATCGACGGCGCCGGCGAGCTGCGCATCTACTGGTCGCTCGTGCTCCCCGCCTGCAAGCCGATTCTGGTCACCTTGGCCATCTTCACCTTCCTGGGCACGTGGAACGATTTCTTGTGGCCCCTGATCGTTCTCACTAATAGTGATATGTACACGTTACCGGTTGCCTTGGCGAACCTGCTGGGCGAGCACGTGCAGGATACAGAGCTGATGATGGCCGGCGCGGTGCTGACGGTATTGCCGGTCGCCGTCCTGTTCCTCGCCCTCCAGCGCTACTACATCGAGGGCATCCTGAGCGCCAGCATCAAGGGATAGCGGGCTGCTTCACCGGGGGGTGCTGTCCTAATTCGATGTTCCTGTCGTGACCATGATGTGGCCGGCTGCAAGTTACCCTCCTTGCCAAGGAGGGGCCAGGGGAACGCCCCGCGAGACGGCCCCACCGCGCAGCGGTTCAACGTCCTGTGCCATGCGCGGCCGTTGTACACAGCCGGCGCGGTTACCGTAAGGCCGGTTATCGGACGCCGTGTTCTACGGGTCACGAAGTGTCCCGTTCGCTTGCAGCCCGCATAACAAAGTTGCTATAAGGCGGAAGAGACGCTTTGAGCAAGCCCCGGAGCGCCACAGTTGCTACATCGATTTGTGAAAGAGGAACTCCCCATGGCGAAGACCAGAGATGCGCTCAAAATTCTTGACCACCTCACCGGCGACGATGCCGCGTTGCAACGGCTCATTGCAAAAGAGGCGCTCAACGCGAACGTGGCGCGGATGATTTACCAGGCCCGGACCAAAGCCCGGCTGACACAGCAACAGTTGGCGGACCTTGTCGGAACGAAACAACCCGTCATCGCTCGCCTTGAGGACGCCGATTACGAGGGCCACTCCCTCGGCATGCTCCAACGCATTGCCACCGCTCTTCACCGCCGGGTCGAGATTCGTTTGGTGCCCCAGCGCGGCAAGCGCGCCGCATAGACTTTCGAAGGTCAATAGCTCGGTTCGCTCTTCGAACGCTTGGCTCGCTCGCGTAGGCTCGCAGCAGCTCCTCGCAGAGGGGTATACTCAACGGCGAGGAGAACTGCTGTGAATTATCTCCGCGCTCGGGTTTGGATTGCCGCGGTTGCACTCGGTCTGATGGTTGGAGCCAGATCCGGTCGTTCCGACTTGAGGCGCTCTGCTAACACGGGCGATCTGCACGTGCTCCAACACATCGTCGTCATCATGCAGGAGAACAGATCGTTCGACAGCTACTTCGGGACCTTTCCAGGCGCCGAAGGCATTCCCATGAGCGGTGGCGTCCCCACCGTGTGCGTGCCTGATCCGCAAGCCGGCACCTGCGTGCCCCCTTCGCACGACGCAGCCGACGTCAACGGCGGCGGCCCACACGGCGCGCTGGCCGCAATCGCGGACATCGACGGCGGGAAGATGGATGGCTTCATCGGACGGGCGGAGTCGGCTCAGAAAGGCTGTCTCGATCCGCTGAATCCCAACTGCACGAGTAGCGCTACGCCCGACGTCATGGGTTACCACGACGAGCGCGAGCTGCCGAACTACTGGGCCTACGCGCAAAACTTCGTCCTTCAGGATCATCTGTTCGAGGCCAACGCCTCGTGGAGCTTGCCGGCGCACCTCTTCATGGTGTCGGAGTGGTCGGCCTTGTGTTTTACCCCGGCTGATCCGCTCAGCTGCACGAACGCCCTGGAAATCCCGGCGGGCACCCGCAGCGGCAATGGCACCTATGGCCGCCCGGACTACGCGTGGACAGACCTGACCTATCTCCTGCACGGCGCCGGCGTGAGCTGGGCCTACTACGTCGCCGACGGGACCGAGCCCGATTGCGAGGACGACGAGATGACCTGCCACTTGAACCCGCAGAACGTCGGAACCCCGAACATCTGGAACCCCCTGCCGTTTTTCGACACGGTGCTCGACGACGGCGAGTTGGGAAATATCCGGCCGCTGACCGACTTCTACGCCGCAGCCCAAGCCGGGACCCTGCCTGCCGTGGCGTGGATCGTACCCAACGGCGAAAACAGTGAGCATCCGCCCTCCCGCGTGAGCACCGGGCAGGCGTACGTCACACGCCTCATCAACGCGATCATGCAAAGCCCGAACTGGCCGAGCACGGCGATCTTTCTCAGCTGGGATGACTGGGGCGGCTTCTACGATCACGTCGTCCCACCGCACGTCGACGAGAACGGCTATGGGCTGCGGGTGCCGGGCCTGGTCATCAGCCCGTTTGCCAAGCGGGGCTTCATCGATCATCAGACCTTGAGCTTCGACGCCTACGTGAAGTTCATCGAAGACGTCTTCCTCGGTGGACAGCGCCTCGACCCGAACACGGACGGCCGCCCCGATCCACGCCCGTCCGTGCGTGAGGATGTGCCGCAGCTCGGTGACCTCAGTCAGGACTTCGACTTCACCCAACCGCCGCGGGCGCCGCTGCTCCTCCCGCCAGTGCCGTGCGTCGGCGACTGCAACGCCAACCACATGGTCGGGGTGGACGAGATCCTGACGATGGTGCGCATCAGCCTCGGCACAGCAGTGGTATCCGCGTGCGCCGCGGGTGACGCGGACGGCAACGGCCAGATTACCATCGATGAGATCCTGGCGGCGGTAAACAACGCGCTGAACGGGTGCCCTGCATTCGCAGCGGGCTGACCATCACACGCTGTGATGTGGAACGGCACACCCGCTCACGGCGCGTGCGTGGGTGACGGTGCTTGTTGGAAACCCGGTATGCCGATGCTCTGTACGTGGAGTGCGTTGTCGCCGTCTTCGTAGCGCGGCAGCTTCCGTTCGCTGTGCCAGAGGCGGTACGCCAGTGCGGCCGACAGGACGCGGATGGGGTAGTCGCGCGGCAGATGCTGCAGGTACGGCTGGATGGTGACGAAGTCGCGCGCGCCGTAGTGCTTCATGATGGAACGCAAGCCGCCGTTGCGCGGGCCGATGTTGTAGGCCAGCAAACCGAGAAACAGATCGCCATGCATTTCCGCGAGGTAGTGCCGAAACGTCGCGGCGGCCACGAAGGCGTTGTGCCGCTGGTTGAGCGGATCGAGCTGCCCGACGTGCAGCTGCTTCTTGGCTTGGCTCGTGGCGACGTGCGGCGGCGCAGTGATCTGGAAGAGGCCGCGGCCACCGTCGGCGCTGTCACGCGGGTAGAACGCCGACTCTGCCGCCCCGATGCCCATCAAGACTTCCGGGTCGACCGCGAATGCCGCTGCCGCCTCGTGCACCGTGGGCTCGAACACGCGCGCGCGTTCGAGCATGCGGACCGTTTCATCGAGGTCGGCGCGCCGATACGCAGCGTAGACCTGATGCGCGATGGCGACACGTTCGGCTTCCGCAGTGCCCCCGACGAGCGTGCGCAAGCTCGCCACCTGGCGGGTGAACGTCGGTTGCTGCGCGTACCAGATGGCGCCCGCCGCGCCGGCAACCGCGAGAATCGCCGGCAACACGCTGACGCGCCGTCCGAGCCAGAGGCGGGCGGCGAGCCAGACACGCAGCAGGATCGCACTGCCGACAATCAGTCCGAGGACCGCGCCGGCAAACGGCAGAAGGTGCCACCACAGCCCCGCCCCGGCAAACCAGTCGGCGAAATATCCGAGCAACGCGATAACCAGAATCAGCGCCGCCGTCAGCAAGGCGGCCATCTCGACACCCGTCTTCGCCCAGCCCCGCCACGCCGGCCCCAGCTTGCGGCGCGGCGCGCGCCGCCGTGGCCGTGGCGTGCGCGCGGACTTCCGCTTCACCGGCGGTTGCCCCCCAACCACCAACTTTAACTGGGTGCCCTCCTTTGCCTGCGCCGCCACGCGCTTCTCCACCATCACCGGATAGTACACATGGTAGCCTCAATCGTGTAAAAGACAAACGCCTACGTCGCGAGCTGGCAGGGCCAGGGCAGAGTCCGGGCGCCGCTGTCTACTCGCTCCCGAGCCAGCGGCCTGGCTCGAAGCGGTACACGACGCCGCCGTTGGCGCCGAAGTCTTCACTGCCAGTGATCAACCCCACACTGGTGCCGAGGTAGAGCGTTGCCGGTCCGCGCTGCAGTTGGATTCCGACCCGCAGCGCCGAACGCTCATTGTCATAGTGCGAGCCGGTCCATCCGGTCAGCTCGCCCACGATGCGCAGCTGCGTAGCCCCCGCAAGGGCCTTGCCCAGTGACGGTGAGACGAGCGCGACGTTGTAGTCGAACAGGTCGTCTTGGCCCCCCGCATTGAAGCTATGACCGATAGTCGGTCCGGAGTTGCCGAGCAGCGTGATCCCCAGATTCACGTGTGCCGCAAACGGACCGACGTTTTTCGAAAGCAACGCGTCGGCGGTGAAATCCGTATCGTCGGTTCCCAACCGGGCGCTCCGATTCGCATTCGGAAGCTTGGTGAAGAAGCGTAGCCCTATGGCGGGCAAGCGTTCCGTCTCCCGTTTGAACCAGAACTTGGTGCCGATGCGCATGTCTCCCGAACCGAACTCCCAGTTCGTCTGGCCGTTCGAAGTGCGCTCGTTGAGGTAAATCGTTTCGTAGCTCGCCTGGATTTCCGCCCAGCCCCCCGCGCCCATATTAAACCTGAACTGCGGCACCTGCACGACCGTCTGCGAGCTCAAGGCCCCGGGGGGAGTGAACCCGGGAAACCGCGAATCGTTCAGGTAGGCTGTCCCGAGACCCGCCTCCGCCGTACCGCTCGGGAGTGTCTGTGCTTCTTCCGTGACCAGGGGCAACAATGAAAATGCGGCCACGGGTAGAGGAAAGCCGATCATCAACAGCACGGTCACCCGTGCCCCACGCCACCAACGCCGCATGATGGGACCCTTTCCCGTTGTGGCCCGGTTATCTCGCAAAGGGCACAATTGCAAGAGGCTCATCCCTATGCTTGCATTTGTCATCGTGTCCAACTTCCGTCGCGGGCTGCTGGTGGTCCTGTTCGCCGTTGCAAGTCACGCGGGGCTCGCCCTTGGTTCCAACACCATCGCCGATGCCGGCAGCGGCAAGGTGGTCCTGCACCTCAAGCTCGATACGCCTGAAGCGGTTCGAGGCGGGCAGACGGGTCTCGAAATCCTTGCCGAGATCGAACCCGGTTGGCACATCAATGGGCACAAGCCCACCGACCCGTTTCTCATCCCCACCGAGGTGAAGTTCACGCCGCCCCCCGGCATCTCCGTCGACGCGCTGAATTACCCGCAGCCGGATCGCAAGCGCTTCGCGTTCGCCAAGGACAAAGAGTTGTTGGTGTACCAGGGCAAGGTCGGCATCACCGCGGCCCTCAACGTCCCGGCCGAGTTCGTCGGTGCGCGTGCCCGCATTGCGGCGATGCTGCGCTATCAGGCATGCAACGACTCCACGTGTTTGCCGCCGGCATCGGCGAGCGCGGAGCTGCTCGTGCCGGTCAGCGAGACGACCGCAGCACCGGCGGCGGGCGGTCCGTTGCCGCTGCCGGCGGGCGGCGGCGCCGCTGGCACCCGTGCCGCTGGCACCGGCTTCGACGTGGGCGCATGGCTGGCGCGGCGCGGTCTGGTGCTCACGCTGTTGGCCGTCGGGCTGCTGGGATTGGGGTTGAACTTGACGCCATGCGTGTATCCGCTGATCTCGACGACGGTCGCTTATTTCGGCGTGCAGGCTCGTCATCGAGACAGGGGCGTGATCATCTTGGCAATGATTTACGTGTTTGGGATCACCCTGAGCTTCTCTGTGCTCGGAGTGGCGGCGGCGCTGTCGGGCGGCGTCTTTGGCGCGGCGTTGCAGAGGCCCCCGGTGCTGCTGTTCATCGCCGCCGTCTTGGTCGCGCTCGCACTGAGCTCGTTTGGCGTCTACCACCTGCAGCCGCCCCCGTGGTTGATGCGCCGGGTAAGCGGCGCCGGACGCGGCGCCGGCGGTGCCTTGTTCATGGGCGCGACGATGGGCATGGTTGCGGCACCATGCATCGGCCCCGTCGTGCTGGGGCTTTTGGTTTTCGTCGGCAGCCAGCGCAGTATCCTCTTGGGGTTCGAGCTGTTCTGCGCGCTGGGCCTGGGGATGGGATTGCCGTACTTGCTGCTGGCCACCGCGGCCGGATCAATCAAGGCCCTGCCGCGGTCCGGGGAATGGCTCGTCTGGGTGGAGCGCCTCTTCGGCGTGATGCTGCTGGCGTTGGCCGGATACTTCATCACCCCGCTGCTGCCCGCGTCTGCGAGTCGCCTGTTGTTGCCGGCCTTGATCGGCGTTGGGGGGCTGTATCTGGGATTCATCGATCGCTCCGGCCGTCATCTCTGCTACTTCCGTCCCCTGCAGCGCGCCACCGGCGTGGTTGCGCTCATCGCCGCGGTGTGGCTGGGGATGCCGCAGCGCGCCGAGAGCGCCATCCGCTGGCAGCCCTTTTCAGGTGAAGGTGTGGCGGTCGCGCGTGACGCCGGGCGGCCGGTGATCGTCGACTTTGTGGCTGAATGGTGTATTCCCTGCTACGAGATGGACCAAACCACGTTCGCTGATCCAAAGGTGCGGGTGGAAGCGGAACGGTTCGAGATGTTTCGCGCCGACATTACGCAGGAGACCGACGACAACACCAAGCTGACCGACCGCTACGCGGTCCGTGGCGTGCCAACGCTCATCGTCCTGGATGACGCGGGGACTGAGGTCAAGCGCTTCGTGGGGTACACCGGTGGCGAGGAGCTGTTGCAGGTCATGCGCAACGTGCATTAGTAGGCGTTCTGCGGATGGCAATTACGTCACGTTGTTGTGTTTGTTGTTCCGGCTTGTTCAGCTGGGCTTGCCGCGCTAGACTATGCTCCCAGTGAACGATAGGTCTTAGCCCCACCAAGCCCCCCTCAATTACACCGATTCCCCGTGCACATAGGTTACTTCGCAGTTGCTGATGTTCCATGGAAAACGCACCTCATCGGTGAGGTGGGCTGTCGCGGTCTGGATGCGCTCACTGTATTGCAAATCGCGGTTGTCCAACCGCAACAACCCTGAAGGGGAGGAGTGAATCATGTTTGGTACCATCAAGAAGATCGTCAGGGACAAAGGCTTCGGTTTTATCGTCCCCGATGACGGAAGCGACGACGTCTTCTTCCACCGCTCACGCTTGGCGCCGAAGGTCGCGTTCGAGGATCTCCGCGAAGGCGACGAGGTCGAGTTCCAGGTCACCAAGGGTGAGAAGGGACCCCAGGCGAACAACTTGAAGACACGCTAGCCGTAGTGCGCCCTCCCACTCGCCCACTCTCTCACGCTTCCGCCCTCGCCGGCGCGGCGGCCGCCGTGAGCGGGCTCCTGCTCGCGGCCTGCTTTCTGCGATTCGAGCTGTTCCCACTCGCCTGGGTAGGGCTCGTGCCGTTCCTCTGGGCGGTGGGAGCGGCGCCCACCGCGCGCGCCGCCGCGCGCAGTGGCCTCATCGCCGGAATCGCGACGAACCTGCCGGCGTTCTACTGGATGGTGTACACCATCCACGTTTTCGGCGGTTTCGGCTATCTGTTCGCGGTATTCTTCTATGCGTGTCTGACACTCTACGGGGCCGCCGAGTTTGTTCTCTTCGCGCTTGCCTTCCGGCGCACCGGCCCCGGGCCCCTGGCCGTGGCCGCGCCGGTGCTGTGGGTAGCGCTCGAGTTTCTCTACCCGAACTTGTTCCTCTGGCGCCTGGCGAATAGCCAATGGCACGCCCCGGTGCTGACGCAAGTCGGCGATCTCACCGGGCCCTTCGGGCTGAGCTTCGCCATGGTGTGGTTTTCAGCTGCACTCGTGGTGCTGCTCGGCGATCGGAGCCGCTGGCAGCCACTGGCCGCCGCAGCCACCGCCCTGGCGGGGATTTGCCTGTATGGCGCAATCCGCCTGCCGATGATCGACCGCGCCATGCACGCCGCGCCCACCGTGCGTGTGGCGTTGGTGCAGGGCAACATCGGCATCAAAGAAAAAGGCGATGTCCGGTACCTCGAAGTGAACTTGGAGAAGTACCAACAGCTCTCCGAGGACCTGCAGGACAAAGTGGATGTCATCGTGTGGCCGGAAACGGTCTCGCAACGCTGGGTACAGGCAGATACCGCATGGTTGGAGGGCAAGGACAACCCGTTCGATCACCTGCGGAGTTACCTGATCTTCGGCGGCCTGGCATTTCGGCTGCGCGGACACGACGAACCCGAGCAGTTCAACAGCGCCTTCCTCATCGGTCCCGATGGTATCGTCCTCGATCGCTACGACAAGCACGTGCTCATGCCGTTCGGGGAGTACATTCCACTGGCGTCGCATTTCCCGGCGATTTACGCCTTGAGCCCGGAAACGGGGAGCTTCACGGCTGGGACGGGCGTCTCCGTGTTCCGCGTGCCCGGCAAAGTCAATATCGGCCAGCTCATTTGCTATGAAGACCTGCCGGCGAGCATGTCGCGCCGTACGACCCGTGCGGGCGCCGACATCCTGCTGAACATCCTGAACGACGCGTGGTACGGCAACAGCGCGGCGCCGTACCAGCACCAGGCACTGGCGCTGTGGCGTGCCATCGAAAACCGCCGCTACTTGTTGCGCGACTCCAACTCCGGTGTGACCAGCATCATCGACGCCGCCGGCCGCGTGGTTGCGGAGGGGAAGCTGTTCTCCGCCGAGGTCATCACCGGCACGGTGCCTCGGCTACAGATCAGGACGTTCTACACGCGCTTCGGGGACGTGTTCGCCTGGGGTGTCGTGGCGGGCGCCCTGCTGCTCCTGTGGCGACGCCCGGCGGCGCATTGATGCGCGGCCCAGAATCACCGCTGGTGAGTGAAGGGCTCTACGAACGTTACTAGGGTGAGGACTTCTGCGGGCCGCGGGGTGTCTTGTTGTTCGGCGCGCGTGGCTTTCCACCGTCGTTGTTCTTGCGGCTATTGGCCCGCTCATTCGAGCCGCCGCCTCGGGTCTGCGGAGCGGGAGCTCTGTTTGCAATTGCGAGCTCGTCGAATAGTAACCAGTACGCTACCAACAGGTCTCGCTGCATTCCCGGCTTCATCCTCCCATCCTCCTCAGCCCGCCGTATAGCACGTCGGCAGGTGCAACACACAGGTGGATTGACAGTTGCCGGGGGAGGGTTGAAGCTTGAAGTAAAGGGCACGCATGGAGAAACACGGGTACCTGGTCTGGATGGACCTGGAGATGACGGGCCTCGACCCGGAGCGCGACACGATCCTCGAGATCGCCACGTTAATCACCACCAACAGCCTGCGCATGGTTGCGCCCGGCCCCGTCCTGGCGATCCATCATCCGGACCACGTGCTCGACGCGATGGACCAGTGGTGTCGCGAGCATCACGGCGCCTCGGGACTCACGGATCGCGTGCGCGCCTCGGGCATCGCCATGGCGGAAGCCGAGGCCAGAACGCTGGCCTTCATCAAGCCGTACTGTGCGGAGCGCAGCGCACCGTTGTGCGGCAACTCCGTGTATCAAGACCGCCGGTTTCTCGCGCGCTACATGCCGCAGCTCGAAGGCTACCTACATTACCGTAACATCGATGTCAGCACCGTCAAGGAATTAGTGCGGCGATGGTATCCGCGCGGGCCACAGGCACCGGAGAAGCAGCACGCGCATCTGGCGATCGCGGACATTCGCGAATCCATCGCCGAGTTACAATTCTATCGCCGGCACTTCTTCGCCAACGGGCGGCGCTCAGCTCATAAAGCGTCTGCGAGGCGCGCGGGCAACTCATCCTCGCGCAGCATCGTGAAATCCTTGTCGACGCCGCGGGTGACACGCTTCGTGACTTGATCCGACAGGGCTTGGCGCAGGAGGCCCAAGAAGTGTGGCGGTGCCACGAGCACCAAACGCGTGTACGTGTTGTGGCCGTGGCCATTCTCCACGACTTTCGCCAGATGCTCCGCAAAGCGTTGCGCCTCGACTTCTTTCACGGGGGTCGGTGGTTCCATGGCCGGGCGGCTCCCGGCGCCGGCCATCTGTTGCACCCGTCCGGGTTTATCGGCGCTGATGGCCTGTCCCTTTAGGCGGCTTTCCGGATGGGTCAGTTCCTGGATCAGCGTCCAGGGGCGCCCTCTGCCGGGTGTACTGAAGACACGCGCCCGGCTCGCGTTACAGATGAGTATCCACGTGGTAACCATAAGCAAGTGCTCCTGGTTGCGGGGTTGATGATACACTGTAAAATACCTGCCTTCGGGTGACACGTAAAGCCGCGTTCTTCAATCAGCGCATTGCCAGGGGTGACGTGGATGGCTAGGGTAGGAAAGGCGCGAAGAAAGCGCAGTGTTCTTTGAGACGGCAACCGGCCACTGATCACTGACCGCTGATCACTGCCTTCACGGGGGCGATCTGGGTTCGACGGGGGTTGGGGAGCCGCGGTTGCGTGCACGGGATCCTGGGTACCGTAAAACCCCAGGGCTGCTTTAAACGCAGACGAACCTCTAGCACTGGCTGCCTAAGGGCAACCACGTCTGACCGGCTCGAGCCCGTAGGGTTGGATCAGGCGACGCAAATCGGGCTAAGCGGCGGCGAGCGCTCGGGCGCCGACGACGAAAAACTACGAGCTGGCTGTCGGGAATCCCGCCCGCGGGAGTCTCGCCGGCGAGAGCAAAACGCGAGGCTACGTACGTAGACACCGAGGTCGACCGCTTCCGGACGGGGGTTCGATTCCCCCCGCCTCCATCCTTCGCTCTTCGGCGCGCAGCGGAGAAAGCGAAGGATGCCCTCCGAAGCTTCAGCGTAGGAGGGCTGGCGGTCTCAAGAACGACGACGCGTCGAAGAGCTACGGATGGCGTGCCACGCTCGGCGAGCGGAGCGATAGGCGGCATGGTTACGATCGGCAGCGCGCAGGGTCTCCACTTGCTTCTCGACCAGCCAGTGAACGCGTCCGATCTGGTTCTCGGTGAGCTGGTACTTCGTTCGGAGTACTCGGTCGGAGATGACCGCTTGGCGATTCTTGCAGGTCGTCTCATGGTCGTTAGGCGTAACGTCGTTAGGAACGCGGCGGGGGTCCCGGTGGCCGTCTCGGTCTTCAAAGGCAACACGGCAGATCCCACCACGCTGCTGGGGCAGGTGCAGAAGGTGCGCGCGCAATTCGGCCTGCGCGCGGTCGCGGTGGTCGGCGACCGCGGCATGATCTCGCAGAAACAGATCAACGCGCTGCGCGGTATCGACGGGATGCAGTGGATTACGGCGTTAGCAGCCGTAAATAAATAAGGGTAGCAAGTAGGTTATCTCGATTGAGGCCGGATCGTGTAATTCCAGTCGCCGTGAAACGGGCTGCGCTCCAAATTCACGCGTTCCATTTCTTCATCCGTCACCTTGCGGCCCGTCGGATACTTGCGCCGGTCCAGGCGGCAGGTCACTTTCAATCCCTTCGCCGTCGTCGTTCGCGCAATCAATTGCACGATTGTCTCATAATCGCGCAACGGTTCGCCGCGCCAGTTCGAGGAGATGAACGAGAACAGCCGATGTTCGATCTTGTTCCATTTGCTGGTCCCCGGCGGAAAATGGCACACGGCAATGGCCAGACCCGTTTCATCCGCCAGCTTCTGCAATTCCAGTTTCCACAGGCGCAACCGGGAGCCATTGCTGCCGCCGCCATCGGCCGTGATGAGCAGGGCTCGCGTCTGGGGATACAGCCTGCGGCCTTCGGCGCGCCACCAACCGCGAATGGACGCGACGGCGAACGCGCCGGTGTCGTGGTTGGTCCCCACGTTCACGAATCCGGTGTTCCGGTCCACGTCATAGACGCCATAGGGGTACGCGCGGGGCACATCGGGACTGGGAAAATCGTGGCCGTTCACCTTGACGGGCTTCTTCGCCGGCAACCATTGCTGGCCGCTGTTTTCATAGTTGCCCACCAGTTCCTTCTTCTTGGTGTCCACGGAAATGACCGGCGTTCTCTGGGCCAATGCCCGCTTGACTTGCGTGTTGATATGGCGGAATTGGGCGTCGCGATCGGGATGGTCCTCGCCCTCTTCCGTTTTGCGGTTGCTTTGCAGGCTGTAGCCCTGCCCGTGCAGCAGTTGCGCGACCTTCATGTGACTGATCGGGTGCTTCTGCCGCGTCAATTGCGCGGCCAAGGTGCGCGTGCTCTTGCAAATCCAGCGCAACGGGGATTCCGGATCGCCGCGCGTTTCTGGATCGATCAGCCGTTCCAGTGCGGCCAGCAAACGCGGATCGTGGACGACGATGGGTTTTCGTCCCGCCCCAGGCCGCCGGACACGCCCCGGCGGCGGCGCCGTCCCCTCGGCGATTTCCTGCAAGCCTTTGGCGATCGCTTTGCGCGACAGGCCGCAGGCGCGTCGCACCTGTGAGATGCCCCCATGGCCCAAGCTCTGGGCTTCACTGGCGGCCATCAGCCGCCGCGTCCGCTCGTCCAAGAGCGCCCAGACGGCGGCGAATTTCCGCTGGAGTTTGGTGGCAGTTCTCATGCCCAGGCATTATACTCACTCCCGGCCCAACTTGCCACCTTTATTTATTACCGCCGCCTTACGCAGTGAGGCGATCGGCGCATTGGTCGCGCAGGGCCATGTCCAGCTCGGGCTGTTCGACGAGCGCAATCTCTTCGAGTTGACGCACCCGGACTATCCCGGCGAACGCCTGGTGGCCTGCCGCAATCCCGAGCTGGCCAAGTCGCGCGGGCACACCCGCCAGTCGTTGCTCGCGGCCACTCGGCGCGAACTCGATGTCGTGTGCGGGATGGTCCAGCGCGGGCGACTCCAGGGGGCCGACGCGATCGGCGTGCGCGTGGGCAAGGTGGTCAACAAGTACAAGGTGGCCAAGCACTTCGCCCTCGCCATCGGCGCGGCCACGTTCAGTTATCACCTCGATGAAGAGAAGGTGCAGCGCGAAACGGCGCTGGACGGGATCTATATCATTCGCACGAGTGTTGCCGCCGGCACGCTGTCGGCGGCGGACGCGGTCCGCAGCTATAAGCAACTGAGCACCGTGGAGCGGGCGTTTCGGTGCTACAAGACTGTCGATCTCAAGGTCCGGCCCATTCATCATCACGTGGAGGAGCGCGTGCGCGCCCACATCTTCCTGTGCATGCTCGCCTACTATGTCGAGTGGCACATGATCGAGGCCTGGCGGCCATTACTCTTTTGTGACGAAGACCAACAGGCCAAGCAGACTCGCGACCCGGTCGCGCCGGCGAAGCGCTCCACCAAGGCGCTCGCCAAAATCCATTCGCGCCGGCTGGAGGACGGCAGTGTCGTGCACAGTTTTCGGACGCTGCTCGGCGAGCTCACGACTATCGTTCGCAACACCTGCCGCCCTCCCGGTACGGCGGCCAAACACCGCGACGTTCGAGATGATCACGCGTCCCAACCCCACGCAGGCCCGCGCGGCTGCATTGCTTCAGACCATTGCCGTGTAGTCAGAACCCAGCATGGCAAAATGAGAGGAACCTCTGGACTTCACGCTGATTCTCGTTCGAATCCAACGGGAACTTCAGGCTAACTGTCGGACGGCCCTGTAATGGAAGATCGGGACGAAGTCTGACAGGCTACCGAGATAGCAGACGTTGCTGCTCCCCCCATTGGTCGCTTGAAAAGCCACGCGGTCGCCATCCCCGGCGGCAACCACTTCGGCAATGACTACCAACCCATCGCAGAGCGCATCCTCAAGGAGGCCGCGCGTCCTTGACGCGGCCGGGAGGAAGCCGCTTCCGTCGTGGCCGCCCGCCGCCGGAGGACAACCGGGAGAGGAGCTCTGCGAAGAAGAGCTTCCAGCGTTGGGGATCGGCCAGGGTCTTGAGGGAAGGCGGGTCGGGGCCGGCGACGAGGTCGAGGTGGGGGCTCGCGGCGGCGAGGGAGACGAGCAGGAGGATCAGGGCGATCACGGCGCGGTCGGGATCGAGCGGGGGCAGGCCGCCGGCGGCGCTCAGGCGCTTGATCAGGGCAACGGTGTCGGCGTAGAAGCGGAAGAGGTCTGGCCGCCGGCGCTTGAGGCGGCGGAGCTGGTGGGCACCGGTGGCGAGGTCGTCGAGCATGATGCGCGCGTATTCGCGCCGGTCCCGGAGCGCGTCGAAGTATCCGGCCAGCAGGGCGCTCACGCCTTTCATGGTCGGGGCGGGCCGGTTGAACTCCGGCCCGAGGTTCTTGGTCTTCTCCTCGAACAGGTCCTCCAACACCGCCAGGTGCAGGCCGTCCTTGCTGCGGAAGATGTAGTAGATCATGGCCTTGTTCACCCGGGCGCGCCGGGCGATGGCATCCACCCGCGCCCCGGCCACGCCCTTGTCCGCGAACTCCCGGGCCGCCGCGTCGAGGATCCAGCGGCGCGTCCGGGTCAGGTCCCGCTTGGCAGCTGTCTCCGTCTTCATCCGTCTCACCGATAACACCCCGCATAGCCGGCGCCGAACAGGCCCGGGGCCGCAGCCAGGAGCGCGCGGAGCTCCACGGCCAGCCGCGCCGCGGTCCCGCGCCCGCAGGCTAGATTGATAATCTCCACCGCCGCGAGGTTCGCGGGCGTGAGCCGGGCGGGGAACATGGTCTCGCGGCCGTGAAGGAACAGGTAATGCCCGGAGAACTCCACCGGTCCTGGGTCGTCCTCCAAGAGCGCGATCAGCCGCTCCACGTCCTCCCGGGACAGGAACGTGAGCCGCGCGGAGAGCTCCCGCGAACCCGCGAGCAGCGGAGCCAGATCCCGCCGCTGCCTGAGCCGGCGCTGGAAGCGCCACTCCCGCAGCCGGAGCCGCAGGAAGCCGGCGTCGAAAGCGAGGTTGATAGGGACGGTGAGGTAATAGAGCAGCCTCTTGTCCAGCCGCCGGTTCGGGCGGCGATGGGGGAAGCAGGGGTCGAAGCCACCGGTGGCCAGCGCTCCGGCTAGGTCCATGATCCAGGCGTTGCCTTCGAGGACCTTGCAGAACCAGGCCAGCACTCGGGGTGAGCGGCGCCAGCCAGGAATCGGCGCGGCGTTGCCCTCGATCTGATAGGGACGCAGAGGGAGGAGCCGGCTGAGCTCCCGGAACATGACGCTATGCTCGGGGGCCCCGCCCATTAGGCCGGCGCCGAAGTGATCCAGCGCGAGCAGATCCACGGCGGCGAGCAAGGTGTGGGGCTTGCGCGCGATGGCCTTCATCTTCACGCCCAGCCAGCCGTCGGCAGCGGTGTAGGCGTCCACGAGCGCGAAGTCCACCGGGAACGCCGCGATCACCCGCGCGGTCCCGGCCGCCACCATCCGCCGGCAGTGATAGGCCCGGACCTTGTCTTGCACCGGCAGGCAGCCGTAGATGTTCTTGATCGCCAGCGTGTAGACGGAATAGAAGTGCGTCTTCATCTTAGCGAAGCTGACGCGGAAGTCGGCCTCGGCCCAGGCCCGTCCGACCAGGGCCGGACCCACGGGGGGCCCGAGATCGTAGAGCTCGGCGTCGAGGGTCAGGTCCACCAGCGGGACCTCGGCGTCCACCCCGCCGCCCCTGACTCGGATCCGCCAGCGCGGCTGGCCTTGCCACTGATCGAGCACGGTCTCGGCAAAGTAGCCCTGCCGGGCCGCGATCTCGATCACCGCGCGGCGCTCGAACCAGTTGCCGTAGAGGTTCTGGCTCTCGACTACAACCAGATTCCCGTAGCCGCGCCGGAGCAGGAGCCGTAGCAGATGGATTACCAGGAACGGGTCGGTGTAAGTGCCGACGTCGCTGCGGCGCAGCATCATGGCGAGGTTGGGCTTGACCGCGACCCGAAACTCGCTCGCGGGCTTGCCTGACCTCTGGCGCCGCTCTTCGAGCACGGTGAAGAAGCCGGAGAGGTCCAAGACATTCTCCAGCAGCGCGTACTTGTCGAGCCGGTGGTCGGTCAGCGCGGCGACGATGTTCTTGTTCACGGCTCCTGCCCCGTGAACCGGGCGATCTCCTCCCGGAGCTTGCCGCCGGGCCGGAGCCAGACGGCGTAGGCCAGGGCCGCGAACAGAACCAGGGCGATCCAGAAGCCGAGGAAGTGGATGAGCACGGAGAACATGATCGCCGCGCCCAGGGTGTGGATGAACACGAGCCGGAGGATGATCTTGATCAAGTCGTTGCGGCTTACCGGCGCGGGTCTCTGCTCGGCCGGGACGAGCTCGTAGCCGGTTTTGGCCCAATCGCCGATCCAATAGAACAACAGCGGCAGCATGATCACGCCCATGACATAGAGGGTCCAGGCCACCGGCGCGAACACCGCCCACTTGAGCGCCATTAAGGGGCCGAATTCATGGGTGACCGCGCCCGTGCTCGCGTCAAACGTCGCGTCCCACTGCGCCAGGTCGCGAGTGAAGAAGCGCACGTAGCCGTGGCCGTCCCAGCCGTGGACCAGGATGAAGAACATGCAGAAGTAGCCGGCGATCCACAGCAAGTGGGCCCGGAACAACTGGTTGCGCCGGGCGTAGACCGAGGCCCACCAGTAGCCGAGGATGCCCTGGGTCACGTTGGTGATTGCGAACAGAGTGACGAGCCACGCGGGCAACACCCGCTCGTAGTGATACAGGCCCGTCTTGACCTGGCCGGTCCAGAAGTACATCGTTTCCCAGCCGGTGAATTGCCAGAGCAGATAGATCCCCGACGGCGCGAACAGGCAGGCCAGATAGAGCAGGTTCTTGACGAAATAAGGGTCCTCCGTCATCCGATAACCGCCTTCCTCGTCTGCCTTCCGAATCTGCCGCGACGCCGCCGAAGCGAACCCCGCGCCCAGCGCGAAACTCCAGAAGACGTCAACCTGAACCATGGTCCTCTCCTCCTCTGTTGGTTATGACCCAACCACGCACTGCAGGGTCTTCACATCCCGCAGCCGCCGCTCCAGTCCGTAATCCTTCATATAACCGTACCCGCCCAAGACCTGCACCGCGTCCAGGTTCACCTGCTCCAGCGCGGTCCCGGCGAAGCCGAAGGCGCGCCGGGCGCGGCCGGCAGCATCGTCCCCGTCGTTGAGGGCCGCGGCGGCATAGGCCGCGGCCCGGGCGGCCTCGGTGTGCGTCTTCATGTCGAGGAGCATCCGCCGGACGTCCTGATGCTCGATGATCGGCCTCCCGGTCTGGACCCGCTCGCGGGCATAGTCATGTGCATAGCAGCGTGCGGCCTCGGCGTTGCCGGCCATCACCGCGGCGAGGGCAAGCCAGAGCTCCCGCCGCAGTTCGGGCGCGGTGACGGCCGCAAGCTTCGGCGCGAGCAGGCCCGGCAGCGTCAGCCGCGCCAGAGGAACCTCGGCCAGTCCGGTGCCCGGATACGCCTCCCGGCAGTGCGGCGCGAGCTCCGGGGCCGGCAGCCAGCCCAGGACCTCTTCGCCCCCGGCGGGCGCCGCGACGATGACGGCCCGCTCCGTGATCTCCGGATGAATCAGGGCCAGGAATTCGCCCGAGAGCCGCACGCCCCCGTCTTCTTCCCGCGCCGCCGCCAAGTCCTTTGCCCCTTCGACCGCCGCGGCCGGCAATAGCACTCCGCACAACCACGGCCGCTCGCTTGCGGCCCGGTCCGCGAGTTCCTGGACCCAGCCCCGCTCTCCGTTCCCCGCTGTCAGCGCAAGCAAGCCCGCCCAATGGACCGCAAGCACGTAGGCCGCGCTCGCCGTGCCCTGGGCCACGCGCTCGAGCACCATCATCCGTCCGAGCCGGTCCAGCTCCGCGCCGCCCAGGTCCAGAGGCAGTGGGCCGCTGATCAGTCCCGCCAGCGCGGCCTGGCGGACCAGTTCGCGGTTGAAGCCCTCGGGCCGGACGCGCTGGTGGCGGGACTCAGGCTCAAGCTCGCGGCCGGTCCACTCGGCGTACTTGGCTGCGGTCTCCGCGAACAGGCGCCGGTCCGGGTCTTCGTACCATTCCATCTCAGTACCTCCGCCAGGTGCGGGCGGCGTCCTTGAAGTGGGTGATGAGGTTGGCCTGGTTGGTGCCCTCGTAGATCATGGTGAGTTTGGCGTCGCGCCAGGCCTTCTCCACCGGCCAGCGCGGGTCCAGCGCGTCCGGGCCCATGATCCGTGCCGCCTCGCCGGCCACCCGCACCCCAGTCTCGCTCCCGGCCACCTTGGCCGCCGTCGCCAGCCGGGACAGGTGCGCCAGCCGGTCGTCGGGCACGATCTTGCCGAGCGCCCAGTCGCCGGCTTTGCGCGCGAGCTCCGAGGCGAACAACCTCCGGCCCAGCCCTGACGCGAACCAGGCGGTGGGAATCAGCCGCAGCGTCGTGCGTTGGAGCGGCTGTCCGATCATCTCGTGAAAGATCTCGTCACAAAGCAGGGCCGCGGCAGTGTACAGGCCGCGCGCGGCCGCGATCTCGGCGGACATCCGGGCGACGGTGAGTTGCAGGGCCTGCTGGTCAATCATCCGGCCGGCCGGGCCGCGCGTGAGCCGAGCCCAGTCCAAGAGAGCTTCGAGCGCCCGCCGCGCACAGCCGACCCCGATCGCGCCCACCGGGCCCCGCGAGCCCGCCAGGTAGATCGAGACGTAGCGCCCACCCTTACCCTCCAGCCCCACCCGGCACTCCTCGGGCACGAACACGTCCTCCAACACCAGCTCCGCCGTCGGCGAGGCCTTCTGGCCCAGCTTCCGCTCCACCCGGCCTACCGAGAACCCGGCCGCCTGCGCATCCACCAGGAAGATGGTCCATGATTCCGCCACCGCTTGCGGGTCCACCGCCGCCGCCAGCACCACCCAGCGCGCGACGTTGCCGTTGCTGATGAAGCACTTCCGGCCGGTGAGCCGGTAGCCGCCGGGCACCTTGCGGGCGAAGGTCACGATCTTGCCCTGCTTGATGAAGTCCTCGTCCCAGATGTCCGTGCCCGCCAGCGGCTCGGTCA
The DNA here is from genome assembly GCA_963729835.1 of uncultured delta proteobacterium. Classification (GTDB taxonomy): domain Bacteria; phylum Desulfobacterota; class Binatia; order HRBIN30; family HRBIN30; genus CAVSQF01. The sequence continues at coordinate 60,660 of CAVSQF010000004.1, read as the reverse complement.
CCGCGCCCGCCCACAGCACCGGCTCGCCCCGCTTCTCCGCCCGCGCCACCGGCCGGATGTACTTCTCCAGGATGTACGCATTGAGCGACAACAGCCCGCACGACAGCCCCGCCGAGTGCACCCCGATCGTGCTCGCCAGGCCCGCGCACCCCACCGCCAGCTCCTCCGCCATCGCCGCCATGTGGAGCACGCCCAGGCCCAGGCCATCGAATGCCTCGGGGATAATCGTGGAGAAGAAGCGATGCCGGCACGCGGCCCGCATCACGTCCCAGGCGAAGTAATTCGGGTCCGCGGCTGCCTGGGCCTCGATGGCGAGCGCGCGGGGCCGGATCTCCTGCTCCGCGAATTCCCGCGCCCGGTCCCGGACCTCGGCCAGCCGGCGGAAGTAGGACGCCGGATACCGCCGCGCGGCCCGGAACAGGGCGTCGCTCTCGCCCGCCGAGAAGGGGAAGTCTGAATAGTCGGCCCGGGTCTCGGCCGCGGCGGCGATCCCGTCAAAGACCGTGGTCGGCAGGCACGCCGTCAGGACCTCGCTTTCCACCGTTCGACCTCCCTTCAGGGCCGTTGGCCGGCCCTTCGGCACTAATTAACTAACTCGATAGTTAATTAGCCGATCCGGAGGGAGCGGTCAAGAGCGAAGCGGAGGCCAGCCTTGCTTGAGCTCAGTTCAGCCCTTTCGAACTACCGCGACGGCGAAGAGTCCGAATGGTCCGTGGAGGTCACCATACAGTCATGAGCTATTTCAAGTATGTCTGATTTGGCGCCGTTGCCCACTTCGTCTTATTCCTCCAGAAACTCGTCCGACGAATCACCCTCCCAGGCGCCGACCACCACACAATCTTTCTCGACGCGATCCGCCGCGATGCATCGGATGCACTGTCACCCTTCGAACTCTTCCAAGCCCTGTTGGTTTCACTACCCAATGACGAGGATAAAAAACGCCTTGCTGCAGCTGCAAGACAAATTCACGTGTGGAGACCATACGAATACGCGTGGCTTCTTACCTAGCAATCTCGCCTGCATGCACACCCAACATCTCTCGAGTCTCCGGCTCACACCATCGCCCGCGTGCGGAAAATCTGGCGCATGTCTTTTCCCGAGTCCAGTTTGCGAGTCTGGGCTGCGTGTTGGCAGGCATGGGCTCGGGCAGGGTGCGGGCTGACCGCTGATGGCTCGCCGCCTACAGTCCCCCCCGGATCCGGTCCCAGGGCTGGGCGTCGTCGAAGGCCATCTCCAGGGCCCTCCTTGAGCCATCGTACACGCCGATCTGGCTGTTTCTGACGATGTCTTCGCACATCCGACGCTGGATGTCCCGGTCATCTACCATCTTCTGGGCCAGGGCCAGTCCATCGGCGACGGAACGGCACTCGGGGGTCCCGTCCCCCAACTCGGCGGCCCGGAGCGCGGATGCGGCCTCGTGGTTGCCCACCCGGCGGATGTGGAGCTTCGGAACGGGGAAGAACGCCAGCTCGGATGGCTTGGTGACCAGGATGTCCGACACGCGAACCAGGAGGTCCGTCGCGGAGAACGCCTCGAAATGGAGGGGAAAATGGAAGAGGACCACCGGTTCGGGGTCGTCGCCTTCCAGGGGGTGCGCGGAGCAGAAGGCGCGGAGATCCGCGTAGGAATCCACCCGGCGGAAGGTGAGGTTCATCGACGACAACGTATCCTCGAACGCCTTCACCATGTGGACGTGGTCGCCGGTGTTGAGGAGCACCCGAACCGAGCCATCGCGCAAGCGGGGTTCGAGACCTCGCAGGAGCGTTGTGAGATAGACCCGCTGGGCCCCCGCTCCGCCCACGGGAATGAGCAGTCTAAGCGGCTTTCGCTGATCCGCGCGCACGATGCGGAGGGCGCAGTCCGATGCGGCGTTGGCGCCCACGCCGTGGGAGACCCAGTGTCCGCCAAAGGCTACAACATCCTTTGAAAGCCCGGACTGGCGCAACCGCATGAAATAGTGCGGGGTCTGCACCACGTTGAGCGCGCCCGGCACCAGCAGGAAGGGCTGGGGGTAGTTGTCCACCACGAGGTTGACGACCCGGCGGAACCCGCACGCGACGGCGATCTGCCCGTTGAGGGGGTAGGCCGTCACGACCGGCATTTCACGAGGAAGATCCTTCATCAACGGCGAGAGCAGCTCCGCCAGCCGGCAGTAGAACCGCAGGGAGTCCAGGTCCCCCTGTTGCATGAGCCTGCCCCAAGCCCAGTCCACGAGCCCCCCGATGTCGGCGGCCCGGCGGGACCATCGGCTGTACCACGCGTCCAGCCCGGCGATGGCGTCCGCCTCGGGGGAGGGGATCTCCAGCAGATCGTGCAGCCATGGCTCCGCGCCCATGGCCACGGCCCAGGTGGTAGCCGAGTGGGCGATGCGGTGATGGCCGAAGCCCATACGCACCGCGCCCACGATGACGCCGCGAGACGGCGGATTCCGGTTCACTTCCTGCACACGCGTGGCGGGTCGGACGAGCCGCATACCATCGACGTGGGGAGAGGGAACGGTGGTCAGGGGGATGGTCCGGCCCGGATCGAGGGTTCGCCCCCTGGTGGTGAAGCCAAGGAGGAAGCGCTCTTTCAATGAGGCGATGAATCCGGGCGGCTGGTCGAGCCATGCGGACGCCATGTCCAGGCCGGCCCGACGGGCCGAGGACTGCCGGGCCACGGTTGGAAATGCGGTCATGAACATACAACCGCGCTGTAGCACACCAGGCGCTCACGGGGAAAGTCATTCCTGGGAGGGTACGCATCGCCGGGTGCTGATCATCGATCTGGATCTGCACCAGGGCCATGGCAACGCGGCGATCTTTGCGGACGATCGTGACACGTGAATCCACCGTTGGTGTTTCACCTCGTGCACGCTGCGTGCGCGAACTCAGCAATCGCGTCGATCAGCCCCGGGCTTGCGAAGACGTCATTATGGTGCGCTCCCACCGCCCGGAAGAAGCGCTTCGGCTGGTTGGCCGCAGCAAAAAGCCGCCTGCCCAAGGCGAACGGCACGATCGCGTCGCGGTCACCGTGCGCGATGAAGAGCGGCACCGCCAGCTCGCGCATGCGTGCCAGCGTGTCGAACTGATTCCCCACCACAAACGACAACGGACCGACATGATGCCAAGCGACGTCTCTCATGCTCGTGAAGGTGGACACGACCGCGACGCCGGCACAGGGACGGGTGGTCGCCAGATGGATGGAGACCGCACCGCCCAGCGACTCTCCGAAGCAGATGAGGTGCGCGGCGGGGACGCCCCGCCGGCGCTCGCTGTCGTACGCCGCTTGGGCGTCGAGGTACACGCCCGCCTCGTGCGGCCGTCCCGCGCTCTTGCCGTAGCCGCGGTAGTCATAGGCCAGCACGTTGAGCCCGCGGGCAGCGAGCGCGAGCAGCACGTCTGCCCGGCCGGCGATGTTGCCGCCATTGCCGTGTGACCACACAAGGGTGGGCGTTGCCCCGCGGCTGGCGATGTACCAGCCGTGGAGGCGTACCTGGTCCGTGGTAGTGATCCAGCGCTCCGTTACGCCAGGCGGTGGATCCGGCACCTGAGAGTCCGGCTGAAAGAGCAAAGCATCGAGGAGCATACGCGTTTGGCGAAAGGCAGACGTTCTTACCATAGCTGTGTGTTCCGCTGAAGTATTTCCTGAATCCGAGCCCGCCGTTCTTCGCGCCAAATGCTTGAATCTTGTCTTCCCAAGATTTGGTGATTATCTTGCGTCGGCAAGCGCGGAGTTTGAATGAATATCAACCGGTTCACTGAAAAATCACAGGAGGCGCTGCGCGAGGCGCAGTCGATCGCCACACGACGCCAGCATCAAGGCGTCGATGTGGAGCATCTGTTGCTCGCCACGCTGGAGCAAGCTGACGGGCTGGCACCGGCGATCCTCCAATCCGCCGGCGCCAATATCGCGGTGTTGAAGGACCGCGTCGGGCACGAGATGGCTCGCCTGCCGCAGGTCTCCGGACCCAGCGGCGCCCCGGAACAAATCTACATCACGCCGCGGCTCAATCAGCTGCTGACGCGCGCCGAAGACGAGGCCGCCGCGTTGAAAGACGAGTACGTCAGCATCGAGCATTTGCTGCTGGCGATGCTGGAGGATCGCGGCCCGGCCGGAAAGTTGTTCCGCGAGCAGGGCATATCCCGTGAAGCGTTGATGGTGGCGTTGCAGAAAATCCGCGGCACCCAGCGGGTGACCAGCGCGACTCCCGAAACCACCTATCAAGCCCTGGAACGCTACGGCCGCGACCTGACGAAGCTCGCCGCGCAAGGCAAGCTCGACCCGGTCATCGGCCGCGACGACGAGATCCGCCGCGTCATCCAAGTCCTGTCGCGCCGCACCAAGAACAATCCCGTCCTGATCGGCGAGCCCGGCGTCGGCAAGACGGCCATCGTCGAGGGCTTGGCGCAGCGGATCGTCCGCAAGGACGTTCCCGAGGGCCTCAAAGATCGACGCCTGGTAGCGCTCGATATGGGCGCGCTGATCGCCGGCGCCAAATTCCGCGGCGAATTCGAGGAACGCCTCAAGGCGGTGCTCAAAGAAGTGCAAGAGGCCGGTGGCGACATCATTCTGTTCATCGATGAGCTGCACACGGTCGTCGGTGCCGGCGCCGCGGAAGGCGCCATGGATGCGAGCAACCTGCTGAAGCCCATGCTGGCGCGCGGCGAGCTGCACTGCATCGGCGCCACGACCTTGGACGAGTATCGCAAGCACGTCGAGAAGGACGCGGCCCTCGAGCGGCGTTTCCAACCCGTCCTCGTTAACCAGCCCTCCGTCGAAGACACGATCTCGATCCTGCGCGGATTACGCGAACGCTACGAGGTGCATCACGGTGTACGCATCAAAGACAGCGCCCTGGTCACGGCCGCGGTGCTGTCGCAGCGCTACATCTCCGACCGCTTCTTGCCGGACAAAGCCATCGACCTCGTCGACGAAGCGGCGGCCAAGCTGCGCACGGAAATCGATTCGATGCCGACCGAGTTGGATGAGGTCTCCCGGCGTGTCATGCAACTCGAGATCGAACGCGAGGCGCTGAAGAAGGAGACGGACAAGGCGTCGCGTGGGCGCCTGGAAAAGCTCGAAAAGGAACTCGGTGATCTCCATGACGAGCAGAACGCCCTGCGCGCGCGCTGGGAAGTGGAGAAGGGCGCCATCGCGCGCCTGCGCGAGTTGCGCCGCCGCATGGAGGAAACCAAAGTCGAAATCGACAAGGCCGAGCGGCAATACGATCTGAACCGCGTGGCCGAGCTGAAATACGGCACGCTGGCCCAACTCGAACGCCAACTCGCCGCGGAACAAGACGCGCTGAGCAAGAAGGGCGGAAACCGGCTGATCAAGGAAGAGGTGGACGAGGAGGATGTCGCTGACGTGGTCTCACGCTGGACGGGCATCCCGGTCACCAAACTCATGGAAGGTGAGATGCAGAAGCTGCTCCAGCTCCCGGACCAGCTGCACAAACGCGTCGTGGGCCAGGACGAAGCGGTCACGGCCGTCGCCGATGCGGTGATTCGTGCCCGCGCCGGCATCAAGGATCCGAACCGACCGATCGGGTCGTTCATCTTTCTCGGACCGACCGGCGTCGGCAAGACCGAGCTGGCACGCGCGCTTGCCGAGTTCTTGTTCGACGACGAAGCCGCCATGATCCGCATCGACATGTCCGAGTACATGGAGAAGCACACGGTGGCGCGGCTCATCGGTGCGCCGCCGGGCTACGTCGGCTATGAGGAAGGCGGACAACTCACCGAAGCCGTGCGCCGCCGGCCCTATTCGGTGCTCCTCTTCGATGAGATCGAGAAGGCGCACCACGACGTGTTCAACGCGATGCTGCAGATCTTGGACGACGGGCGGCTCACGGACGGCCATGGTCGGACCGTCGACTTCAAGAACACCGTGGTGATCATGACCTCGAACATCGGCAGCCAGTTGATCCTCGGCTACCGCGGCGGCGATAGCCCGGAAGCCTACGAGCACATGAAAGCCGACGTGCTGGAGGCCTTGCGCCAACACTTCCGCCCCGAGTTCCTCAACCGCGTCGACGAAGTCGTGGTCTTCCACAGCCTCAGCCGCGAGCAGCTAAAGCAGATCGTCGGCATCCAGCTCGCACGGCTGCGGGCCCGCCTGGCGGAGCGCAAGATCGAGGTCACGCTCAGTGATGCCGCACTCGAACACTTCGCGCGTGCCGGTTACGACCCGGTGTACGGGGCGCGTCCGCTGAAGCGGCTGCTGCAAAAGGAGCTGGAAACCGCCTTGGGTCGCAAGATCGTCGGCGGCGAGATTCACGATAACAGTCGCGTCGGCGTCGATTATCGCGGCGACCAGCTGGTGTTCACCAGCGCGCCGCTGATGGAAGCGGCGTAGCGGCGCCGCCGGCCGTCATCCCACGGCGCGTTGCTGGGGCGGCTGGGAGTCGACGTGGGGTGCGAGGAGCGCGCGCAGCTCATCGCCTTCCACCACTTCCTTTTCCAACAACCGCCTGGCTACCGCGTCGAGGGCGCCGCGCCGCTCGCTCAGCAGGTGCCGCACCCGGTCGTGGCTGCGCTCGAGGATTTTCTCGACCTCGCTGTCGATGGCGCTGGCCTTCTCCTCGCTGTACTCCTTGCGGCCCGGGACCCCGGTGTCCAGAAACGGCGACCGCCGCTCCGACTCGAAGGTGCGTAGGCCCAATGCCTCGGTCATGCCGTACTGCGTGACCATGCTGAGCGCGACGTACGTGGCCTTTTGCAGATCATCCTGCGCACCGGTGGAGACATCGCCGAAGACCAGCTCCTCAGCAACACGTCCGCCGAGGAGCACACACATACGGTCTTCCAGTTCACTGCGGGTCATCAGGTAGCGGTCTTCCGTCGGCAGCTGTTGCGTGTACCCCAAGGCGGCGATGCCGCGCGGGATAATGGAGATCTTGCGCACCGGATCCATGTTGGGCAGCAGGGACGCCACCAACGCGTGGCCGGATTCGTGGTACGCCACGATCTCACGCTCGCGCTGACTCATCACGCGCGTCTTCTTCTCCAGGCCCGCCGTGAGCCGATCGATCGCATCGTCGAAATCTTGCATCGTCACTTCGCTGCGATCACGCCGCGCGGCGAGCAGCGCCGCCTCGTTCACCACGTTGGCCAAATCTGCACCGACGAAACCGGGCGTGCGTGCGGCGACGACCGAAACATTGACATCCGGCCCGAGCTTCACCGTGTGCGTGTGCACGCGCAGAATCGCCTCACGGCCCCGTATGTCAGGACGGTCCAGGGCGATGTGCCGATCGAAGCGTCCGGCGCGCAGCAGCGCTGGATCGAGGATCTCCGGGCGGTTGGTCGCCGCCATGATGATCACCCCGACGTTCGGGTCGAAGCCGTCCATCTCGACCAGCAACTGGTTCAACGTCTGCTCGCGCTCATCATGCGTCCCCAACGGATTGATGCTCCGCGATTTGCCCAACGCATCGAGCTCGTCGATGAACACGATGCACGGCGCCTTCTGCTTCGCTTGCTCGAACAAATCCCGCACCCGTGCCGCCCCGACGCCGACGAACATCTCGACGAACTCCGAGCCGCTCATACTGAAGAACGGGACTTTCGCTTCGCCCGCGACCGCGCGCGCCAACAGCGTCTTGCCGGTGCCCGGCGCGCCGACCAGCAACACTCCTTTCGGAATCTTGCCGCCGAGCCGCCGAAAGCGCTCCGGCGTGCGCAGGAACTCGACCACCTCGCGCAACTCCTCCTTCGCCTCTTCCACGCCGGCGACATCCGCGAAGGTGACGCGCGTCTCGCTCTCCACATAGACCTTTGCCTTGCTGCGCCCGATCGCCATGAGACCGCCGCCGGGACCCGCGCCCATACGGCGGAACAGAAAGCCCCAGAGCACGAGGAAAAACGCCAGCGACAGCCCCCACGAGGCCAGGTTGGTGACCCAGGTGCTCGCGACCCGGCCGGAGAACGATATCGTGTGCGCTTCCAACGCGTCGATCAGCTTCGGATCTTCAACCCGCACCGTACGAAAATAGTACGTCGTCGCGGCGGATTCCGTGAACTGCTTGATCTGCTCCGCAGTCAGAACTCCCGCGACGTCCTTGGTCGTCAGCTTGCCCGTGATGTAATCCGGACCGATCGTCACGTCGGTGACCTTGCCCGCGTCGACGAGCTGCTTGAACTGCGCGTACGTGATCTCCCCAACCTGCTCTTGTATGAGATAGGTGTGCAGGATGAACACCGCGGCAAGCGCCGCAACGAAGTACCAGAGCGAGAACTGCAATCGCTTTCCCATGATGCGCAAGCCTCAGGAATGGCAGAGACATCGGTTCTGCGCCAGCATCACACGCATGACACATTCAACCTACCCCGCGCGCCAGCATAAGTCATCCCACTACCTCCCCGCCGTGCGGCGGTCGCGCGCCTAGCGCCGGGTGTGTCCAAGAATTTCTTGACGCGCTGGAATGCGGGTGTTAGCTTTTTGGGTAAAGTGATGTTGTTTGGTAGGAAGGGAGCGCAGTGAAGATTCCCGCCTCGTCGCTGCGCCGGTTTCGTTTTTCGTGTCTGCCGATATCTGACCTCTCGATTTCGCAACGCATCGCCACACGGGCGATCTTGGAGGGCGTTTCGCGCCCCGATATAATTGGCAGAGAGGAGACCAACGCAGATCGAATGACCTAATGGAACGCAGCACAGGCGGCGGGGCGGCGGTCGTGTTACCGCCAAAGGAGCATCATGGAACAAGATAAAGCCACCTTCGAAAGACTCATCCAGGTTGACCGGGCAAGCCGGGGCACACGCGGCTGGCGCGGCACCTTCCTGGAATACCTCGAACGCGTCAAAGACGACCCGACCCTGCCCAAACTGGCACATGCACGCATTCACGACGTCATCTTGCGCGGCGGCGTCCGCGACATCAACGAATCGGGTGACGGACGGATCAAACGGCTCTTCAAAGACGAGGCGGTCAAGACCTACGACTTTTTCGCCGACGAGTTCTTCGGCATCGAAAAGATCATCGCGCACATCGCCCGCTACTTTCATTCGGCATCGCTGAAAGGCGAGGAGAGCCGCCAGGTGCTCTATCTGATGGGCCCGGTGGGCTCGGGGAAAAGCTCCTTGGTCGAGAAACTGCAGCACGGCCTCGAGGAGAGCGAGCCCGTCTACACCATCGAGGGATGCCCGATGAGTCGAAGAACCCTTGCACCTGCTCCCGCGCCATCTGCGCCGGGAGTTCGAGAAAATGCTCGGCGTGCACATCGAGGGAGATCTGTGCCCCGTCTGCCGCTTCCGGCTGAAGGAAGAATTCGGCGAACGGTACGAAGAGGTGCCCGTCGTCACGCGCCCGTTCTCCAAGCGCAACCGCGTCGGCATCGGTGTCGTGCCGCCGGTGGATCCCAACAACCAGGATACCTCCGTGCTCATCGGCAGCGAGGACATCTCCAAGCTCGACCTGTACTCGGAAGGCGACCCGCGCGTCCTCGACCTGAACGGCGCACTCAACGTCGGCAACCGCGGCATGGTGGAGTTTATCGAAGTCTTCAAGAACGAAACCGAATACCTGCATGCGATGATTACCGCCACGCAGGAAAAAGTGCATCCCCGCACCCGGCCGCCATGGCATGGTCTACGTCGATACGGTGATCGTCGCACACTCGAACGAGGCCGAGTGGCAGAAGTTCAAGGCCGACCACACCAACGAGGCGATCCTCGACCGCATCGTGGTCGTCAAAGTCCCCTACAACCTGCGCCTGTCGGAAGAGGTGAAAATCTATCAGAAGATCATCCGCAACTCGGACTTCCGGGCGCACGTCGCGCCCCACACGTTGGAGATCGCCTCGATGTTCGCCATGCTTGTCGCGGCTCGAGCCGACCACGAAATGCGATCTGATGACCAAGCTGAAACTGTACAACGGCGAGGAGGTCGTCGAGAAGGGCAAGACCAAGAAGATCGACGTGCGCGAGTTGCGCGACGATGCCAAACGTGAGGGCATGACCGGCATCTCGACCCGATTCATCATGAAGGCGCTGGACAACGCACTCTCCGACAACGTCGCCGGCAACTGCATCAACCCGATCACGGTGCGTGAAGCGCTGATCAACATGACCAAGGAAGCCGACCTGCCGGACGACGCGCGCAAGCAGTACCTCGATTTTCTGCAGGATATCCTGCACAAGGAGTACCTCGACGCGCTGGAGAAGGAGATCACCAAGGCGTTCGTCTACTCCTACCAGGAGCAAGCCGAATCACTTTTCCAGAACTACCTCGACCATGCCGAAGCCTACGTGAACAAGACGAAGGTGAAGGACCGCAACACGCGGGAAGAGCTCCAACCGGATGAAGGCTTCTTGAAATCCATCGAGGAGCAAATCGCCATCATCGGGTCGGCAGCGGAAGGCTTCCGCCAGGAAGTCATCGCCTATTTGTGGGCCGCCAGCCGGCGCGGCGAGAAGGTGAGCTACCGCAGCTACGAACCGCTCAAGGAAGCGATCGAGAAAAAGCTCATGACCTCGGTGCGCGACATCAGCCGCATCATCACCAAAGCCCGCACCCGTGACGAGGAACAGACCGACAAGTACCACGCCATGGTCCAGAACCTGTTGGAGAACGGCTATTGCGAGAACTGCGTCGATGTCGTGCTGAAGTACGCCGCCAACAACCTGTGGAAGGATTGAAAGACGTGAAATGTGATTCGTGGTTCGTGAATCTCACAACGGGTTCACGTTTCACCATTCACGTTTCACGCTCGACCTCTAGGGCTTCACGATCACATGTCCTCCGAAACCATCTTCCGCCCTTTCCGCCATTCCGACGCCGAGCGCAGTGACCGGTCGTCCGGCGATCGGCTGCGCCACCGCCAGAAGGTCCGGCAATCGATCCGGGAGAACATCGCCGACATCATCGCTGAGGAATCGATCATCGGGAAGGATCGCGAACGCATCATCAAGGTGCCCATCCGCGGCATCAAGGAATACCGCTTCATCTACGGCGACAACACGCCCGGTGTGGCGCAAGGCGAGGGCGATGCGCAGCCCGGACAAGTCATCGGGAAGGCCCATGGCCGGGGCCAGGGCGCCGACGAGAAAGCGGGGGACCAACCGGGCGTCGATTACTACGAGACCGACGTCACGCTCGAGGAACTCGTCGAGATCATGTTCGAGGACCTGGAGCTGCCGGACCTCGAGCGCAAGAAGCTGCGCGAGATCGCCGCCCAACGCCTGAGTCGCCGCAAGGGATATCGTCGGGTCGGGGTGCGCGTGCGGCTCGATAAACGCCGCACCGTGAAGGCCAAAGTCCGCCGCCGGCTCGCCACCCACCAACCCAGCGAACACCTCACCGCCGAGGGCGAACGGCGCTTCCCGTTCCACGACGACGATCTCACCTACCGCCACATGGTGACCGACACCAAGAAAGAGTCGAACGCCGTGGTCCTGTGCATCATGGACACCTCCGGCTCCATGGACACCATGAAGAAGTACCTGGCGCGCAGCTTCTTCTTCCTCCTCTACCAGTTCATCGTGACCAAATACCGCAGCGTGGAAATCGTCTTCATCGCCCATCATACCGAAGCGCGAGAGGTGACCGAAGACGAGTTCTTCCGGAAAGGTGAGTCGGGCGGGACGTTCATCTCATCCGGATACCAAAAGGCGCTCGACATCGTCGCCGAGCGCTATCACCCGTCGTTGTGGAACATCTACGCCTTTCACTGCTCGGATGGCGACAACTTCGACTCCGACAACACCCCTGCCCTGCGCTGCGCCAGGGAGCTGGCGGACGTGTGCAACCTCTTCGGCTACGGCGAGATCAAGCCACTGGGGTCGCGCTATTACGACAGCTCGATGCTCAACATTTTCCGTCGCTTGGAGGCGGACAACTTCCAGACGGTGTTGATCGAGCGCAAGGAAGACATCTGGCCGAGCTTCAAGGCGTTTCTGGCCAAGGATCGCGGTAAGGAACAGTAGCACGCTCATGGCTGCCGCGTACGACATCAAGCTGCTGGAGGAGTGGGACGCCCGGATTCGCGAGAAGGTGCAGCAGTTTGGCCTCGACTGCTACCCGCAGGAGTTCGAGATCTGCAACCACGAACAGATGCTCGGGTACATGGCGTATTCGGGCATGCCGTCGCACTACCCGCATTGGTCGTACGGCAAAGCGTACGAGAAGCTGAAGACGCTGTACGACTACGGTGTGTCGGGGCTGCCCTACGAGATGGTCATCAACTCCAGCCCCGCCCTCGCTTACCTCATGCGCGACAACTCGCTGCTCTTGCAGATCCTCACCATCGCCCACGTGTACGGGCACAACGACTTCTTCAAGAACAACTTCACCTTCAAGAGCACGCGGGCGGAGTTCACTATCAGTACCTTTAAAGCACACGGCAACCGCGTGCGGGCCTATAGCGAGGACCCGAGCATCGGCGTCGACAAGGTCGAGAACATCCTCGATGCGGCGCATGCGATCTCGCTGCAGTGCCGGCGCAACCTCGCCGTGCGCAAGCGGACACCGGAGGAGGAACGCCAACGCTTGCTCGATCAGGCGCAGCCGCCGCCCGATCCGTTTCAAAGCATCCATCGCCGCCGCCCGTACACCGAGCCGGACTTGCGCAAGGTGCCCTTGGCCCCGGACGAGGATCTGCTGCTCTTCATTCGCGACCACAACCCATATCTCGCCTCGTGGGAGCAGGACCTCCTGACGATTGTGCACGAGGAAGCGCAGTACTTCATCCCGCAGATCGAAACCAAGATCATGAATGAGGGCTGGGCGAGTTACTGGCACAAACGCATCCTCGACAGCCTCGACCTGCCCCAGGACCTGCAACTCGAGTTCATCGTGTGCCACAATCAAGTGGTGCGGCCGTTTCCCAACGGGCTCAACCCGTATCACCTGGGACTGAAAATCTGGGAGGACATTCGGCGGCGCTACGATGAGCCGCTGCCCGAGGAACGCGAAGAGCTGGGCGCGCACCACCCAACCGGCACGCAGAAACTGTTCGAAGTCCGCGAGACCGATCGTGACGCCTCGTTTCTCCGCCGCCACCTCACCGAGAATCTGATCCGCGAATTGAACCTCTTCGAATACCAGGCCAAGGGGGAAGACCTGGTCGTCAGCAACGTCGCCGACAAAGACGGCTGGCGCGAGGTCAAGGAAACGCTGCTGAGAAACGTCGGCATGAGCGGCGTCCCGGTCATCAAGGTGGAGGATGCCGATTTCGGCCACAACCGGACGCTCTACCTGGTGCACTCACACGACGGCCGTGACCTGCAGCTCGAGTATGCCGAGAAGACCCTGTCGTACATCCACCGCCTCTGGCAGCGCGACGTGGTGGTGGAAACCGTGGTCAGCGGCAAACGCATGTTGTTACTGTACAACGATCGCGGGTTCTCGAGTAAAGCGGTGAAGTGAGACGGGCAGCGCCTGTTCACGTCGTGACCCTGCCCGTCGGGACCGACGCCACCGGCCGTGCCGCGCCCGCCCAACGGGAACGCAACGGGACAACGGTGCGGCTGTGACATTCCCGGTTGACTTTCGTCCCCAAACCTTAGATGTGGCGAGCAGTATGAAGCTCGCATTCTGTTCCATCTCGGCGTTGGATCGCCCGATCGGCGAGGCGGCCGCTGTCGCCGCAGCGGTTGGACTCGATGGGTTGGAAGTCAGTGCGCAGGCGCCGCATCTCGACCCCGAAGCGGGCGTGGATGCCGCGCCTGCGATCGGGCGCGCCGTTCGGGCAACCGGGATCGAGGTCACGGCGTACGGCTCGTATCTGGGGCGGTTTGGACAGGTCACGCACGCCCATGCCGAGCGCGAGGCGGCCATCGCCGCGGCGCTTGAAACGCCATTGCTGCGTGTCTGGGCGGAGCCGGTTGAAGAAGGCAATTATGACGTCGCGCCGGTTGTCGAGCTGATGCAGGCCGCGTGTGACAGTGCCGCGCCGCATGGGATCACGGTGGTAGTGGAGCGGCACCTGGGGTCTTTCGCCGATACCCCTGAACGGATCGCGCAGTTGTTCGAGCGCATCAACAGGCCGAACGTGGCACTGAATTACCAAGTGCTCGACTTCCTGCCGCCGTCGGAAGTGGACAAGCAAGCGGCGGATGCCGCGCAACTCGTCAAGTACGCCCGGTATTTCCATCTCAAGAACTACCAGCCCAATCCAACTGCGGACGGACCGCTGTTTCCCGGCGGCTCGCTGGCGGGTGGGGTGCTGGATTACCGGGCCATTCTCACAGCCGCGCTGAACGCCGGCTACGACGGTCCCCTCACGTTCGAGTTTCTCGCGGCGGACCCGCGACCGGTCGAAGAGAAGCTCGCTGCGGACGTTGCCTTCGTACGTGCTATCCTGGCGGAGATTAGGAGCTAACCATGTCCCTCGCCCGCCACACTTGGGGCCTCCTGCTCGCCACGGTGGTCACGCTCGCCGGCTGCGGCGGATCAGATTCGTTCAGCCCGCTGCAGCAGCCGCCAGCCTCGTCGACGAATGGATTCATCGACGAGACCTATCTCCGCGATCGCCAGCTCGATTATCTGCGGTACGCGACCCAAGTGCAGCAGCCGTCGAGCGTCCTGAACGTGCTTTCGCACATTGAACGCAGCCGTGTGGAGCCCGGGTACACCGTCCCGTTCTCGGTGCCGGCGGACGCCTGGGACGGCTCCTTTTCGAAGATGGCGGCCTTGGAAGACACCCGCGACTTCGACGGGCTGTACCTGCTCAACATTCTCCTTGGCTACCGGGATGACCCTGCGCTGCCGGCCGCGCTCGTGCAGAAGCTCGAAGATGCCTTCATCGCGTTCAAGTTCTGGTACACGGAGCCAACACCGGCCGGCATGCTCGACAACTCGTACTACTGGACTGAGAATCATCAGGTAATCTACAACACAATCGAGTACCTCGCGGGCCAGCTGTATCCGGACCGCGTTTTCTCGAGCGACGGCACAACCGGGCGTGAGCACCTCGAGCACGCCCGGCAGCTGCTGTTGCGCTGGATGGACCTACGCGCACGCTTCGGGTTCGCGGAGTGGCATTCAGACGTGTATTACCAGAAGGACGTCGACCCGTTGCTGACCCTCGTCGAGTACGCCGCGGACGAGGAGATCAGCACCCGCGCCGCAATGGTACTCGATCTCCTGCTCTACGACATGGCGATGCACACCTTCCGCGGGGCGTTTGGTGTGACGCACGGGCGCTCATACAAGAAGAACATGAATTCCTCACTGGACGAGGACACCTGGGGTATCGTCAAGCTACTCTTCAACACCACCGACTACCCGTACCAAGGCGAAGACCCCGGCGCAGCGCTATTCGCACGCGCCAAGCGCTACCGCATGCCCGAGGTGATTCTCGTGGCGGCGCGGACCCAGGTGCCGTTCGTGGACCGCGAACGCATGAGCATCAACCTCGACGAGTTTGCGCCGTACCAGGCGGCGCCGGTCGCGCCGTACGAGTTTTCGTTTACTGATCCGAACGACCTGCCAGTGTGGTGGGGCATGGGCGCGATCACGGTCTGGCAATTGATCCCGCTGACGGTGCAGGCGATGAACACCTACAATCTGTGGAACACCAGTAATTTTGCACCCTACGCCGAGCTGCAAGCGTTCGCCGGCGACCTGGCGGTCGCGCAGCAGATCGCTGCCAGCTCGGCGCACTTTTTCTGTTCCGAGCTGCTCAGAGAGGTGAACACGTACACTTACCGGACTGCGGACTACATGCTTTCGAGCGCGCAGGACTACCGCAAGGGATCGTTCGGTTCGCAGTACCATTCGTGGCAGGCGACGCTTGACGCGAACGCGCTCGTCTTCACGACGCACCCATTCAGGCCACCCGTCCAGACGACGGACTGGACTGACGATCCGGAATCCGGCGGCTACTGGACCGGCGAAGCTTCCATGCCGCGTTCGGCGCAACACGAGAACGTCGCGATTCACATCTATGCGCCGCAGTACAAGCAGCAGATTGCGCCGCCGTTCGACTTCTTTCATTACGAGCCGTACACGCACGCCTACTTTCCGCAGGACCACTTCGATGAAGTCGTGCAGGAGGGGGCGTGGACGTTCGGGAGTTTGCGCGACGGCTATGTGGCGCTGTACTCCTTCCGGTCGACGCAATGGATCGTCTACGATCCGACGGTGATCGCCACCAATGGGATGGTCAAGCCGTTCGACCTGCATGCTGATGGCGGTGCGGACAATGTGTGGATTGTCGAGTGCGGCAACGCGCAGCGCTGGGGATCGTTCGCGGCCTTTCGTGCCGCCATTGTGGCCAGCAATGTACAGGTGACCCCGTTGGGCCAGGCGCAGCCTGGGGTTACCAACGGCTTCGACGTCGTATATGACTCGCCGAGTCAAGGACACGTGACGTTCGGGTGGGAGGCCCCGTTCGTGGTCGGCGGGAGTGAGATTCCGATCACCGGCTTTGCACGCTACGATGACCCGTGGTCGCAGACCGGGTTCAACACGCGGACGACGGAAATCGAGGACGCGGGCTACGGCGTCCATATGGATTTCGAGCAGGGGGCGCGCACGGTGTTTGGGCCGTGACCAGTCAAGTCTCGGTCGTCTCAAGTATGGCTGGTGGCTCCGGCCATCAGCCATCTGCGATCAGCCATATGCGTGCGGCGCGCCGCACGCCTGTCGTTCAGAGGTGCGCCGCGTTCGCCGTGGCATTTGTAATCTGGACACTGATCCCGCAGGCCGCGCGCGGTACCGCCGGCGAGGCGATCGAGCGATCGACGGGCTCGGGCGCCGCTGCCGCCACTCTCCAGTATGCGTACAACGCGCAGAACCCCCGCCCACACGACCTCGGGCCGCCGGAGAAAAAGACCTTCAAGCCGTACCGGCCGCTGCGCGAGCCGCCGGGGGCGCTTCCGGTACTGCAGCACCGCCGCGCCACCTTGTTCTTCAACGCGGCTGTCGTCCTCCGGCTGGCGGCTATTGTGATGCTGGCGGGGGCAACGCAGTGGGCGGCGTGGCGTTTCAGTGTGCCACCGGCGTTGCTGGCGCTGCTCTTCGGCCTCCTCGCCGGGCCAGTCGCGAACCTCCTCGATCCGGATGCGCTGCTCGGCAACTTATCACTTCCAGTAATATCACTGGTATTTATTGTGCTTTTGTTCGACCGCGGGTTGCGCTGTGAGCTGCGGCAGGTTCGGGTGCTCGGCGGCGTGATGCGCGCCGTGGCGGGTGTTGACGTGCTGCTCACGTGGCTGGTGAGCGCGTGCTGCGCGTATTTTCTGTTGCGTCTCGATGGGCCCTTGGCGGCCCTCGCCGGCGGCCTGATGGCCGTGGCGTTTCCGACGGTCCTGGTTCCCCTCCTGCGCTCGGTTCACCCGCAGCGGGACCTCGCTCCGCTGCAGCGGCTGGAGGGAGCGGTTCTCGACCTGCTGGGTGCCGCGCTGGCCGTGGTCCTCTTTCAGGCGGTCTTCTTTGGGTTGGCGCGCGGCGCGGGTGCTGTGAATATCTTGGCAACCACGATCGGAATGGGTGTCGTGTGTGGCGCGCTCGGCGCCGGGGTATTTCTCGTGCTCCGCACCCATGGCGCGCTTCCCGAATCGCTGGATACGGCGACCATCCCCGTCTTGATACTCGGCGTCTTCACGCTGGGTGACGCCGTGCAGGCCGACGCCGGATTCATCGCCGTGATGGCGTTCGCGATCATGTTGGCGAATCAGCGGATCATCCGTGTCACACCGATCCGCGGCATGGGAGCACAGACCGCATCACTGCTGGAGTCCGCGCTGCTCGTGCTGCTGGCGGCGCGGCTGCGGCCGAGCGACGCCAGCTTGGTTGGGATGGGCGGACTGCTGTTGCTCGCGATTCTGGTGCTGATCCTCCGTCCGGGAGCGTTGGCGCTGGCGACGGCGGGCTCCGAAGCGAGGTGGGGAGAGCGCTTGCGTCTGGCGGCGCAGGCGCCGCGGGCACTGGTCCCGGCGGCGGCCACGACGGTGTTCGCGCTGCGCCTCGTCGATGGAGGCTATTCGCCAGCGGCGCGCCTCGTGCCGCTGCTGCTGCTGGTGGTGTTCACTGCCTCTCTCTGTGAGCTGGTGACCGCGCTCGCCGCACAGCTCAGTCCCGGACGCCGTCGCGCCGCGGCACACGAACAACTTGTGACTCCGACGTGAGCGTAGAAGCTCTCTGGAGGCGTCGAGTTGCCGTGCCATGATGGCATGCATGGCTCATGATGACGGGGCTTCCATCAGGCGGCCAGCGATACATCACTCACATGTAGTGACTGCAGCGCCCGAGCGCGCTACAGCTCCTTGACGGCCTGTTGCTCCACCCAGCCGCGGCGCCCGTCGCAGCGGGCCACTTGCACCCACCCCGCGCGCGCTTCGAACATGCGCACCAGGGAGCCTTCTTTCAGGGTGAAGTACACTGTGCCGTTTTCCGCCGGCTCGAAGCGGGCCGCCGTGTCGCCGCTGGCGGTGATCACCGCCGGCCGCTGCCACTGTTCGGTGTACAGCTGTTGCGCAAACGACGTCGTCACAATGAGCCCGAGCACGCCGAGCGCAGCGACGGTATAGACCAGCCAACGCGGGCGGCGTAGCCAGAGCCGATAGGCGGCGATCGACAGAAGAAACAACGTGTAGAGAGCACTGGCGGTCCACACGAGATCTCGGCTCGCCAGGCGGTGCGCCAGTGGGAAAACAAGTCGCGTCCAGAACGCGGGTGGGCATCCGTCGGCGCCGGTCAGCGATTGCGCATACTCGAGATTCGCACGCAGGTCCGGATCATTCGGGATGAGGCGGCGCGCCCGCTCGTAGCTTAGGATCGCCTTTCCTTTTTCGCCTAGCTTGAAGTACGTGTTGCCCAGGTTGAAATAGATGTTGCCGCTTTCGAACCCTGCCTGCAGCTCCTGCTCGTAATCACGCGCCGCAGCTGCGTACTGGCCGTCCTTGTAGAGCGCGTTGGCGTGGAAGAAGGTCGTCTGCGGGCTCACGGGGGCGGAATCAGCCGCCTGCGCAGCAGCGGAACAGAGCAGGCAAACCACGAGGAGAGCAGGAATCATCTGATCCCTTCACCTGGGCTCGCCCGAGGGCGGAAGGGACGCCTGTTCGAAGGGTCCCGGACTCAGGCGGCGCTGGCGCTCGAGCTGGCGGACGATCTCTTGCGCTAACGACAAGGTGCCCTGCATGTCGCCCTCACCGGCGCTCGGAGCGAAACGAATGTGTTCACAAGTTGTGAAGAAATCGCGGATGGACCGTAAGCCCTCCTCCGATACACCGCATCGACTCACCGCCTGCGCGTCGATGCCGCCCGGCGGCAGGTCGAGCTTGGCGCCGAGATATTCTTGCATGGTGCGGGACACGAGGTCGTAGAAGCCGGCCCGGTTGCCGTTCCCGAGCGCTTGTGCGGCGGCGGCCAACCCGCGGCGCGCCGCCTTGCCGGCACGACTGAAGCGCGCGTAACGGAGATCGCCGCTTAAACGCTGCCGCCGGCGGTCATACCACACAGCCGCCACGAGCACAGCAAGCGGTATGGGTTGCCAGAGCAAAAACCAGCCGTCGTGCCAACTCGCGGCGCGTGGGCGCAGCAGGCCAGGGTCGTCCTTGAGGTACACGATATCACGCCCGAGCTTCTCCTCCATGGCACTCGGTGCGCCGAGTTTGCCGGCGACGATCTCGGCGCGCGCTGCCTGCGGCGGGGGCCGGACAACCAGCGCAATCGGCTGACTCTCCAGTGTTCGATATTGGCGAGCGTGCGGATCGAAGTAGCTGAAGCGCGCCGGAGGAAGCGCCCGCACGGTTGCGTCGTTCGGAATCAGCACTTGCTCGAAGGCCTTGGTGACGCCGAGTGCGCCGGTGCCCGCCGTGTCGGATTTCGCCGGCTTCACCTCGTAGGTTCGAAAACCTTCCGTGCTGCTGATTGCCGGCGGTTCCGACTCAGCGAGACTGCCCGTGCCGCTCACCGTCATCCGCACGGTGATCGGGTCGCCGGCATCCAACTCGGTCGGTGCCGCGGTGACTTGCAGCGTGAACGCCCCGACGGCGCCGGAGAAGGCCGGCGGTTTGCCTTCTTCCGGAAGTGCCAAAACGTTCAGCGCAATCGGATCAGAGCGCACGTCCAGCGGTCGCCGTTCGGTGGAGAACGGGTCATCTTGAAAGAACTGTTGGAAGAACGGGTCGCCGAACATCCCGCCGCGACGGCGGTTCAGCACGTTGAGGCGCAACGTGGCCGGTCCGAGCGTCAACTGGCCGGCGCGCAGCGGGGTGACCGTGGTCTGGAAGTGCAACACCTGGAACGTCTCGCCGTCGATCACTTGCTGGTGCTGGCTGGGTTCGGGGAACTTGTCCATCGACAGTCCATCGGCGGCAACCGTCGGATATTGCACGTCGGCGACGCGAATCGGGCCGACGTACAGTGTCACGTCCATCGGCAGGCGTTGATGCAGGTACACCTCTTGTTGCGGTACGGAGAGTGCCAGTCGGAGTGCGCGCGGGCTCGGTGCGCCGGGGGGCGGTGGCTCGGCGCGTCCACCGCCCTGTGCAGCCGGCGCGCGGCCTTGGACACCGGGTTGGCTGGCCGCGACGACGTCGACGCCCAGGGCCGCCGTTTGATACTGTTTGCCTTGGTACTCGAGCGTAAACGGGCCGAGCGTGAAGTGCCCTTCGCGCAGTGGCACCAACGAGTAGCGATGCTGCACCGAGGCGCTCATCTGGCCGTTCACGATGGAGATCTGCGTTGACGGGCCGACGTACTGCGGCTCGAAGCCGTCGAGGTTCCCGAGCGCCGGCGCGGAGATGTTTTGCGCCCCGCTGATCTCGATGGTCAAGGTGATCGGCTCGCCCACCTGCACGTGCTGCGGGTTGACGCCGGCGCGCACACTGACGTCGCCGCGCGCCGGCGCCGGGGCAAAAAGCCCGGCCGCAACCAGCCCGAGTATCACACATAGTGAGTACCCCCAGCGACGGCAGCGGGGCGCCGGCGGCATCGCGCCGGTCCCCTCGAACCCCCGAACCCTCGAACCCTCGGACCCTTGTAATGACATCACCAGTCCTGTGCCGGCTCGGCGACGGCGGCGCCTTGCATCTGGCGGGCGAACTCCTCGGGCTGTAACTCCTCGTTCTTGGCGGAATCGAGGAGCGCCGCGGCCTCTTCCTGGGACATCTCGTCTTTCTTCTCGCCACCGGCCTCTGCCGCCTGTGCGGCCGCGGCTTGCTGCTGTTGTGCGTCCTGCTTCTCGGCTTCCTTCTGCTCGGCGGCTTGCCGCTGTGCGGCTTGTTGCTGCTCTTGCTTCTGGTCGGCACCCTGTTGGTCTTGCGGCTTGTCCTGCTGCGCTTGCTGTTGGTCTTTCTGGTCCTGCTGCTGATCCTTTTGCTGCTCGTCCTTCTGTTGCTGATCGCTCTGTTGGTGCTGTTCCTGCTGCTTCTGTTCCTCAAGCTTCTTCTTCAGATCCTCGATCTTCTTGCTGACGAACTCGTAGTTGAACTTGGCGTCCTGGTCTGTGGGGTCGGCGCCGAGGGCGCGGCGGTACGCCACCAGCGCACCGGCGTACGCCGTCAGGGCGTCTTGGGGCTTGCTGGACTCGGCGGCGGCGGCGAGCCGGTATTGTGCGTTGCCGATATTGTAGGCCGTTTTGGCGGCGCGCTGCGGATCATCGTCACCACCCGGACGCGCGCGAACGAGGCGGCCGCTTCGGCGTACTTCCCGGCTTTGTAGTGTGCGTCACCCATGTTGAAGTTGAGGAGCGGCGAATCCGGATGATCGACGAGGACCTCGCCGTACTTGCTGATCGCCTCATCGAACTTGCCGTTTTTGAACAGCCGGTTGCCCTCGGCGATGCGGTCCCGTGTGGGATTCATCCACGCGAGGCAGAGGGGCGCGAGGAGGAGGAGCAAGGTGCACATTTGCTTCAGCCCCCTCCTTTCGAAGGAGAGGGTACCCATACTCCGGATGTGCTCCGGTAGGGTGCGGAACCGGTTCATGCCGGGCGCCTCCATCCGGTCAGCCAACCGCGCCGCGCACCGGCGCGGGCGCGGCGGCGTTCGCCCATCAGCGGCTCGAGGGCGAGCAGGGCCAAGGCGACGAGCAGCGGCACTTGAAAGCGTTCCTCGAAGCGGCGCTCCAGCGTGCTCTGCAGCTCGCGCTTCTCCAGCTTGCTGATGTAGTCGGTGTACACCGTGTCCAAGCCGAGATTCGGGCCGCTGCCATGCACGTAGACGCCACCGGTCGTGGTGGCGATTTTCTTCAACGCTTCATCATCGAGTCGCGATTTGATCACTTGGCCGTGGCGGTCCTTGAGGAACGTCTGCTGGCCGTCGACGGTAATCGGGATCAGATCGCCGTCGGGGGTACCGATGCCGACGGTGTAGATCTTGACTCCCTGCTCGGCCGCCGTCTTGGCGGCGTCGTCGATATGCCCCTCATGATCCTCACCATCTGTGATGAGGATCAACGCTTCATGTTTGGCCTGATGGCCTTCGAGCGCCTCGATCCCCGTGGTGATGGCCTCGGCGATTGCCGTACCACCCTTGGGGATGATGCCGACGTTCACCGCGTGCAAACTCTCCGCAAACGCCTCGTAGTCCAATGTGAGCGGGCACTGGACGAACGCCGTGCCGGCGAAGGCGACCAGACCAACCCGGTCGCCGTGCAGCTGCTTGAGCAGGTCTTCGACGGCGAGCTTGGCGCGCCCGATCCGGTGTGGTTTCACATCTTCGGCCAACATGCTGCGCGAGGTGTCGAGCGCGACGACGATATCGACGCCTTGGCGGTGGACCTGTTCCCAATGGAAGCCCCATTTGGGTCCTGCAAGTGCCGTCGCCAGCAATGCGAGCGCCCCCACCAGCATGGCGGCCCGCCAGCGCTGGCGGCGCTCATCGAGGTCCGGAGCCAGCGCGGCGAGCAGGCGCGCCTCGGCGAAACGCTCCAGGGCCGCGCGCCGCTGCCGCAAGGCCCAGACGAAGAAGCCCGCGGCGAGGGGGAGCCCCGCCAGCAACCAGAGGTACGACGGAACGCGCCATTCCATCACGGCAACTTCCTCAGTACCGTGTGCGTCAGCCCGACCTCGACGCAGAGCAGCAGCATGGCGGGAATTGCCAGCCACGCGTACAGCTCGTCGTAATCCAGGTAACGCGGCGTGCTGAACGGGGTGCGCTCCATACGGTCGATCTCTGCATAGATCTTCTGCAGGCTCGGCGTATCCGTTGCCCGAAAGTATTGGCCGCCGGTTTTCTGCGCGAGCAGCTTGAGCGTGTCCTCGTCGATATCGACCTTCATAGGCTGGTACACCTTGTTGCCGAAGAGGTCGCGTGCCGGAAACGGCGCCAGGCCGCGGGTGCCCGCACCGATCGTATAGACTTTGATGCCGGTCGCTTCGAGTGCATCGGCGGCGGTGGCGGGAGAGATTTTGCCGGCATTGTTTTGCCCGTCCGTCAGCAGAATGATGATCTTGCTCTTCGCATTTGAGCGCTCGAGATGGGCCGCTGCCGTCGCCAGCGCGGAGCCGATCGCCGTTCCGTCTTCGATCATCCCGATCTTGGCGCGCGCCAGGTTCTGGAGCAGCCAGCCGTGATCCAGGGTCAGCGGGCATTGCGTGTACGGCCGCGCGCTGAACAGGACCAGTCCAAGGCGATCGGCCGGGCGGGCAGCGACAAAATCCTTCACCACCGACTTCACCACGTCCAAGCGACTGGCGCGCTGATTTCCGAGGGTGAAGTCCTCGGACAGCATGCTGCCCGAAATGTCGACGGCCAGCATGATGTCGATGCCCTCGGTCGAGAGTTGGCTTTCGGCCCTGCCGCGCTGCGGGCGGGCCAAGGCGACGATCAACAGCAACAATGCCAGCCCCCGCAGTGCCTGCAGCAACCAGCGCCACCGCCGCACGCCGGCGTACGGTATGGCGCGAATGACGGCGACGGTGGGATAGCGCAAGGTCGCATCACGGCGCCCGCGCTGCCCGACCCGGAAGAGCACGGGCAACAGGAGCAGCAGCGCCAAAGCCCACGGATCATGCAGCCGCATGCTGGACCTCCGCCGGCGTTCCCGACGCCGCACGCGGTTGCGTCTCCTCGACGAATCGGCGTGCCGCCTCGAACGCCGCTTCGCTGTCCTTGAGTGTCGGGAAATGGCGGGCGAACTTCACCAGGTCCGCCTGCGACAAGAACTCCGCGAGCAGCCGCCGATGCGCGGCGATCAAACGGCCGTCACTGGCCGCGGCGGCGAGGAACTCCTCAGTCGTCATCTCCGGCGCCCGGACATGGAAGCCGTCCTCGAGATAGCGGCGCACGATCGTCGACAGCTGCACGAAGAACTCTTCGAACTTGCCTGCGTCGATGAGATGCCGCGCGCGCAGCCTGTTCAAGGCCGCCGCGGCCACTTCGTGCGGTGGGCGTGGCGGGACCACGTACTGGTGCCGCGGCCGGTTGAGAAAGTAGAAGAAGCCCCACCCGAGTGCGCCCACGGCAGCGACCACCGCAGCGGCCAGACCGTACGGGCGCCAGTCGAACGGCACCTCCTCCGGCGGCTTGATGTCGCGGATGTCGGTCGCCTGTGGCTCCTGCGCCAGCAGGCTGGTGACCCCGATCAGCACCTCATTGCCCTCCGCATCGCGCAGTCCCTCTCCGGGCGTGCGGTACTGCACCTTTGGCGCTGGGATGAGGTGATCGCCGGTGACGAAGCTGGTCAGTGTGTACCAGCGTGCGGTGAGCACACGGCCGTTGTCCTTGCGGACCGGAAGCTCACCGAAGTCACTAATTGTGAACTCACCGAGCGTCCCGCTCAGCACCGGGATGACGACCTCGGTGCCCGGCGCGGTGGACACCTCGACGGTGTATCGGAACGGGTCGCCGATGGTGATCTGCTTGCGGTCGGCGCCGGCATGGACGGTGACGGGGGCATTGGGGGCATTGGGGGTGGGGGCGGCGGCAAAGACGGAGGCGGCGACGAGCAGGAGGAGCAACAGCGTAGCCGCATGCTTCAGCCTGCGCTTTGCCCGCAGGCAGGTAAGCATGATGCGCGCGCTCCGAATCGAACGGGGGTGAACCCCCGGCCCCCCGCGCACCCTGAAGGGTGCGGCTACAACACATTGCACGCGCATGTCAGCCCGATAAATCGGGCTGACCATGGCGCCAGCCGGCTTCAGCCGGCTTTCTTTCCCTGAGCCCAGCGCTTGAGCCCCGGGCGGAGCGTCGGATCGCGTGTGAGATCGGCCAATCATGGCTCAGTGCCGCTTCTCGCGCATGCGGAAGAAGCGCAGCAGCGCTTCGGTGTAGGGACGGTCGGTGCGCACGGCGATGGCGTCGACGTCGACGCCGCGCAGCATGCGTTCCCGCTCCGCGCGCGCAGCGGCTGCCTGCTGCTCGAAGGCGCGCCGCACGCGCATGTCGCCGGTGTCTACCAGAACCACCTCTTCGCTCTCGGCATCCTGCAACGCGATCAGGCCCACATCGGGCAAGCAGAGGTCGCGCGGGTCGTCGAGCACCACCGCAATCACGTCATGGCGGCGATTGGCGATCTTCAGCGCCAGCCGCGCTCCGGGGTCGAGGAAATCCGAGATGACGAAGGTGACGCAGCGGCGTTTGCTGACGTGGTCCAAATGTTCCAGCGCCGCGGCAATGTTCGTCCCTTTGCCGTGGGCGGAAAACGACAGCACTTCGCGGATCACGCGCAGAACGTGCCGCGTGCCCTTCTTGGGACGCAAGGCCAGCTCGACCTGGTTGCTGAAGATCACCAGGCCGACCTTGTCGTTGTTGGTGATCGCCGAGAACGCGAACAGCGCGGCGAGTTCCGCCGCCACTTCGCTCTTCAACTGCTTCACGGTGCCGAAGTGGGTGGACGCGCTGGCGTCGACCAGCAGCATGACCGTGAGCTCGCGCTCCTCGACGAAGCGCTTCACGTGTGGCACGCCGGTGCGCGCCGTCACATTCCAATCGATCGTGCGGACGTCGTCACCGGGCAGGTAATGGCGCACCTCGGCGAACTCCATCCCGCGCCCCTTGAACACGCTCTGGTACGGCCCCGCAAACAGATCGCTGACCAGATGACTGGTGCGTATCTGGATCTTGCGAACGGCCTTGATCTGCTCGGAAGTCAACATCGCCAGGGAACTGGTTCTACTGGCTACCGACTACTGCCCACTGACCACTGCATTTACGGCACCGGTACCCCGTCGAAGACGCTCTTCACGACGGCATCGGCATCGACGTCCTCGGCCTCGGCCTCGTAGGTGACGATGACGCGGTGGCGCAGAATGTCGGGGCCGATGGACTTGACATCTTGCGGCGTGACGTAGCCGCGTCCTTGCAACAGGGCGTGCGCT
This sequence comes from uncultured delta proteobacterium, assembly GCA_963729835.1. Classification (GTDB taxonomy): domain Bacteria; phylum Desulfobacterota; class Binatia; order HRBIN30; family HRBIN30; genus CAVSQF01. The sequence continues at coordinate 34,469 of CAVSQF010000004.1, read as the reverse complement.
TTGGCGGCCACGGTCAGGTACAGCGTGGCGCGCGGCGAGGCGCCGTACTGGATGAGCCGCTGCAAGTCCAGCTTGTAGGCCGCCGGCTCGCGCGTGGCGAACACGAGGTCGATGATGTAGCTCTTGATCTTGTCATCCAAGTAAATCTCGTCGACCAAGCTGCGCAGCCGCATGATGTCGTCGGTGTGAATGACGGCGTTGACGCCGTCGCGCGGACGCGTCGAGGCCATGCGATCGAGGATCTGCCGCTCCTCGTCCCTCGATGGATACGTGATCGACAACTTCAGCATGAAGCGGTCGACCTGGGCTTCGGGCAAGGGGTAGGTGCCTTCTTGTTCGATCGGGTTTTGCGTCGCCAGGACCAGAAAGGGATCCGGAAGGGGGTGGGTTTCATCACCTATGGTGACTTGGCGCTCCTGCATGGCTTCGAGCAGCGCGCTCTGCACCTTCGCCGGCGCCCGGTTGATTTCGTCGGCGAGAATGATGTTGGCGAAGATCGGTCCTTTCTTGGTGGTGAAGATCCCGTCGCGCGGGCTGTACACCAACGTGCCGATCAGGTCGGCCGGCAGCAGATCCGGCGTGAATTGCAGGCGGTGGAAGCTCGCATCAATGGTCTGCGCCAGCGTCTTGACCGACAGGGTCTTCGCCAGCCCGGGCACCCCTTCGAGCAACACGTGCCCGTTGGCCAATAACCCGACCAGCAGGCGGTCCACCAGATAGCGCTGGCCGACAATCACGCGCCCGATCTCTTCCCGCAGGCGGTACAGACAAGCCGCTTCTTCCTTCACGCGTTCATTAATAGCGGTGATCCCCGTCTCCATAGTTCACCAATTCCTCTCACGCCGCCCGGTCGCCGTCATAGACGCCCGACGCGAGTAATTCTTCACCACAGCACACGCTCGGCACTGTCACGAAAGCACGACACTGAGGCTACGAAGCGCCGCTCTTTAGCTTCGGCAAACTTGATTTCTTACCATCGCCGGCCCGGTCGTCAAGAGTCGCATCAATTCCTTCTTCTTGAATTTGCCCGGACCAGTCCGCGGGATCTCCGCTACGAACACCACCTGCGAGGGCACCTTGTGATGGGCCAAGTGCTGGCGCGCGAACGCCACCAGGTCTTCCACCGTCACCGCAGCATCCGCGGCCGGGGTGACCGCAGCGACGACGCGCTCACCTTGGTCCGCATCCGGCAACCCAACGACAGCCACCTCCTGAACGCCCGGATGGCGTTGCAGGCAGTCTTCAATCTCGCCCGCGCCGATCTTGAAGCCGCGCGATTTGATGATGTCCACGGAACTGCGACCGACGATGCGAAACCGGCCATCAGGTTCGCGCACCCCGATGTCGCCGGAGCGCAGGTAGCCCGCGAGCATCACCCGCCGCGTCTCCTCCGGCCGATTCCAATAGCCGCTGAATAAACTGGAGCCCCGGATCGCGATCTCCCCGCCAGTCCCGTCCGGCACATCGACGATCTCACCCGCATCCGCGGCAGCGGGATCGACGATGCGAACGGAGATGCCAGGCAGCGGGCGACCGACAACTCCGGGCGAGCGGGGACCGTCGTACGGCGTCGCGACTACGAAGCCGCACTCCGTCATGCCGTAGCGGTCCATCAACGCAACGTGATGGCGCTGGAGAAAGCGCTCGAATGTGCTGGGCATCAGCGGCGCCGAGCCCGATACCCACAGGCGCATGCGGCTCAGGTCATGCGCCGAGGCGGCGCTCTCTGGTAACGCAACCAAGCGATTGTACATGGTGGGCACACCGAAAAACATCGTCGCCTGCCACCGTTCGAGCGCCCCGAAGATCTCCTCGGCTACGAAGCGGCGTTGCAGCACGACACTCGAACCGATCAAAAACGACGTGAGGAGCCCCAAGCCGAGGCCATGGAGATGAAAGCACGGCAAGGTCAGCAGCAAGCGGTCGCGTTCGGTCCACCGCCATGCCTCGGCGACCGTGGTCAAATTACTCAGGAGGGCGCGGTGCGACAGGACAGCGCCCTTCGGCCGTCCCGTCGTGCCCGAAGTGTAGACGATCAGCGCCGGCGCCTCGGCGTCGATGGCCGGTGGCGCATACGCCCCGTGGTCGCCCGGCTCCCAGGCATACAGGACCAGTGAAAGTTCGGGGAGTGCGGCCTCCGTGAGGACGGCGTTGTGCTCTGCGGTCACAATCGCGACACGCGCTCCCGCATCCCCGGCGATGTAGATCACCTCCTCCGCACTGGCGCCGGGATTTACCGGGACCAGGACGGCGCCGCACCGCAGCACGCCGAGCGCCGTCACGACCAAATCCACGGAGTTGGGCAGCGCCACGACGACACGGTCACCCGGACGCACGGCGCGTGCCGCCAAACCGGCGGCGACGGCGTGCGCCCGCGCTCCGATGTCCTCGGCGGAGTACGTCACGTCGTCCACGACCAGCGCGACGGCCGGCCCGCGACGGGCGAGCGTTTGAAAGATGCAATCCGCTAATGAAGCCATGCTCGGGCCAGGCCCACGGAGCGCTTAGCACTTCCGACGCCGAGCCGGCAAGGTTTCGCCCCCTGCACCCACGCGGCGCGGCGGTCGATGACGCTGGCCGTATCTGCGCGTGCGATTTCCTACTCTTGCTGAATAGCACAAGTCTTGCTGGACAACACAAGCAGTGGTAGTGGGGCACTAGGTTCTTTTGCCTTTTCATGCGCGGCGCGGTGCAAACTAGCGGTCGGAAGCGGGTCCTCATCGTGAACTGCTACTCACCCTCACTGGACAGCGGCGGCTTGCAGATCAGAGTGCCCGGTCACACCCACGCCACAGTGCGGGTTGGACACGAAAGGGGAGGATGACATGCTCCATCTCAATCGCGCGGTGAACAGCCTGCGAGGTTTCGGGAGCTGGTACAACGCCAGCCTGCGCCTCCTGTCGGACCTGGTCGAATGCGCCGCCGACACGAAAGACGCGGACAAAGAATTTCGCCCGAGCAGCCTCGAGTTCTATGTGGGCATGGCGAAGAAGGCGTCGTTTTCCCTTTACTGGAGCCTCGATCTGAAGGGCTGGTCGGCTGACGCTCGCGACGGACCGCCACTGCATCTCCTCTGGCTGTGTGAAAAGAAGGGCCTGAACGCACCGCTGGAAGCGCTGGCCCACCTGCTGGCAAGCACGATAGCCCGCGAGCACAACGAGCCCGCGGCGGTCGCAACACTGCAGGAAGGCAGCAAGGATAGCGTGCATCTCACTCTCTGGAGAAGCGCGGAGTCTGTCGAGACCACCTCAGCGAAGGCCGACGAGAAATCCATCGCCAGTGCCCTCGGGATTGGTCGCGGTGAGAACCAGCCGCCGTTTTGTCACCTCGTTTTCGTGGGCCCTGCGGGTGGAGCTATTCCGCTTGCAAAGCGGTTTCACCGCATACTTTTCTTGACGAACGATCCCGACGTGACCATGGTGCCGCGTCAAGCAAAGAACTTCCGGGCCATCCTGAAGCCCGAAGTGTTCAAGAGCCCGCGGACCAAGCTGCCCCACTATTGCGCCATCATTCCGACGGTGATCGCCTGCCCGGCGAAAACGAAGCCCGGCGACGAGCACGCTGACTTGGGCCTGTCCCGCGCCGCCAAAGCGTGGTGGAGCGCCGGCGGGATACGGACCGAGCCGATTACGGACCAGGAAGAACTCAACACCAGTCCCCATAAGCGACTGCATCGCGATCTCTGTCGTTTGACGCTCGATCTCGACAAGATCGCCGAACGTTGGGCGAACAGGAAGCCTGGCGAGGTGCCGTTGCTCACTCGGCGGGAGGATCTCAACGGTCGCTCGGCCGCACGTTGGGCGCGCGCGGTGACGAACCGCCAGGTGGGACTGGCGCTCAGCGGCGGCGGGGCATCCAGCTATCACTTGGTCCCGCTCATCGAGCAGCTTGCCGAGAAAAGGGTCCCAATCGATGTGGTGAGCGGCGTCAGTGGAGGAGCGCTGTTGGGAGCGTACTTCTGCGCGCACGGGCGCGCCGGCCTCGACTTGGCTGTCGAGAACGGGCCACAATTCACCTGGTACGCCCTCGCCGCCATCCTCGACTCCAGGGTCATCCAGTACAAAGTGGACTACGACTTGGACGCGGTCCGCGTCGAAGATTTGGATGTCAGGTTCGTCGCCATCACCACGGCATTACGCGACAACGCGCGGCCGCACGGCGACGCGGTGGTGGGAGGGACCCTGGGCCAAGCCGTTCGCCTGAGCGGATCAGCGCCCATCGAGTTCGGGCGCACGATGACTGGAAGCACACGGTTCACTGATGGTGCGAGCGCCACCATCGTGCCCGCCCGCGTGCTGCGAGACTATGGGGCTGACATCGTCTTTGCCTGCAACTCGATCCCCGGGCCGTCGAGTGGAAATCCGCTGAGCGGTCTCCACTCCAAGGCTTGGCTGCCGCTGCGCGGCGTCGTTCACTTCCTGACCAGGTACACTGGGCTCGGCCGTTTCGTGGATGCGTGGGTTGCGGCCGCCTACCTCGTCCAGCAGAGCAGTCGGGTGGTTCAGGAGGACGCCAGCGAGTACGCCGAACCGGCGGCCGGGCCGGTCCCACTGGTCGACAGCGTGCGCTTCTGGGCGGCAGCAGAGCTCGCCGATCCCCACCGGGCGGTGGGCTCGAGAGGGCTGACCAAAGGCATGCACGGGCATCGTTCAGCGGGAGAACGTTTTTGGGACCGCTGGACACAGTGCAAGATGAGCCCACGTTTGCGGGAAACGCGCTGACGGAAAATGGAAGGAGATAGCCCGGTGACGAAACCCATCCTGCCAGTGCGCATTGCGGGGACGGCAACCGTCACCCCAGGCAAGTCGGTGACCACCGTTGAGCTGGCCCGACAGATCAACTGGGATCGCGACCCCGCCGAGGTGGAGCGGCGCACTGGGATTCACGCGCGCTACTTCGCGCCGCCGGGCACGACCGCCGCCGAGGTGGCCACCGCGGCGTTGAGCAAGGCCCTGGATGAGGCTCGGCTGCGCGCGCAGGATCTGGAGCGTATCATCTTTGTAAACTCCTCCGGCGGTGACATGCTCATCCCAGCGACGGCGAACCGTGTTGCCGCGGCGCTGGGTCTGAGCGCGACCTGCGATTGTTTCGATGTCAACAACGCCTGTCTGGGCTTCCTCTCTGGGTTCGATGTCGCGGCGCGCGCCATCGCCACGGGATTGGGGCCGGTGGGCGTCGTTGCCGTCGAGTTGGGGTCGCGGTACATCTGGCCGGAAAATCCGCGGCCGTACCTGGTCTTCGGCGACGGCGCGGCGGCGGTGGTGGTCACGCGCAGCCGGAATGACGGGGGTGTCCTCGGCACGTATTTGCGCAACGACGGGCCCGCCGGTGGGGATGTCACTCAGGCGCATCCCGGGCTCACGCACCAACGCGAGACAGCGCATTTCGGCTCGAATCGCCGCATCACGGAGCTCGCCATCGAGTACGCCCGGCGCAGCGCCGCTGCCGTGCTCGGCGCTGCCGGGTTGCAGCTCGCCGAGGTCGAGTGGGTCCTGCCGCACCAGCCGAACGGCAGTTTGCTGCAGCTGCTTGTGCGGGAGCTGGGCATCGAACCGGCGCGTGTGATTCCCGTGGTTCAGGACGTGGGGAGTATGGGCTCAGCATCGATTCCCATGAGCCTCGACCGGCTGCTACGCAGCGGCCGGGTGAGGCCGGGACATCGCCTGCTCATGATCGGCGTCGGCGCCGGCATCTCGTTCGGCGCAACCTTGCTGCGGTGGGAGCCATGATCCCGCCCGGCGAGCTCCCGCTCGAAATCTGGTTGGCGTTCTGGCGGTGGATGCGCTGGTATCATCGCTACACCGTCGACGGATTGGAGCACCTGCTGACGCGCCGGCCAATGCTGATTACCGGCTACCATGGCCGGCCGACGGCATGGGACATGTGCATTCTCACCGTGCAGATCTACGAGCACCTCGGCTACTTGCCGCACGGCATGCTGAACCCGTCCATCGAGGCCTTCCCGGCGCTCAAGGGGCTGTTCGACGCCATCGGATACTTTACCAATGACACGACCGACTCAAAGAAAATCGCCGCCGCTGTACGGCGGGGCGAGCACTTCATCATTACGCCCGGGGGGAGCTCGAAGGGTCACGCAGCTACCGTCATCGCTATCAGGTGCGCTGGGGCGGGCACATGGGCTATCTCCGCTTCGCGCTGAAGTACCGTCTTCCCATCGTGCCCGTCGGGGCGGCCGGAGTGGACGACGCCTACATCGGACTCAACGACGGGACGGCGCTGGCCCATCGTCTCGGGCTGCCGCGCGGTTTGGCCGTCTGGTTCGGTCTCGGGCCGCTCGGTGTCTTCCCTTTTTCGCCGCCGTTCCCGGTGAAGATGCACCAGATCATCGGTGCGCCCATCGAGTTGCCCCGCGGCGTCGACCTGAAGAACCCGCAGGTACTCCTTCCGCTGCACGAGTTGGTGACCAGGAAAGTGCAGCATCTCCTCGACGTGGCGTGCCGCCGCGTGCGCGAAGGCAGGGTCTGAGTATGACTTCCGCGACCGGGCGGCGGTGGGCCGTCATTCTCGGGGCTTCGTCGGGTACCGGCGCCGGCATCGCGCGTGCCGTCGCGCGGGATCCCGGGCTCAACATTTTCGCTGTTCATCGCGGCCACTATCCTGACGAGGCTCGTGATTTGCAAAAAGACATCGAAGCACTCAGCTGCCGCAGCGTGTTCCATTTGGGCGACGCCGGCAGCGCTGAGGCGGCGCGCGACATGTCGGCGCGGCTGTTCGACATCGCCGGGCCGCAGAGCGTCGCGCTCTTCGTGCACTCGCTCTCCGGCGCCTCGCTCGGGCACTTTTTGCCGACGCACGGCGACGCCTTTCATCCGCGGCAGTTCGAGAAGACGTTCAACTATATGGCTCACTCGTTTGCCTATTGGGCGCAGGCGCTCCACGGGCGTGGTTTGCTGGCCCCGGCGGCGCGTTTGCTCGGATTGACCAACGCGCTGCACAACTCACTGTTACACCACTGCGGCCTCATCGCCGCCGCCAAGGGCGCGCTGCAAATGTACGTGCGCTATCTGGCCCTGGAACTCGGCCCGTTCGGGCACCGCGTCAACCTGGTGCAGTTCGGGACGGCGCTGACGCCGGCGCTGAAGGCGATGCTTGGCCCCGAGGCCGTTGAACAGCTTGAGGCTGCGCACCGTGAGATGATACCGGCTGGCCGGATGCTGACCGTCGAGGAGGTGGGAGGCCTGGTCTCTCTCTTGCTGCGCGACGAAGCAGAATGGTTCAACGGCGCCACCATCGACTTCACCGGCGGCATGATGCTACGGCTACTCGATATCATCATGAAGCCTGCCAATCCACCGCCACGAGAGCTCAACGCACGCGCAAGGAGGTAAAACGCAATGGCCCAAGCGAACGTCCCGCCGATCGAGAGTTACCTGTCCGATGCCAGCCTGCAGGCGCTGCGGCAAGCATACCAGCGCGCCGACTTCTACGAGATGATGAAACGACCGCTGGAGCAGCTGTACAAACGTACCGCCAGCTATGCTGATGCCATTGAGGCGGATTTCTATTACCGCGAGGATCCGGCGAACCCCAACGATGACAATCAGGCCTCGCCCGATCCCGGGCTGCTCACAATCCGTGAGCGCGAGCTGTGCCTGATTACCTTGCTCACCGCGCAGGGCGCGAAGTACGAGTTGGCGCTGCACATCTATCTGGCGCTGATGGAGGGAGTGCTGCCTACCGCGATCGTCAACGTCATGTTCCTTGCCGGCGTGTACGGCGGCGTGCCATTCTTCGCCGACGGTCTGGCGACGGCGGTCGGCACACTGAGAGCGCTGGAAGCCCGGGCAACCCAGGCCAACGCCGACCTCAGCGCCGCCGCCATCTACGGCTACCTGCGCACGGTCCCCTTCGCCTGACGAGTGCGAGCGGATTTGCCCGCCGGCATGCGGAACGTCAGGCAGTAGTAGAAGCGGCTGACCTGCTCGACCTGTACGTTGCGAGCGTGTCTTGGAAGATGCTTGACTGGGGCTGCCGTCTCGGCCCCGCTCAGGCGAGCGAGCCAGAACATGGCGTACTGGTGCGGAAAGTGGAAGCGGTTCGGATCGAGTTGCTCGTCGACCACGGCAATGGGAGTGCCGGGCCGCGCGACCCTGGCCATCTCTGCGAGGCCAAGGGCCGGGTCGCCGTAGGAGGCGATCGCGCCGACATGGAAGACACGATCGAAACTGGCATTCGGAAAGGGCAGGGCATGGGCGTCCGCCACGAGCAGGCGCACGTTGAGCCGCCGGTGCGCCGCCTGGACTCGTTGGGCGCACTGTTCCAGCATGCCCCGGCTGAGATCCACGCCCCAGACCTGGACGTTGAGGTGCGGTGCGAGATGGCGCTGCAGCAGCGGTAGGTTGCCGCCACCGCCGATGCCCACCTCCAGGATGCGCACCGGGCCCTGCTTGTTGGGCCGCAGCTTTTCCAGCCGCAGCTGGCGCGCGTAGTTCTCGCGCGACACGGCCTCGAGCTGCAGCACCGGCAGCAGATACTCCACCGCTTTGTCGTAGAACGGGGCGTACAACTCGTATCCGAGACGTCCCAGGCGGTCGGAAAGACGCAGTGTCGATTCGTTCACGAGGTAGGGAATGCCGCCGCGCACCGGCCAGCCATGGCCGCAGCGCGCACAATGCAGCCGTCCGGCCCGCAGTCTCCCCGCTACGCAATCGCCGATGAACTCCAGCGTTCCGCGGCAGCGGGCGCTCGGGCAAGCAAGGAGCGAGACGTCTTCGGCGGTCATCATGCGTTCTTCCCCTCCGGCGCGCCGGCGCGCAAACTTGTTTCACGCTGCAGATACGACAGCTCGGCGGCGCAGCCGAGCCGCGTGAACAGCGTAGCTGCCGCCTGCAAATGATGGTCGCGTTGCCGGTCGCCCGGCGGCAGATGGCGGCCGATCTCCAGATGGGCGCGCGCCAACTCGTAAGGGGTGCGGAGGCGTGCCCCCAGCCGCAGAGTGCGGCGCCACGCGTGAAAGGCCCGGGCCTGCCGCCCCTCTGCCCACTGTCGCAGCCCTTCCCACAGATAAGCGTGCGGCCGGCCGAAAAGAAAGCTGGCGGCAAAGCGCCTCACTCCCTTGCACGCCTGACGGGTGTAGGTGGGGAGCCGCGAGCGTGCCTCGGCGTCGAGCCCTTGGCTGTCCTCGAGGAGGGTGGCGAACACTTCGGCCGTCGCCGCCGTGCCGTGCTGTGTCCAGTAGGCGATGGGGCGGGTCGCGACGATGTGAGGCAGCGCACGCTCCGCCGACTGGAATGCCGCCACCTTGTCCCCGATGCGCAGGAGCGCCAGCGCGAGCATGCCATGGCCCCAAAGGATCTCGGTGCGCAGCACGCTGGCATCCACGAGGCGCGAGAGCCCCTCCGTGTAGAGCGGCAACGCCTCACGCGCGCGCCCCAGGCGGACCAGTATGTCCCCCTGTCCCATGAGGCCCCAGCATTCGACCTGCCGGTCCTCGGCACGGCGGCTGAGCTGCAGCGCCTCGGTGATGAAGCGCAATCCGTCTTCGTATCTGCCGTGGTACAACGCCACGGCGGCGCGTACGACGCACGCCTCCTCCCACAAGCGCAGGTCGCCAACCTTTTCAGCGATCAACAGGGCGCGCTCGAGCTTGGTGTCGGCCGTTTCCCATTTGCAGCGTGCCAGATCGACCACCGCGCTGCGCAGCAGAACATTGGACAGCTCGCGCGTGCGACAGGTCTCCTCGGCGATCTGCAGCGCTCGCCGGCACCAGCTGTCGCACAGAAACCGCAGTGGTGTGGACGAAAACAGTACCGCGATCAAGACATAGGCGTGTGCGAGCTCGGGCGACGGTCCCGCTGGCTCGCACTGGTTCACCAACCGGAAGTTCGACCAGACAACCGGAATCGTTTCCAGTGAGTAGAAAAACCCTTCACTGAGCCGGAACTGAACGCGGCCGACCTCGGTGGCGATGCGGCGGGCCCGCTCGACGTCGTCGGAGCGGGTCCCCAATATGTTCTGCGCAATACTCAGCAGCACTTGGTGGATGGTCTCAAGCGCCCACCACACGCGCCGTTGCGGCACGTAGTGCGACAGGTGACGCAGCGCCAGCACCCCGTGCTCTCTGGACGCCTGCAGGTTTCCTAAACGGTGGTACGCTTCGGTGAGGCGCGCTTCGATGAGACCCAGCCGGAACTGGGCGCCATTCACATCGACCGCTGCGTTTGGGTCGAGCCGCAGCAAGTTGCGCAGCGTGATGGGCGCCGGTCGTTGGGCCCCGCCGAGTAACGCCAAGACCCGATTGAAGTAGCCGAGCGCTTCACGGCAGGCACCGCTTTGCAGCGCCAGGTTGCCGGCCCGCTCGGTATACTCGATTTCCTTGTCTCGATCGCCCGCCTCCCGCCAGTGATATGCCAAGGCGGTCACACGGTCCGGCTCCAACGCCTCGATGGCGCGCGCGACAGCCGCGTGGAGCTGCCGTGACTGTGCTGCGAGATCCCGGAGCAGTTGCTCGCGTAGCTTGTCGTGGGCGAATTGCCATTGCTGTTCCCTCACCGACAGCACGTTGTAGGTGGCGCACGTGGCCAGCCAGGCGTCGAGGTCGAGGTCCGGATGCAGCGCCGCCAATAGCCGCCGGTCAATCTGTCGTCCGATGACCGCGGCAGTCCGCAGCGGCGCGTGCACGCCGGGCGGAAGACGTTCGAGCCGCCAGCGGATGAGGCGCTGGATTCCACCGGGCTGCACGCGTTCTGGGAGGCCCCCTGTACCGATGCTGTCGATCCGTCCCGCCATTTCGGCAAGCTCGCGCACGACCTCGACCACGAAGAACGGAATCCCCTCGGTCTCGCGTTCGAGCAGTTGCAGCACCCCCGGCCGCCGCACGCCGCCCCCGATCATCGCCTCACCCAGTTCCGCAATCTCCTGCGTGCCGAGCCGCCCCAGTTTCATCACCTGAGCTCGGGCGATTTCGGCGGCGAGCGGCGGCGCCTCATCGTCGCGGAAGCTGCCAAGCAGCAGCACGGGCATCTCCACCACGGCGTGGCTCAGCCGGCTGAGCAGTTGCAGGCTTTCACTTCCTATCCACTGCAGGTCTTCCAGAATGACCAGCACGGGACGCGACTGGAGGCGGAATTGCTCTTCGACGGCGAGGATGAGGCGCGTCTGTGCCGCTTGCGGATCGATCTCCTCGAGCGCGAGCGGCTCGTGCCCCAGCAACAGTGCGGCATCGGGAACGATCTGCGCCAACACCGCCGTATGCTTGTGGGGCGGCGGCGCGGCGAGCATCAACCGGCCCAGCACTTGGCGCCAGAGATGATACGGGCTGCCGCCCTGGCTCGAGGCGTGTCCGCGGACGACGATGAAACCTTTGACCAGAGCCCGGGTGCGAATTTCGTCCAGCAGCCGCGACTTGCCAACGCCGCTCTCGCCACCCACAAGCCACGTGCCGCCGCGCCCGGCAGCCACCTCGTCCAACAGCCTCGTGAAGTGCGAGAGCTCATCTTGGCGCCCGACGAAGGGTGCGGCTTGAAGCATGCTCTCGCGCGTGACGACCGTCTCCACCGCCAGCGGCTGCTCGAGCGCCTGCGATAAAGCCGCCACCACGTCCCGGGCACTTCCGTAGCGGCGGCGCGGGTCGGGCTCGAGCATGCGGTGCAGCACCGGCTCTAGCCGCGGGTCGATGTCCTGGGCCCGCAACCGCTTGTGGGCGTCGCCAGCCAACGCCATGCGCTCGGGCCGGCGCGGCCCCACGTGCCTGCTGAACAGCTCGAGCAGCACCACGCCGAGAGAGTAGATATCACACTGCACGGTGGTCACCTCACCACGGAGGATCTCCGGAGCCATGTAACCGAACGTGCCGGCCACGCCCGCCCCCTCCACACGGGAGCCTGGGCGCACCGAGAGCCCGAAATCGACCACCTTCACCTGATCGCCGACGACCAGGATGTTCTCCGGTTTCAAATCGCGGTGAATGATGCCGTGGCCGTGGAGATAGTGCAGCGCGCGCAGCGTCTGCACGGCCAGATCGACCTGCACGGCGAGCGGCCGCCCCCGGCCCGCGTCGACGATCGCGACCGCGTTCTCCTCCAGCTCCATGGTCAGGAACGGCTGCTGCCGCCCATCGAAGCCGTAGTCGATCACGCTGACGACGTTGGGGTGGCGTAGCGAGGCCAGAACGCTAAACTCCTCCGCCAGCATCATCCGGTCCTCGTCGAACGTCGAAGAAGATGGGTCGGTGCCGTCGGCCGAGATGTTCAAGCGTTTAAGCGTGACGACGCGCCCGGTCAGGCGGTCGAGCGCGCGACACACTGACCCGATGCCGCCGCGGGCGAGCTCGTTAATGAACTGATAGCGATCAGCGATCAGCGCCGGGCGCGGGGTGGGTATTGCTGATGCTTCACTGGTGGTCCCCCTCGACCATTGCAGTCGACCCCCGATCTCGTCCACGACGCCGATGATGCCACTGTCGCCATCATGATGCTAGACACACAACCAGCGAGTGCACGCCATCCGGGCGGCGCTCGGGGAGCAGCCTTGGCGGAGCAGATTCACGGGTGAGGTCGTGCATCACGCCGCCAACACGTTACCGGCGCGAGCGCTCAGCGACAGCCTCGGTTGACACCTTACCGCTCTTCGGCTAGCCTAGATTGCGTGTTAGTCCGGTCTGGCGAACTTCTGGCTCGGCCGGATTTTTTTATGCGCTGAGACGTTCGGGGCACCACGTTGGATAGCTCAATCGAATTGATCGGAGGACGGTGGTATGGCTGAGAAGAAAGCGAAGACAGCCGAGAAGAGCGGACATGTTCAAGTGAAGCACGGCTGCCCGAGTTGCGGGACCGATGCTCGCGTGACCTACTTCACCGGGTTCGGACGCAAAGGCTTCTTCTGGGTTTGTGACAAGAACTGTGGCTACGTAGAACGCGCGCGCTAAAGGCGCAGGGAGGGTTCGATGGGGCGAACTCCTAAGAGAGGCAAGGCGAAGAAGGGCAGCGCTCGGATCTTCGAGGAAGACGAACTGGGCGGTGAGGCGGAAGAGGAAGGCGATCTCCCCAAAGACGAAGCCGGGCGCCGCAAGATCAAGCGCCAGTACGAAGATCTCCTCGGCATCCGCGTCGAAAAACTCAAAGGCCGCATTCTGAACCGCGAGCGTATCAACAAAACCATCGAGGGCGTGTACTTCATTTGCTTCGAATGTAAGAAGGTCTGCCACAACATGGATGAGGGCCTGGTGGAAGACCCCGAAAACGTCCACAACCTCTGCGGCACCTGCGGCAAAGCGAAAGCCAAAGGGAAACAGGTGGCGGCCTGAGGGCCACCGCCCGAAGATCCCTGAAGCCGGTGTAGGAATATTCTGAAATTCCCCTGAAAGCAACCGTGCGCGCGCCGATCGCCTTGTTTTGCCGGCGACGTGCGACTAGATCGTCATTACGAGGGAGGTGGCTGCTCAGGGAGCGGGTATCCTTGCGGCCCCTTGCCCGGTCATGAGATTATTGACTCACCTGAACCAGCAAGCGGCCGTGGCGCTGCTGGGCCAACTGGGCGTGCAAAGTACGGATACATCGCGGGGACACTCGATGTCGAGTACGGTGCACTGCTCGAGCTCCTGCCGGAGGAGAACGCGTTGCTCATTGCGGCCAGTGTTGGCTGGAACCCAGCCTACGTGGGCCGGGCCAGGATCTCCGCGGGGGCGGATTCGCAAGCCGGCTACACGCTCCTGTCAGGGGCGCCCGTGGTTGTGGAGGATCTCGCGAACGAGACCCGGTTCAAGGGTGGGCCCGTGTTGCACGGGCATGAGGTCGCCTCTGGGATTAGCGTCATCGTCGGTGCGCAACAACATCCCTTTGGTATTCTGGCGGTGCACAGCAAGCGGCGACGCCAGTTCAGGCAGGACGAAGTATTCTTCCTCGAGGCCATCGCTGGCCTGTTGGGCTCGACGATTGAGCGCAGCCGCGCCGAGCGGGCAGCCCAAGAGCACGAACAATGGTTCCGCCTTCTGATTGAGAATGCCTCGGATCTTGTTTCGGTGGTGAGCGTCGACGGAACGATAAAATATGCGAGCCCATCTCACGAGCGCATCCTCGGGTATCGGCCGGAGGAACTTGAGGGAAAGAACGTATTCGACCTCACCCATCCGGACGATCGTGCGGAGCCCTGGAACGTGTTCACGAGGGAGAGAGGGGCCTTCGGCGAGTTGCACTGTATCGAACTCCGCTACCGCCATAAGGACGGTTCGTGGCGCGTGTTAGAAGGCGTCATCAAGAACCTGATCAACAATCCGGCAGTGGGGGGGGTGCTTGTCAACGCGCGCGATATCACCGAGCGCAAGCGAGCCGAGGAAACCATCCGGCAGCGCGAGGAGTATTTCCGATCACTGATCGAGAATGGCCTGGACATGATCGCGGTTGTCGCAGCGGATGGCACGATCCAGTACCAGAGCCCTTCGAGCCAGGTACTCGGGTATCTACCGAATGACGTGATCGGCACGAGCATATTCGACTTCGTTCACCCGGACGATGCCGAGAGTGCACGGCTGGCATATGAGTCGATTCGAGGTGGCGGCCTCGCCTACTTCTTCAGCTGCCGAGTGCGTCATCGCGACGGCTCGTGGCGCACCATCGAGGCCACCGCCCACAATCTTCTCGGCCACGCGGCGGTACAGGGAATCGTCATCAATTCCCGCGACATCACCGAGCGGAAGCAAGCCGAAGACACGCTGTGCGCGATGCAGGAGCGGCTACGGCATGTCGTCTCTTCCAGTCAAGTCGTCATCTACTCGCTGGAGATCCACGGCGATGAGCTCGTGCCCACCTGGGTGAGCGACAACATCACGCGCATCATGGGTTACGAGCCGAAAAGCGCCTTGAGCATGCAGTGGTGGGCCGATCGTATCCATCCTGACGATAGGGGACAGGTGGTTCAAAACAGCGCCACGCTGCTGGCAAAGGGGCATCTCACTCACGAGTACCGCTTGCAAGACAACGCTGGGGAGTATCACTGGGTTCGCGACGAGCTGCGCGTCTTGCACGACGCAGAAGGCCGGCCTGTGGAGGTCGTCGGGGCCTGCTCAGACATCACCGAGCGCCAACGCGCGCTGGCCGTGCTGTGGCATCGGATGGAGTTCGAGAGTCTGATCACCACCATCGCGACCAAGTTCATCAACCTCGCGCCCGAAGAGGTCGATAGAGAAATCCACAACACCTTGGAGGCGATCGGCGGGTTCTCGGGAGTGGACTGGATCTACACGCTGCTGGTGTCGCGTGATCGGCCAACCCTGCGCAAGCATCACGAGTGGTGCGCACCAGGCATTTCTTCCCTGATCGACCAGCTCAAAGACGTGGCGGCTGGTCGCTTTCCGTGGGCCGAGAAGCTGCTCGGGGATTTCACGTCCATCAAAATCTTCCAAACTTCAGAGTTTCCGCTTGCCGCGTCCGCCGAGAAGGCATTCCTGGAGTCTTTGGGTGTCCGCTCAACGTTACTCGCTCCGCTGACTGCGGGCGGCATGCTCGTCGGCCTCCTCGGTTTCACTTCGATGCGACGCGAGAAGCATTGGTCGGACGATGACGTGACGTTGCTGGCCATCGTGTGCGAGATTCTAGTGAATGCACTCCAGCGGAAGCGTGCGCAGGTGGAACTGCGGCGCTCGCAGGAACAGCTGCGGGCACTGTCGGCGCGCCTGCTGTCCGTCCAAGAGCGTGAGCGGGCGCGCATTGCTCGGGAAGCGCACGACGAATTAGGGCAATCGCTGACGGCGCTGCGCTTCGATCTGGTCGCGCTGAGCAAGAAACTGTCTGCGCGCCAAGCCGCGCTACGCCAGAAGACTCAGGCGATGGTCAAGCTTGTCGATACGACCCTCAGTTCGGTGCGTCGGATTGCCACCGAGCTGCGCCCGTGGATGCTTGACGATCTCGGTCTGGTGGCTGCGATCGAATGGCAGTTACAGGAATTCGAAGCGCGCACGGGGATTGCGACGGCGCTCAGCACCGCTCCGGGGCAATTGTCCCTCGACCGCGATCGCTCAACCACGGTCTTCCGCATCGTGCAGGAAGCGCTTACCAACGTCGCGCGCCATGCGCAGGCCACCGCAGTGCAGGTAGCGCTCCGGCAGGACACGTACAGCGTGTCGCTCGACGTGTGCGACAATGGACGCGGCATCCCCAAGGAGAAGATCCGCGACGGCCGCTCGTTGGGGTTGATCGGCATTCGAGAGCGATTGCTTCCGTTCGACGGCCGCGTCGAGATCACCGGTAGCGCTGGCCAGGGCACTCACGTCGCCGTGTACATGCCGATGCCCGATTCCTCTCCCCGTGCCGAGAGCGGAGGCACATGACCAGAATACTCGTGGCCGATGATCATGCGGTGGTCCGGGCAGGATTGAAGCAGATTCTCGAAGAGGCCCGTGAGCAGTTTGTTATCGGCGAAGCGAGCAGTGGCGATGAAACGCTGCAACGCATCCAGGGGGGCCATTGG
This sequence comes from uncultured delta proteobacterium, assembly GCA_963729835.1. Classification (GTDB taxonomy): domain Bacteria; phylum Desulfobacterota; class Binatia; order HRBIN30; family HRBIN30; genus CAVSQF01. The sequence goes on along the minus strand of CAVSQF010000004.1, from coordinate 18,047 downwards.
GACCTTGTGGTGCTGGACATTTCGCTTCCGGACCGCAGCGGACTGGACGTGCTGAAGCAGATCAAGAGTCTGTATCCCGATCTTCCCGTCCTGGTGCTCACGATGCATACCGAGCAGCAGTACGCCGTGCGCGTCCTGCGCGCCGGTGCCGCCGGCTTCCTGACGAAGCAGTCCGCTCCGGAGGAGCTGCTGACGGCGATCCGCCGGATCGCGCGCGGCGCGAAGTACTTGAACCCGGCCCTGGCAGAGAAAATCGCCTTCGATAGGGTCATCGATACCGACGCGCCGCTCCATCAGACTCTCTCGGACCGAGAATTTCAGGTCCTGCATCTGTTGACCTCCGGAATGTCGATCAGCGAGATTGCTCGCAAGCTGTGCATCAGCGTGAAAACCATCAGCACGCACCGGACGCGTATTCTCAAGAAGATGCAGATGAATACCACTGCCGAGATGATCCAGTACGCCCTGCGCAACGGCTTGGTGCCCTAAGACCCTGCCGAGTGTTGCAGCCTTTTCCGACGTCAGGACCAGAATACTCTTACAACGATCGATTGTTCGAGGTCGCTTGCACCGCTATGGTGTGTCTCTAACGATGCGGGGTGCTCGCCCCCCAAGTGCGTAGCCCCCCAAAAGACCGCACTGACTGCACCCCGCATCTCCCTACCGCTATTGAAGGCCGGATCGGTTGCGTCGAGAGCGCAGCGCTGGATGGACTCTGACGAACGTGCTCCAGTAATTTCCGACACGAAGATCGGAATAGTCCTACGGACAGTCGGGCTTGCCTCTGACAGATACCCCTTAGACCGGTCACTTGGAGATGTATCATGTATTTGCGATGGCTGAGGAGTTCTTCGACTTCGTTTGGGAGGTCTACGAAGGCGAGTATCAGTGGGTGCGATCCAGATGCACCACGGAGGCTGAGTCCAAGGCGCTCAGAAAAGTGAGCCTGGACGAGCGCGTGATCTCCAAGGCTGGGCGCGGCAAATCTCCCGCGTGGGATTGGTTCCTGACGACTGGCCTACGCATCGGCGCGGCCGGCCTTGGGAGCCGGCGGTACGCGCCGTTGCAGGAGGACAAGAGTCTGTGCCGCAACTTCGCGACAACGTCATGCACCAAAAAGGGGATCGTGACGTTCGCCGACCAATACGGGCTGCTGGGAGGGGCTGCTACCCAACACATCGCGCTGCCCGATATCGAGAAGGCGGCGGACACCGGAGTCGGTGAACTGCTGACAACGTGGCAGCGTGAAATGGCGGCCATGCGAGAGTCCATAGTTTTGTGGGACATGATAAGTCAAGGGGACGCCGACGGCCTCCGCAAACACATGCGCACGATCACGCGGCTATTCCACAAAAAGATTCTCGAGCGGTTCAAGCCCGGAGACCTCATCCAGCCGGCGGTGTACTACCTGCAGCACATCGTCAATGAACGCCTCAAAGACTGCGTCAGGGCGAAACTCCTGTGGAACCCCGAGCGAAAGGTTCGGCTCTATCTAGTTCCCGATAGCTTGTTGGCCGCGATGTGGGTGCAGTTTGCTCAATCGATCAGCGAAGAGCGACAACACCGGGCCTGTCGGCAATGCGGCACCTGGTTCGAAGTGTTCCCGCCACTCACCCGTAAGAGCCGGGGCTTCTGCTCCGGCACGTGCCGAAGTGCTGCATACCGCGACCGCCAAGAACAAGCCTGGCGCTTGCATCAGGAAGGGAACACGCTCAAGGCGATCGCGAAAGAACTCCATTGCCAAGTGAGGACCGTGCGCGGGTGGCTCGCAAAGAAGGTGCGCCGGAGTAGGAATCATGGCCACGGATCGGTCGAGTTTCATTGAGGGAGACTGCCACCGGCTCTTCATCCAAGGCCGTCACTGACGGTGCCACCGGCCCGCCCGGCTCGCCGCTCTCGCACCTCTGGTGAGACCGAGAAACAGACCAATTGCCCAAGCATCACGCTTAGTGTATACTTAGCGTGTTGCGTTGCTTCGCGACCCCGGACTACCGATGCAGGCGACTATACTTCTTGTCGAAGACCACGCCCCAATGCGAGCGTTCCTCCAGGCGATGCTGGAGCGAGAAGGGTATATGCTGCTGATAGCGGTGAACGGCAAGGAGGCACTTCAGCTGCTCCGTGCGGGAGCCGAACCCGCGCTCATCCTGCTTGATCTGAGGCTATCGGTCAGGGAGCGGTTCCAGTTCAAGAGAGAGTGCGTGCGAGACCCGCGGCTTTCGCGGATACCGACAATCGTCTATTCGTGCAACGCCCAGCTGAAGCCGCGGATCGCCGAGGGTGCTACCGCGTCTCGGGAAAAACCCGTCGAGTTCGACACGTTGCTGCACCTTGTCGCGACGCATTGCCGATCCAAAGCCGTCAAATCATCGTCGAGCGGGCAACATCGCTGAGGCGCCTCGCTCCTGCCCCCGTCTCGCCACAGGCGATTCAGGAGATGCTTACACATATATCAGAATAGTCCTACACAAAGGAATTGGCCAACTCCGGTCCGTACAGGTAAGCTGTCGCAGTGCAGGCGAGGTCACCTTGATAGATTGCCGACTGATCGGTTCCCCCAGGGCGGACTGGGATGAGACAGAAGAGGCGGCACTTACAGCTGGACTGACCGCCACGGGTTGTGATCCCAACCGCACGCTGGCGCACCGAGCCGGCCAATCTGCATCCGTTTCCTCGACGATCGAATCCCCCTCTGCGGCTTTTGATTCTCGAGAGCAGGGTCGTCGGTACCGAGCTCGAAGCAGCGCCAAGCGCGAATCTTGCAACCGTTGAAGGAGGTAGCAATGGCAGCAAGCAAGATGCAACGGGCCGTGCGCGACAGGGCAACCGAATTGACGGTCATGGAAGGAATCGCGCACGTGTCGTTTCCTGGAGGGGGCATGTTCCTTCCAGCACGTAGCCCGTACGATCGCCAGATACTGATTGAGCACATTGCCGCCCGGGCCCGCGCAAACCAGCCGGTGCAGGTCCTCGTGGATGACCTGCGCTGGATGGTGTATGTTCGCCTAGGTCCAGCGGCCGCACACTGCGCCGCCTGCGGCTGCCTCCTGCACTCCGCCTGTTACGCAACCGCTTTGCATGATGAAGGGTACTGCCTCGCGTGTGCGTTTCGGGATCACCAGGCGCAGCGCTCGATCAGAGTCTCTCGGACCGAGAATTCCAGTTCCTGCGTCCGTTAAGACTCCCTGTGAATCTTGCAGCAGTTTCTGACGACGGGATCAGAATACTCCTACAAAGATCCATTGTTCGAGACCTCTTTCAAGGTTATATTCATCCCCTAACCAATGCGGGGTGCCGCCCCCTCACGTGTGCTCGGCCCCCCCCCAAGCGCACTGAGGCGCACCCCGCATCCTCCCGCTGCTGGCGAGCGCCGGATGGGTTGTGTGGAACGTATAGTGGTGGTCCTGGTTCAATGTGTTCCAGTAAATTCCGACAAGAGCATCGGAATAGTCTTACAAAGATCGGTTGTCGCGCTTGCTCCTGGCGAATACGCTACCGGCACGGCGCGTAAAGGATAGCATATGGCGCACTATCGGGCACGAGTGCAGATCTTCGATCTGGTTGAGGCCGACGCCTCCCGGGCGCGGCGGGCAATCGAGCAGCGGTTGCAACGGGCAGGATTCACGGGCTGGCAGTTCATCAGCTTGGGCTGCGAGGACGCTGGCGTTGACGTGGGGCCGGCGATCGGGTTCCCGCATCGGCCGCAAAGAGATCAGCGCGGGGCGGCCTTTGTGGCTGCGGCAGCCGGAATCTGGGCACTCTGGATCCTGTGGCTCCTGTTCGAATGAGGCGGGCGCTGCCCGTGACGCCGCCTAGGCATCCAACGCTCTCGAAGCCACCGGAATTGCGGACATGTCTATCAGTTCCAGAGCGGAACTTGATGTGGCTGGTAGCCCAGTGATTAAGATGAGAGTGCGAGAGTCTTTGTGAGTGAGTAGCGGACCGCGGGCCGACCGCACTGCGCGCAGCGAAAAACAGGAATCGGGGAGACGGTGATGGGTATGGTGGGCCTCGCACGGCACTGGGCGCTGATCTTAGCCGGGGGCGACGGGACCAGGCTGCAGGAGTTGACGCGGCAGATCAGTGGGCAGGCAATTCCCAAGCAGTACTGTCGGCTCTTTGGGGAGCGTTCATTGCTTGAGGCAACGCTCGACCGCGTTCAACACTTTGCAGCGCTCGAAAGAACGCTGGTAATCGTGAATCACGATCACCTGACGATCGGTGGCGAACAACTCCACCGCCTGCGGCGCGAGAACGTCCTCGTACAGCCCTGTAACCGTGGCACCGGTCCGGGAATCTTGTTCGCACTCGGTGAACTCGCACGCAAGGATGCGAGGGCCACGGTCGCAGTCTTTCCGAGTGATCATTTCGTCAACGACGACCGCGCCTTTACTGCCCACGTCGAGCATGCGGCGCGCGTTGTGGGCCAGTGTCCCGACAAGATCGTCGTCCTGGGCATTTGTCCTGACTACGCCGAACCCGGGTATGGCTATGTGGCACCACTGCGGTTGCTGCGGGCCGTCGCCGGTCCGGGCGCGGCCTTTGACGTCGCGGCGTTTCAGGAAAAGCCAGGTCCTGCGTTGGCACGGCAGCTGATCGCAGAGGGCTGGTTATGGAACTCGTTCGTGATGGTCTTCCGGCTCGCCCGCATGCTCGATCTCATACGGCGCGTGGCATGCGACGAATTCGAGGAAATGCAGCGCTTCAGTGCCGGGCGGCGCCCGATCGAGGCGATCTATGAAGAGATTACCCCCTGGAATTTCTCGAGCCGCGTCCTAGCGCACATTCCTCAACACCTCGTGGTGGTCCGGGTCGACGATGTCCACTGGAGCGACTGGGGGACACGGAAGTGCATTGAACGGACCCTGAGAGCACTCAAACAGATCCCCCCCTGGCAGAATGGGCAAGTACCTGCCGGCTAACGACGGCCCCACTCTTTGATGCGCTGGGACCGGAGGTGAAAGCCGCGCGCACACGTTTCAGAAACGATGCGGGCCCGCTCGGCGGGCATCCCGTTGAGTTTCACGTGAGCATCGTACACGAAGAAGTCGGCGTCGTTTAGTTGGGATTGCATCGGAATCAGGATCGAGGCCGCAAGCCGTCGCCTTACTGGGGTGCTGTAACCTGTATGCCGCCATGTGGTGGTCGGCGTTGAGGCGTCGTTGGGGTTGCCATAACGCGCATAGGTCCGTGTGCTGGTCGGCGTTGAGGTATGGTGGGGGTTGCTGTCACCGTCGGCGTAAAGCTGATGGTGGACGTGATCGTGGAAGTTGGTGCCTGTGTGGGAGATACTGTTGGGGTGGGGGTTTGTGTCTGGGGGGAAATTGGCGTCTGGGTCGGGGATGCTGTCGGGGCTCCGGTCACCGGTGGAGTCGCCAGTTGCAAGCAGCTTGAAGAGCTCGCGGCGCGCGCGACGACGTAATCATGCATGCGGGTCGGCACGCGCCCAGGTGATACCCCATAGGGAAACCCCAAACCAAACGTCAACGTGATGTTGCTGTACCCACCGCCCAACAGGTGGCAGTAACTCATGATCGTGCCGCAGCGATAGCCCGGTCCGAGCGAGCATGGCAGGCTGGGCGGCCCCGCGTAACAACCACTTTCGCTCCCGTAACACTGATCTACCGGGTCGGCAACGCCACCAATGCCGTTGTAACAGTGGGTATGAGGGGAATTGAAGTTGTGCCCGATTTCATGGCTGACGACCAGGATGTCCCAGACAATTCCCGGGTTCGTGATGTCGAAGCTCCCATCGAGGCCGCTGCTGACCCCATACCCGTACGTCGTGTCACACAGGCTCCCTACATACGCCATGCCGCAGCCGGCTGCCTTTCCGCTCAACATGTGCGCAATGGTGCGGTTAATACCGCCGTTGTTTTGGGCCCAGTAGGTGCCGAACTCATCCAACATACCGCCGCAGGAGGTCTGGGTCCACGGGTCTGCACTCGTCGTCCACAGTTTGATGTAGGAGACCAGCAGCGAGGTGTTTATCTCGTTTTCGTAGATCGTCGACGCGTACGAAAAGAGATCGCCGATGTAGTCGGTGGCGGCGGTTTCGTCGCCGAACAGCTGGAAGAACTCATAGTCCGTGTCGACGGCCACGCGTGCCGTGTAGTTGACTGTCGCGGCGGCCGCAGGTGCTCCGGCGAGCGCGGCTGCATCGCCGAGCACATCGCCGGCTGAGACGGGCGGCGACATCATGCCCTCGCTTCCGCAACGGAAGACTCGCCCGGGAAAATCGCTGGCCGTGTCGACCTGCCGGGTAGACAGGCCTCGCGTTCCGTTCGGATCAGACTCCTCGCCGATGACCCACGGCACACCGTTCTTCATGATCAGGCCGCGAATGCCGCCATCTGCGCGCGCCGTCAGCACGGCAACCGTACCCACGTCCCCCTCAACACCGCCCCGGAAATACGCGTTGTCCGGTGGGGAGATGACGACATCGCCTGCGCTGCGCGCGATGACCACTTGTGCGTCGGGCGCGAACACCTCGAACCGCTCGAGCTCAAGTGCGGTGCGGGCACCCTCGAATGGCACCCCCTCAACGCGTAGCGTCCCATGCCGGGGCAGGCTGCGGGCGAGTGTGCCGAGGTCAGCTTGCGCGGCAGATCCCACTGCCCGCGCCGACGTCGCGAGCGCAGGCCGCAAGGCTCCGACACACAGCGACCACGTGATTACGACTAGCAGCGTGAACGGCGCAGGACATGCCAGAAACATGCATCTGGTACGCCTAACAGATAAACTATACACAGTCATATGAACCTCGACACGTTACACATTTCGATCCACAAAGGAGCTAGTGCGGCAGACAAGTGAGACGCAGCCAGTCTCTGTCTCGCGGGCCCGCATTGGACGGCCCGGTTAGAAGTCCTAAGGTCTGACTATTCGGTGCGCGGCCAGCGCCCTTCTGGATCAAGGGAACCGTGATGGCCGCCACTGTGGTACAAACGTTTCTATTCCGGTCGACTTTCGCGTTCATTCCGACCTCCGATTCACGGAAAGCGCGCGGTCTGGAATGCGCTGGCGGTCAGAGTGCTCCAGCTGCACATTGAGTGAGTCACCGCCCACGGAGGTCTCGCTTCCGGCGTGCGCCCCCGGCCAGTAACCCGCCATGGCTCTTTCATGGGGCGCACGGTATTGCAAAGTACCGCGATAAACTATTCCACTATTATAGGACTTTTCTGATATCACCGTGAGAATCTACTGAGACTATTCTGTCCGCCTCTGTAGGACTATTCTGGGCGTGCCGTCAGAATCCGCTTCGCTGGGCGGCGGGCGCGGTTGCATCAGCACATAGGCCGAGGCACGAGCCGCGTCCGAACTCATCCGTTGCCAGCTGCGATTAAACATCACCAGGTGTGGCGAGCCATAACAGGCACACCCGCGGCCTGGCGCGGTGCGCAGCTGTTATGTGGAGCGGCGGCGGCCTATCGCGTCGAGATCACGCGGTTTCTGCCCCGGGCTTCGAAGGTGTTCCGGCAAAGGCTGACAAGAACATCGGAATAGTCCTACAGACCGCTGTTGTTGAACGTGCTTCCGAAGAATACCCTCCGACGCCGAGGGATGCGATGTGGCGCAGTAGCGGGCACGGATGCAGCTGCCTGGATCTGAGTGCCGCCGGCGCCTTCGAGGCGCGGCGGAGGATCGAGCATCGCGGGCAGTCTTGAGCTGGAGGACGATGATGCGCTCAACCGTACTTCTTGTGGAGGATCACGCCGAAATGCGAGAGCTCCTGCAGACATTGCTGGAGCGAGAAGGGTACACTGTATTTGCAGCGGTGGACGGCATGGAAGCGCTTCAGCTGCTGCGTGGTGGAGTCGAGCCCGCGCTCATCCTGCTCGATCTGATGCTGCCGGTCATGGACGGGTTCACATTCAGAAAAGAGCAGATGCGCGATCCGCGGCTTTCGACAATACCCACCATTGTCTATTCGGGGCACGATGAGATGAGGGCGCGGGCCGCGGAACTGCGTGCTGCCGCGTATCTGCAGAAACCGATCAAGTTCGACATGTTGCTGCGCCTGGTTGCGACGCATTGCCAACACCAACTTGTCGAATCAGCGCTGAGCTAGCCGGCCATCTTCGCCCGGACGCCCCGGCTCTTGACCTCGGTCTCGCCACTGGCGATTCCGGAGATCCTTACAGAAAGATCAGAATAGTCCTACGTGCAGCAATTGTTCGGCTGGGTTCTCCATAGATAGGCTCTCGGAGTGCACCTGGGTCGACCATGAGATTAGGAGGCACCAATGGCAGCGGGCAAGATGCGGCGGAGCTCGCGAGACAGCGCAATGGGAGTGGCGATCATGAACGGAATTGCACACGTGTCGTTTCCGGGAGGGGGCATGAAGAAAGCCCGCCGGACTTGGTCATCCTCGACGTCATGATGCCGGGCATGGACGGCTTCGAAGTGTGTGAACAGTTGCGGAAGAATGTCCGCCCGCAGCGCTTAGAAGTGGACGCATGAGTTCGTCATCGTACACCGACCTCGCGGGCACCGAGGTGATTGATCGCGCCGCAGTCCTCGACCGTTTCGAAGGGGACCTCGAACTGCTGCACGAGGTCGCCGCGCTGTTTCTGGAGGATTGCCCGCGCCGATTGGATGCTGTACGCGCGGCGTTGGCTCACCGCGACTGCGCAGCGCTGGAGTGCGCCGCTCACTCGATCAAGGGATCGGTCGGCAACTTCGCGGCGGCCGCTGCGTTCGAAGTCGCTTTGAGTCTCGAGCGCATGGCGCGCGACGGCGACCTGCGCCACGCCCCGGAAGCGTGCGCCGAGTTGGAAAGGGAGATCGCGCGCTTGGCGCCCGTGCTCGCCGATCTTGGCGCCATCGAGTTGGGTGATGGCTATGCCCAGTCCGAGCCCTGAGCAGCAACGCGGGCAAGGGGTGCGGTTTCCGACCTGGACCATGACCATCGCGCTGGCGCTGACCACGGTGGTCTGCGCGTGGTTGGGGTGGCGGCTTTACGATTGGACCCGGGTCGCCGAGGAAACCAAACAACACGACCTGCGCTTCGAGGAATTGCGGGGCGATATTGTTCACCTCGATGAGGTGCTGACCATGTCGGCACGCATGGCAGCGGCGACCGGGGACCGGCGCTGGGAAGAGCGCTACCGTCGGTTCGAGCCGCAGCTGGACGCTGCCATCAAAGAGGCCATTCGGCTGGCTCCGCTCCAAGCGATTGCCGCAGCGGTGGCCCAGATCGACGCGGCGAGTCTCAAGCTGGTGGCCATGGAGAACGAAGCCTTCGCCCTCGCCAGCCAGCGCCGCGTGCAAGAGGCCCAGGCCCTGTTGTCCAGCAACGACTACGACGAGCAAAAGCGGGTGTACGCCGACGGCATGGTCCAGCTGATGACCACACTGAGAGACCGGCTCGACGAGCGGCTGCGAGTGTACACACAAGAAGCCAGGCTATCGATTCTCAGCGCGGTCGTCATCCTGGCAGGCACGCTCACCGGCTGGCTGGTTGTGCTGCAGCGCATAAAGCGCTGGCGCGCCAGCCTGGTAATCGCCATCCACGAGCGCGCCGGGGCGGAAGCGGCGCTGCGCCAGGCGCACCATGAACTGGAAGATCGAGTCCAGGAGCGGACTGCCAGCCTGACCGAAAGCGAGAGCCGCTACCGCGCCTTATTCGAGGGCACCTCCGAGGCGGTGATGACGGCGGATATGAATCGGTTCCTCGACTGCAACGCGGCGACGCTGCAGATGTTCGGTTGCGCCAGCAAGAGCGAGTTTACCGCCCTCCATCCCAGTGACTTGTCACCGCCTAGTCAACCCGATGGAACTGATTCCCGGGTCGCCGCCGACCGGCGGATGGCCGCAGCCTTCGAGAACGGGGTGAACCGCTTCGAATGGACGCATCGCCGCCGCAGCGGTGAGGATTTCGCCGCCGAGGTATGGCTAACGGCGCTCACGGTAGGCGGGCGGCGAATCCTGCAAGCCACCGTCCGCGACATTAGCGAACGGCTTCGCGTGCAGGAAAGCTTGCGGCTGAGCGAAGAGCGGTTCCGAAGCGCGTTTGACGATGCAGCCATCGGTATGGCGCTGGTGGCGCCCGACGGCCACTTCCTACGAGTCAATCGCCTATTATGTGAGATGATTGGCTATACGGAGCATGAGCTGCTTGCTACCACCGTCCAAGCGGTGAGCCATCCGGGCGACTTGGAGATCGACCTCGGGTATGCGCGCAAAGCGCTGGCGGGCGAAATTCCTTCCTACCGGGTGGACACGCGTTGCCTGCACAAGGACGGGCATGTGGTGTGCATTCTCTTGAACGCGTCGCTGATCCGGGATGCTGACGGAAGACCCCTGCACTTCGTGTCTCAGATTCAGGACATCACGCAGCGCAAGCGGGCCGAGGCGGAGTTGGAGCAGGCCAAACAGGCCGCCGAGACCGCCAACCACGCCAAGAGCGAGTTCCTGGCGAACATGAGCCACGAGATTCGCACGCCGATGAACGGGATCATCGGGATGACCGAGCTCGCCCTCAATACGGAGCTGACGGCGGAGCAACGCGAGTATCTGGAGATGGTGCGGACCTCGGCCGAGTCGCTGATGACGGTGATCAACGACGTGCTCGACTTCTCCAAGATCGAGGCGGGCAAGCTGGCCCTCGACTGCGTCGACTTCGACCTGCGCGACAACCTCGGGGAGACGATGCGGGCGCTGGCGTTGCGCGCGCACAGTAAAGGGCTGGAACTGGCCTACGAGGTCCGGCCCGACCTGCCGGACGCCATCGTCACGGACCCACACCGGCTGCGGCAAATCCTCACCAACCTCGTCAGCAATGCCATCAAGTTCACCGAGCAGGGCGAGGTAGCGGTCAGTGTCGGAATTGCGGATTTTCCCTCTCCTCCCCAATCCGGAATCCGCAATTCGCAATCTGAAATCGAACTGCACTTCACGGTTCGCGACACCGGCATCGGCATCCCGGTCGAAAAGCAGGAGGCCATCTTCAATGCGTTCGAGCAGGTCGACGGCTCGACGACGCGCAAATACGGCGGCACCGGCCTGGGCCTGAGCATCTCCCGACGACTCATTGAGATGATGGGCGGGCGCCTCTGGGTGAAGAGCGAAGCAGGCTTGGGCAGCACGTTCCACTTCACAGTGCGTGCGTGGGTGTCACGGCGCCCGGTCACTCGCCAGAGGCCGGCAGCACTGGCGCGCCTGCGCGACCTGCTGGTTTTGGTCGTCGACGACAATGCCACCAACCGCCGCATCCTCAACGAGATGCTCACCTACTGGCAAATGCGACCGACGACGGTGGACGAAGGGCGGGCAGCACTGGGTTGCCTGATGCATGCCGCGGCCAGCGGTACCCCGTTTCCGCTGGTGCTGATCGATGCGCATATGCCAGAGATGGATGGATTCACCCTGGCCGAGCGGATCAGACACACCCCCGAACTTGCCGGCGTCTCCATCATGATGCTGTCGTCGGCCGACCTGCAGGGGGAAGCCGCGCGCTGCCGCGAACTGGGCGTGACTGCCTACCTGATCAAACCCATCCGACAGTCGGAGCTGCTCGATGTCATACTCACGGCCTTGGGTAGCGTGACTCCTGCCACGGATCGATCTGCGGTCAGCCGTCAGCCGACAGACACCCCTCCCCGGCCCTTCCGCATTCTGGTGGCGGAAGACAACGCAGTGAACCAGAAGCTGGTGAGCCGGCTTTTGGAGAAGCACGGTCACACCGTCATGGTGGTAGGTAACGGCCGTGAAGCGCTGGCGGCGTTAGAGAAGGAACCCTTCGACGTAGTGCTGATGGATGTGCAGATGCCCGAGATGGATGGTCTCGAGGCGACGGCGGCCATCCGCGAGCAGGAGAAAGTAACCGGTGCCCATGTCCCAGTCATCGCCATGACCGCCTACGCCATGAGGGGTGATGAGGAGCGGTGCCTGCAGGCGGGCATGGACGGCTACGCCGGCAAACCGATTCGGCCGCGGAACTTGTTTGCGTTGATTGAATCGCTGGTGCCACGCGACGCGGCGCCGAGCGTGACGGACGTCGAAGAGGCGGAATCTCATGTGGTCACCGCGCTCTGACAGTAGGACAGTACCTGAAGCCGCTAATCGCGGATCTGGGTGCTACCGCGTATCCGGAGAAACCCGTCAACTTAGAGACGTTGCTGCGCCTTGTCGCGACGCATTGCCGATCCAAGCCGTCGAATGAGCGCTGAGCCGGCCGGCCATCTTTCGCCCGGAGGCCCCGGTTTTTGCCCCAGAGTCGTTACATGCAATTCGGGAGATTCTTACAGAAAAGATCGGAATAGTCCTACGCAAGGCAATTGCCCGGCTCGGTGCCGCACAGATAGGTTATCGGTCGTAGTCTGGACCCAGCATGACAGATTGTAGTGTGAAACCTGAACGCGCGAGATAAAGGGGGGCCTATATGCGGGCGCGGTGGCTGTTCAGTATCTCCGCCGTTCAGCGACGCGCTCCACCGTGCTCACCGGAGGGTTGAAGACAGCATGGAAAAGCAACTACGGGTGCAGCACGCGCTGCGCGACAGTCAAACGCATCACGTTGCGGACATCGCCCAGCTGAATGCGCTGTTCAACTGTGCACACGCCTTCATTCGCCATGAGGCGGGACGTATCCTCTCCTGGACCTCCGGCGCGACAGCCCTCTATGGCTGGACAGCGGAGGAGGCACTGGGCCAGGTAAGCCATGAGCTCCTCGCGACGGAGTTCCCGATGCCGCTGGAGGAGATTGAGACAACCTTGCAGGGTGCAGGGCAGTGGGAGGGTGAACTCATCCGCAAGCGGCGCGATGGCAGCCAGATCGTTGTCGCAAGCCATTGGGCGCTGCGAAGAGACCGTACGGGTGCGCCCACCGTCATCGAGGTGGACAACGACATCACCGCAATCAAGCAAGCGGAGCGCGCTCTGAAGGAAGCGCATCGACGCAAAGACGAGTTTCTTGCGATGTTGGGCCACGAACTGCGAAACCCGCTCGCGGCAGTCCGCAACGCCGCCGGTATCCTCAAACTCCCGGCTCCTCGTGCCGGTGATCTTTCGAGCGCGGCGGCCATCATTGACCGCCAAGTGGACCATCTCACACGCCTCGTGAACGATCTGCTCGATGTCGCCCGGATCACCAACGGCACGATCACCCTCCGGAAAGAGCAGGTTCCTATTGATGGGGTCATTACTGCCGCGATTGAAACTGCGCGCCCGCTGATTGACGCACGAAAGCAGCAGTTAATCAGCTCTCTTCCCGATGAAGTGCTGTGGGTGGAAGGCGACCCAATCCGTCTGTGCCAGGTGTTCTCGAACCTGTTGACCAATGCGGCCAAGTACACCGACGAGGGAGGATGCATCTGGCTCACGGTCAACCAGGTAGGCGAGGAGATCACCGTCGGCATTCGCGACAACGGCATCGGTATCGCCCCTGCCATGCTCCCGCGGGTCTTCGACCTCTTTACACAGGCCCCCCGCTCACTTCATCGCTCCCAAGGCGGACTGGGCATCGGGCTGACGCTGGCGCGCTCGCTTGTGGAGCTCCACGGAGGCCGCATCGAGGCCTTGAGTCCAGGCGCGGACCGCGGCAGCGAATTCATCGTGCGCCTGCCACGGAACGTGTTGCCATCAGACAGTCTGCCGCTGGTTGCCCCCTCGGGGTACGGAGCAGGTCAGGACCGGCACCGCTCGGCATACGCTGGATCTGATTATTACGGGTGACTACCGCGTAGATACGATGAGACATATTCGTGGTCACTCTGTTAGCATACTATAATCCTTTGCAGAAGTTCGACCGGCTGCTAGGCGACTATCTTTGCTGAGACGCCTCGGTTCCTGACCCCGGTGCCGCCACAGGCGATTCCGAAGACCCCTACAGAAACATCAGAATAGTCCTACGTACAGCAATTGTTTGCCTCGGTCCCGCACAGGTAAGCTGTCGGCAATCGGGACCCCAGCATGACAGATTGTGGACTGATCATTTCCTCCGAGAAGCGTTGCGACGATGCGGCGCTTCCGGAAACGATGGGTCATTGCCACGCGCACAGGCAGCAGCGGGTATCTGTAAGCGGTCACCATGAACCCAAACGATCGAGATGAAGGAGGTCTGTATGTCGTCGATTGAGGTAGTGCAGCTCGAAGGAGGGCCACTGAGCGGCCGTGCCCGATCTACGGCACGAAAGTTCATCCAATTCGTGACCGCGCCGAACGGCCGCGAGGTCTTCGCATTCAGTGACGACGGCAGTGTCTGGCACTTTGGATATGATACCGTCTGGTGCTTGGAAGCAGGCAACCACGCCCCCCGGGCGGACTGGGATGAGGCATGAAGGGCACCAGTTGCCGCTCGACTCACCAGAAGTGATTGTCATCTCCACGGAACAGCGGCGCCCCGAGCCGCGCAATCTCGATCTCTCTCCTCGGCAATCGATGACCCCGCTGCGGCTCCTGATTCTCGAGGATAACGTCCACGATTGTGAGCGCGAAGCGGCGGCGCTGGAGAGTGCTGGGGTTGCCTGCAAGTGGCAACGCGTTGAGACGCGTGATGAATTTCTCCTCTGCCTGCAAACAGCGTCGTATGACGTCATCTGCGCAAATTACCGCCTGCCGAGCTTGGACGGCTTGACCGCGCTGGGGCTCCTGCGCCACCAGAGCGCGGACATTCCCTTCATCCTGATCGCTGGCACGCCCGGCGAGGAAGCGGCCATCGAGAGCTTGAAAGCAGGGGCCACCGATTACGTGCTCAAGGACCGCCTCGCCCGGCTCGGCCCGGTAGTGCGCCGCGCCCTTGCAGAGGCACAGAAACGCCGCCAGCTACAGGTTGTCGAGCAAGCACTGCGCGAAAGTGAGGCTCGCTATCGCGAACTCTTCGAAAATGCCAATGACATCATCTATATCCACGACCTCGCAGGGAATTTGACGTCGGTGAACCGCGCGGCCGAAATGGTCGTCGGGTACAAGCGTGACGAGGCGCGTGCCATGAACATTGCGCAGGTCATCGTACCCGAGCACCTCGAGCCCGCGCGCGCGGCCATTTCGCGCCACCTCGCCGGCGAAGCGGTCCCTCCCCACGGGCTCGAACTGCGCGCGAAAGACGGCCGGCGAATCGCGGTTGAGGTGAACACCCGCCTGATGTACACGCACGGGACAGCTTGCGCTGTGCAGGGCATTGCGCGCGACATCACCGATCGCAAGCGGAGCGAAGCGGCGCAGCAGACCGAGGCGCGCATCTCCGCCGCCCTGGCACGGGTAGGCCATGAGCTGATCTCGTCGTTGGAGGAACCGCAGCTGCTGGACCGGCTGTGCCGGCTGACGACCGAGGTTCTCGGGTGCGATTTCGCTCACCTGCTGCTGCACGAGCACGAAGACGTCTACGTGCCGGTTGCCAGCTGCGGGGAGCCTGCCGAGTATTTGGAAGCGCTGCGCAGCGTCCACCCGCCGCGGGAAGTGATCGTCGGTTCCCTGGAACATTTGGAAGGCAACACCGGCGGAAGTGTTCGCGCAGCGGATATTCTAGATCCGATGTGGTCGTTGTTCCTGAAGCAGTCTGGCATCACCGTCATTCTCCCGTCCCTGCTGCGCCGCGGCCGAGACATCGCTGGCGTGATCACCGCGGGGTACCGCGGTCGCGAGGAACCCTTCACGCCGGAACAGGAACGCATCGCCGAGGGCCTTGGCCAGCTTGCCGCAATGGCGCTGACGAACGCGCGATTGCTCGCCGAGCTGGAGCGCGCCAACCGGCTGAAACCCGAGTTCGTCGCGACCATGTCGCACGAGTTGCGCACGCCCTTGAACGTCATCATAGGGTACAATGACCTGCTGTGTGAGGGCGCGTTCGGGCCTCTGAGCGCCGAGCAGAGCGAGATCTTGCGCCGGGTGGGAAATAGCGCGCGCCAATTGCACGAGTTGATCAACAGCACGCTCGATCTGAGTCGACTCGAAACTGGACGCGCTCTGTTGGACGTGGCCGAGGTTCATGTACCGGACCTCCTCCGCGAGCTGCGCGAGGAGACACGCAACCTGCAGGCGAAGCCCGGTTTGAAGCTCTCATGGCAAGTTGCTCCCGAGCTGCCGCCGTTGCGGACCGATGCGCTCAAGCTGAAAGTGATCCTGAAGAACCTGATCGATAACGCGGTGAAGTTCACCGAACGCGGCAACGTCACAATTGATGCCCATTGGCGCGATGGTGGCGTCGAGATCGCAGTCATGGACACCGGGATCGGCATCGCCCCCGAGGATCTGCCGATCATTTTCGAGCCCTTCCGACAGGTCGATGGCTCGACGACGCGCCGGTACGGCGGCGTGGGGCTGGGACTGAACATCGTACGCCACTTCCTTGACCTCCTCGGCGGGCGGATCACGGTTGCGAGCACCATCGGCCAAGGATCGCATTTCCGTGTGTGGATACCAGTGCTGTGTGGGTCATTGCGTAGCGCCCCTGTTGACACTGTTGAGTATGCGGAGGCCCACGTCAGCCCCTACGACGCAGCCACGGGAACCACAGGGCAGTAATCGTGGCCGTCGGGAGGTTTCAGAAGAGTATGATGAGAACATCAGAATAGTCCTACACAGATCAGTTGTTCTAGTCACCTGGGATGGATACCATCACATCTGGTGACCGTACTGATGGCGGGCCTTGTACTTCATTCGACTGAGGCGGTGGTTGCCCGTGGAGCAGCGCAGGAGGTGCTGACGAGAATGACCTGCGAGAACAGGCTGGCGTGCTTGCCGACGAGGGTGCGCGTCAGGCTGGACGTGAATGAGGTCGCATGTTGGCTGAAGCGTTAATCGCCGGCGGCGTTGCGTCGCGGGAGGTTGCCAGTTCATTTAACTGCGCCACGGTCGCACATTGGCTTCCGCGCATACAGGCGCAGCGACCGCGGCCCCTAACTCTCGTGGTCGGCACTGGTCACCTCGCCAGGTCGGTTTTCATCGTCCTGCGTAAGCAGGAGCCCGGCAGCGACGTCGAGTTGCTACCATGGAAACCGACTTTCACCAACCAGCACGCTGCGGAACCGGTGGCAATCCACAGTGCGAACGCCCTCGAAGACTACATTCTCAAGCGACAGCCAGAGCGCGTCGTTCTGGCCACCAGCCGTGCCGGTCGCGTGGTGAGCGACGCGCTGATCCGTCCCCTTGCCAAGGGGATGGTGATCGAGAACGGCCTCGACCTCTACGAGCGCCTCACCGGCAAGCTGCTCATCAATCACCTGCCCCCGAACTGGATCATCGGTGCCCAGGCGCTTCGCAAGCGCTTCGTCTATCGTGCCGTGCGCCGCAGCATCGATGTCGCTCTCGCGTTGTTGGGCCTCATCCTGTTCGCTCCACCCATGCTGCTGTGTGTCGTCCTTATTCCTCTTGGCTCTCCGGGCGGAGTGCTGTTCCGGCAAGAGCGGGTCGGCCTGGGTGGCCGGCGGTTCGTCATGTGGAAGTTTCGCACGATGCGCGTGGGCGCAGCGTCCGCCGGCGCAGCCTGGGCACGTGAGAACGACGACCGCGTGACGCGGATTGGACGTGTCCTGCGCCGCATGCATCTGGACGAGCTCCCGCAGCTTGTGAACGTGCTGCGCGGCGACATGGCTCTCGTCGGGCCCCGCCCGGAACGACCGTGCTTCGTTGAGCAACTCACGCGGGAGATTCCGCTCTACGCCCAGCGCCACGTGGTGAGCCCCGGCATCACCGGTTGGGCACAAGCCCGGTTCCGCTACGGCGCGTCCGTTCAGGACGCAGCGGAGAAGTTGGCCTACGATCTCTACTACGTGAAACGCCGCTCGCTACGACTCGATCTCAAGATTCTGCTCGCCACATTGGCGATCGCCGCCAGCGGGAAGGGGGCTCGATCTGATCCATGGACGCCTTGTACTGTGTGCGGTTGTGCTGGGATTTCGAACTCCGCTGCCGGATGCGCGCCGCGTCTCACACCGATCGCGACCACCGCCGAGTCCCGTAATCCCACCCGTTTCGTCTCGCCGTATCGCTTCGCGCCGGGAGGCAAGTTCCACTTCACGGTCCGCGGTCACGCCGAGTTCAGCGGCAAAGCCACCGTCAGACCCAATCGCACGTTCGAGATCCCCTCGACCCGTGCCTTTATCGTTC
>CAVSQF010000003.1:0-16794 GCA_963729835.1 uncultured delta proteobacterium | reverse complement strand
CCGGAGACCAGAACGGCCTTGGCCTGACGTTCAAGTGCCGAATCGGTGAGCAGGCCGGCCAGGAACGACAATTCCTGTCCGCGGCCGAGGAACATGGCGGGCCGGCCAAGCAGGCTGCGCTTGGTGTCGAGAGTCTCGCGTGGGGCCAGCAAGTACACGCCGGTCTCGTCGCGGGCGAGATCGAAACGCGCACCCAGGTGGCGTGACGCCTTCCTCCGACGCGCACGCGGCCAGCCCCCGTGGTGCGCAAAAAATCTGCAGCTTCTTCAATCGCGCTCCCCACGGCGGAGCGGCGTGACAGGCGCGCGATACCGAGCGCCACCACGACAGCGGCGTCGGGGAGATGCTGGTGCACGAGGAGCGCGCAGCGAGCCGCTAGCACCGCCTGATCCGAGGCCACCGTGCCATGCGGTGTAAAGTCACGACCATCTTTCCCGCCGGGCACGCGTCCTCGCCGCCGCGGGCTCAGCCCGGAAATTGTCTGTGCACCGGGCGCGCGAACGTTCATCGATTGCTAGATTGTATCCGCACCGATCGCCCGCGGGCGCGGCCGACAGACCGGAGAAGTGTCAGTTTCGAAGGGGATCGGAATCTCGGAATTGTTCGCGAGATCCCTCCAACTTGACCGGGGCGAGCAGTTGCGAGCTACGGCTCGTCGCCGACATCCATCAAGCGCTCTGCCTCAACGTACTTCTGACCGGAGCGGGTGATTCGAAAGGTGCCGTCCGTTCCATGAATGTACGCCTTGTCGTGCTCAAGAGCGTTCAACGTCCGCCGCAGATTTGTCCGCATTGTCGGGCGTACCCATGACTCGAGCTCGTCGAATGTCGCCCCCTGTGTTCCTCGCTGATACAGCAGCAAGAGTACGAACTCGCTTGCACCGAGGTCCGTACGGAGAACCTTGGGGAACCCGTGGAAGTCTTCAATCGCGGGGGCAGCCCGAGTTACTATGCCAGCGACGATCTCCTGGGCCGTGTCCGGGGGCACCGAGTGATACAGACGGATGAACTCCGCTAGAACCCAATCGAGCACCGCGACGACCAAACTCGCGTCCTGAAGATTCGGGTCGATTCCGTCTGCAAGATGGGCATTGTCTCGCTTGTTTCTAATGTCGTAGACTACCCGGAGCGCCCGAGGAATATTGAGTCTTACAGATTCGGGTTGCTGAGACGCGGGAATGTTCGCCAGCCGCTTGATGAGGGTTTCTGTGTCGAGATGCTTTCCGAGCGGGTCGAATGCCCCTTTTGTCCGTTCCTGAAGTAACCGGAACGCTGCCTCGCAGAAGCGCCCGCCCTCTACGGCGCTCAGCCTTAGCCCGCCAAGGTAGAAGTTCCGCTTCGCCTCTTGATGGGCAGCAAGAAGTTCATCGACCAGCCCCGAGTCTAGCGAGGCGACGAGTCCCTGTCGGACTTGCCCAAGCACGGTTCAACTCAGGGGTTCCGACTCCGGCCCGTGGGCTTGGCCTTCCGCTTTCGGCCCTTTGCTTTGGAACGCCGAGGTGCAGCAGCAACAACTTCCTTCACTTTCTCCCGATCCGGCAGCGCCTCAACCACTGACTCCCCAAGCTGCGTGATTCGCTTCCTGCCACTCCCGGCGCGGCTGAGGAACTTGCTCTGGCTGACACCGTTGTTGGCGGTAGCCGCGGCGTTCGAAAAGTCCGCACCGTGCGCTTCACCGTTGAGCTTGGTAATGTCGCGCGTTGTGAAGTTCGAGGTGTCCATGCTGTGAGTGAGGTAGTACGCGAGGCAGATGAACCGCTCAAGGTCGGTTGTCGGATTCTTCTGCTTAAGAAAATCTTTCGGGGTCATTCCCTTGAGCCCAGGCGAAGCGGGCGTATTACCACCGGTTCCGGTCCGTTCGGTCGCGCCACCGCCCGACACCCCAGCAAGGCTGGGAATAGTCGGCGCCTCCGTCATGCCGAGCCGGGACAGGATCATCGTGATCGCAAATCGTCGCTGCGTGTGATCCAAGGGTTCCAGCACCTCAAGTGCGGTTTGAATCGCCTTGAACTCCCCAATAATCACCGATGACTTAGCCATGACTAATCTCCCCCGTAGCGCCAATCATCTCGCAGCTCGTGACCCGCGTATCGGACCAATTATGCCACTCTAGCTCGAAAATGGATTGACGCGCAACGGTCATTGCCAACCGTCGTTCCTTACCATCACCTTACCCAGAGACACTTGGCGTACAAAAATCCGGCAAGCCGAAGCTAGGGCTCAGGGCCATGCCTGGAGGCGAAGAACGGCACGGCACGTTCCTCAATTCCCAGATTGTCTTCGCACCGATCGCCCGCGGGTGCGCGGGCACGCTCGCCGTCGCGATGCCGAGTCACGTCCAGCAGCACGTACTCACACAGCACGACCGCTTCTACGCAAGCCAAGCGTGTTAGTTAGCCGCTCGACGAACCGCGCCCGATCGCCGTCGTCGCGAAAGATCGCGCAGCGGTCCACCTACGCTGAGGTTCCGTCTGTGCTGTGAAATCAGGAAACGACTTTCAGCCCAACGACCGCCGCAAGAGCAAGTTGGCGTGTGTCAAAGGACAGAAATTCCGCGGCACGCACCGTCCTGGCAGAGGCGACGTGCAGAATATCGAGACTCCGCGTGCCGGTCGTCATGGAGTGCCGCTGGCTGAGCCGCGTCGCAGCGCGGAACACAACTGGCCGCTTCACGATCGTCCTCAGAAGCCGTCCGCTACGGAGATCCCTTTGCAGGTTTGCCCATGCCGCTGCCGCTTCGTCCACCGACAGCAGCTTGCGGAAGACACCCAGCTGAAACGCATTGCGCATCTCCAGTGCGTGGAGTGCGGTGAATACCAGCGGCGCCTGAATCTCGGACAGAACAGTCTTCGCTCGCGGCGTATGCGCGTCGACAACGTAACAGGCGACCAGGAAGCTGCTGTCCGCGTAGTGGCGCATTCAGCCTCAGGTTGCCTCTTCCTCCCGCTCCACCAGCACGAGGTTCGGTAGCACTCGACCTCCGAAGATGCGTTTGGCGCGTGCCTCGACGTCCGGCCACGTCACGCGCTGGGCCCGCGCTGGGGCGCCCGCCAGACTGTCCTCTTCAAGCGTTCGAATTGCCGCGAGGAACCTACGCCGTTCACGGGAAGGGAGGGCTCTCACTTGACTCAGCAGTTCGGTGGCTTTCATGGCATGTCCATAGCGCATCTTTCCGGCGCGGGAAACTACTTCGCAAACAGGTCAACGCGCCCCCTCCCATCGACGCCGTCATCCTTCTTTAGCAGTACAGTCTGCATGTGCTGGTTGGCCAGCCGCTGGGCCCACGGTCAGTCGGACGCTCAGATGCTGCCCGGCGCGCTTGCGGAGCCAACAGTATGAGCAAGTAATGTTGTGTACATTGCTGTACTACGAAATGCAATTTTGCAGCTTGCACGATCACGCCGGAAGAGCTGCCGAGGTAATCGTATGCTCATTCCGACTACGATCCTGCGCAGCCGGATCAGCGCTCTTTGGGGCGCTCGAGCTGCTTGAGGTAGCGGAAGAACTCGCTGTTGGGCGACAGGATCAGCGTGGTGCCTTCGGTGATCGAGTTGCGGTACGCTTCGAGGGTGCGCACGAGTTGGTAGAACTCCGGGTCACGCCCGTAGGCGTCGGCGAAGATCTTCACCGCTTGCGCGTCGCCTTGGCCGCGCGTGATCTCGGCCTGCTTGCGAGCCTCGGCGGTGAGGATCTGTACTTCCTTGTCGGACTCGGAGCGGATCTTGCGCGCTTCCTCATCGCCCTCGGCACGGAATTTCTTCGCGAGCCGCTCGCGCTCGGTGCGCATGCGATTGAAGACGTTGAGCTCGTTCTTCTCCGGCAAGTCGGCGCGCTTGATGCGCACGTCGGCGACTTCGATGCCATACTCGCGTGCCTTGGCATCGCTTTCCTTGGTGACCTCGGCCATCACCTCGGTGCGCTTCTCGTTCATGATCTCGCGCAACGTGTGGCGCCCGAGATTCTCGCGTACGATCGAATAGATCACGTCGTCGAGGCGCGACTGCGCGCCGGCTTCGTTGCGCACGGTGCGATAGAACTGCAGCGGGTCGCGGATGCGCCAGCGCGAGAAATTGTCGACCACCAACTGCTGCTTGTCTTTGGTCAGAATTTCCTTCGGCGCGGCATCGTAGGCGAGCAAGCGCTTGTCGAAGTACAACACGTTCTGCACCAGCGGCAGCTTGAAATAGAGGCCGGGCTCTTGCACGGTGCGCACCGGCTCGCCGAGCTGCACGACGATCGCCTGCTCCCACTGCGGCACGGTGTACACCACGAGGTTCCAGCCGACGACGAGCGCCGCGCCGACAACGAGAATGGGTATCCAGCGCCGGTCCATTATTGTTTCGGTGCCTCCGCGGGCTTCAGCTTGATGGCCTGATCGAGCGGCAGATAGGGCACCACCTGTTTGCCCGCGACGTCATCGAGGATGATCTTGTTCATGCGCGGCAACACTTGCTCCATCGTCTCGAGATAGAGACGCAGCCGCGTAACGTCCTTGGCCTTCTCGTATTCGTCCTGCAGGGCGATGAAGCGCTGCGCGGCACCGCTGGCGTCCTGGACCTTCGCGGCGCTGTAGCCCTCGGCTTCGTTGAGCAACTGCGCTGCCTGGCCGCGCGCCTTCGGTACGACGTCGTTGGCGTAGCCGCGCGCTTCGTTGATCAGCCGCTCCTTGTCTTGCTGCGCGCTGATCACGTCCTTGAACGCGTCCGACACCTGATTCGGCGGATCGACGTCCTGCAGCTTCACGGTCACGACCTCGAGGCCGACCTGATACTGGTCCAAGGTGCGTTGCAGCAGTTTTTGAGCGTCCTGCTGGATCTGCTCCTTACCTTCGGTGAGTGCGTTGTCGATGTCGTTGCGACCGAGCACCTCGCGCATGGTGGCCTCGGCAGCGTCGCGCACTGTGTTCTCGGGATCGCGGACGTTGAACAGGAAGTCGGTAGCCCCGGTTGGCCCGGTCTTGACCTTGAACTGCACAATGAACTGCAGCTTGACGATGTTCTCGTCGCCGGTGAGCATCAACGCTTCGCGATCGACGTCTTGATAGCGCGCCGGTGGACCCACCGAGACGGTGCGGAAGCCGAACTCTTCTTTGAGAATCTGTGTCACTGCCGGCTTGATCACCTGCTCGAACGGCCACGGTAAATGATAGCCGGGTCCGGGATCCGCCTCGCGCACCACGCGCCCGAAGCGCAGCACGATGCCGCGCTCGTCGGGCGCCACGATGTAGATGCCGCTACCCGCATAGATCAACACGATGATCGCGACGATCAGCCACGGACTGATGCGTGACGGCCCCCGGTTCGCGAAGTGGCCGCGAACCTTGTCGAAGATCATCTGGATCTCAGCAAGCGGATCGTCACCCCGCCCGCGGGGCGGAAACTGGTACGAATCGGGCATGGCTGGCTCTAACTATAGCGGCGACGCCCGCGGGTCAACCTGCGGACCCACACAAAGTGTCGATGATGGCTTCGATTTTCTTCATGCGTGCTTGCTGGGAGGTCGATCGCGTTAGGCACGAAGCCCCTTGAAGCTTGCGCTGGCGTCCGCCGTTCGGAACAGACATTCCTGCATCCTGGCCGTTCGCCGCATCGACACCGGACGCGAGACTTTGGGCGGCGCGCGTGGTACCCGATGCCAATGACAAATACGATCAGCTTCTTACTCGTCGCGGCCGCGCTCGAGATCGGCGGCGACGCAGCGCTGCGCCGCGGCTTGATCCAAGGCGCCTGGCCATGGTTGGCCGTGGGAGGGGCCACCTTGATTGCCTATGGGTTAGTGGTGAATCTCAACCGCTCGATCACCTTCGGCCGATTGATGGGCGTCTACATCGCCGTGTTCTTCGTCGTCAGCCAGATGCTCAGCGCGCTCTTCTTCGGCGAGCGTCTGTCACTGAACATGATCTGCGGTGGCACGCTGATCGTCGTCGGAGGGTTGGTGATTCAGCTGGGGACTCGGTGACGCAGAGCTATTCCACCCGGCGTGCGGGGCTTCGGTCGGCAGGACGACGGTCAACTGTGCGCCCGGCCCGGTGCGCGCGCACTACTCTACCTATTCCCACTCTGCGCCAATTCCGGTCGCGGGGGTGGCGAATCCTCCCGGGGATCGGTAGAGAGTGGCCCCATGGGCCAGCGATCGGTGGCGGTGCGGGCAGCTGCGGCGCTCTTGGGCGTCGTCGCCGCAGGTGTTGCCGGCTATATGCTGATTGCCGGCATGGGCTTCGTGGACGCCCTGTACATGACGGTCATCACCATCTCCACCGTCGGCTATTTCGAGGTGCAGCCGCTCGACACCGCCGGTCGATTCTTTACCATGGGTTTGATCGTCGGTGGCATCGGCGTCGTCGTTTACGCCGCCAGCCTGGCGGCGCGGCAGGTCATCGAAGGCGAGATTCGACGCGCCTTTGGGAGGCGAAAAGTGTTACGGCAAATTGCGCAGATGGCGGACCACTTCGTGGTGTGCGGCTATGGACGCATGGGGCGGATCGTCTGCAAGGAGTTGGTGGCGAAACCCGCGCCCTTCGTGGTGATCGAGCGCGACCCCGAAGCGTTGCGCGACCTCGAAGAGGCGCAGTTCGCCTGTGTTCAAGGTGACGCGACGGAGGACACCGTCTTGGAGGCCGCCGGCATCAAGCGCGCGCGGGGTCTGGTGGCGGCACTTTCCAAGGATTCTGACAACGTCTACGTCGTCCTCACGGCGCGCGAGCTGAACAAGGACCTGCTGATCGTGGCGCGCGCCGAGGACGACCGCAGCGAGCGCAAGCTGCTGCACGCCGGTGCCACCCGCGTCGTCTCGCCCTACGTGATCGGCGGCCATCGCATGGCGCACGTACTCCTGCGGCCCGCGGTCCTCGACGTGATCGACCTGGCGACGCACTACAGCAGCCTGGAACTGCAGATCGAGGAAGTGACGGTAGCTGGCGGCGAGCTCGCGGCGGGGAAAACGCTCGAGACCTCGCGCATCCGCGAAGAGATGGGCATCATCGTCATCGCCATCAAACGCAGCAGCGGCGACATGCTGTTCAACCCGCCGCCTGACGCGCGCATCGAGGTCGGCGACCGCCTCGTTCTCATGGGCCAACAAGCCAGCCTGCGTGCCCTCGAACGCCGCCTGCAAGCAGCGTGACGCGGCCGATCCAGCGTCCGGGACGAACGCTGGTCCCAGATGCTCCGGCCGCCGTTGCCTGGTCACCCAAGCTCTGTCAGCAGGTGCCCGAGCGCCCCGGGCGGTTTCCAGTTGAGAGCGACCAGGCGACTGCCGGAGTGTCGGCTGAAACGCAGCACGCTCACCGAGGCGGTATTGATCACGATGCGCCGATACGCGGAGATGTCCATGGCCAAGTAGTGAGCCAGCAGCAGCTTGATCGGATCGCCATGCGAGACGAGCACAACCGCCCCGCCGTCGGGCTGCACCCGCACGCGTTCTGCCACGCCGATCGTGCGCTCTTGGACGCGCGCCGCGGACTCGATGGCAGCGCACGTATAGGCCGGATCTTCCCCGTAACGCTGTAGATCGACGTCATCGCGCAGTTCGTCCCAAGTCTTCCCCTGCCAGTGGGGCGCCACCCACACCTCATCGAGTCCTGGGTCGGTGCGGATGGCGAGGTTGTGGAAGCGCGCGATGGGTTGAGCCGTTTCCAGAGCACGACGCTGCGGGCTGACGACCACCATGCGCACCGGTGTCTCCTGCAGCGCCTCTGCCAGTGCTTCAGCTTCCGCGTGGCCCCGCGCATTCAATCCGATATCCAGTCGGCCCATCAACCGACCGATTTCATTCCAGTCGGTCACACCGTGCCGGACCAGGAACAGGTCACAGAGCGGCGACACCACAGCACGCTCTTCTTTCGAGTTCCCACATTTTTCTTCTCTCCGTCCCATCGTGGTGTCCTCCGCGTCTTGGCGGTCTCTACTCGCACCGTGCATTGATTGACGCAATGACTTGGATCATTGTGCAGCTATGGCAGAAGCGATCGAGGTCGACAGCTGGTGCTTCATCCCGCCGCGTTTGGCGCTGCTGCTCAAAGCGCGCGTCGAGGCTACACCACCCGTAACCTCCATCCCGTTCACACCGTTGCGCGCGCCGCTGGCCGCGGCACGCATCGCGCTGCTGTCGACGGCCGGCATCTCGTGCCCCCCTGATCCACCGTTCGACATGGAGACCGAGCGCGCGAATCTAATGTGGGGCGATCCGTCCTGGCGCCGCATTCCGGCCACCGCCACCGCAAATGATGTCGAGATCAACCACCTGCACATCGACACCACCTACGCCAAGCGCGACCTGAACGTTGCGTTGCCGCTGCAGCGCCTCGCCGAGTTGGTGGCGGCCGGAGAGGTCGGCAGCATGGCACCATCGCACTACTCGGTGATGGGTTTCCAGCTCGATGCGACCGCGCAGCTGACGCAGTCCGCGCCGGCGATCGCCGAGTCGATGAAAGCGGAGGGCGTGACGGGCGCTGTGCTCGCCCCTGTTTGACCGGACTGCTGCCGGTCCGTGGGACTGGTTGCGCGCGTGATCGAAGAAGCTGGCGTCTCGACGGTGGTCCTCAGCATGATGCCGGCCTATCAGCCGGCCGTCGGCGCACCGCGGGTTGCGGCGATCGCCCATCCGTTCGGCCGGCCGTACGGGAACGTCGGCGACGCTGCAACGCAACGGGACGTGCTCCGGGCAGCATTGCGTGTTCTCGCGACAGCGCCGGCGCCTGGTCAGGTCGTGCACCTCCCATTCCAATGGCCCGAGGATGCAAAGGCAACGAAGTGGGGACCAGACGAGCCGTCACCGATCATCGCGATGATGTTAAAAGCCCAGCGGCACAGTTAACCAGGCCGGGAAACCAGTGAGTTGACAGCATGAACGTGACCAACATCCCGCCCGCACCGCCGCAACATGCGCTCGATGAGCTGCAGACTTATCTCACGCCGACCTACTACCTCGACAGCGATCATCCAGAGGTTGGCGCCTTGGCAAAGCGAGCGACCGGCGACGCCACGGATCCGACCGAGCGGGCCGTGCGTCTCTACTATGCCGTGCGGGACGGGTTGCTGTATGATCCGTACTCGATCGAGTTCACGCCCGAAGCCTTCAAGGCCAGCACCATCATCGCCCGCGGGCGCGGCTTCTGTGTTGCCAAGGCGTGTGTGCTGGCGGCGGCGGCCCGCGCGCTGCGGATCCCGGCACGACTCGGGTTCGCGGATGTGCGCAACCACCTGGCCACCGAGCGCTTACGCAGCCTCATGGGCACGGACATCTTCTACTACCATGGCTATACGGAGCTGTACTTGGAGAGCAAGTGGGTAAAGGCGACGCCGGCGTTCAACATTGAGTTGTGCCGGAAGTTCGGCACGCTGCCCTTGGAGTTCGACGGGCGCACGGATTCGATCTTCCACCCGTTCGACGCCGCCGGCCGCCGGCACATGGAATACGTCACCGACCGCGGCACCCGGGCGGATGTGCCGTTCGAAGAGATCCGCGATGCCATGCTGCGCTACTACCCGCAGTTTTCGTCCGGGGAACAACCGGGCGGCGATTTCCACGCCGAGGCCGACGCCGAGCGCTGATCCCGTCGTTTCCCCGGTGCCCCGGGTGTTCCACACGACCAGCTTGGGCGTCGAGCCGCGGCTGCGCGCCTGCCCGGGAGAGAAACGCTCCAGGCCGCTGAGCAGGAATACTCAACGACTGAGTAAATATGCTCAGTGACTGTGGCCCGGACGCGGCACCCCTGGCTATGTCGTCCAACGTCGGCGTCGCCCCGTGCCCAAAAATTCGCGCAACGCGGCATTGAAGGCTTCGGAGCTCTCTTCCAGCGAGGAGTCCGAACCGAATAAGAGGAAGGCGGGATAGATCCGTGCCCACGGGGCAACTCCCCGCTTGCAGCGGGCGCGCTGGAAGGCCGCGCGCCGCTGATTACCAACGTCCCTCAGTTCTCCTCGAACGGATTCCGCAGCACGATCGTCTGGTCGCGTCCTGCGCCGACCGACACGATGAACATCGGGGCGCCGGTGATCTCTTCCAAGCGACGGATGTAAGCGCGCGCGTTGGGAGGCAGATCGGCGAGTGAACGGGCGCGGGTCAACGGTTCGCGCCAGCCGGGCAGGTCTTCGTAGACCGGTTTGAGGCCGCGCAAGGCTGCGCCACTCGCTGGGAAATTCTCCAGACGGCGACCGTTGATCTCATATGCCGTGCAGACCCGAACGGGATCGAGTCCGGTGAGCACGTCGAGCTTCGTGAGCGCGAGACCGTTTATGCCATTGAGGCGCACGGCGTAGCGGACGACGACCGCGTCGAACCAGCCGCACCGGCGTGGCCGTCCCGTCGTCGCCCCGTACTCGTCCCCGTCCTGCCGCAGCTTCTTGCCGAGATCATCGAGCAACTCGGTGGGGAACGGGCCGCTGCCGACGCGGGTAGTGTAAGCTTTGGCGATGCCGACCACCGCGGTGAGTTGGCTGGGTGCGATGCCCGTGCCGGTACACGCCCCGCCGGCCGCCGTGTTGGAAGAGGTCACAAACGGATACGTGCCGTGATCGACGTCGAGCAGCGTGCCTTGCGCGCCTTCGAGGAGCACGCGTTTCCGTTGGCGCAAGGCGTCGTGCAGGAGGACGCCGGTATCCGCCACATACGGGGCCAGGCGCTGACGATAGCCGCAGTACTCCGTGTGAATGGCGTCGAAGTCCAGCGCCTGCTCGCGGAGCATCTTGTCGAGATAGACATTCTTCTCCCCGATCGTGCCCCGCAGCGCCTCGGTGAAGGTCTCATCATCAAACAAATCGGCCATGCGAATACCGATGCGCGCCATCTTGTCTTCGTAAGTCGGGCCGATGCCACGGCCGGTGGTGCCGATGCGCCCTTCACCGCGCAACCGCTCGCGCGCCAGATCGATGGCGCGATGGTACGGCATGATCAGATGGGCCCGGTCGCTGATCTTCAGCGACGCATCGTCGAGAAGATGTCCGCGCTGGCGGAGCTCATCGATTTCCTGGAAGAGCACCTCCGGATCGATGACCACGCCGTTGCCAATGACACACGTCTTTCCCTGGTGCAGGACGCCAGACGGGACGAGGTGCAGGATCGTTTTGTGTCCGTCAACTACGACCGTGTGGCCGGCATTATTGCCGCCCTGATAGCGCACGACGACATCCGCTTGGTCGGCGAGAATGTCTACGACTTTGCCTTTGCCTTCGTCGCCCCATTGAGATCCGACAACAACTACAGCGGGCATAACTCAACCTCTCTCACAGTTTCTTTTGCACGTGCGGTTCACAGCCGCAACAGCTGCGCCGAGACGATGTTCGGGAGCGTACGCAGCCTGTCCACCACGGCCGCAGGGATCTCGCCGTCGACGTGCACCAAGGAGATCGCCATGCCGCCGACGTGCTCCCGACCGAGCTCGAGCCGGGCGATGTTGATGTTCGATTCACCGAGCAGCGTGCCCACCTTGCCGACCACGCCGGGTACGTCGCGGTTGTGGAGCATGAGAATGAATCCCTCCGGGCTGGCATCCAAGAAGAAATCGTTGATGCGCACCAGGCGCACGACATGGCGGCCGAAGAGCGCGCCCGCCACCGTGCTGGTTCCCGCCGCGCTGCGCACCGCCACGGTGACGAGATTCGAGAACCCTTCGGACTGGCTGGTTTTCGATTCGACGACCTTGATGCCGCGCTCGCGGGCGATCGACGGCGCGTTCACGTAATTCACCGCGCCCGCCTCGAGTCGGGGGTTGAGCAGCCCGCGCAACACGGCGAGCGTCAGCGGCTTCACGTCATACTCCGACACCTCCCCTGCATACTCGATCTCCACCTCGGCCGGCGCCGCCTCCAGCAACTGCGCCTGCAAGGTCCCGAGCTTGTCACAGAGTGTGAGATACGGCCCGAGGATTTCGAGCTGCTCGGGGCCGATCGACGGGACGTTGACGGCGTCCTTGATGACGCCGCGGACGAGGTAGTTCACGACTTGGTGCGCGATGGCGATGGCCACGTTGAGCTGCGCTTCGCCGGTTGCCGCGCCGATGTGCGGCGTGCAGATGACTTGCTCGAGCTGGAGCAACGGATAGTCTGCCGGCGGCGGCTCTGCCGCGAACACATCGAGGGCGGCGCCGCGGACCTTGCCCTCACGAATCGCGGCGGCCAGGGCCTCCTCGTCGACGATGCCGCCGCGGGCGCAGTTGATCAGGTACACTCCCTTCTTCATCTTGGCGAAGGCTGCCGTCGACACCAAGTTGCGAGTTTCCGGGATGATCGGCACGTGGATGGTGATGAAATCGCTGCGCGCGTACAGCTCGTCGAGGCTCACCAGCTCCACGCCCATCCGCGTCGCCACCTCTTGTGAGATATATGGATCGTGGGCAATGACCCGCATCTTCAAGCCGAGCGCCCGGTCGGCCACGACACTACCGATATTGCCGATGCCGATGACGCCGAGCGTCTTGTTGAAGATCTCGGAGCCGAGGAAGCGGTTTTTCTCCCACTTGCCGCTCCTCATCGAAGCGGTCGCCTGCGGGATCGACCGGGTCAGCGCCAGCAGCATGCTGATCGCGTGCTCCGCGGTCGTGACGTTGTTGCCGGAAGGCGTGTTCATGACGACCACCCCCTTCTTGGTGGCCGCCGGCACGTCGACGTTGTCGACGCCGATACCGGCACGCCCGATCACCCGGAGGTTGTCGGCCGCAGCGATGACGTCCGCGGTGACCTTTGACGCGCTGCGGACGATCAGCCCGTGGTACGGCGGGATCTTCGCGGCGAGCTCGGCCGGTTGAGCCCGACCGCCTCGTCGACTTCGAGATCGGGGGCGCTACGCAGGATTTCGAGACCCTGCGGGGACAGTTTGTCGCTTACCAGAACACGGTACATAGTGCCTCCTTTTTACAGTTGAGTCATGAGTACTGCTTGCGCGGCACCGACACCGCGCCCGAGCTCCACCGGATGTCCGAAGTGCCGCAAGGCCATTTCCAAGGCGCCAATCGCCATGACAACGTCGAGGGCGCCGATGTAACCGAGATGCGCGATACGCACGATCTTCCCCCGCAGCTGATCCTGCCCCCCGGCGAAGGTGACTCCCATCGTGTCGCGCAGGTACGCGACCAGCTTGCGGCCGTCGACGGCGGCGGGAACGTAGATGCCGGTCAGTGCGGGACTGGGTGAATCCGGCGCGACCAGCCGCAAATCCAGCGCCCGTGCCGCCGCGCGGGTCGCGGCAGCCAAGCACGCGTGGCGTTCGAAAACGCGCGGCAGACCTTCTTCACGTATCATCGCCAGGGATTCCCGCAATCCGATGATCAGGGGGATTGCCGGCGTCCAGGCCGTCGTGTCCTTCGCTAGGCTCTCACGCGCCTTGTTCAGATCGAAGTAGAAGCGCGGGCACCGGGATTCCTGCGTGCGCTTCCAGGCGCGTTCGCTCAGGGCGATGCACGCCAAGCCGGGCGGCAGCATGAGCGCCTTTTGCGAACCGGCGATCAGCACGTCGATGCCCCAGCGGTCCATGGGCAAGTCGAACACGCCGACCGCCGTGATGCCGTCCACGACCAGCAACGTGTCGCTGCCTCGCGTCAGGTCGGCAATCTGCTCGATGGGGTGGACAGCACCGGTGGAGGTTTCGGTGGCTTGCACGAGGACGCCGCGGATGCCGCGGTGTTCTTCGAGCAGCCGCCGCACGTCGTTGATATTGGCGCCCTTCCCCCACTCGACCTTCAACTCGATGGGCTGCAAGCCGTAGGCGCTGGAGATCTTCAACCAGCGTTCGCCGAACTTCCCGCCGTTGATGACGAGGACCACATCCCCCGAAGAAAAGAGGTTTGTCACCGCACTTTCCATCGCGCCACTTCCGGAGGCGGCGAGCATCAACACGTCCTGATCGGTTTGGAATAGCTCCTGCAAACCGCGCTTCGCTTCCGCAAAGATGCGGCTGAATTGCGGGGTGCGGTGGTGAATCACCGGCTGTGCCATGGCGAGCAGCACACGCGGCGGGACCGGCGTCGGTCCCGGAGCCAGCAAATAACTCTTGATCACCAGAGCCTACCTCTTCCTGGACGCCAAAAAAAAGCCTGAACCTCTGTGACTCAGAGACCCAGGCGTTCGGCCGCTGACGGTCAGCACTTCCTCGTGGTCATTTCCACGTGATCGCCAGTCGTGCAGACCTACTATTTCCACGCCTTGAGTACCCAAGTACGGCCCCTCTGTCAACTGCCGAATCGATCCCGAAATACCATGGCCGTCCTCACAGGATTTCGAGGGCCGCGAAGCACGCCATCAGCTTCTTGAGGCCGACGCGCTCGAAGCGAACGGTGAGCTTGGTGCGCTCGCCGCTACCTTCGACGGCACGCACGACGCCAGCGCCGAACTCCGGATGCTGGACCCGCTGCCCGACGTGGAACTCGTCACCGTTGCTGCGACGCCCGAGATCCGCCCGGCGCGTCGTTCGAGGCGCCACCCGCCTCCGCTGCGGCAGCTGTGAGTACGAGTAGTCCACTGTCGGCTCGCCGGGTTCCGGGCCGAAGGCGTCGCCGTCGCGCCGCAGCAAGGCGTCGGGAATATCGGCGAGGAAACGTGCCGGAAGATTCGCCTGCACTCTGCCGTAGAGGTGGCGCCGGTGCGCATGCAGCAGGTACAGCCGCTCGCGGGCGCGCGTGAAGCCCACGTAACAGAGACGGCGCTCCTCTTCGACCGCTTCGGGTTGGTCGAGTGAGCGCTCGTGCGGGAACAACCCTTCTTCGAGCCCGATGATGAACACGACCGGAAACTCCAGTCCCTTGGAGTTGTGCAGCGTCATCAGGGTGACCCGGTCCGGCACCGCTGCGTACGTATCGACGTCGGCGATCAGCGCGATCTGTTCGAGAAAGGCGCTCAGCGATGCGTCTTCGGCAGTGTCATCGAACTCCTCGGTGACCGTGAGCAGTTCCTTCACGTTCTCGGCGCGAGCTTCGGCGTCAGGCGTGTGCTCCGCTTCGAGCCGCTGGAGGTAGCCGGTCTCCGCCAGAACGGCGCGCAGCAAGCCCGTCACGGGACCGCCCGCGGCAGTCCGCAATCTGCGGCACAGCTGCGCGAACTCCGCAAGCCGCGCGCGTGTTGCCGGCGGGAAACCCACGGCGGCGGGATCGGCGATGAGGTCGGCGATTGCGACGCCCGATTGCGCGGCGGCCTGCTCCAGCGCCCGCACCGTCGTCTTGCCGATTCCGCGTGGCGGCTCATTGATGACGCGTAGCAGACTCACACTGTCCTGCGGGTTGGCGATCATGCGCAGGTACGCCAGCAGGTCCTTGATCTCCTTGCGATCGTAGAACCGAGTCGAACCGACGATGCTGTACGCGATGCGACTGCGGACCAGTTCCTCCTCCACGGCCCGCGACTGCGCGTTGGTGCGGTAGAAGACGGCCACGTCGCCGGCACGGAATCCGTTCTGGCCGAGCTGGCGGATCTGGTCGACCACCTGCCGGGCCTCGGCACGCTCGTCGCTGGCGGAAAACAGTGTGATCAGTTCTCCGGTTGGATTTTCGGTCCACAGTGTCTTGCCCTTGCGCCCGCGGTTCTGCTGGATCACGGCGCCGGCCGCCGCGAGGATATTCTTCGTCGAGCGATAGTTCTGTTCGAGCCGGAGCACGTGCGCGCCGGGAAAGTCACGTTCGAAATCGGGGATGTTGCGCAGGTCTGCACCGCGCCAACGGTAGATGGACTGGTCGTCATCGCCAACCACGCACACATTGCGGTGGCTGGCCCCCAGCAGGCGCAGCAGCCGATACTGCACGCGGTTGGTGTCTTGATACTCGTCGACCATCAGGTATCGGAAGCGGTCCTGATAGGCCGCGAGCACGGCTGCGTCGCGCTCGAACAGGTCCACGAGCACCAGCAGCAAGTCGCCGAAGTCCAGCGCGTTGTTCTCCGCCAAGGCGATTTGATAGCGCCGGTAGACCTCCGCAACGCGGTGCGCCGCCGGATCGGAGGCGGCGGCGAGGAGATCGGTGGGCCACAAACCATCGTTCTTCGCGCGATCGATGGCGTGTAACAGCCCGACGGCGGGAAACTGCTCCTCGCGCAGGCCGAGGTCTGCCGCGACGCGGCGGATCAAGGCGCGCTGATCGCTCTCGTCGAAGATGGCGAAGTCGGTGCGGCGGTCGACGGCTGCAGCGTGGCGGCGCAGGATGCGGGCGCAGAGCGAGTGAAACGTGGTCAGCCACACCGCTGACCGGCGCCCGAGCAGCCGCTCGGCGCGCTCGCGCATCTCGCGGGCGGCCTTGTTCGTGAACGTCACGGCGCAGATGCGTTCGGGCTCCACAGCGTGGTCACGGACGAGGTGTGCGATGCGATGGGTGAGCACGCGCGTCTTGCCGCTGCCGGCGCCGGCCAACACGAGGAGCGGCCCTTCGGTGTGTAACACCGCCGCGCGCTGCGGCGGATTCAGCCCGCTGAGGTCCATGGTCATTGAGCGTCGCACTGTAGCGGGGCCGATCCGTCATGTGAAGACGATGGCGACAGTGCGGCCTGCGCCCCGCGTCGCTCCCGCACGGGCTGCGTAGCGGCGCGCGCCGGCCCGAATTCGGAAAGCTGCGTGCGGTCTGCTACAGTATCTTGGGTGGGGGGGAGGATGGGTGACCATGCGACTCGCAGCGATAGACATCGGGAGCAATTCCATTCACATGGTGGTGGCCCAAGTGGAGTCGGACGGGCGCTTTCAGGTTGTGGATCGCGCCAAGGAAATGGTCCGCCTCGGCCATCGCACGTTCCTCGACGGAAGCTTGTCCGCCGAGGCAATCGATGCCGGGCTGCGGACCCTCGCGGGCTTTCGCACCCTGGCGGAGCGGCAGGGCGTGACCCGGTTT
>CAVSQF010000002.1:0-45668 GCA_963729835.1 uncultured delta proteobacterium | reverse complement strand
AGCGCGATCTGAAGCGTGCCCGGCTATGGCTCGCTGCATGAGGCCAAATCGGCTCGCCGGGACTGACCCGTGAGGGCCAGGCCCGGCTGCCACACCAACTTTTGCAATTTCGATCCCGCGACGGTCTGATCACACCCGGTTCGGGGCGATCTGGATCGATCGAAAAGGCCCTCGATCTGGCGGCAGGCTAGGTCGCCGAGAAGAAAATCAACCGGTCGGCATACTCCCCCCCACCTTGCGTAAAGGAATGGAATCGGAGTAAGCATTGAGACGCCTGGAGCGTCACGCCGCGTTGACCGCGAGCCCTTGAGCCGCTCCCCAACCGGACGTGCCCAGGACAAAAAAAGGAGTGTAATTATGAGCGACACCCTCGTCAATCGGCGCGATATCAACTTCGTCCTGTACGAAATGCTCGGCGTCGAGACGCTGACCAAGTACGAATACTTCGCAGACCATTCGAAAGAGACGTTCAACATCGTGCTCGATGCCGCGTACAAGCTGGCGCGCGAGGTGTTGTGGCCGGCGTACGCGGAGATGGACCGTACCGCCGCCACCCACGACGCCAAGAGCCAGAAGACACGTGCCCCGCAAGCGATGCACCGCATCTGGCGCGCCTACAAAGACGGCGGCTGGCACGGCGAGACCGCCCCGGCCGAGCTCGGCGGCCAACAACTTTCTGGTTCGGTGGCTGCGGCCACCGCCTTGATATTCAATGCCGCCAACACCGCCGCGAATATGTATGTTGGCGGCGCCGTCGGCGCAGCCGGATTCATCCATTCATTCGGTAGCGAGCAGCTGAAGACCGCGTATCTGGAGAAGCTCTACGGCGGCGAATGGGGCGGCACCATGTGCCTCACCGAGCCGCAAGCCGGCAGCTCGCTCAGCGACGTCAAGACCACCGCGGTGCCATCGAAGGACGGTGACTCTATCTCCTGACCGGCACCAAGTGCTTCATCTCGAGCGGCGACCAGGACATCACGGAGAACATCGTCCATCCGGTGCTCGCCAAGCTCCCGGGAGCGCCGGCCGGGGTGAAGGGCATCAGCCTGTTCATCGTACCCAAGTTCCGCATCAACGACGACGGCTCGGTGGGCGCCTTCAACGACGTGGTGACCGCGGGCATCGAACACAAGCTGGGACTGCGCGGCAACGCCACCGCCACGCTGAACTTCGGCGAAAACGGCGACTGCCGCGGCTGGCTGCTCGGCGAACCGAACCGCGGCCTCGCCTACATGTTCCAGCTCATGAACCACGCGCGCATCGCAACGGGTTTGCAGGCAACCAGCCTGGCGACCAACGCCTACCAGCATGCGGTACAATACGCCCGCGAGCGCTTGCAGGGCCGTAAGATCAGCGAGAAGGACCCCACCCTCAGGCGCCCATCATCAAGCATGCCGACGTCCGGCGCATGCTGTGGCAGAAGGCCACGACCGAAGGGCTGTTAGCGCTTCTCTCCTACGCCGCCTCCCTCGGTCTCAAGGAACGCTGCCTCCCCGACGCCGGCGCGCGCGGGAGCGGCGACGGACATTCTCGATGTGCTCACCCCGGTCTGCAAAGCCTACGGTTCGGAAGCCTCGTACAACTCGATCGTCCTCGCCATCCAGTGCTACGGCGGCTACGGCTTCAGCGAGGAATTCCCGCTGGCGCAGAAGATGCTGCGCGACTGCAAGGTGTTTCCGATCTACGAAGGCACCAACGGCATCCAGGCGATGGACCTGCTCGGCCGCAAGGTGGTCATGAAGGGCGGCGAACCATTCCGCGCCTTGCTGGACGCGGTGGCCAAACGGTTAAAAAGACCGCGTCAGCCAGTCGCCTCACTCAAAGACTTGGCCAGCAAAAGCTCGACGTGGCGTTGAATGAGGTCGGCGACATCACAATGCAATTGGCGGGCATCGCCATGGGCGGCAACATCGAGAACTGCATGAGCGGCGCGACGGCCTACCTGCGAGATGTTCTCACGCCTTGGTGATCTCCTGGCTGTTCCTCTGGCAGTCGCTGATCGCTCAAGAGGCACTGACAACGGTGCCGGCACCGCCGACCAGAACTACTACAAGGGCAAGCTCGCTACAGCACCATTATCAGCGTCGACAACGAGCTGCCCTACCTCCACGCCGCGAGCGGCGGAGATCCTAAAGAGCGGGTGAACGCACGGCCCTCGACTTCGACGAAAACTGGTTCTGAGAAGGTAGACCGCTTCCGCTCTGCAGGAATTGGTAGGGTGCGCCGACAGCACCGGCAACCGCTGGCGACAGCGGTTGCGGAAAGGGCTGTCGGCCACCCCGATTCGATGCGGCGCGGTCCGACTGTCAGCTGCGCGTGAAGACCGGCGCGCGCTTTTCCAAAAAGGCGGTCACCGCCGCGACGTGGTCGGCGGTCTGGATCAGGGCGCCAAGCTCCTCCATCTGCGCCGCCAGCGCCACCTCAGGCCATAGCTCGGGTCGCGCTGCTCGCCACGCGTTTGGTGGCCTCGACCGACAGCGGCGCGCGCGAGGCGACGTGTGTGGCGAACACCACGGCAGCAGAGATCAGCTCCCCGGTAGTCTGGTACACGCCGGTGACCAGCCCGAAGCGCTCCGCCGTGTGCGTATCATGCGGATTCCCGGTGAAGAGCATGTGCTTCGCGCGCGCCACGCCGATCACACGCGGCAGTCGGTAGGCAGACGCCATGAGCAGCCCCACGTTCACGCCGGCGCACACGCACCTGCGCCCGCGCTCGACGCCAGGCGCACGTCGCAACACAGGGCGACCTCGAGGCCGCCACCGACGCACCAGCCATTGATCGCGGCGATCACCGGGGCGCGAAACGACTCGAGTCGTCCAGCAGCCGGCCGAAGTCGAGGAGATCTGCGCCCCTCTCGCCACCGCCCGCGGCGGCTTCGAACTCCTCGCGCAGATCCTCGCCGCTGCAGAACGCCTTGCCCCGGCCGGTGACGACGACCGCGCGCACCCAGAGATCGTTGGCGAGCCCGTCCAGGATCTCCCGGAACTTCCCCCGCATCGCGCGTCCCAACGTGTTACGCGGCGGATTGTCGATTTCGAGCAGGGCGACATGCTCGCCGATACGGCTCAGATGGATATGGTCCCGCTCATGCCGGCGCGCGCGCCGGCATCGCCAGGCAGTGATTGTCTTGTCATGCGCCTCTTCTTTGCAATTATAAAGGTATGAATACGTTCTGATTATCGAGAGTGCCAAGTTCTCGGTCTGTGATCATGCCCGTTTGGCGGAGGTGTCGCCAGCTGGCTGCAGCTGCAGTTTCAGATCGCGGAGTTCCGAATCCAGAGCATCTCCTGGCACACGGATCGCGAGCAGAACCCTCTGCTGGCGTTGGCAAAACGCGCTGCGCCAAAACCTCGAAAACGCCGACAGTCGCAGGTATGATGCGTCGTTGGCGGAGGCAACGTGGCACCGATGAAAGCCAAAGGAAAACCAATGGGCCGGTTCATTGTGGTCGACAAACGGTTCGCCACGGTCAGGCGACCTTCCGTGGAACGCGCATTATGGTAGCCGATGTGTTGGAGCAAGTTGCCAGTGGCATGGCGTGGGACGCGATCGTCGAGGAGTGGCGCGGCAAAGTGAGCCAGGAGGCGATCGCTGAAGCGGTTCGCTTGGCCCGCGAAGCCCTCCTGACGCAGACACCTGATCTCGTACGGATGACGGGGTCGTGAACGTCCTCGCGTATCGCGCCTTGTCGGGAACGACCTGCGGATTGAATTCGCACGAATTGAAGAGCACAGATGCCGTTTTAGAGTGAATGAGTCGTGGCGCACGAAACGTTACCGGCTCGGATAGGGTCGCTTGTGCGGCGTGGCCGATACCGGTTTTCGGTTCACGCAGAGCGGGAACGTGACGCTGATCGGGTGCGAAAGGAGAGAAAATGAAGACGTGCTACTTCTGCAAGGGCCCGCGGCATCGTCGCCGGATCGAGCACATGCACGACTGGGGCGGCGAGCGCTACCTCATCAGGAACGTGCGGGCCGAAGTGTGCGGTCAGTGTGGGGAAGCATTCCTTGCGCCGGCAACGCTGAAGGAGATCGATCGAATCGTTAGTAAAGGGCGGCCGAACGGTCACGTCTCGGTGGCCGTCTACGAGCTGAAATCGCGAGCAGCGTAGTCTCTGGTGCTTACGCCGATCGTCCTGGATGTCGTCTTGGAAACGTATTCGTTTGGTGACTGGTGTAGTCATCGCTGGAACGATCATTGCGAAAGCGCCATTGCTCGCAAGAACGCGTCGCGGGCTGAGGCCGTGCGCAGGCGCACCGGACGGCGGCTGACAGGCAGTGGGTGCCAGCTTACCCACAGCGCGCTGGCAAACCCGACTCGTCCCGCTCAGCTCAAATGGACACCGTTTCGCTTCGCCCCTGAAACTTGGTGAACCATCCGCGTCAGCGGCGCAGCTGATCCAGGGCGGCGAGGAGCCGGTCCATGTCGCCTTCGTTGTTGTAGAAATGCGGCGCCACGCGGATGCCGGCGCTGCGCACGCGCACGATGAATCCCTGACCGATCAGCTGCGCGCACAGCGCCTCCGGATCATCACCGAGGCGAAAGACCACGATGCCCGAGCGTTCGCCCGCGCCCCACGGACTGACGATCTCGGGCCGCGTGCGCGCAGGCCGGCGGCCAAACGGTCCGTCAACTCCAGCAGTCGTGCCTCGATGCGCTCCGGACCGACTTCGAGCAGCAGATCGATCGCCGCACCCAGCGCGTGCGTGCCCAGCATCGCTGGACTGCCCGGCTCGAACTTCGCCGCGTCCGGCCGTGGGTCGAAATGGTACGGCAGGTAGATCTCCGAGTGGCGCACGCTCTTCCAGCCGTGCAGCACGGACTGGAGGCGATCGACGACACGGCGCGAGATGAACAGACAGCCACATCCTTCGGGCGCCAGTAACCACTTGTGACCACCGACGGCCAAGCAGTCGATGCCGTCGCGTTCGACGTCGAGCGGAATTGCGCCGACGCCCTGAATGCCGTCGACGCAGAAGAGGATGCCGCGCTGGCGGCAGAGCGCGCCCAGCGGCTGCAGGCCGGTGCGTCCGCCGGTGTTCCAATCGACGAAGCTCACTGACACCACGCGGGTGCGTCCATCCACGAGGGGCATGACGTCCTCGACGCGTACGCGCCCGCGATGCGGACGCACCAGGCGCGTCTCGACCCCCCAACGCCGCAGGCCGAACCACGGGTACACGTTGGACGGGTACTCGCCTTCGACGGCAATGACGTTGTCCGTGGGCCGCCAGTCGAGACCGGCGGCGACGAGAGACAGGCCCTCCGAGGTGTTCTTGACGAAGGCGATCTCATCCGCCTGCGCGCCGATCAGGCGAGCGAACGCCGCTCGAATCGCCTCGCCGCGTGCCGCCCAGCGGCGCTCGATGGCAGCGTCGATGACCGTGGCCTCATGGACGAACGTGGTGGCGGCCGCCACCACGCGTCGCGACACGGGCGAGACGCCGGCGTGATTGAAATGCATGCGGCAGGTGGTGATCGGAAACTCGCTCCGCCAGTGATCCCATTGCATTGCTGCGATGTACCGTCCCTCCTATAATTTGTGTATGCCGGTCGATCGATTGAAGCAGTTCTTCGTCCCGATGGTCGCGCGGGCCTTCTCGGAGCTCGGTTTAGCCGAGCGGGAGATCATCGAGTACGTCAGCACCATGTTGACCGGCTTTGCGCGTATGGAGCATCTCTACCGCGTGCGGTCCGTCCAAGGCAAGCCGATTGAGACAGTCGTGGAGACGTTGGCAGAGATGGTGGACGCACCGGGTAGCCGTGCCAGTATGGAATGGCAG
Organism: uncultured delta proteobacterium; assembly: GCA_963729835.1. Lineage (GTDB taxonomy): Bacteria > Desulfobacterota > Binatia > HRBIN30 > HRBIN30 > CAVSQF01. The sequence goes on along the minus strand of CAVSQF010000002.1, from coordinate 39,884 downwards.
CGCGAGGTGCGCAAGTACGTCGGTGACTACACGTTGTTCATGAGCGGTCTGTTCCGCAGCTACGTCGCCCAGGGCGGATATCTGGACTTGTACCTGCAAGAAGGCGCGCGCGCGTACCGGGCGGTCTCGGAGATCGACCTGTCGCTGTACCGCACCGGATTTCTGCTGTTCCAGGAGCTGTCCCAGAAGTTCGAGTTCTACTCCGGCGCGTTGGACTATCTGCGCAAGGCGTACTTTGCGCCGGCGCCCGGGCAGGACCCGTTCGCCGACTTCCTCCAGCAGCTGGAGGGCTGGGTGCGGGTCGGGATTTCCGACAACTGACGTGCGTGCCTTCACCGTCCCGCCGGGCAGTACCCCGGTGCGTGTGGATGTCTTCCTGGCGCGCCAGGTCCCGGGCGGCGCGCGCCGACGTGCGCAACGCGCCGTGCAAGCGGGCGCCGTCCGCGTCAACGGCCGGCGCGTGCGCAAGAGCGGCACGGTCGTGGGTGGCGATGTCGTCGAGGTCGCTGACGAGTTCTGCGAATCCGTACCCCTGCAGCCCAACCCGGAGTTGTCAATTGCGGTGCTGTACGTGGACGACGACCTCTTGGTGCTCGATAAGCCTGCGGGACTGCCATCGCACGCGTTGCGCGCGGATGAGACGCGCACCATCGCGAATTTCCTGCTCGCACGCTATGCGGAGCTGGCCGGCGTGGGCAAGAGCGCATTGGAGCCCGGCCTCGTCCACCGCCTCGACACCGACACGTCCGGTGTCCTGCTGGTGGCGCGCACGCCGGACGCGTATCGCGCCTTACGGCAGCAGTTCACAGCACACGCAGTGACGAAGGAGTATCTGGCCCTCGTCGAGGGTGACGTCACCACGCCGGGGGAGGTGCGGGTGCCGATTGCGCACGACCGGCGCAACCGGCGCAAGATGCGTGTGTGCCCGCGACAACCGGCGCCGCATGCCCGGGGACGCGCGGCAGTCACCTGGTATCGTCCGCTGCAGCTGCTGCACGGCGCGACGCTGCTTCAGGTGCGCATTGCGACCGGCGTCATGCACCAGATTCGGGTGCACCTGGCGTCCATCGGCCACCCGATCCTCGGCGACCGCATCTACAACCGCACGCCGGGTCGCTCAGTGCCGCCGCGGCATCTGCTGCATGCGTGCCGCATCACGTTCCGCCATCCACGTACCGGAGAGCGGGTCGAAGTCGGCAGTCCGCTCCCCCCAGATTTCGTAGCGTACGTCGAAGCGCTGCGGCGCACGCCGGTCTCCGTCTTCAATTCTTGATCCGCAGACAACCGGTGTCTACGGCCGGCGCGATGCGGAGGCCACCCGTGCCCAGCGTTGACGGAGCCGAAGCGGTCACCGGCGCGGCAGCCATGGGTTGCGCCGCCGCGAGCCACTCGGCGTCAACGTGCCCCCGTGAATCGGCTTCGCCGATCTTTGCCAGGTGTGCCGCCAGCCGGCGCACCTGAGCCGCGCCGTGGAACGGCCAGTACTTGAAGTACGCGTGCATGAGCTCCAGATGCACCTGTGTGCGCACGAGGTAGATCCTCTCCAAGGAGCGGCCGATCAGATCATCGGAGAACGAGCCGTCAATGCCGCCGAAGCCAGCGAAGTAGATCGAGCGACAGCGGGCGTAGGCGGCGACATGTAGCGAGGCTTCGATGCAGCTCAACGCGTAGCTTTCGAAGGGAACCTCTTCCATGCTCACTGGCGACCGGACGAAAATCAGAAACTTGCCCAAGTAATTGCGATCGAAGGCGCGCAGACGGACCAGCGAACAGTACTGATCAATGGCTGGTTCCCGCACTCGCTCACGCGGCGGCAACCGCAGCAACTCCGACAAGTCCCGGGCTTTGTCGCCGAACCGGTCGCGAATTTGGTCCAGTTGGGAGACGGTAAGGAAACCCTTGGTGTTCTCGCTGGTCGAATCCACCAAACGCGAGAACCCGGTAAAGCCGATACGGTCGGAGGTGACGGCGAGGTCGATGTGCTCGTGCAGCAACTCAGTGGTCAGCGGCGGGTCGAAGATGACCGATACGTTGACGCCACTTGCCCGGATGACGTGCTCGATACATGCCATGTGAGGTAACCATTTCTTCCCTCTGTACTTCGGTCACGATGGTACCCCAGAGCTCCGTCGCTCGCCAGGCGATTCTATCGCGGGCGCCAGTGAAGCGTCTCGACCACGGCGGCAAGAGCCGAGGGGAATTCGCCAGCAGTATCTGGAGAAACGGTTCCTATTCTCTCTCCTTGCGAGGATTCTTGGTACAGATGTCCTCAATCATCAGATTGACGATGTCGGGAGATACCCAACCTAGGCTGCCCAAGTGAGTCCGTGCATGCGCACAGGTCATGGGCACGTACCAGCCCTCGTTGTCTAGAATCATGCCCATGCGGGCTGAGGAGTTGCTCGCCATGATTGACGTGTACGGCGACGACCAGCCCCAGTAATACCAGGCACGGCGGGGCAATGATTGGTTGACAGTATGTCCCCAGTCGCTTCCGATGAGAACAGTTTTCAAACCCGTCGTGTGTTGAACGAGGAACTCATGGTAGCTCATCCAGCCGGCAATCGCGTAGGCTGGCACCACTGTGTGCACGATGAGTGCAGGCCACAGTATCCATTGTGCGACCTTCCAGGCCAGAGACCTACGCCATAGTACGACCGCCATCGCGAGCACAGGCAGCATCCATGTGATTGCAGAGCGCGCCAGGTAGCGATGGTTGGGGGCGTCTCTTGTCAGGCAGAGCAGCACAATCAATGCAGCGAAGGCCAACAATGCCATACGCGTCGCTCGGCTGTGTAGATGGCGCGGATGCGATGCGAACCAGAGCGAAGCGGCTGACATCGCCACCCCGAAGAACACCAGCGGGAGGCGCAAGAACGCAAGCGCCCAAAGGTGCCCTTGGTTTTCCTTCAACGCCTTCGCCAGGAGTGTGTTCTGGGGTTGGAAGCCGAGCATTAGCGCGGCCCAGATCGTGCCGTTGATGGCGTACCATACAAGCAGAAACGTGAGATACCCGCGCGCCTTAGAGTCGCATTCCCGCCATGAGCGATAGAACGCAATGAGGAGGGCTGGGCCGCACAGCGCGGCGGCCTCATGGGAAAAGCAGAACAGCGAAGCGAGCACGACAGCAGACAATCGACGCAGCCCCCCCGTCGGCGGGTGAGCAATCGACGCGATGACTGGCCACAGCAGCGCAAGCGTCACCCAGGTTTCGGTGGGAAATCCGAAGCTACTCATGCCAAGCGTCGCAAAGGAAAGCAGGAGCCACGTTAGCCACAGTTGAGCCACCTTGCTCGGTACTAGCCAGCGCACCACCCCCGTGGCGATGAGCGGGATGGCGAAAAAGGTCGCCTGGTAGATCTTGCCGACCAGCGTAGGGGATGCGCCAGCAATTTGGGCCAGCCATGCGGGGACGCCGGTCAAGCCCATCGCGCCCAACCTTCGAGGAAAATCACTCCAAAGAAGGCTCCAGGGGTGCCCAGAGGCGATCGCAAAGGCGAAATAGGCCCCATCGGCGTAGTAAAGCAGGTCGACGTGCACCGCGACTGCAGCTAGGATGCCATAGGCAGCCAGCAAGATCGGTACGCTCGGGTGATAAGGACTGCTTTTGTTACTGGACAAGGGGGTCATTCTACTGCGCCTCCCGCGCCTAAACCAACTTCCGCAGTTGGTATCTTCCGGGGCGGACCCCATGCCGCCCTGATTGAGGCCAATGCGGCCAGAAAGTCCACTTTCCAGACGTGACCCTAATCCCGTCGGCTTTCACGCCATCCTTCGGAGGGCTTGCAATTGCCTACGCATGACCCAGCGTGGCCTCCGAGCTGAAGCCGACCGCGGGACGTATCCCGATTCGAGCGATTGGCTCAACTCGCGGCCACCTCCCGGCTTCCGACCGTTGCGGCGATGTCTTTGGCCTTCCGCCACAGGAGTCCCGAGATCTTATGGGGATTCGTGGCGTAGTACCGCAGCCGATCCCGACGATAGCGCGTTGCGTTCAGGCGATCGATCTCCGCCAGGAATTCCTGGGCGAGGCGGTGGAAGTCTTCCCGCGAGATGTTCTTCACGAAGTGATTCTTCGGGCTCTGGTGCGAGTAGTGGCGCCATTCGATGCGATCCGGAATGAGGCCGTAGCTCTTTGCGCGATCGAAGATCTCGAGCCCGGGGTAGGGCGTGAAGATGCTGATCCCGACACTGCGACACTCGAGCTTCTTGACCAGGTCCATCGTCTCTTGCACGGTCTGCGGGGTGTCGTCCGGAAAGCCGATCATGAAGAACGCGTCCCAGGCGATGCCCGCCTTCTTCATCACCCGCTGCGCATGGAACACCTTGTCGTGCGTGATGCCCTTCCGGAGGATCTCCATCATGCGGGGATTGCCGGTCTCGACGCCGTAGGTGATCAACCGGCAACCGCTCTCGTTCATCTTCGCGGCCAGCTCGTCGTCCACGCAATCGCAGCGGGTGGTCGCCTGCCACGTGATCGGCCGACGCTGCTTCTGAAACGCTGCGATCATCCGATCCAGCAGCTTCAGGGAATGCGTGCGGTTCGGCGTGAAGGTGTCATCCCAGAAGTAGAAGTCGCGGACCTTGTACTGCTCGTAGAGACGCTCCATTTCCGCCACGACGTTCTCGGGCGATCGGTAGCGGATCTTGCGCGTCCACACGCCCCGGGAATCGCAGAACGTGCAGGGCCAGGGGCACCCGCGGCTCGTAAACATCACCCCGTAGTCGTCGGGCTGGTAGCGCGACGGCATCAAGTCGGCCGACTTGTCCGGGAAGGCGATGGCATTGATGTCCGGCACATTCATGCGCAGCCGGTTGTGGACGACCTGACCCTCGTCGCGCCACACCAGACCGTTGATCGCCCGCCAGTCGTACCGACCCGACCGGATCGCCTCGGCGACCTCCACGATTGTCTGTTCGCCTTCGTGGCGCGCCACCAGGTCTACGTTCTCGAAGCCGATGGTCTCATCGGGCGCAATGGACGGGTGGGGGCCGCCCCAGATCACCGTGATGCCGGGGTCCACGGCTTTGGCGATCCGCGAGATGATCTGGGCGGAGGGAATCATGCACGACTTGGTGGTAATGCCGACTACCCGCGGCTTGTACGCTGCGATGACGTCGCGCGTCTCCTTCCATACGTGGTGCTCCGGATCGTCGAGCGCCTGTTGGTACGCGTCGAAGCGCTCGAACGTTTGCGAGAGGCTCCGGCTCTCCCGCAGGCCTTCGCGGTCGTCGTAATTCTCCGCGTTGTAAATCGCGGCCTCATGCCCGGCCGCCTTGAGCGCGCCCGCGAGGTAGCCCAGACCGACTGGGAAGAAGCGATTCGGCAGTCCGTGGAGCCTGTGGAACGGGGGGTAGATCAACAGCGTCCTCATGGCACCCTCAGCGCCGGCGGTCGGGGAGCCGGAACCGGTCGAACCGCGCGACGTATCTGCGATTCGATCGCTTCGCGGTGCCGGTGCTTGGTCGGTCTGCCGGCTCGTCGCATTGCGCCGTGTCCGGCTGTCCACGCCACGGTCAGCAATCCACTAGCCCCAGACATCGGCGATCGTCTCACCGCTGAGGTCCGATGTCTCGCACTCATGCCACCCGCCTCAGATGACCATGTCCGCGACATCGTGAATAGCTCAAGCCGCAGCCACGTCCCGGCACCCCTGACCACACTCGCCCTCGCGCTGCCGCGACGCGGCGCTCCGCTTCCTGCCGCTCACCAGCAGCCGCCCGGCCAGGTTTCGTAGCCATCCGTTGCGCGCCTGCCGTTCGGCCCACGCCACGGCGCGCGGATGCGTGCCGCGCAAGCGCCACAGGCCGGGAAGGTTCACGCCGGCGACGCGGTCGATGCGGATCGCCGGCCCCATGATGTGCCGGATGTCCCACGGCCAGTTGTAGCCGATATCCTTTACGCCGTACTTGCGGAGGGGCCCGAGCAGGCCGCCATGCAGCGCGTTGTCCAGCTCCACCACGAGCTGCCCGCCCGGCTTCAGCACCCGCGCCATTTCCCTCACGAGGCGTGCTTGCAGAGCAACCGGACGAAACAGGTGGAGGAAGTTGAGACAGATGACAACGTCAATGTGGTGATCGGGGAACGGCAGCCCAAAGGCGTCTCCGCGGGTGAAGGTGATGTTGCGGATGCCTTGGTCGTTTGCCTTGCGCTGAGCGATTGTGAGCATCGCGCCGGTGGCGTCGATCCCAACTACGGTCGCAACGCGCGGTGCGAGCAGCAACGCGCCCCGTCCGGTCCCGGTCGCGACATCGAGCACACGCATGTCGGCGCGCAGCTCGACGAGATCCAAGAGCCCCTCGGCACGTAAGGACTCCTTGAATCGCGCCGCGGGCACGTCATGGCGAATCGCGTCGTAGGTGGCGCTGAGCGCCGTGTAATCCTGCACAAATGGCTCCATCGTGGACAGCCTCACAGTGTCGATAACAGCGCCTGGAGCTCGGGTTGGACCGAGGCCAGCGGCTGGCCGTGGCTTGGCAACCTTGGATCACGTGCCGCGTGGGCGGCCGACCACAGCGCATTGATGAGAAACTCAACGCGGTACACCCGAAACATCGCGTCGTCGGCCGCGATCGCAAGTCCCTCGAGCAGTGTGCGCCGGAAACGCGCGACGCGAGCGTGGGAGTAACGGACGTCTCGTTCGGCCTGCGACAGACAATAGAGCAAGAATGCCACGTCTCGCCGCCAATCACCGACGCCCGCATCCTCGTAGTCGATCAGACCCAGCTGGGTCCCACAGATGAAAAGATTGGTTGGAGATGTATCACCATTAAGGTACGAGCGAGTCGAGGCGCACTCGGTCAGCCGTGAGCGCACCCTCGTGATGGCCGGCGCGATGCGGGCGCAAAACTCTGGAAAGTAGGAGTGCAGTCTGTCGACTTTCGTGCGGAGAACGTGAGCCCGGTGCTGGCCGCTATGATCTGCGAGCCCGCCCACCCCCGGATCGCCGCGCTCGTGTAAGGCGGTGAAGCCGCGCGCAATAGCTGCCGCGCCCGCGGTGATATCGACCTGCGGCCACCACGGAATTCGGTCGTACCGGGCTCCACGCACGAGCATCTCATGGAGACTTGTGCCGGACATCGCTCTGGTCGCGATGAGCAATCGGTGCTCACAGTAGCCGATCAGCTCCGGTACGATGACGCTCTCTGAGGCTTCGGCGACACGTGCCAGATGCGAGAAGGCGGCGAGGTTGCGTACGAAGATCTCACGGGTCGGCGACCGCTTCACGTAGTACACGGTCCGGTACCGGCCGGTTGTTACGGTTACCCGATACACGCGCTGGACGCCGCGGTAACCGGAAACTGCCTCCGCCGTGTATCCGTTTCGTACCAGACGCTGCTGGCCCAGACGACACGCCTGCTCAGCCGCAGCCAGCATCTCGTTGACGTCGACCATAATCATGCCGCCGGCACCTCTAGGGGGACGCGCTGCGCGCTCATTGCGCGACCCTTCGCCGGCCGAGAAGCTCGCCGCGAGCCCACCGGGCACGGGCGGGCACGCCGACGGCAATGACACGGTCCGGCAGCGGTCTTGTCACTACGGCGCCGGCGCCGACGACGCTGTGGCACCCGACGTCGGCCATCACGACCGCGGCACTACCGATCCAGGCCCCCTTGCCGATCCGCACGAGGCGCCGCGCGCCGGCCTGCTCCCGGATCGGAAGCGAAAGCTCGGCCGTGCCATGCGTTTGTGCGCCGCTGGGGACATGGACGCCAGCGGCAAGCAGCGCATCGCGCTCGATGTGCACCAACCCCAGGTGGCAACGTGGCCCGACGTAAGCATTGGCCTCGATGCGCGCGCCGGTCTGTGAGAAGATCGTCCCGAACTCGATCGTCGCGGTATCGTCACAGTGGGCCAACACCTGCTGCAGGAAGGCACGCCGCAGATACTGTCCGACGAGACCTGGGAGGAGCGCGAAAGCTTGGGACGAGCCTTCGAGCGCGCGATCGCGTCCCATGAGCTGCGCGCGCACAGCAAACGACAGGAGGGCCGGCACGACGAGCGCCGTGGCGACAGCGCGCGCCGCGGCTTTTGCGAACGACCGGGTTTGTGCGCTCATGCCCGGTGCCTCCGCACGGTCATGAGCCGGTCGTAGATCGCCTCGAGCGCGCGCATGCGTGCGTCGAACGACAGTGTATGCTCGACCCGGCCGCGTGCCGCTGCGACGCGCCGGGCAGTTGTCTGCGAGTCGGTGAGCGTCTCGTGAATGGCGAGGGCGAGTGCGCGCGGGTCGTTTGGTGGGACAAGACGACCGTGGATTTCGTCCTCAATCAGCTCCCCCGTGCCACCGATGGCGGTCGCAACTATAGGCGTTTCCATGGCCATGGCCTCGAGGACCGCATTGGGTGTTCCCTCGTACTCGGAAGACTGCACGAAAAGGTCAAAGGCATGATGCAAGGCAACGACATCGTCGCGCTGGCCAAGGAAATGGCAGCGATCGTCAAGCGCCAGGCGGTGCGCTAGAGCGAGCAAGCGGTCACGCTCATCCCCGTCTCCCGCAACGATGAGGCGGAGCTCCGGATGCTGCTCCCGAAGGACGGCGGCGGCATGCAAGAGCGTGTCGAACCGTTTGACCGGATCGAGGCGGCCGACTGCACCAATGACGACCGCGCTCGGGGGAATGCCCAAAGCCGCCCGTGCCGCGCATGCGCGCTGTGGGTCGCGGCGGAACTCGCGGTGATTGACTCCGTTGAGAATGGTCGCGATGCGGTTCGCAGGGACGCCGGCGCGGCGGAGCGCATCCGCTATCGGTGTCGACACGGCAATCACCTGAGGGAAGTGCCGCAGCAGGCGTTTGTCGGCTGCATAGTAGAGTTGGTCGCGTCGTGCCGCACCGATCCAGCCGTGGACCGTTGCCAGCGGTGTAATCCCCTCGGCCCGGGCGAGCAGCAGCGCCAGGAGATCGGTCTTGTAGTCATGCGCGTGAACGACATCGACCGCGTGTGTCCGTATCAGCTGCCGCAGTGCCGGCCAAATGCGGTGGTCGAACGAGTGCCGTTCGCGGATCTCGCAGTACTTCACCCCGAGCCGCGCGGCGCGCGTATCGATGGCGATCACGTCGTCACGCTCATCCCGAATGTAACACACAGTTACATCGAACTGTTGTGGATCCGACTGCGCGGCGCCGAGCAAAATCGTCTTCTCCGGCCCGCCGCCCGTGCCGCGGACGCTGCGCAGCTCGAGAATGTGGACCGGGCGTGCGATTGGGCGGGGCACCCGGTGTTTCCGCACCGCAGGCACCGGCTGGGGCACGCGGCCTTCGAGCACGCTGGCGATTGCCGCCTGCGCGGCAATGCCAACCGTCTGCCAGTCATAACGCTGGCGCACCAGGGCACGGGCGCTGGTCGCGAACGCGCGCGCCCGGCCCGGATCCGCGAGGAGCGAGAGCGTCCCGTCGGCGAGGCGCTCGCGCGGCGCAATCAACAGGTGTGTTCCGTCCGCGACGTCGAGGCCCTCGCAGCCGATCGGAGTGCTGATCACCGGCACCCCCGCCGCAAAGGCTTCGAGGATCTTCAAGCGGGTACCGCCGCCGGCTTTGAGCGCTACCGCCAACACGTGTGCGGCGCGCAGGTGTGGGATCACGTCGGGCACGGCACCGAGCACCTCGACGCCCGGGTCGGCGCGTAATGCGCGGACCTCCGGCGGCGGATCGGCTCCGATGATACGCAGGCGAGCGCTGGGAATGCGTGCGCGAACTTGAGGCAACACGACGCTGGCCAGGAAGCGGGCAGCGTGGGCATTCGCTGCCCACGACATCGCACCGAGGTACAGCAGGAGCGGCGGGCCGGTGCGCTGCGCGGTGGGCAGGGCAGCGTATGCCGAGCAGTCGACGCCGTTGGGCACGACGTGCACGGCGCGGGCTCCGAGCCCGGTGAAGTGCGCCGCATCGCCTTCCGAGACCGCCAGCACGACATCGACGGAACGGACCGCGCGCGCCTCTAAGCGCTGCAACAGCCGCGCCTCACGTTCGAGATAGAATCGAGTGAGCACCTGTTCGGCCTCGCGCGCGCTGCGTTGAACGAGTTGCGAGTAGATGTTGTGCAAGTCGAGAACGACCGGCACGTGGGACCGCAGCCGCGCGAAGACAAACGAGTCGAGGTGATCGAGGTAATAGACGTCCGGCCGGTCACTGGCGAACTGCTCGCGCAACGCGGTCCAGACAGGGCGCTGATCGTGGCGGCGGTATAGCACGTAGGGCTCGCAGTGCAGCGCGGCCGTGCCGGCGCGCAGGACCTCACGCGCCAGCCGGCGCGGTGAGATGGCCACAGCCTGCACCTCAATGCCGCGTTCCTCGAGTGCAGCGATCCCGTCGCGGCGGGCCAACGGATCGCACGACGCCGTAGTCACCAGCCGGACACGGAACGCCCGCGCCAAGGTCCGGAGTAAATGGAATGTTCGCAGATGCCCGCCTCGATCGAGGGGCCACGGCAGTTGACTGGTGACCGCTAGCATCGCTGGGCGGCGATCCGATGCTTCCAGTGGGGCCGACGGCGTCGGTCTGGCTGCCGCGTCGATCATCGCTGTGCTCCCGGCCGCTGCCCGAGCCGCGTGTAGAGCTGCAAGTATGCGGCCATAGTCCCCTCGATCCGGTAGCGATCACGCGCGCGCGCGGCCCCGGCCGCTCCCATGGCGCGCGCCAGTTGCGGGTCGTCCAAGAGGCGCCTGATCGCGGCCGCCGTGGCGGCTACATCGATTCGCGGCACCAGCAGCCCGTCAATGCCATCGCGAACAATCTCCGGATTCCCACCGACCGCGGTCGCCACGACTGGCAGACCTGAAGCCATCGATTCGAGGAGCGTGAGCGGTGCCGCCTCGCTCAGCGATGTCAGTACGAAGAGGTCAACCGCGCCGAGGATCGCGGGGATGTCGGCGCGCCGGCCGAGGAAATGCACTCGCGATCCGATCCCGAGCTGATGCGCGAGCGATTCGAGTGCGCCGCGCAACGGACCATCCCCGACGAACAGAAGGTCGACGTCTGAGCGCCACCCGGCGACGAGCTGGAACGCATGCAGCAGCGTGGCCTGATCCTTGACCGGATGCAGGCGGGCGACGTTCACTACGTAACGGCGACCGGGAGCCAACCCCAACCTCGCACGCACGAGTGCACGGTCCGTTGGCGTCCGATAGCGCTCGGCGTCGATCCCGTTGTCGATGACATCGATCCGCCGGGCACAAAACCCGTCGGTGTGCGCCAAGCTCTGCGCGCTGAATGCACACACGGCGTTGATCGCGTCGGCGGCGTGGCTGAAGAAGAACCGATTGAGCGTGCGCCGCAGCGGCGACACGAGATCCGGGTAATGGCGACCGTGTTCGGTGAACATCAGGCGCACGTTGCCGCCGCACAACACGCGGGCCAGCGCGGCGTAGAAAAACGGTGTGTACTGATGCGCGTGCACCACAGCGATGCGGCGCGCGCGGAGACTCATCGCCAGGCGCCATGCGAGACGGAGGTCGCGACCCGGCCGTCGCCCCAGGCACACCACGTCTACACCATCGTCGCGCAATTGCTCGCCGAGCGGTCCCACCGCATCGAGGCAGAAAACGGTCGAAATGAGACGCGCCCCCATCCGGCGAATGATCTCGGCGACCAGCGTCTCGACGCCCGCCACCTGCATGCTGTGAACAACGAAAGCGACGCGAATAGGCGAAGAGTCGTCCACTGCCGGCGTCAGCTGACTGGCGAGACTCCACGCGCCCGCACCACCACCACCGATCTGTGCAGATACTCCGAGCTCGTTCATGCATGCTCCCATCGCTGGGCGACTGCGGTCGCAGGAACCGCCGCCGGCAACACGGGCAGCTGAGCACCGAGCAGCAGCAGCAGATAGGGAAGCTCGAAGAGCTCGATCGACAAGAACGCTGCGCCGACCCAAAACACCGCCAAGGCGCATTGGACGCCAGCGGCAACTGCGCGTATCTGGCACGCCTCCGTGTCGGCCTGTCCCATAATTGCGCGCCGCGCGCGCGCCATATGCCACGACACGGCGATCAGCGCGGTCAGATACAATGCCAGGCCCACGAAGCCGTTGTCGGCTGCGATCTGCAGGTACTGACTGTGGATGGTGCGCCCCTCCCTGTCCGCGCCATACGCGTGCGACAGGAGGTTGGCGTTGCGCACGCCGACGCCGAAGAAAGGATGGTCTATTGCGATGTTCAGGCCCGCGCGCCAGCTATCGAAGCGACTCTGCACGCTCGCGTCGGCGTTTTGATCGGTGACGGAAAAGAAACGCGCCCGGATCTCTCGCCCGGCCATGATCGGCAGCATGAGCGCGAGCACGATGGCGCCGATGCTCATCGCACGACGCTGCCGGCTGCGCAGGAAAATCAACGGGCCGGCGGCCAGTAAGGCGATCATCGCCCCACGCGAGTAGGACACCAGCACGGCGTGAATGAGCAGCGGGATCAGTGCCAGAAAGGGCCAACGCCACCACCGACGCGTCCCCTCCCACGCGAACACGCAGAGGGGCACGCCCATCGCGAGCATCAGGCCCGCACCGTTGTTGTCGAGGCCGCCGTAGCCGGTGTGGAAAATGTCGAGCCGGCCCTGGAACAGGTAGAGGGCGTTGACCTCGTAGGCGATGTAGCCCACTGTGCCTGTGGCGACCAGCATGAGCACCCACAGCTGCCGCACTGTGCGAATCACGATGGCCGCCGTCGTGAACATGACCAGCAGCTTCAGGTACTCGATGAGATACGGATACGAAACGTCGCGGTTGCGGGCGAAGCCGTAGGTGATCACCACCCACATGCCGAACGCCAGCACCACGGCATGGGCGGAAGACATGCGTGCCGTCCGCGCATCGGTGCCGTGAGCATCGGCAGCGCGGCGGTGACCGAGCGGCGCTAAGAGGGCGGCGATGATGGTCGTGATCGCGACGAGATATGACCAGCGCACGTTGCCGGGCAGTGCCCAATCCCAGAGATGCTCCGGGCGCAGCACCGCGAAGAGGTAGTACACGGCGACGCCGAGGAAGGGGCCGAAGATGAACACGCCTATGGTCCCGGCGAAGGTCATGACGGTCATGAGGAGGAGCTGCTCCATGTGACGGCTGCCCTCAAGGACTGTTCCAGGCCGGTGACGGCGCGGGTGGCCGCGCTCGTCCAGGTGTGATGGGTGAGCACCCAACGGCGCGCGGCGGTGCCGAGGCGCCGCCGCCGCTCTGGGTTGCCCCACAGGGAAAGGAGCTCGCGAACCCAGGCCCGGTGGCCGCGCGCGATGACCAGCGGAAGGCCGGCCGCCCGTACCAAGCCCCCACAGGCGCGTGGCGTGCAGAGAATCGGCATGCCCATGCTCGCGGCCTCGAGGAGCTTGTTCTTGATGCCGCCACCGCTCACGAAAGGCAAGATTACGACGGCGTGTCGGCCCACTGCGTGGCGCAGGTCTGGAAGGTCGGGGACGAGCGCGATGTGGTTGCTTGCTGCGAGGGCGTACGCCTCGGCACTCGGGCGGTGCCCATAGAGTGTCAGACGAGCATCGGGCGCCACCCGGCGGACGGCGGGCCAGACCCGGCGGCAGAACCAGCCGATCGCCTGAAGGTTCGGTCCGAAGTCGAGACGGCCCCAAAAAACGCAGCTCCGGTGGATCGGTTGCTGTTCGGTGGAGATGTAGTGCTCTGCGTCGACACCGTTGGGAAGCACGTCGATGCTGCGCAGTCCGGTGACGCAGCGCAGCGCCAGCCGATCGGCAGTCGAGACCACCCAGGCGCGATCGAGTAGCGAAGCATAGACGCGCTCGTACAGCCCTTTCACCCCTGCCAGACGCACGTGGTGCCATGACGTCGGATCGCTGGCGCGGACCAACGAGAGGTGATGCCAGGCCCATTCGTCCGCGGCGTACCAGACGCGACGGGCGGCCTGGACGCCTGCAAGGTACGGCAGTGCGTTCAACCCCACCGTGACCACCGCGTCCGCCTTCCACAGCGCCGCCACGTGCCCGACGGCACGAATGTGCGCGCGCTCGATTCCCCAGTAGGAGCGGAAGCGTTCCTGCAGGTGCGTCAAACAGGGATGACATGTTGCGGTCATGCTCTGCGCAACCTCAGCGAGACACCAGCAATCGGCGAGGGATAGACCGGTGAGGGCTTCTGGTGCAGGCTCGGTGAGGGTCGCCAGGGCGACCTCGTGCCCGAGCTGCGCCAGCGCGCGCATCATGTGGAAGCAGTGCAGGTCGTGACCGCTCCAGCGCGGCCAGGCGAGAGCCTCCTTAACGAAGAGTAACCGCATGCGTGGTGTCCTGTGGGGCGTGCAGCCGCGGACGGCCGCGCCACAGCTCGAAGAGGCCTTCGACGATTGGGGCGAGCCAGCGGTGGCGCGCATGGTGTGGGCCGTAGCGGCCGGCAGCCGCATCGCACAAGCCATCGATGATCGCCCGCGCCGCCCGCTCCTGGCCGTCCTGGCGCTCGGCTGCGTAGCGGTAGTAGACATACGTCAGGTATGTCCCCCACGAGCGCAGCGCCCCTCGGCGTTCTGGGTCTCGGTGTCTCTTCAGGAGGAGCGGGAGGTTGCGGGCGTCGTAGTACCGTTGGAGGGCGCGGCCACTGCGCTTGAACGACATCGATCCCTTGTGCCAGACCAGCGGCTCGCCGATCACGCCGCAACGAAACCCCGCGCGTTGCGCACGCAGGCAGAAGTCGGATTCCTCGTGGACGAGGAAGAACCGCTCGTCGATCAGCCCGATGCGGGCGAAGACTTCGGTGCGCACCATCATGCAGCAGCCGTTCACAATATCGACCGGTGTTATCGTTGGTGGATCCTTCGTGACGAGTGGGACGACCTTGCGCGGGAAAAACCCCGTCGCCCACGGCGGGTTGAAGACGCACCCGTCGGTCATGACCTCCCACGGGCTTTCCATCCAATTGATGACCGGCCCGATGACGCCGAACTCCGGGTAGGCGCGGGCGGCCCGGACAAGCCGTTCCGCAAAATCGGCGGCCACGACCGTGTCATTGTTGAGCAGGACGACCAGCTCGGCGCCGCGCGCAATGGCGCGGCGGATACCCGCGTTGGCGCCACCCGCGAAGCCCAGATTGCCGGTCTGACGGATGACGTGGCACCACGGAAACTGCACCCGCAGCGCGGCGCTGGGATCGATCTGCGAGCCATTGTCCACCACCACGGTGGCTAGTGCGGGGTAGGACTGAGCCGCGATCGAGCGCAGGCAGGGCTGCGTATCTTCAAGGCCGTCGAAGTTGACCACGACGATCCAAACACTCGTCATACTGCCACCTGTGCTCGGCCGCGGGTGGCAGCCGCTGGGCGTAGCTCCCTGAATAGTGCTTCGTAACGACTGATGTGGTCGCTCCAGCGGTGCCGCTGCCGGACAGTGAGGCTGGCGCGGCGCCCGGCTTCCGCAAGCTGCGTCCGGGTGGAAAGCAACTCGTCCAGTAGCTGGGTGAAGTGCGATTCACCATACGCAAGAAAGCCGTCGGTGCCCGACGTGATCGTCTCATGGAGCGCGTTCCGAAAGCGCGCACCATCGGAGCGCATGGCCAGGGCCGGGAGGCCAAAGCTCATCGCCTCGAGCACGACCAAGGGGCCGTACTCGAGCCGCGAAGGACAGACGAAGAGGTCCGCGGCACAGTACCAGTCCTCGACGTTGTCGCGATGCCCGTGAAAGGTCACCCGCCCGTCCAGCCGCAGCACGTGGGTTTCGCTCTCGAGGCGGGCGCGCTCGGGTCCGTCGCCAATTAGGTCCAGCGTCCACGGCCGATCGACGAAGCGGGCGAGAGCGCGGATGAGGAACAGGACGTTCTTCGTTTCAACCAGCCTGCCCACACAGAGCAGGCGCATTGGTCCAGACCCTCGCCCTCGCCGTGCCGGTGGCGGCACGGGCACGGCGACGGGAAAGACCACGAATCGGGGCGATACGCGGCAATGGTAATGAGCCGCGAGAGCCACACAGCTCCCCTCCGTGAAACGCACGGTGCGCGCCGCGTGACCCAACGCCCACCGTTCCAGATAGTGGGCGAGACCTATGGCGACGCGCCGTTGGGTCGGGGACACGAACGGGTAGGTGGCAATCTCCTGCGGTGCCACCACCGAGTGGGGGACGTACAAGAGGGGGGCAGTCGCGTACCGATGCGCATGCGCCCAGGTCAGCTGCTGCGAGCTGCCGATGACAATGTCCGGCTCAGTGAGCGGCAGTGAGCGCAGCGTGCGCAGGCACAATCCCAGCTGGAAGAGCGGCGCCACGCGCCAGGCCAAGGGCCTCTGTGCAAAACCCGACCGAGGCAGGTGGTAGACCTGGCTCACTCCGGCAAGCTCCGGTGCCGCCTCGTGACAGACGAGCGTGAGGTGATGGCCACGCGCCGCCAACTGGCGCACCAACTCCGCGGTGTACACTGCGGCTCCACCGGACCGATTCGCTTCCAAGGCGAGAATGTGAACACGCGCCATGCTCAGCTTGCCCCGCTTGCGGAAAGATGCAGCGGCGGCTCCGCTGGCGCGGCGGTGACCGAGAGATTCGGCGCCAACACGCGTGCCGCCTCCTCTGCGATCGCGCTCCACTGGTAGCGCGCAAGTACGCGTGCGCGTCCGCTCTGCCCGAGCCGCGCGCGGCCCGCCGGATCGCCGAGCAGCCGCGCGCACACGGCAGCGAATGCCGCGGGATCGTCAGCGATCTCAATATCCACACCCGGACGGAGATCGAGCCCTTCGGTCCCCACTGAGGTCGACACGACGGCCTTGCCATGGGCCAGCGCCTCCAACACCTTCAGTCGAGTGCCGCCACCCAACCGGAGGGGCACGACGACGAGCGCGGCGTGTTCGTAGAAGGGCGTCGTGTCCGGCACCGACGACGCGACAATACATCGCATCCCGTCGTGGAGCGCCATTACCGCTGGGGACCTGCCCTTACCGACGATCACGAAACGCGCCTCGGGGAAGAGCCGCTGGAGCTGCGGTAGTACCGCATGATGGAAGTAGCGGACGGCGTCGATGTTCGGTTGGTAGACCAGTGTGCCCACGAACAGCAGTTCGCAGCGCTCGACGGCTTGAGAGAGCGCCGCGCGCGGTATGACGGTGCCATTCGGGACGACGAACACGCGATCGCTCGCGCCGCCGAAGAACCGGCGATCCGCGTCCTTGCACACCACCAGGCGCCAGAAGCGGTGTGGCAGGAGGCGTTCGTATGTGTGCAGCTTCGCCCACTCTGCGTAGTGGAGCGGCTTGGACGCGTACCGCGGGTACTGCGCGAGCAGCCGGCGCAGTGAGCGGCTTTCAATCTCATCGACGTCAACCACGATACGCTGGAAGCCGGCGCGGCGAACCAGCTCGGCGATGAAGGATCGCTCCGCCCAGACGGCGTCGAAGGGCACTTCGCGGCGCAGCGCACGCAAGATCGGAAGCAGCTCGGGCGCGGCCCCCCGCCGGATAATGGCAGGAAGTGGCGAACCCACCAAGGCCCGGACGCGCGCCGTGGCCGGAGCCCACAAAGCGAGCCGTTGCTGCGCCACACCGCAACGGCTGCCGAGCGAAATCTCGATCACTCCGGCACACCTGTCCCGCAGCGGGAAGGCGGCGCCCGCTTGCGCCGTGCCTTCCTGGCGTAGGGTCACCAGGGTCACACGATGCCGCTCCGCCAAACCCTCCGCCAGATGATAGACGCGTTGCGCGGTGCCGTTGTCGAGCGGCCACGGGTGACAATGTGCGACGAAGAGCAGATCCATCACGCCTCGAGGACGCCTCGTGAGACAAGGGCTGCACGCTTGCTGTGATGCACGGCCAGCATGTTGAAGAAGTCGGGATCGTCGCCGCCGGCGTCGGACCGCAGCGGCATGCGCCCCACGCGGAAGAGCGCGTAGCCGGCGTGCGCGAGCGTCTGGCGGAGATCGTTGCGCGAGTATCCGAACAGGGCGGTCTTGACGGAAAACTCGAGGATCAGCGTCGGCGTGAAGCGCGCGATGGTGGTGCGGGCACCGTCGAGCAGCGGCAGCTCGGCACCCTCTACGTCAGCCTTCAAGACGTCGAGTCGCGCCAAGCGCCGCGCTGCGGCATACGCGTCGAGGCTGCGCACGGCGACGGTGACGTGCGGTCCGGCAGTCGTGGGGGCCGGCCGCAGTGAGCTGCCACCCGTGTTGAAGACATCGGCGTAATACAAGGTGTCCAAGCACGTCTCGCGCGACAGCGCGGCGCGATTCGCGGTCACGTTGGCGCAATGGTTTTGTCGCACGTTGCGATCCAGCAGCTCAAACGTCACCGGATCCGGTTCGAAGGCGTGCACGTGGCCCTGCTCGGCAACCCCGAGCGAAGCGAGCAGCGTGTACTGTCCGATATGCGCCCCGGCGTCCACGACGACCGCGCCGGGCGACAGCAGCCGCTGGAACACGGCGACGGTCTCGGGCTCATAGCAGCCGTCGCGGGCGATGGCCCCACCAACGATGTCGAAGGGATCGACGCGCAGACGCTGCCCGGTGAACAGCCGTGCGGGCCTTTGCAGGCGCAGTCGGAGGTCAGACTTGACCTTTACGAAGAGCCAGTGCGGCGGACGCGGACGCCGGAGGTAGCTCGTTGCCCACACGCGCAGGCCGAAGGAGGCCAGCCTCGGTGCGATGGTGGCGAGGCGCAATGCGAGACCGGAGGGGCTCATGTGTTGCCCACCGCGAGGCGATGATCAGCGGCGAGGAGTGGAAAGACCGGCGTCATGTGGTTAAGGCGTCGCAGCGTGCGCTCGACCACGGTCGGCCGCAGCTCGAGGTCGGCGACGCCGCCGTGCGTCTGCGTCTCGTTGACGGTGAAAATGCCCGCCGGGCAGAGGCGCGAGAGGTGCTGCTGCGTCGGATTGTGAAAGGCGTGGCATTCCAGGTGGTACTGCCCGCGCGTGAGGTGAGCCCGGAAGGCGAAGTCGACGACGACCTGCTCGCCGGGCATCAGACTGCGCAGGCCGAGCTCTTCACCGCGGACATTGTCACTGTAGACAACCAAGCCGTCGACCGACCGGTGCGTCAGAAAGCCGAGCGTCAGATTACTGATGGCCTCGCGAGCCACGTAAACCACGCGCAAGGTGAGCGGCGATCCGGGGGACACCACGGCCGCTGGTCGACCATCAGGGTCGAGCAGGTGGGCCTCTGCTACCTGGACCGCGGCGTCAGCCTGCACACGGCGGTCACCGCTCGTGCCCTGAACGTATTGCTGGATGACGTCCTGCGCTGGACCCAGCGCCTCCACGCTGCCGTGCAGATACAAAGCTGTCTCGCACAGGTTGCGGACGGCTTGCAGATTGTGTGAGACGAAGATGATGGTAACGCCCGCGCGCTTGAAGGCTTCCATTCGCTCAATGCAGCGTTGCTGAAACGCCATGTCGCCGACGCTCAGCACCTCGTCGATCAGGAGCACGTCCGGATCGAGATGCGCGGCCACGGAGAAGCCGAGCCGCGCGTGCATGCCGGAGGAGTAGCGCTTGACCGGGGTATCGATGAACTCGCTCACGCCGGCGAAGTCAATGATCTCGTCGAGACGGTTGGTGATCTCCGCCTGCCTCATGCCCATGATCGCGCCCTGCAAGTAGATGTTTTCGCGGCCGGTGAGATCGGGATGAAACCCGGCGGCGACCTCGATGAGGGCGCCGATGCGGCCGCGTACCGTACAGTGACCGCTGGTCGGCTTCAGAATGCGCGTCAACAGCTTGAGCGTTGTTGACTTGCCGGCACCGTTCGGTCCGATGATCCCGAGGGCCTCACCCGGGGCCACGGTGAAGGTGACATCCCGAAGCGCCCAGAACTCTGTGCGCTCGAGCGCATCTGGGCTTTGCCGCAACACCCGCCGCGCCACGGCGGGAATGAGATCCCGCAGGCTGTCGTGACGCTCCCCGCGCCGAAACTTCTTCCAGACTTGCTCGAAGGTGACCACCGGCTGCATGTCAGACCTGCTCCGCGAATCTGAACTCGGCACGGTGGAAAACGAGCCACGCGCCGCCCAGTGTGACGATGGACACGGCAGCGGCCCATCCGAAAGGACCGGCCGCAGGCAGCTGTCCGTACAAGAGCACCGAACGGTACGCGTCGATGATCGCCGTCATCGGGTTGAGCTGGAGAAAGAACCCAAGCCTTCCACCGACCCGATCGACCGGGTAAACCACCGAGGTGGCGAACATCCACACGGTCAGCACGATGTCGAAAAGATACTTCACATCACGGTAGAAGAGGGTGCTCATTGCCAGCAGCAGCGCCACGCCGGCCGTGAAGGCGATCTGGACGACGATAATCACCGGCACGAAGACGATCGCCCGGCTGACCCCGATGCCGTAATACACCATCAAAGCGGCCAGCACGCTGGCGGCAACAGCGAAGTCGACGATGGAGACCAAAACAGCCGAGAACGGGAAAACCTCGCGCGGGAAATACACCTTGGTGACGAGGGTGGTGTTGCCGGTCAGCGACGTGGCAGCGAACTTCAGCGAGCCCGCAAAGAGATTCCACGGCAACAGCCCGACATACGCAAAGACCGGATACGGAACCGGGGTAGCAAGGGGCGCGACCCGGGTAAAGATGACCGAGAACACCACCATGTTCACCACCGGCATGACGACGGCCCAGCCGAAGCCCATGACGGTCTGCTTGTACCGCAACAGCAGATCGCGCCGCGTGATCCGCCACAGCACCTCGCGATACTCGATCTGCTCGCGCAGCATGTCGCGCACATCGGTGAGGAGCGTGCTGGCCGCCAATCCCATCATGCCGCGTTCCTCCCATCGCGCGGGCCGGCCTCTCCGACCTCGGTTCGCTCGAATGCCTCGACCACGTCGATGACGCGGGTGAACCGATAGTGCGTCAGCAGCCATGAAAGCTTGCGTTCCACTCCGCGCAAACCGGCATAGTGGCGCAGCCGCGGCAGCAACGGCGCCGGCAGGCGCGGTTGCCCGGGATCCATCTCCCAGCTGTGCACGAACAGCACGGCCGGGCGGCCCTCGTGCACCGCCTGTTGGAGGGCCGTCCGCACGACCGACAGTGGCAGCAAGCGCAGGACGCCACCGCCAGCCGCCGGCCATCTCATGCCCGCGAGCCGCAGGATCAACGGTGGCACCTCGACGATCGCGCCGCCGGCCCGCACGTGCCGGTACGGAACAATCGGTGCGTGCGGATCACCGTAGCGGTCATGGTACACGGGGAAGATACTAGAATCATAGCGGTAGCCCTCTTCGATGAGCACGTCGAGCCCCCACGCTGTGGCAGGCATGATCGACCACGTCGGTGCACGGTAGCCGACGACCGGCTGCCCCGCGGCTGCTTCAATGACCTCCCGGGCCCGCCGGACGTCCCGCCGAAAGCGTTCGCGGCTGAGAATCGTCAACATCTCGTGCTGGTAGCCGTGCGACGCGATCTCGTGCCCGCGCGCGGCGATGCGGGCGGCCAGCTGTGGCGAACGTTCCGCGACCCAGCCCAGCATGAAGAAGGTTGCCGTCGTGCCGTGTTCGTCGAGCAGGTCCAGGAAGCGCTCGATGGCGCCGTCGGCACGCTGCGGCAGCGTCGGCCACAGGGCGGGCGGTGCTACCGCGCGGAGGTTCTCGACGTGAAAGTATTCCTCCACATCGATCGTGAGCGCGCCGACGGGGTTGGCGTCTCCGCCGGGACCGGGACTCGTCCGCGGCGTCTTCGATGCGTCGATCATTGCCGTTTCCCCCGCGGGAACGGAGTCAGTGCGAAAAGGCAGTTCAGCAAACATGTCAACCTCACATCAGCAAATAGGCACAGCCGGCAGCGGCAGTGAGCATCCCCGCACCCGCAAGCGCGGCGGCGCGCCGCGCCGCACGCACCTTCTGGGTCACAAACAGCGGCGGCGCGCCGAAATCGCTGGGCTCAACCGCCGGTGCTGGCGCCGACACTTCCGGATGATGTTGGAAGTAGGCGTGCATGAAACCGTAATTCAGCATGAGGACAACCGGTCGGGTCAGCGTTCGCGTCGCCATGCCGGTTAGAGTGGCCGTCGCATAGCGAAAAAAGAAGTCCGCTCGCTCGAGGAAACGTGCGCGCTCGGCGCCGGATGCGTGCTTGGCAGCGTACTTGAACACTTCGCTCTTGCGCATATCCTGCGCGGCCCAGGTCTCGGTCGGGTAATCGAGGATCTCCGATTTGTCGAGGTAGGGGTACTCGTGCACCGCCATCCAGCGGGCGTAGTGCAACAGGCTACCGCGACCGTAGGCATACATGCCATCAAGCGCGCCGCACTCGGCCTTGTAGTCGAGATACTTGCCGAGCGCCTGGAGAAACACTGTATAGAACCAGCGGCGCTCCGCATCGAGCAGGTGCCGTGCCTCGACGTCGTCGGCGGGATGGATGCAGCGCCGAATGAGTTGCTCGGCCTTCGCGAGCAGTTCGGGGTCGCCACTCAGACGGTGGCCGTCGATGAGCGCGTTGACGGAATTGCCGGCGCCGCGTCCCGGCCCGTGGTACCGAGGTGAGCCCGACGCGCTTGCCAGGCCGGTGGCGCCGCGCGCGAGCCAGCGGAACACGGTCCTGCGCCCGTCGTCCATGTTGACCACCCAGCGCGCCAGATCAACGGCGGTCTCACGCGAGAGCGGATCCCCGGTCAGAAAGTAATGCAGCATGAGCCCGGTGGTGTAGTTGTGCTCATCCGAGGTCCCCCCACCCGCGAGGTGGGCGGCGCGCGGATACGCTCTGTGCGTGCCGGTGTCCGCATCGACGTAGTGCACCGTGTGCCAGAAGAGTCCGCGGTTGTACGCCGCCTTGTCGGCATCGGTGTGATAGATGTCGATATCGATGACGTGTGCCGCGAGCTCGCACATCAATGCCCACCAGCGTGCATCGGCGCTGCGCAGGAACTGACACGCAAAGCCGGCGAGCGCGTCGTACTGATTGTTGTAGTGCGATACCAGCGGTTCGAGGCCGTCGTGAAAGACCGCCTCGTGATCCGCGTAGATCTCCCCAAAGTGGCGCCAGCCATACTCGTCGATGCCCTCGCGCTTGCGCACGAAGGTGTCGTGGCCCTCAATCGCGGCATCGACCAAACGCGCGTACTCGCCGTTCGGGTCGGCGGCCTTCGGGATCAGATACGGCACCGCTTCGCTGCCGCAGTACCAAGCCGCTGACGCATGTGGCAGCAGGGGCGCGCGGCACCACGCGAGCGGCTCGTCCGTCACCTGATCGCGCGCAAAGGCGACAAAGAAGACATGCGTCTTCTGTTCCCCGCCTTGTAATTCGTGCGCGTCGGCACTCTGTAGCGGGAACAGGCGGAGTGTCAGGCGGTGCGCGGAGGCTTCGATCGCCTTCGGAAAGTTCTGCCAGAAGTGCGGCATCGCGATTCCGAGCACGCACCCGCCAGCCTCGATGTGCACGGTCGGCGTGGCGCGACGCCCGGCCCATTCGTGCCAGCCGGACCTCGCCCGGTAGCCACAAAAGTTCGTCGCCACGTGGTGGTATCGGTTGAGATGTGTGGAGGAACGCCAGCGGTCCCCACCGCTGGAGTCCTGATAGATCTCAAATGGTGCGTCGAACCGTGCGCCCGGCGCGTCGAGCTCGGGGGAGCACCATACCGCAGCGGGCGGGCCAGACGACGGCAACGCGAACGTCTGGGACGCATCGCGCAGGTACACCGATCCCGCATCGCCGAGATCCCAAAGGCCACCAGGGTGCCCGGCGCGACGCGGATTGCGGATCGTGAGGACGAACCGGACGGTGGCGGAGTTGGCAAAGAAATGGAGCCGCGCAAATCCCTCGCCCAATGGCTCCGCGCCAGCGCGGACGAGCCCCCCAAGCAGCCGAACACTACAGCGGACCGGGCCGGTCTCCTCGACGGTTACGGAGCGAATGTGAAACTGGTAGTGACCTTCGGCTTGATCCTCGACGCAAAAGCGGCTGCGATGCGCGTCGATAGCCTCCGCTCCCTCAACGCACACCGCGGAGAAGGGAAACGCGCCGCCGCGCTGGAGGTGGAATCGCGCCTTCCCCGTGTCCACCGTTACCCCGTCAGGCGCTTCGATCGCACGCAACATGCTGGGTGGCAGCTCGGCGTGCGTCTTGCCCGACGCGATCGTCACCCGGTACACGGCGCGCTGTTCGACCGTCGCCAACCAGTCCAGCAACAGCCAGCGCACCGACCCATCAGGCCACCGATCCAACACGCGGGTCTGCAGGCACGCGGGCTGATCGTCGGCGGCGCGCATCGTCAAATCGGCTGGGTCAATGAGCCGTCCGCGTGGCCATGGAATGCCGCACGTCACGGGTTCGTCTTGGCGCCGCACTGGTTGTGATGCCGAGATAGATATCTCGACCGTCAAGCCGTCCATCGTTTCGGCAGCAGCACGCCGATTCATCGAACGTCCAGCGGAGGGCGTATTCCGGGACGAGATCGGTAGGCGAGAGCAACCGTCGCCCCGACGATCGTGCCGATGACGTTGGTCGCCACGTCGGATGCCGATGGCGTGCGGGTCGGACTCAGGATCTGCAGTCCCTCGACACAGCACGACAAGGCCAGGCCACCTAACCCGATGGCAAATGCGCCGGGCACGATGGCCCGTTGCTGCACCTGACGCTGGCATAGCGGCCCGAAGAAGCCGAATGGGACAAAAAGCAAGACGTTCTCGGCAAGGTCCCACAGCGAAGGCGGCCGATGACGCCCCGGCTCCCAGAAGGGAATCCACTGCACCCGAGCGAGGTGTGGCCTGAGCTCGATGTCCCACGGAAATGTCGCGTACAGAACTAACAGTACTGCCGCGATGAAACCAAAGCTGGGCACGCTGTTATGACGCATGGCGGTGTAGTTGCGAGGTGGTCTCCGCTGTCAGCAGCGCATCGAGTCGTGCCAGTTGCGTCTCCCAGCGGTAATTGCGCTCTACACGGGCGCGGGCGGACTGGCTGAGCTGCGCACGCAGGACGTCGTTGCTGAGCACCCGTACGACCGCAGCCGCGAACGCCTCGGGTTCGTCGGCCACGAGCGCGTGGACTTCTGGCTCAGCCTCGATGCCGTTGAAGGCGCAACTCGTCGCGACGACCGGCAACCCCATGGCCATTGCTTCAAGCAGCTTGTTTTGAATGCCCCGCGCCATGCGGAGTGGAACGACGGCAACGCTGGCCGCAGCGAGAAAGGGCCGCACATCCGGTACTCGTCCGGTCACCGTGACACCGGGTATCTGGTGGAGCACCTCCACGGCCGGGGCCGGTCGCGCGCCGCAAATGGTGACGGTTGCGGTGCGTAGCCGCGCACGAATCAGCGGCAGGATGTCGCGGCAGAACCATACCGCGCCGTCGGCGTTCGGCAGGTAGTCCATGATGCCCGTGAAGATGATCGAATGCGGCTGCTTCCCGATGTGGCGCGGTGCGAAGTACTCGAGATCGATGCCATTACCGACGCAGGTGACGGGACGCCCGGGGATCAAGCGCTCGAAGTCCTGGCGCTCTGCAGCGGTGCAGACAACGGAGTGTGCGAACCGCGCCGCAAGGCGGCGCTCGTACCGCAACAGCCGGCGGGCCTCCAAGCGATACAGCCATCGGGTCGGTGGCCGCGACCACCGCGCAAACTGCTGCCACTTCTGGGAGTCCAGATCCGCGAACTGCATGATTCGTGGAATGCGGTCGGCCTGCTCGACGAACTGCGCCATGCCCGAGCTGTACACGAGAATGGCGTCGAACCGCTGCTGCTGCAGGCGGGCCCGCACACGCGCATGGAGCTGCGGCTCGTTGAAGTAGGCGACAGTCAGCGGCAGGCCGCTCAGCAGCGCGGCCAAGGCGCGCCGGTGGGCCCATGCCCGCGACAGCGGTACGGCGTCAACCGACGCCGCGAAAGGGCGCAGCGCGTCGACGTGCTGCAGGTCGTCTGGCCCGTCGGCGAGGCACCCGACAACCACCTCGTGAGTCCGTCCAAGGTGACGGATCTCGTGGTAGGTCGTGATCTTGTCGCCGCGATCAGGCGGGTAGGGCACTCGCTGCGCGAGAAAGAGAATCCGCATGATAAAGCGTGTCCGCCGCCGTCGCGGCATCGAATTGGCGCGCGACGGCGCGCGCCACCATTTTCGGGCTGATCAAATCCATACAGTTGGGGCTCAAGTTGCAGCTCGTCTGATAACAGCTCAGGCAGCTCAGCGGTGGGAGCAGCTTCTCGCCCAAACCGTAGAGGTCGATCTCCGCCGCGCTCGTGGGACCGAAGAGGGCCACGACCCGACGCTGCAGCGCCAACGCAATGTGCAGTGCCAACGTGTCGCCGGTCACGACCGCCTCACAGCGTGCCACGAGCGCGCAAAAGTGACGGAGCGCATTATCGCCGCCCACATCGAATACCGGCGCGGAGGTGCTGGCGGCCAGTTCGCGGTTCCCGGGCGCCTCGTCCGGTCCTCCCAAGAGCAGCCACTGCACGCCGAGTGACTCATGGAGGCGCTCGATGAGGGCACGGAACCCCTGCAGGCGCCAGCGCTTGAGCGGCCAGCGCCCGCCGGCGCCGGTGTTGAGGCCGATCACCGGCAGGTGCAGATCCATGCCGAGAGCACGCAGGTGTTCACGGGCGGCGGCGCGTTCGGCGGCGGTGACTTCGAGCACGTACCGGTGCGCCGCGCCGCTGAGCCCGAGAATATCCAACATGAGGTTCTGATAGGTGCGTGTGTTGTGTCGCTTGAGATCATCACGCACGCCCAGCATGAGCCATCGCGCTGCGGCGGGGTTGGTAGGCACGACGGAGCCGTTCTCGTGCAAGAGAAAACCGTCCTTACGCACGCCGCGCGTGATGCTCGCCAAGCCCGCGCTGAGCGTGCCCGCATCGAGGTTGATGACGCGGTCGAAGACGCGGGAGAGCACGTGCACGGTAGCATCTGGCCCATGCTCGATGACGTCAGCAATATACGGGTTGTGCTCGAGGAGCGGCGCCGACTCGGGTCGCGTCAGCCAGGTGATCGCCGCGTGGGGATGGGCGGCAGCGAGGGCAGGGAGCAGGCACGTCGTGCGCAGCACGTCACCCATGGCATCGAGCTTGATTATCAGAACGCGTTCGTGGATCGGCGCGTAATGCGCGCACAGGCACAGGGCAGCCTCGCGTTTGTGCCAGCAGCAGGGACGATCGTTTTGGAAGTCACGGCAGTCGATGGCGACAGGCCGGTCGGGCACGGTGGTGGGGGTCATGGGAGTGCCGGAGCGAGGCGCGCGCCGAGGAGACGGGCGACGCCCACGGGTAAACGTTTCCATACACTGATGGCAAGCGCGAAGCGGGGGTTCGATGGCGAGAGGTCGCCAGTGGGTACGCCGGCCGTTGCAATGTAGTACCACGGCAGCGGCTCAGGACGGGCACCCCATTGCAGCTTGAAGCGGTACGGCCCCGAGCCTGGAGTCGAGCGACCGAAGTCGAAGACACGCGCGCCCGATTGCACCGCATACTGGAGCACGTGCCAGTAGAGCAGCATAGTGGCCGCCAACGGCCTGTAGCGCGCCAGGCACGCGGCCCACGGGACCTCGATACGGTCGCAAAAGCTGACCGAGATCGCCGCTGCCGCCGGGCGATCTCCTAGCCGCACCACGTGCACCTGGGCGGCGTCGCCGAGTTCCTCGAACAACACCTGAAAGAACCGTTTCCCCAACGCCGGAGTGCCGAGATCCCGCATGTTTTGCGAGAAGACGGCATGAAACGCGCTGACGCCGCCTATCCGCTCAGTGCTGGCTACCAACCCAGCACGTTGGGCTTTGCGTACCAGGTTGCGCGGCTTCGCGCCGATCGATTTCCAGAGGCTGTCGGTCGCAGCCGGCAGCGCGAGTGTGAGGGTTTCTTTGGTGTGGGTTGCCGGCAGGTCGAGGGGACGATCCACGGTGTGACGCAAGATGAGGTGCCGCGCGCCACGCGCCCGAGCCCAACTCCATGCCGTGTCGAGCAGTCGGTGGGCCACTCGAGGATCCGCAGCGAGCACGCCGCCATAATTGACGTGCGGCAGCGAGGTGGCGTACGTTCCGAACAGGCGACTGCGCGTCAGCGCAACGGCAAGCGTGCCCGCAATACGGCACGGGGGCGCGCTACGCGCGATGAAGATGACCGCCTCCAGGCCCGCACCCCGCCGGAGGACACGGAGAAACAGGGGCCGATGATAGAGGCTCGCGTGCGGTGTCCGCAGAACGAATGCGTCGACCGCCTCAAGATCGCTTTCGTCAGCAAGCGTGATCGCTATCCGATCGTGACTGGACATTCGCGTTGTGCGTGGCGGGGGTGTCGTACGGTGGATAAGCTTCGTACGCCGGGTAGGTATCGTAGCGTTGCAAGTAATACGGCAGGTACTGGCGCACCTTGGTCAACACGGCTCCGGTGACCCGGGTTCCGGATTGCCGCAGCAGCATCAGCGCATGGGCGACGACCTCGCGTTGGTACTCTCCGAGTGCGACGACCAGCAAAGTGCCGTCCATGCGTGGGCCGAGGATGGTCGGATCGGCAACGGGTAGGACTGGCGGTGAGTCGATGAAGATCCATTCGTAGCGCTGCCGCGCCCACGCGAGGAGCTGGGTGAACTGGTCTGACGCCAGCAGTGGGTACGGATTGGTGACGGTGCTGCCAGCCGTCAGCACATCGATGGTGTTGCCCTTCGGGGAGCGCACACACTCGGCGTACGGCTGCTTGCCCTCGACGGCGTCAACCAGCCCGCCAGCGACCTCCATGTCGAGGTAGTGATGGACCGCTGGACGTCGCAAGTCGGCATCGATCACCAGGACCTGGGCTCGGTGCCCCCATCCCAGTGTCATTGCGAGATTCAGCACGGTGAGCGTCTTGCCCTCGCCATTGAGCGCACTGGTGACCAAGACGGTCCGCAGATCTTCGTCCCGCCGCCGTGCGGCGAGGGCGACTGCGGTGGCACGGTACTGCTCGGCGACGCATGAAAAGGTGGTGACATGGCGAGCCGCGCGGGTGCCCGAGGGGCGCGTGGGCCTGGCATCGAGTGCGGGGCGCTCCGCGGGCGGACGGGACAGCACGCCCAGAGACCAACGGCGACGCTGGCGACTGGGTGGAGGGTCCGTGCGGTGCTTCATGGTCAGTTCCTTTGTGGTTCGCGACGGTGCTTTGGTCACGCCGGTATGCCGTTGGGTGCGGCGACTAGGCGCGGGTGGTGCGGTCCGTAGAGGGGAACGGCCCCGAGCACCGGAACATCGAGAAACTGGCGCGCCTCCAGGTGCGTGCGTAGGCTGGTGTCGATGCGCTCCGCGCCAACTGCGAGGCTGCCGCCAACAAAAAAGCCGAGGACTACGGCCAGCGCGAAGATTTGCAGGCGCTGAGGCTTCACCGGATCGAGTGGCGCCGCCGGCGGATCGAGCACGGTGAACCGCGTCCGGTCGGAGTCGATCTCCAGGCGTTTGGTGATGCGGGCAGTTTCCAGGCGTTGCAACAGGCTCGTGTAGATGGCCGCGTCCACGCTCTGCTCGCGGGCCAGCCGGGCGCGGTCCAGCTCCTTGTCGGGCAGGGCCGCGACATCCTTGCGGAGCGCAGCGATCAGGTCGTCGAGCCCAGTCAAGCGCGCCTGGAGAGCGAGACGCTGCGTTTCCAACTCTTGCTGCTTGCGGAGCAGATCTTGGTGTACGGGGTTGATCGCGGTCGTCTCGACCGTATCAAGGCGATCAACTTCCTGCGCCAGCAGCTTCCGCGTGACCTCGATGAGGTGCTTCAATTCGACCACCTCGGGGTGCTCGGCCGTGGAGTCGATGGTCAGGTAGGCGAGGCGCCCCTCCAGTGTGGCGAGGCGCGTCTTCAGCTCCTTGGCGCGGGGGTTCAGCTCGCGCTGCGCTGCCGAGACGATCGTGGGTGAGGTGCTGCCGAGCATAGCGACGATCGCGGTCAATTCGTGCTGGAGCTCATCGAGTTGGATGGAGGCATCGAGCCGCTCCGTCTCGTAGGTCTGCAAACGGTCCAACTGCGGGCGGCTCGGATGCAACGCCTCAGCCCCCTGCTCCCGCGACGTGCCGCGTTGCCCGGCGGCAAGGGCGTCGAGCTCGGGCAGATGAATGCGATCGAAGTCGCGCAGCTTCGCTTCGGCGTCGCTCAGCCGTTGACGGTAGCGCTCCAGCTGATCTTCGAGAAAGCGGGTTGCGGAGTCGACCTCGGCCTGCTGGAGCGCCAAGTTGTCGGCGATGAGGAAGTCGAGGACCTTCTGAACGAGCATGCGCGCCATGTGTGGGTCTTCCCATTCGCAGAAGATGCTCACTTGGTTGGTGCGCACCACATCGACGTCGATCCGACTGCCGAGCCGCCGGATGACGGAAGCGAGGCGCTCGGGATCGGCGCTGGAAACGATCCCGGTCTCCACGGCCAGCCGCTCGAGTTGCGTGCGGCTGAGAATCTTGGTCCGCAGCGTCGTCAGCCGGTCCCGCACGCTCGTCGACTTGGCGAGCCCTTCGATGAGCGGGTTGGAAATTTGCTTCTCCTCAATGAGGACAATGGCGCTCGAGCGGTAGAGCCGGGGGAGGATGGCGCAGAGGAGCGCCGCCGCGGCGGTGGCGAGGACCACCGACCCGACGAGGAACCACTTCCGGCGGAAGAGGGCTTCCAAGTAATACTGCGCCACCGCAGGGTCTCCGTTGTCACGGCTCATTGGCACTCTCGTTTCACAGCGAGCTGTACACCGCAGCGAGGATCGCGGACTTGGTCAGGGGATCCAGCAGCTGTGAGAGGATGTAGTTGATGCGACTGAGCCGCGTCGACGGGACGACGACAAGTTCCCCCGGCGCCAGGGCCGGATTGTGATCGAGGCGGCCATCGTACAGCAGCCGGTCGACGTTCACTTGTCGGGCGGTGGGATCGTTCGGGTCGGGGCTGATGATGTAGGCGCGCGAGAGCGCCGCGTCCCGTGTCGGCAAACCCGCGAGCACGAGCGCATCCAGCAGCGTCATGCCGAAGTCCGTCATGGGATAGGCGCCCGGTTTCTTCACCTCGCCGATGACGATGACCCGTTTGCCCGCGTAGACGTCCACGTGCACATTTACGAACGGATCTTGGATGTACTTGGTGAGCGTTCGCTCCAGCTCCTGTTCGAGCTCGGGTTGTGTCAGACCGGCGGCGCGAACGACGTCCTTCGTGGTCGCGACGTACGGCATGGCGCTCCCCGGGTTCGCGCCGGCGATCTCGGAGTCCAGGGGAACGATAAAGGCACGGGTCGAGGGGATCTCGAACGTGCCATTGGGTCCGACGGTGGCTTTGCCGCTGAACTCGGCGTGACCGCGGACCGTGATCTCGATCTTGTCTCCCGGCGCGAAGCGATACGGCGAGACGAAACGGGTGGGATTACGGGACTCGGCGGTGGTCGCGATCGGTGTCAGACGCGGCGCGCATCCGGCAGCGGAGCTCAATCCCAGCACAACCGCACACAGTACAAGGCGTCCATGGATCATCGAGCCCCCTTCCCGCTGGCGGCGATCGCCAATGTGGCGAGCAGAATCTTGAGATCGAGTCGTAGCGAGCGGCGTTTCACGTAGTAGAGATCGTAGGCCAACTTCTCCGCTGCGTCCTGAACGGACGCGCCGTAGCGGAACCGGGCTTGTGCCCAACCGGTGATGCCGGGGCTCACCACGTGGCGCTGGGCGTAGAGCGGAATCTCCCGCGTGAGTTGCTCAACGAAGCACGGTCGTTCCGGGCGGGGCCCGACGAGAGCCATGTCGCCGCGCAGCACGTTCACAAGCTGCGGGAGCTCGTCCAGATGCATGCGGCGCAGGACACGTCCAATCCGCGTCACGCGGTCGTCGTTCTCACGTGCCCAGGCTGCGCCGGCGGACTCTGCGCCCACGCGCATCGTGCGAAACTTCCACATGACGAACCGCCGGCCACCCAGGCCGACCCGCTCTTGCCGGAACAGCACTCCGCCCGGAGAGCCAAGAGGAATAAGGACGACACACAGCAGCATGGGTGGAGCGAACAGGATGAGGCCCAACAACGCGAGAGCGACATCGATGCTGCGGCGCACGGCACGATAGACGAAGCGCTTGCGAAGCGCCTGGGCACCGATGATCCAGTTCGGGGGCAGGTGATTGATGAGCAGCTTGCCGGTGAGGCGCTCGTAGAGGTCGAGGCCGTTCTCGATCACCATCCCCTTGGCAAGGGGACGGATCAGCGCGTCGCTCACCACGCGACCGGCACGGCTGGTGGCCAGAACGACGCGCTCTGGCTGTCGCTTGAGAATGTAGTCTTCGAGGGCGTTCGCACTGTGGATTGCCACCGGATCCGCAGCGTGCTGGTTGGTGAAAGTCGGTTTCCATGGTAGCAACTCGACGTCGCTGCCGGGCTCCTGCTGACGCAGGACGATGAAAACCGACCTGGCGAGGTGACCAGTGCCGACCACGAGAGTTAGGGGCCGCGGTCGCTGCGCCTGTATGCGCGGAAGCCAATGTGCGACCGTGGCGCAGTTAAATGAACTGGCAACCTCCCGCGACGCAACGCCGCCGGCGATTAACGCTTCAGCCAACATGCGACCTCATTCACGTCCAGCCTGACGCGCACCCTCGTCGGCAAGCACGCCAGCCTGTTCTCGCAGGTCATTCTCGTCAGCACCTCCTGCGCTGCTTCACGGGCAACCACCGCCTCAGTCGAATGAAGTACAAGGCCCGCCATCAGTACGGTCACCAGATGTGATGGTATCCATCCCAGGTGACTAGAACAACTGATCTGTGTAGGACTATTCTGATGTTCTCATCAGACTCTTCCGAAACCTCCCGACGGCCACGATTACTGCCCTGTGGTTCCCGTGGCTGCGTCGTACGGGCTGACGTGGGCCTCCGCATACTCAACAGTGTCAACAGGGGCGCTACGCAATGACCCACACAGCACTGGTATCCACACACGGAAATGCGATCCTTGGCCGACGGTGCTCTCGACCGTGATCCGCCCGCCGAGGAGGTCAAGGAAGTGGCGTACGATGTTCAGTCCCAGCCCCACGCCGCCGTACCGGCGCGTCGTCGAGCCATCGACCTGTCGGAAGGGCTCGAAAATGATCGGCAGATCCTCGGGGGCGATGCCGATCCCGGTGTCCATGACTGCGATCTCGACGCCACCATCGCGCCAATGGGCATCAATTGTGACGTTGCCGCGTTCGGTGAACTTCACCGCGTTATCGATCAGGTTCTTCAGGATCACTTTCAGCTTGAGCGCATCGGTCCGCAACGGCGGCAGCTCGGGAGCAACTTGCCATGAGAGCTTCAAACCGGGCTTCGCCTGCAGGTTGCGTGTCTCCTCGCGCAGCTCGCGGAGGAGGTCCGGTACATGAACCTCGGCCACGTCCAACAGAGCGCGTCCAGTTTCGAGTCGACTCAGATCGAGCGTGCTGTTGATCAACTCGTGCAATTGGCGCGCGCTATTTCCCACCCGGCGCAAGATCTCGCTCTGCTCGGCGCTCAGAGGCCCGAACGTGCCCTCACACAGCAGGTCATTGTACCCTATGATGACGTTCAAGGGCGTGCGCAACTCGTGCGACATGGTCGCGACGAACTCGGATTTCAGCCGGTTGGCGCGCTCCAGCTCGGTGAGCAATCGCGCGTTCGTCAGCGCCATTGCGGCAAGCTGGCCAAGGCCCTCGGCGATGCGTTCCTGTTCCGGCGTGAAGGGTTCCTCGCGACCGCGGTACCCCGCGGTGATCACGCCAGCGATGTCTCGGCCGCGGCGCAGCAGGATCGGGAGAATGACGGTGATGCCATACTGCTTCAGGAACAACGACCACATCGGATCTAGAATATCCGCTGCGCGAACACTTCCGCCGGTGTTGCCTTCCAAATGTTCCAGGGAACCGACGATCACTTCCCGCGGCGGGTGGACGCTGCGCAGCGCTTCCAAGTACTCGGCAGGCTCCCCGCAGCTGGCAACCGGCACGTAGACGTCTTCGTGCTCGTGCAGCAGCAGGTGAGCGAAATCGCACCCGAGAACCTCGGTCGTCAGCCGGCACAGCCGGTCCAGCAGCTGCGGTTCCTCCAACGACGAGATCAGCTCATGGCCTACCCGTGCCAGGGCGGCGGAGATGCGCGCCTCGGTCTGCTGCGCCGCTTCGCTCCGCTTGCGATCGGTGATGTCGCGCGCAATGCCCTGCACAGCGCAAGCTGTCCCGTGCGTGTACATCAGGCGGGTGTTCACCTCAACCGCGATTCGCCGGCCGTCTTTCGCGCGCAGTTCGAGCTCGTGGGGAGGGACCGCTTCGCCGGCGAGGTGGCGCGAAATGGCCGCGCGCGCGGTCTCGAGGTGCTCGGGTACGATGACCTGCGCAATGTTCATGGCACGCGCCTCGTCACGCTTGTACCCGACGACCATTTCGGCCGCGCGGTTCACCGACGTCAAATTCCCTGCGAGGTCGTGGATATAGATGATGTCATTGGCATTTTCGAAGAGTTCGCGATAGCGAGCCTCACTTTCGCGCAGTGCTTGCTCGACAACCTGTAGCTGGCGGCGTTTCTGTGCCTCTGCAAGGGCGCGGCGCACTACCGGGCCGAGCCGGGCGAGGCGGTCCTTGAGCACGTAATCGGTGGCCCCTGCTTTCAAGCTCTCGATGGCCGCTTCCTCGCCGGGCGTGCCAGCGATCAGGATGAAGGGAATGTCCGCGCTCTGGTGGCGCAGGAGCCCCAGCGCGGTCAAGCCGTCCAAGCTCGGCAGGCGGTAATTTGCGCAGATGACGTCATACGACGCTGTTTGCAGGCAGAGGAGAAATTCATCACGCGTCTCAACGCGTTGCCACTTGCAGGCAACCCCAGCACTCTCCAGCGCCGCCGCTTCGCGCTCACAATCGTGGACGTTATCCTCGAGAATCAGGAGCCGCAGCGGGGTCATCGATTGCCGAGGAGAGAGATCGAGATTGCGCGGCTCGGGGCGCCGCTGTTCCGTGGAGATGACAATCACTTCTGGTGAGTCGAGCGGCAACTGGTGCCCTTCATGCCTCATCCCAGTCCGCCCGGGGGGCGTGGTTGCCTGCTTCCAAGCACCAGACGGTATCATATCCAAAGTGCCAGACACTGCCGTCGTCACTGAATGCGAAGACCTCGCGGCCGTTCGGCGCGGTCACGAATTGGATGAACTTTCGTGCCGTAGATCGGGCACGGCCGCTCAGTGGCCCTCCTTCGAGCTGCACTACCTCAATCGACGACATACAGACCTCCTTCATCTCGATCGTTTGGGTTCATGGTGACCGCTTACAGATACCCGCTGCTGCCTGTGCGCGTGGCAATGACCCATCGTTTCCGGAAGCGCCGCATCGTCGCAACGCTTCTCGGAGGAAATGATCAGTCCACAATCTGTCATGCTGGGGTCCCGATTGCCGACAGCTTACCTGTGCGGGACCGAGGCAAACAATTGCTGTACGTAGGACTATTCTGATGTTTCTGTAGGGGTCTTCGGAATCGCCTGTGGCGGCACCGGGGTCAGGAACCGAGGCGTCTCAGCAAAGATAGTCGCCTAGCAGCCGGTCGAACTTCTGCAAAGGATTATAGTATGCTAACAGAGTGACCACGAATATGTCTCATCGTATCTACGCGGTAGTCACCCGTAATAATCAGATCCAGCGTATGCCGAGCGGTGCCGGTCCTCATCTGCTCCGTACCCCGAGGGGGCAACCAGCGGCAGACTGTCTGATGGCAACACGTTCCGTGGCAGGCGCACGATGAATTCGCTGCCGCGGTCCGCGCCTGGACTCAAGGCCTCGATGCGGCCTCCGTGGAGCTCCACAAGCGAGCGCGCCAGCGTCAGCCCGATGCCCAGTCCGCCTTGGGAGCGATGAAGTGAGCGGGGGGCCTGTGTAAAGAGGTCGAAGACCCGCGGGAGCATGGCAGGGGCGATACCGATGCCGTTGTCGCGAATGCCGACGGTGATCTCCTCGCCTACCTGGTTGACCGTGAGCCAGATGCATCCTCCCTCGTCGGTGTACTTGGCCGCATTGGTCAACAGGTTCGAGAACACCTGGCACAGACGGATTGGGTCGCCTTCCACCCACAGCACTTCATCGGGAAGAGAGCTGATTAACTGCTGCTTTCGTGCGTCAATCAGCGGGCGCGCAGTTTCAATCGCGGCAGTAATGACCCCATCAATAGGAACCTGCTCTTTCCGGAGGGTGATCGTGCCGTTGGTGATCCGGGCGACATCGAGCAGATCGTTCACGAGGCGTGTGAGATGGTCCACTTGGCGGTCAATGATGGCCGCCGCGCTCGAAAGATCACCGGCACGAGGAGCCGGGAGTTTGAGGATACCGGCGGCGTTGCGGACTGCCGCGAGCGGGTTTCGCAGTTCGTGGCCCAACATCGCAAGAAACTCGTCTTTGCGTCGATGCGCTTCCTTCAGAGCGCGCTCCGCTTGCTTGATTGCGGTGATGTCGTTGTCCACCTCGATGACGGTGGGCGCACCCGTACGGTCTCTTCGCAGCGCCCAATGGCTTGCGACAACGATCTGGCTGCCATCGCGCCGCTTGCGGATGAGTTCACCCTCCCACTGCCCTGCACCCTGCAAGGTTGTCTCAATCTCCTCCAGCGGCATCGGGAACTCCGTCGCGAGGAGCTCATGGCTTACCTGGCCCAGTGCCTCCTCCGCTGTCCAGCCATAGAGGGCTGTCGCGCCGGAGGTCCAGGAGAGGATACGTCCCGCCTCATGGCGAATGAAGGCGTGTGCACAGTTGAACAGCGCATTCAGCTGGGCGATGTCCGCAACGTGATGCGTTTGACTGTCGCGCAGCGCGTGCTGCACCCGTAGTTGCTTTTCCATGCTGTCTTTGCCCTCCGGTGAGCACGGTGGAGCGCGTCGCTGACGGCGGAGATACTGAACAGCCACCGCGCCCGCATATAGGCCCCCCTTTATCTCGCGCGTTCAGGTTTCACACTACAATCTGTCATGCTGGGTCCAGACTACGACCGATAACCTATCTGTGCGGCACCGAGCCGGGCAATTGCCTTGCGTAGGACTATTCCGATCTTTTCTGTAAGAATCTCCCGAATTGCATGTAACGACTCTGGGGCAAAAACCGGGCCTCCGGGCGAAAGATGGCCGCCGGCTCAGCGCTCATTCGACGGCTTGGATCGGCAATGCGTCGCGACAAGGCGCAGCAACGTCTCTAAGTTGACGGGTTTCTCCGGATACGCGGTAGCACCCAGATCCGCGATTAGCGGCTTCAGGTACTGTCCTACTGTCAGAGCGCGGTGACCACATGAGATTCCGCCTCTTCGACGTCCGTCACGCTCGGCGCCGCGTCGCGTGGCACCAGCGATTCAATCAACGCAAACAAGTTCCGCGGCCGAATCGGTTTGCCGGCGTATCCGTCCATGCCCGCCTGCAGGCAACGCTCCCGATCGCCCTGCATGGCGTTGGCGGTCATGGCGATGATTGGGACATGTCCACCCGTTACTCGCTCCTGCTCGCGGATGGCCGCGTCGCCTCGAGGCCATCCATCTCGGGCATCTGCACATCCATCATGACCAGGTCGAAGTCGCCCTCGTAACGCCGCCAGCGCCTCACGGCCGTTGTCGGCGACGATGACCGGGTGACCGTGCTTCTCCAGCAGCCGGATGGCCAGCTTCTGGTTCACCGGGTTGTCCTCGGCGAGCAGGATGCGGAAGGCACCGCGTCAGGCTGTCGCCGGGTTGACCGGCTGACCGCTGATCGATCCGTGCCGGCGTCCCCGCGACCGCAAGGCCGTGAGTATGGCATCGAGCAGCTCCGACTGTCGGATGGGTTTGATCAGGTAGGCAGTCAGGCCCAGCTCCCTGGCAGCGCGCGGCTTCGCCGCGCAGGTCGGCCGAGGAGAGCATCATGAGGAGATGGCGGCAAGTTCGCGGCTCGTGCCGGATCCGTTCGGCCAGGCCGAATCCATCCATCCCGGCATATGCGCATCCAGCAGCACCAGCGGGTACGGGGTACGGCTTGCCGCGGCATGCATCAGCGCATCCCAGGCCGCCCGCCCGTCGTCCACCGCGTCGGGGCGATCGCCAGTAGGTCGAGGATCTCCTTGAGGATGCGGCGGTTGGTCGGCGTTGTCGTCGACGACCATACCGGCAGATCGCGCAGGCGCGCCAGTGCGGCCGGCCTCGGCGAGTGACCGGGCGCCGTGACGCCCACGGACGCACTGTGAAGTGGAACGTGCTGCCCTTGCCTGCCTCGCTTTCCACCCAGATGCGCCCGCCCATCATCTCGACCAGCGTCGGGAGATCGCCAGGCCCAGCCGGTGCCGCCGTATTTGCGCGTCGTCGAGCCGTCGGCCTGCTCGAACGGCTCGAAGATCGTCGCCTGCTTTTCGGCCGGGATGCCGATGCCGGTGTCGCGAACCGTGAAGTGCAGTTCGATCAGATTGCGACTGCGGATCCGTTGCGGCGCACGGGATCCGCAATCCGCACGACGCTACCTCGCCCTGCTCGGTGAACTTGATGGCGTTGCCGACCAGGTTGACCAGCACCTGGCGCAGCCGGTGCGGGTCGCCGACGAGGCTCCGGCACGTCGGGGGCGACGTGGCAGGCCAGCTCCAGCCCTTTCTCGTGCGCGCGAACGCCAGCGCCCGCACCGTCTCCCCGAGGCTGTCGCGCAGGTCGAAGGGGACGCAGTCGAGCTCCAGCTTGCCCGCCTCGATCTTGGAGAAGTCGAGGATGTCGTTGATGATCGTCAGCAGCGCCTCGGCCGAGGTCTGGACCATCTCCAGTACTCGCGCTGCTCGCGCCGTCAGCTCGCGTGTCGAGCAGCAGCTCGGTCATGCCGATGATGCCGTTCATCGGCGTGCGGATCTCGTGGCTCATGTTGGCCAGGAACTCGCTCTTGGCGCGGCTGGCGGCCTCGGCGGCCTCCTTGGCCTGCACGCAGCTCCTCCTCGGCGCGCTTGCGCGGCGTGATGTCCTGAATCTGAGACACGAAGTGCAGGGGTCTTCCGTCAGCATCCCGGATCAGCGACGCGTTCAAGAGAATGCACACCACATGCCCGTCCTTGTGCAGGCAACGCGTGTCCACCCGGTAGGAAGGAATTTCGCCCGCCAGCGCTTTGCGCGCATACCCGAGGTCGATCTCCAAGTCGCCCGGATGGCTCACCGCTTGGACGGTGGTAGCAAGCAGCTCATGCTCCGTATAGCCAATCATCTCACATAATAGGCGATTGACTCGTAGGAAGTGGCCGTCGGGCGCCACCAGCGCCATACCGATGGCTGCATCGTCAAACGCGCTTCGGAACCGCTCTTCGCTCAGCCGCAAGCTTTCCTGCACGCGAAGCCGTTCGCTAATGTCGCGGACGGTGGCTTGCAGGATTCGCCGCCCGCCTACCGTGAGCGCCGTTAGCCATACCTCGGCGGCGAAATCCTCACCGCTGCGGCGGCGATGCGTCCATTCGAAGCGGTTCACCCCGTTCTCGAAGGCTGCGGCCATCCGCCGGTCGGCGGCGACCCGGGAATCAGTTCCATCGGGTTGACTAGGCGGTGACAAGTCACTGGGATGGAGGGCGGTAAACTCGCTCTTGCTGGCGCAACCGAACATCTGCAGCGTCGCCGCGTTGCAGTCGAGGAACCGATTCATATCCGCCGTCATCACCGCCTCGGAGGTGCCCTCGAATAAGGCGCGGTAGCGGCTCTCGCTTTCGGTCAGGCTGGCAGTCCGCTCCTGGACTCGATCTTCCAGTTCATGGTGCGCCTGGCGCAGCGCCGCTTCCGCCCCGGCGCGCTCGTGGATGGCGATTACCAGGCTGGCGCGCCAGCGCTTTATGCGCTGCAGCACAACCAGCCAGCCGGTGAGCGTGCCTGCCAGGATGACGACCGCGCTGAGAATCGATAGCCTGGCTTCTTGTGTGTACACTCGCAGCCGCTCGTCGAGCCGGTCTCTCAGTGTGGTCATCAGCTGGACCATGCCGTCGGCGTACACCCGCTTTTGCTCGTCGTAGTCGTTGCTGGACAACAGGGCCTGGGCCTCTTGCACGCGGCGCTGGCTGGCGAGGGCGAAGGCTTCGTTCTCCATGGCCACCAGCTTGAGACTCGCCGCGTCGATCTGGGCCACCGCTGCGGCAATCGCTTGG
>CAVSQF010000001.1:0-59355 GCA_963729835.1 uncultured delta proteobacterium | reverse complement strand
TAATTATAATTAAATTTTAATTGGGTCTAAATTAAAAACCAGCAAATTGGCAACATTTTATTTAGAATAAAATAAAATCCTCCTGACCAGGAAATGTGTCAGGAGGATTAATAAACTACCGGTCTTATTACTCACCTTTATCCGGGAATGAACAGCACAAAACCAGCTCGCGAGCTGCTCTGACCTCATCCAGGCGACCAACCGGAGTATTATGTGGGGCGCTCTTCAATAGATCTGGTGTGCTGTGGGCTTCTTCAGCGATTTTGATCAAGGCATCTGCAAACGAGTCCAGGGTTTGTTTGCTTTCAGTCTCGGTCGGCTCGATCATCAAGGCTTCATGCACGATCAACGGGAAATAATTCGTTGGAGGATGGAACTTGTAGTCCATCAACCGTTTAGCGATATCCAGGGCTATAACTCCAGGCACGTCTTCCCAGCAGCCTTCCATCACAAATTCGTGCATGCAAATCCGATTAAACGGAACATTGTAGGTACTGCGCAGGCGAGCCATAAGATAATTTGCATTCAATACAGCGTGCTCGGCTATATCGCGTAGCCCCTCCGGGCCATGCATGCTGATATAGGTAAAAGCTCGCACCATCATGCCAAATTGACCGTAGAAAGATTTTACCCGGCCAATCGATTTGGAAGGCATACGGAAGCCATACAAGGGTGGAATATCATCATTCCCTTCTTCAAGGATATCTACAACCGGGCCTGGCCGGAAATCTGCGAGAGCTGCGGTAACACCCACTGGACCAGAGCCGGGTCCACCGCCACCATGCGGGGTAGCAAATGTTTTATGCAGGTTGAAGTGCATGACATCGTCGTGGTGGGGCATCGCGCAATTCTTCATCGCGCTGCTGCCGGTGCTCGGTTTCGTGTCCTTCAACTACCAAACGTACTCCTTCGCCGCGGATCACTTCCTGTACCTCTCATGCATCGGGGGCGGATTGCTGCTCGCAGTCGGCGGGGAACGACTGTCAGAGGTTGCAGGGTATTGGTTAGGCCGGCGAGAGCTGGCGATGGGCATACTGGGGTTGCTCATCGCCGGCTGCGGCATGCAGACGTACGCTGAGGCCACACACTGGCACGACGACCTGGCTTTCTGGTCGCGTGTTCACGAACGCGACCCGAACGGTTTTCTCGGCAACTTCAACCTGGCGAATCACTTCCGGCGCGACGGCCAGTGGGCGGCGGCGCTCCCGTTCTACCAGCGGGCGCTGGAGATCCGGCCGCGAGCGGATTATGCGTTCCAACTGTACGCCGAAGCGTTACGCCAGACGCAGGGACCGCAGACAGCGATCGACGCCTGCACGGCGAAGTTGGAAAGGGATCCGGATTTGCCCTCCGTCTACATGGAGCGCGGCCGCAGTTACGATGAGCTGGGAGATTCCGCGCGCGCCGCGCGTGACTACAGCAGAGGACGTCAGCTTGCCGGTGCAGCGCAGCACTAAGGCCGACAGCGCAGCGGCGGCGCTGCCACGATCCCCCTCGGCGAGTCCCTGGCCCCGGCGGCGCACACGCCCGGAATACGCAGGCGCTCGCTTGCATTTCGTGCTAGGGTCGGCCCGGTGAAATTCGGACGTCACGGCCGCTCGTCGCTCTGGACCCTTGTCTCACTGCTGATTGCAGCCGGAGTGCTGGCCACCGTGGTTGTACTGATCGCACGTGCCCCACAAGCCCCGGCGCCGGCGCCGGCACACCCCGACACCTCCCCCGGAGCCTTCCTGCCGTGGCTGAAATTCGAGCCGGCCGAAGAAAGCAATGATCCCGATGCGCGCGACTACTTCATCGATGCGATGCTCGGCCACCAGGTCTTCCAGCTCCCACCGCAGGGGTTGCCGCCGAACGCGGCGCGGGAGCTGCTGCTCGACGATGACAAGCTCTTGCTCTCCTCAGGCCGGCGGCTGTGGGATCACGAGCTGCTGCACCAGCCCGGCATGGCG
Organism: uncultured delta proteobacterium; assembly: GCA_963729835.1. GTDB lineage: Bacteria > Desulfobacterota > Binatia > HRBIN30 > HRBIN30 > CAVSQF01. Next base: position 57,406 of record CAVSQF010000001.1, on the reverse strand, counting down.
GGGAAGTTCTGCTACCTGCACTCCGGTGTCTGCTTCAAACGCCTGTTCGACGTGCAGTTCTTCCTCGACGGTAAGCCCTCCGTGATCTACGACAACCAGTACCGCATCGAGCGCTATCCGAGTCACACGTTGGTCAAGTACGGCCTGGGAGCCGTGACGATCGAGGAGGACAAGTACATCACCAACGACGACCGGGCGGTGTGCACCTACGTGATCCGCTCGGCTGACAGGCAACCGCACCAGCTGGACCTCGAAGTGCTGGCGCCGTATCTGGCGATGCCGGGCTCCAATACGGACCCGAGTTATCCGTTGCTCGGCAGCGGCACGTACGAGCAGATACCGCTCTTCGCCTACCTCGACGCGCCGGAGTTCACGCCGCTCGACGCCGCGAGCGTGCATTTGCGGCGCACACTAAAGGTGGGAGCAGACGGCTCTGCGGCGCAGGCACAGGTGGCCGTGAGCTGGGAGAACCGCGCCCGCAATGGCAGTGCCCCGCCACTGCCGGCGGATCTCCTCACGCAACACGAACGCGAATACAACCGGTGGTTCGCCGACAACGTTCCGTATTTCGACGCCTCCGATCCGGCGTTCAAGAAGATGTGGTACTACCGCTGGTGGGTCGTGCGCTTCAACATGATCCAAGCCGACACGCCGGATCTCAAGGGCTATAGCTTCTACGAAGGCAAGCTCGGCTTCGACAACCAGATCTCGTTCGCCGTGCCCGTGCAGATGAAGGAGCTGAGCTATCTGCGCGACCCGACGTTTGGCTTGCAGCAAGCAGAGAACAGCTACCGCAACGTCTCTCCGAGCGGCGCACTCGTCGATCCTCCGGGCAGCCCGTACTGGGGAGAGACCTACTCCCACTGGATCACTTCGGCCGTCGCGGAGTTCAATCGCGTTCATCCGCTTCCGCCGGATCGGCTCAAGGCGCTATTACCGGCGATGGCTAACGATGTGCGTGCGTGGATGACCACCTTCGACCCGGACGGGGACGGCCTGCCGCAGCGCGCCAAGCCGCGGGTTACCGGCTACGACCTGGACATTCTCTCGTACTGGTTCTTCAGCGGAACCAAGCTGGACCTCAGCGCCCCGTTGGTCGACCTCGAGCGCGTCGACTTCGCGAGCTTCGTCTATGCGAACGCGCGTGCGCTGGCCGAGCTGGCACGGGTGGCGGACACCCCGTCGTTGGCCGCGGAATTCGAGGCCGTGGCGGCCCGCATCCGTACTGCCGTCCTGCAACACCTATGGGATGACGAGACCCATTTCTTCTACCCGCAACGCGCCGCGGACGATGCGCGCATTCCCATTCGCGAGCTGCACGGGTTCTTCCCGTTCACGACGCTGCTCGCTCCCGACGAGCCGCGCTACGTGCGGGCGCTCGAGAAGTTCGTCGACCCGCAAGAGTTTTGGGCGCGGTTTCCTCCCGTGATCACCAGCCAGTATCACTATCGCCAGTGGACCTGGGAGATGGACGGGCTCAGCCGCAACATCGCGCCGCACCCGATCAGCATGGGCGCGCGCACCCTGCTGCAGGTGCTCAAGCACTATCACCAGAACATCATCAGCGCCGATCATTTCATGGAGTTGATGACGCGTTACAACGCTCTCGTCTATTCCGGTGTCAACCCGTTCGATCCGTTCTGGCGCCCGAACGCGCACGAGTACTATTCGAAATGGGAGCCACATCAGAACGTGGAGCACCCGAAGCCGTCCGACATCTCGCACGATTTTCACTCCATGTACTGCTCCTTGGTCGTCGAGGGCGTCGTTGGGCTCACGCCGCGCCTGGACGACAAGATCGAGCTGCAGCCGGCGGCGTTGCACTGGCCGTACTTCCTCCTCGACCGCCTGCGCTACCACGGCAAGGATCTCACCATCGTGTGGGATCAACCCGACGGCCAGGTGCGCTACCGCGGCTATTCCGAAGGCTTCTCGCTGTACATCGACGGCAAGCTCGGGTTTACCCGCGATCACCTCGGGCATGTGCTGTACGACCCGGCAACAGGCACCCTGCAGGAGATCAACGGTCCGTCGCCGGACGCATAGCTGCAGCATCCCGCTTGAGTACGTCGCCGATGACCCGCCGCAGCGCTGTTTGTAGGCGTGTTGAATTGACAGGCCCAGTCCTCTACGTAGGACACGACCATGTTTGAAAGTCTCTTAGCACGCAGCGAAACCCTCGCACGGGTTGAGGCGAAGCGTGCCATCCTGCGCTTCATCAACGGCGTCGAGTGGCTTACGCGCGACCCCAAGGTGGTGGTCGGGCGGACGCCGTACGAGATCATCGACCAGCAAGATAAGATGTCGGTGCGGCGCTATCACCTTGGGAGCGTGCACCCGCGCTACCCGATCCCCGTGTTGCTCGTGCCGCCGCTCATGGTGAAGCCGTTCGTCTTCGATCTGCACCCCGGACGCAGCCTGGTCGCCTATCTGATCGAATGCGGCTTTGCCGTCTATCTGGTGGATTTCGGTGAGCCGGACGAAGCAGACGCGTACATGACCCTCGATCACTACATCCTTGATTGGCTTCCGGAGGCGTGTCGCGCTGTGAAAGCTGACGCGGAGAGCACGGAGTTGTCGCTCCTCGGCTACTGCATGGGCGGCCTTTTTGCCTTGTCATATACGGCGGTGAATCGTGACACGTCGGTGCGCAACATCGTTAGTATCGCGTCGCCGGTGGATGCGACCAAGATGGGGCTGTTCGCCTGGGCCATGAAGATCGCCGGGCGGCAGGTCGAGTTTCTGGGGCGGCAGATCGGGAACGTGCCCGGCGGTCTCTCGAGCACGGTGTTTCGCCTACTGACACCGATGAAGAACGTGACGCGTTACACAGATCTGTTCCTGAACATGTGGGATCATGAGTACGTGAACGGGTTCGATGCCATGAACCAGTGGATACGCCAATTTCTCGATTACCCGCAGGCCGCGTTCTTACAATTCGTGCGGGAGTTCATGCGCCACAACAAGCTGGTGAAGGGGCAGATGCGGTTCGCTGGCAAGGTCGCCGACCTGCGGCGCATCCGCGCCGCCTTGTTGGTGTTTGCCGGGCGCAGCGACCGAATCGCGCCACCGGCGGCGGTGCGCGCGGTGTTGGATGCTGTCGGCAGCACGGACAAGCAGCTGCGGCTGGCGCCGGGAGGCCACATGGGCGTCGTCGGCGGTGCGACCGCCCCGGAGCACGTGTGGCGGCCCGCCGCTACTTGGCTGGCCAGCCGCTCGTTGACGATGTCAAACACTGCAGTGGCACGTGCCGAGAGCCGCCCCCGAAGGCCTGCGCCGAGCCGTGTGCGGCGCGCCGCGGCCCTGAAAGCGAGCGCCTGATGCGCCCGCATCACTCGTTGCCATGAGGAGCACATATGCTGTTCGTTGCGGAATACGAGGTGACCTGGGAAGCATTGGAAGCGGCAACCGCCAAGCGGCTCGAATGGCAGGCGGCGCAGCCGGACGGCTTTCGATTCGTTGGGGAGTATATCTGGCAGGACCACGACCCGCCGTTCCGCGGCGTGGCCATCATCGAGGTGGACACCGTCGAGGCGCTCAACGCGTTCACCCTGCATTACGGCCCGACGCTCAAGCTCCGTGTCCATCCGGCCAGCGACGTGGTATCCGCCCTCAACTCCGTGCGTGGTGACGGCGCGGCGCTGCACCGAAGAAAGCGGGCCGCCACCCCTTGACCGTCGACCGCGGAGAGGGTCGCCCGTAGTCCCCTTTTTAGGTTGTTAGTTGAGAGTTGTTAGTTGTTAGGATAACTAGCAACTCTCAACTAACAGCTAACCACTATCCCAGATGGTAGCCACGTCTTTAGAACGTGTACACCAGCTCCGTGGCCAACGTATTTTGGCCGCGGACGTACGTGTCCTGATAAGGAAACACCCACTTGTCGGACTCGTCGTGGCGATACTCGTTGCGCCAGAACAGGCCGTCGGCAATTTTGTACGTCACAGTGGGCGTGAGCTCCCAATAGGTCGCGCCGGCGCCAGGGCCAAAACCCGCACGCACGAGCGTTCGGACACCGTCCGGATCGTCGAACACCTCGCCGCGTAACGCAAACTGCAAATCATCCGTCAGCGCCACGATCACGTAGCCCGCGACTCCCTGCCACATGGCGTTGCCCGGGGCGTGGGAATTCAGGCTCTCGCTCCCAGGCGGATCAGGCGGCGTGCCGAGGCTGTCCGTGAGCTTGACGTTGCTTTCGTTGCCGTAATTGTAATCGATGATGAATGTCAGTTGGTCGGTCGGCTTCACCGTGATCAGGGCGGTGATCAGCAGCGTCTTGGACTCCCCATTGTCTGGCTGCTCCGCACCATACGTCCCCGAAAGGTAGAACGAGTAATGCGGGTCGGGCGCGATATTCAGACCACCGTGCAAGCTCTTGCCGTCGTTGTTATCCGCAACGGTATCCCAGCCGTTCACGAGGCCGAGGTCGAGGCTGACCTGATCGGTGAACGCGTAGCTTCCCATCACACCCGTGTGCGTGTAGGGAATGGAGTAGCCGAAGAGCATCGAGTTGGTGATGTTGTAGTTGATGTTGTTGTACGACTTGATGACCTCGGCACCAGCCAGGGTAACGAACCGCCCAGCCTTCAACTTCAGGCCGCTGCCGATCGGCACCGTGTACGTCAGATAGAACTGCCGCGCATCGAAAAAGTCGGTGCCGTTGCCGGTGATCGGATCACCTTGCTGGCATGTGCCATTCTTCACATCGCTACTGCTGCAGTGCCTTCCGAAGAACGTTGCGTTGTTCACGACATCTGCGGTCTTGCCGAAATCCAGGTCAGCAACGAAACCGAGACCGCTTTCAGGCTGACGCTCGAGGTGCAGGTTGGCAAGATTGAGAGTGAAACTGTTCTTCTCGTTCTCAAACGAGCGCAGAAACGGCGCCGGTGCCACCGAGCCATCCGACTTCTGGACCGGCTTTTCAGGTCGGTTGACGTCGTACAGGTAATCCACCGCCACCAAGCCGTGCATGGTCACGCCGAGCTTCTCGGTGATGGATTTCTCGGAGTCTTTTACCTCCTTTTCAATCGCATCAAGACGCTGCTTGATACTCTGCTGCTCTCCCGACTGCTTTTGCTGTTGATTGACCTTCTTCTCGAGGGCGCGCACGCGCTCTTCGAGTGACCCGTCCTGGTCGGCCGCCATCGTGATGCCGGGCAGGACTCCTGCTGCGAAGATCCCCGCCATTACCCAGCCCAGCCTCTGTAATCGCCTCATGATCATTCATCCTTTCCCCCGCCGCGCCGTGGGCGGGCAAGAGTCCGCAGAACCTTGTGCGTCAGTCAGCAACCTGGGTGCCATGGACCCATGGTCTCACGTAAATGCCAGGCCGGTGTCGTCTTGGTGGATCTCGACCGTATCGGTGCCTAAGGTTTGAGCCCATGCTGCAAGTTGAGGCAGCATCACGCCGACCGTTTGGGAATCAACACCCGCCGACGCAGGGACAGCACGCGTTCGTCCTTCTGATTCCACGCCCGTGTCTCGACGTAGAGCACCCCGCGGTCGGGTTTCGACCGCGATTCGCTCTTGTCGAGGATCTCCGTCTCCGCGTAGATCGTGTCACCATGGAACGTCGGCCCGAGGTGCCGGACCGATTCGTATTCCAAATTGGCGATGGCGTTCTGACTGACGTCACGCACGCTCATGCCCACGGCGATGGCAAAGACCAAAATCCCGTTGACCAGGCACCGACCGTGTTGCGATTGACTCGCGAAGTGTTCGTCAAAGTGCAGCGGGTTGGTGTTCATCGTCATCAAGGTGAACCAGGTATCGTCGAAGTCACGGATCGTGCGTCCCGGCCAATGCTTGATCACCTCGCCAACGGTGAAGTCTTCGAAATAGCGGCCCGTGTCCATGCACATCCCTCTAAACCCGCGACGCCTCGTCCCGCACGCCTTCGTGTTTGGCAACGACATGCAGCGACATTTCAAACGCCGCGCCGGTGAAGTTCAAAATCTCCGCAAAGCCTTCGTCCGACAGCCGTCGTGCTGCATCGTAACGGCGGTAGATATTGATGAACTGCCGTTCCCGCTCAAACTGGATGGGAAAGCGCCCAATCCCCCACTCTTCCAGGATTCTCCAGACGTCGGGGTTGTACGTCCGAACGAAGCGGATGACGAAGGGCAGTGGATCGTGACGGGCCAGGAGGGCCGCGAGCCGCAGGATCAGTTCGAAGGACAGCGTTGCGGTGCCTCTTTCCACAGCCTCCAGCAGCGAGTGTTCCTTCAGATCCAAGGCCGCACTCAGCTCATCCAAGGTGAGCCCGGCCAGCTCGCGAAGATCCCGGAGATACAGCCCCGTCTCCCGCATCATCTTCCTTTGCTCCGGCGTCAGCAGCTTGAGCTGCTGCGGCTGGAAGAACAGCGCCTCGGCCATTCCCAAAGGAACTCCCGCAGTTCTCGCGGCGAGCCGGACCGCGTTCCTGGTCAGGTCCGCCGCCAAATCGGTGAACAACCGCACCAAGGAGCGCTGTTCGGAGACGCGAACGTCAGCCGCGCCGCTGGCGGCAGCAGTTCTCTTCCTTGACACCGGCTTCTTTGATACCGGCCTGCTCCGTCGTTTCACCTTTGGAGCTGAGCCGGCTGGCATCGCCGATCCTCGTGTGCTGCGCGGGCCCCCGCAGACCGCGCGTACCCGTGTCGCTTTCCGTAGGCTGCCGATGAAACGTACATTAGATACATTTATCAGCGGCGCGACACCAAAGCAAAGGTGGGCAATTACCTCAACATCTCGACTTCTCCTTTGACAAACCCGCTTGCCGCGTGGCATGTCTGTGACGCGTGGCGGAACGGCAACTCCTCCTGCGCCATTTAGAGAAGAAAGCCCTAGGGCCATGGAGTCGTCGGCGCAACGGCACACAATTTGTCATCGTGTCCGTCGAGATGAAGCGAGGTTTTATGAGGTTGCAAGCAGGGTTCACCCGCTGTGGCGTCGGCTTTCTAGCAGTCATTCTGGGTATCTTGATTGGGGCGTCGATTTCCAGGGCCGCAACGTATGGCCGTAGCTCCTCGCTTTCACCACGCCTGAGCGAGGCCCGCATCCTCGCGCGGGAAGATCCCGCCGGTCAGCACAGAGTTGTCGTGAGCCTCGGCCTGACCAACCGTGACGAGCTCGAGAGCTTTCTCGCCGACGTCCAGAACCCGGCCTCGCCGAATTACCGCCGCTTCCTGACACCGGAGCAATTCAACAGCCGCTACGCCCCCAGTCCGGACGCAGAGCAACGGCTTGTGGATCACTTGCAAGCCAGCGGGCTGAACGTCACCCGACGCTTTGCCAACCGCTTGCTCGTTGCCGCAACCGGCAGCGTTGCCACTTTAGAACGGACCTTCGGCATCGAACTGTACAACGTCTCTTTCAGGGGCGAGGCCCACTACGCAGCAATCAATGAGCCTTCATTTCCCGACGACCTTGCCCCGCATGTCCTCGGCGTCATTGGCCTCGATGATCTCGTGCCCAGGCATCCACACGGCCGTGCCCTGCGGCCAGCCGTCGTGCCGCATGCCGCAATCGGCGGCCACTACAGCTTCAGCCCGAACGACCTGAAGGTGTTTTACGACGGCAGCGGGACTTACGACGGCACCAGCCAGACTATCGTGATAGCCGGGGCCTACAAATGGTTGGACAGTGATGTCACGAGCTTCGATACTCAGTGGGGCCTGCCAGCGCTCCCCACGGGAAGTACTCAAGTATGTGTCGGCTCCGGGACAGACCCCGGCTGCAAGATCGACTTTTCACGGGCTGACAATTCCTTTGAGGTCACCATGGATGTCGAGTCTGCGCATGGGATCGCGCTGGGCGCGACGATCCTGAACTACATGGCCGCCTCGACCTCTTCGGCCGACTTCATCACGATGTACGAGACGATTGTCTCCGACAACCCCGGCCACGTGGTCACCACCAGCTGGGGGTCGTGCGAGGCGCAAACTCCAGCAGCAGATCAATCGACCGACGATGCTATCATCGCGAACGCGAACGCCCTCGGACAGTCGTGGTTTGCCGCCTCCGGAGACGACGGCAGCCGCGATTGCGGGAACAGCGCCCTGAACGTCGATCATCCGGCAAACTCGCCGCACGTGATGGGCGCGGGCGGCACCAGTGGGACATGCCCCGGTTATCCGGCGTGCACGGGGTACGGCTCCGAAACCGCCTGGAGCGGCTCGGGTGGCGGCATCAGTCAGCAGTTCACTCGGCCGGCGTTCCAAACCGGCTGCGGTGTACCCGCCGGCAGCCAGCGCCTGGTCCCTGACGTGGCCTTCCAATCGGACCCAAACACGCCGGGCATTTTCGTGTTCGAAAACGGCTCTTGGGCCATCGCCGGCGGCACGTCGGATGCGGCACCGCAATGGGCTGCCATCCTTGCCCAGTTGAACCAGAAGCTCGGCGGGATGGGACTCGGCAATCCCGGTGCCCTGCTGTACGGCATGTGCGGGACCAACGCCTTTCACGATATCACCAGCGGCTCTAATGGCCTTAATCGCCAATACAACGCAGGGGTCGGCTACGACATGGTGACCGGTCTGGGCAGCCCAGACATCACAAACCTGCTCGCGAACCCCACCCCGCCAGCGGGAACGCCGACGCCCACGCAGACACCCGCCACGCCAATCCCCACGCCGGCGGAACCGACAGACTGCACCGACGTTGCCCCGACGAACCCGTGTATTCCCGGAGGCGGGGCGGCCGCCACCGACTGCAACAGCGAGTGGCGCGTCTCCCCCGTACCGCCGCGTAACCGCGTGGGAGTGCCGACAAACACGCTCGCGTGCATGGATGGCGACTCCTCGTGCGACTTCGACGCAGATGCAACCAACCACAGCTGCACGTTCCACGTTGCGCTGTGCATCAACAACGACGACCCGCGGCTCCTCAAGTGCTACCCGCTCGACATCGACAGCTTTGAGGTAAAGCAGCCGAGCCCGAAGAGCACCAAACCCGCGGACATGGCCATCGTCGCGGCGCTCGAAGGTCAGGCCGCGAACGGCTTCGGGGTGACGGTCGTCCGCAGCGGTAGGGTCGTTTTTTTCGGATCGGCGAACGCTACGGCCGACCTGTGCAGTGGCCCGCTCGACATCGTCGTGCCTTTGCACGCACTGGCGGGTGGCAGGTACCTCACCGGCCGGGCGACGTTGACCATCCAGACCATCTCGTCCGACGGCCAGCGGGACAGCGACACGCTGCGGTTGCAATGCAAGCCGGCGGCGTGACTTCGCAAACGCTGCTTCGTGGCCCGTTGTTGCCCATCATTAGTAAGGAGGGTTAGAGCTCACGCCAGACGTTTGTAAGATCCGGCGCGCCGGATCGTGCGCAAGCGAACAATTTCGCGCCGCCTGGTTCCCTCGGGCCCGGCACACCTCCTGCTAAAGTTCACCTCGTGATAGGGGAGAACCGATGGATCGAACTGGGAGGACTTTGGGGACGGCAAGGCGTATTCGTGTGCGGACGCCCGCGGGCACGTCGCACCGCGCGTGGGACTGGCGGCCGTTTGGATTCGGCCGAATTCTGGCGCCGATCAGTTCCGGAACGATTGAGATCGCGCCCGGCGTCGAGCTGAACCTGGCAACTGGTGAGCTACGTGCCAGCGAGGTCGCCGAACGACGCTCGGCATGAACGGGCGCCAGACGAGACTTGCCTGGCAAGGCGTTGCCGACCGCCGCTCGGCTCCGCCCGGCATCAGTGCCCGGCTTGGATCAGGTGGACAAGCGTGAAGAATTCCTCGGTGAGCCCTGTCTTCTCACCTTGATTGAAGTACCAGCCCTGCTCGCCCGCGACCTTGGCGCTCGGCGTGGCGATCCGCGTAGCGTGCTGCAGCTGAATATCGACCATGGCGACACTGTGGTTGAAGGGCATCTCGTCGGGATACTGAATACCGTAGTCAGGCGCCGCACGCGTGCGGAATCCGAACTCACTGATCCAGACTTTCCACAGCCGCCCGGCGCGGTCATAGAGGTCGCTGTAAGGGATCACATATGTCTCTTTGTCGAGAAAGATGATCCGCTTGCCGTAGGAGTACTGCGGTTGCTTGGGGGTTCCCTCTACGACGTAGACGTCCCGCTTCTCCCAATCGCCGCAGAACGCGAAGTCTCCGCTACCCTCGCAGTATTGCACCGGAAAATGCGTGCTGTGCAACGACGCCAGCATCGTCTTTTCGCCCAGGAACTTCCAGTCAAACCAGGCGACCTGCCCCGTATAGCCGCCAATACTGTCGGCGTCGAGATCTTGTCCGAACAGGGCATCGGAGCGCTGCGCCGTCGACAACCGGCGCACCCGCCTCAAGTTCGGCATGTAGAGCCAGGTATCGTCCTGTCGATTGGGATCGAGATACCGAATGCCAGTCAGGCCGACGCCCTTGAGGTCGAACGGCTCGATGATCGGGTGAAGCGACGACTTGGCACGCACTCCGTCTGTATTCGGCACCAGCACTGGGGTGGGTGGAACGTAGAGGCGGCCCGTGTAAAACAGCGTCCGCATGTGGTCGAAAATGTAGTGCCGTTCAACCTTCATGGGACCGTCTCCCAGAGGGCCCGTGTCCGAATCGAAGTCGCGCAAGTCCTGGTCGTCGGTGTAGAACGGCTTCCGATCGAAGTTCCACATGATCTTCACCGCAATCTGCGGGTCGTTGGGGTCGAGGTTGGGGAACGGCAGCCCGGCAACATGGCCGACGAGCGAACGCCCGTCGGCTGCGAGGTGAACCTGGGAAGCGTATTTTTCGGTCGCCTCGCGGTATGCCTGGTTCCACGCGATCTTCTTCGACGGCACAATTCGCATTTGCATGCCGTGCTCGACGCACCACAGCACTCCGGGTGACACGAGATCCTTGACGGCCTGCGCATTCGCTTGGGTAACAACCTCCCCTGGCTGGATGTCGGCGCGCGCGCTTGCCGGACCGTTGCCGATCACCACTCCCATCAGGAAGGCGTACAGCCAAGTACGCGGTCGTGACATGATCAAACCCCTCTCCCCTCGCGCCGCGAATCTTGGCGACTAGCATGGCAACGAGTGCTGGTTTTGAGTAACAACGGGAGGCGCGGGTTTCAAGTGCCGGGGACGGGGATCGAACCCGTACGGGGGAAACCCCCACAGGTCATACGAACCTTCTTGCTGACGCCGCTCACGCCCGTATGGCGTTGACCTGGGGGCACGGCTCTGGCATGGAGCGTACCATAGTTGTGGCGCGGCCCGGACCGCGAATGAGGAGGATCCAATGCGTGGAGTCTTCGCTCTGTTGGTTGCTTCGATGGTTGCCGTCTCCCCCGTGTCTGCTCAGTCACCACCGGACGCAAGGACATTGGTGCAACAGATGAAGGATGCCCTTGAGCTGGCGCGCCCGAGCACTCGCAAGGTGATTGTCTCCGTGACCGACTCGGGGAGGACCGTACAGTTAATCGGACGGGTTGCTCGCAAGCCGTTCACCGATGGCAAACGACAAGTCATCGTGATGACCGAACCGCAAGACGTCCGAGGCACGGCGATGCTGACCCTGGAGCCCAGTGACGCCAGCAAGCAGTCCACAATGTGGCTCTACTCGCCGGTCATCCACCGCGTCCGCAAGCTCGTCCCCAACGATATCTACGATCACTTCCTGGATACCGACTTCACGTATGCTGACTTGGGCTACGTGCGCCTGCACGACCGATACACGCTGCTCGGCGAGGCCAAGGTGAACGGCGTGAGGGCGTATAAGGTCGACGAGAAGATTCCGCAGGACGAGTGGTACTATTCGCGTGTGGTCACCTGCATCGCAGCGGATAACAAGCTGCCGGTGCAACGCGACTACTACGATGCCGCCGGCGCACTCTGGAAGACGGTAACCTTCGACAGCATCACCAACATCGACGGCACCCCGACCGTGCTGCATGTGCTGATGAAGGACGTGCAGGCACAGACGAGCACGGATCTCACCGTGAGTGAAGTGCGGTATGATGTCGAGATTCCGGACTCGGTCTTCGATCCGCGCAATCTGGGACAGCTAGCCGACCATCCTCTTTGGAAGCCGGTGGTTCCGCCGGCGGCCCAGTAAGGATACCAGGCAGGAGCGGAAAAGCCGCCACGGGCAATCCCTGCAGGGACCGAGCCGCAGAGGCAGAGGTGTGTGCAGCCGCTCGCCGTGCAGCGGCCCGGACGGCGACTCTCGCCGCTACGCGCGTGGGAGCGCGAGATGGAGCGGATGTTCGAGGACTTCGTGTTCTTCCGCTGGCCGCGTTTCCGCGACCTTGAGCTGTTCCGCTTTCCTCGCGAGCTCCGCCTGCAGGTGCCCTCGCTCGATATGTACGAGGAGAAGGACCACATCGTGGTAAAGGTGGAGCTGCCGGGACTCAGCAAGGACGACGTCGAGGTGAATCTGACTGGCTCGGGTACAGCCTGCTGTGAACTCGAATCGAGTACCTGAGTCGGTGGCGGATGCACGTCGCCGCAACGCTCCTCCGCAGCCAGTCGCTAAGCTTGAGCGAGATCGCCGACCGGGTGGGCTACCAGTCCGAAGTAGAGAAAGTGCGGGCGGGGGGACTTGAACCCCCACGAGCGTTACACTCAACGGATTTTCGTACCGTCTACGGCTTTCGCCGCCGCGCCGTTGGGCCTTGGGGCCATGTCGGCGAGTTTGCGGTCTGGACTATCCCTTCACCGTGCCCAGGATCGCTGAGGTTAGGTGCCGCCCGTCTAGTCTCTACACCTTCCCGGCTGGAATGCTCCGGCCAGGTTTGGCTCGGGATTGCCATGTCACAGGGTTCCCCGAATTTGGGCAGTTCTGCATCGCCGGTTTCCCGGCGAGCACTCAAGTTTTGGCTCAAGTCCGTTGCGTCTGCCATTCCGCCACGCCCGCACGTCAGCTGCGCAATCGAGAACTATCATACGGCTGCCAGGCGGAATTTGCAAAGGACGGTGCGAGCGCAGGCCGGCCACCAAGGCGTCACAGAAAGACATACGATCCTCACTTGGCATTTCCAACTTTCGCGTATCTGAAGTACGGGAAAGTTGGACTCTCGACGCCCTTGAGGACCGCTTTTACACGGCCTTTTCCGGAAACAGCCCCGGCATCCAGCGCGACGCCAACGCCGCCGGAAACGCGAGGAAGAGGGGCGCTCGCGCCGTTTTGGAAGCAAGGACACCGCGTTCCAGTAACGTCGACACCACGCGTCGCGCCTGGCGATCGCCCATGCCCAGTAGGGCAGGCAGATCGCCGCGCGGCAATTCGCCGCGGAAGAGGACCGCTTCCAGCACCTGACCGGTCCGCGCAGGCAAGTTGTCCGCCCGCACTTCTTCCTCGGCCCATAGCAAAATGCGGTCACGCAAGCGCTTCGGCTGGACCAGTTGCTCCATGAAACGAACCTGATCGAGGCAGGTCTCCAGAAAAAAGTGCGTGAAGCCCGCCAGCGCTTCTTCGCTCAACGGCCCCCGGCCGTCCAGGTCATTGCGCCGCGGCGCGTCGCAACTCATCAAATGCGCCTTGTAAGCGCTCTCGTCGCGGGCCACCCCGCGCGCGATCGACCAGATGCCGCCGGTGTCCAGCGCGTCGAGCAGGACGGCATGCGACATGAGCCGCGCCACGCGGCCGTTGCCGTCCAGGAACGGGTGGATCCACAGTAGCCGGTGATGGGCTGCCGCTGCCGCCAGAATTGTTTCTGATCTTCCCAGCGAGCCATAGACCTTCTCGAAGCGCGCCAGAAATCGCGGCACCGCACCGGGGCTGATGGGAATATGACGCCCGACCCTCACGTTGCGACGACGCAGCTGGCCTGGGACGACGGGCACTTCGTCGCCCGTTTCCGGGTCGCTTGCCTTGAGAAGTTCTTCCGGCAGCAGCTCGCAAAACCGCCGGTGGATCTCACAGATGCCATCCGCCGCGACTGTGCGCCCGGTTAGCCCTCCGCCGTCAATCCAGCTCTGAACGGCGACATGCGCTTTCGCCTCCAGTTGCAGGTTGCGCTTGCGGGCATCCGCGCTGTAGTCGTTCTTCATCGCCCGTTCGATATCGACGGGATGCGTATCGTGGCCCTCGATCAGGTTGGAGTAGTAGCAGTTCATCGCGCGGACGAGATCGGCCAAGGCCCGCGTCACACCGGCGGGCAAGCTACGGCGCAGCCCGGCCGAGGCTGCCGCCAGCTCAACCGCGATATCGTTGAGCGCGGGTCGGTGGCGAGACTCCTGCGAGAGGAGCATGGATTCCATTTCGCCCGGCTGCTCCTGACGATCATCGACCGCTTTCATGTCCGCTTCAATGTCCTTTTTTGAACCATCGTAATCCACTATAATACAGCGGATTGTTACAGTTTCAAACAAGAGAAAGACCGCAATTATGTCCGCTTTACTGGCCGGTTCGCGGTCTGGAGGTTCCCTTGACGTACCCACGATCAGATGCGCGGCTTGGGTGCGGACGGATATAGCCGAGAGGACGTTTCTTCGGCGGCCGGGCGGTGTCAGGAGTTTCTGGACCGTTTCAAACGGGACGGCGATTTGCCGGTCGTGCTCCTGCACCGGCGACCTCCCCAACTTGATGTCACAATCTGTGATCTCACGTTTTCGGATTCTTGCTGAGAGTGTCTCGGATCGACGCCCATAACGGTCGTCGCTCAGGTGTTCCGGATGACAGGGCGATGTGCCTCACCTGCGCAAGGTCGTAGTCGTTCACATGCGTGCGGCCGTGAATCAGTGCGCTGCCGATCGCAATGTTTTTGAGGATGAGCATCACCCGCTCGGGATGTTCAGCTTCGTCCGGGCTGATAGTCGGTCTTATGACAATTAACCCGTTTATAGGCACTATCCACGCTCTTGATTTGTCCCGAGGCGCGCGTAACATATTGCAGCCGGTAGGCTGAACGGCGGCATGCGAAAGGGGGGACAGCTGGAATGAAGACATCCATCCGCCACGGTTGTCGCGAATTCTTCCTTGCAGCAGCTCTTGCATCGATTTTCGTGATCGGTCCTCTCTACTCGTGCGGTCAAGGCGGCGAAGACTACCGAACGGTCGATCCCTGCGCCGGTCGTGCGCCCGTCTGCGATGGCGACACGATTGTCGGGTGCTCGGCGGGACAGGAGACCCGGACGCCGTGCGCGAGCCCCGCATACTGCAACTTCGGCGCCTGCGTCGAATCCGAGGTGTATCTCCCGCGTGACGCCTGGCCCCATAAAAACACCACCGAGTGGTGGTACTACACCGGGCATGTCTCCGACGGCGTGCGCTCGTGGGGCTATGAAGTCACCATCTTCCAGGCCCTGATCAGTAAAGCCTCCTCCTCGTTCGCCTACATGTGCCACGTGGGGGTGTCCGACCTCGTCGCTGGAGTCCACTACCAGATTGAGTCCATCTCCGTGACCCCGAAGCAGGTGGGAAGGGGATCCGGTCGTGGTAGACGTCGACAATTGTTCAATTCAACTCGGCGGCGACGGGCACGACCACATCCGCGGGATCATCCCCGAGGGCAAGGAGACGGGCGGCCATCCCGGGTCATGGACGGTCGAGCTGGACCTGGTGCCGCAGAAACATCCGGCGATGCACGGCGGCAACGGGCTCGAGGGAATGGGGCCCGACAATTTCAGCTATTATTACTCCTACACGAGACTGCAGGCATCGGGAACCGTCAAGACGTCCGAGGGTGAATTCGACGTTTCGGGCATCGGCTGGATGGACCACCAGTGGGGGGACTTCGACGTCAATGCCTTCAAGGGATGGGACTGGTTTAGCATGCAATTCGACGACCGGTACGAGATCATGCTCGACCAGTTACGCGACTCGGACAGCGTGGTGGTCCAGCGGGCGGGCACTATCGTTGATCCGCAGGGAAACCTCACCTTTTTGGACGGGCTCGACGCCTTTGGAGTCGCCTCGAAACGGTCGTGGGCCAGCACGCACACGGACGGCATCTATCCCCTGGACTGGGACGTCACGATCGGCACCATGAATTTCTCCGTGCAGGTGCGCACGCCGATCGACGACCAGGAAATGTACAACCCCATCAAGAACTACTGGGAGGGTGCCGTCACGTTGTCCGGCAGCCGTGGAGGCAAGACCATCCAAGGCGTGGGGTACGTGGAGTTGACCGGCTATGCCACGGATGGGACGGTCCCCTAACACTAGAAAAGTACCAGGTCATTCGAACGCATCGCGCTCCGCAGCTGCGATGCGCGTGCGTTCACTACTTGCCTTCCTGTTGGCGCGCCGCCAGGGTCTTCGCCAGCGCGGGATCACGTTCTCGTATCGCTGCCAACACATCGGCGGAGAGCGGCAACTGGGCTCCAAAAATCCACTGCAGGCGGTCGCGCACGCCGGCGGAGGGATCATTCAGGCGTCGAGCCAATGCCTTCAGGACGGCATCGTCGAGCGGAAGCCTGCGCGACAGAGCATACGCGGCCCACAGGCGTGTCGATTCGTCGATGCTCTCTAGCCCGGCCAGCATGCGTGCGCTGAGACGCGCATCGGCCGGTGACAAGCAATCCAGTAATCGGAACCCTTCCGAGTGCCAGAAGAATTCCTCGGGGATTTCTTCGGATCGTAGCCCGGCACCAGCGGGCACGTACCTGATCAGCTCACACGCGATGTCCACGACCTCGGACGACAGCGGCTCAGCCAGTAGCTGCTTCGCGCCCTCCACCGCGAGACGGCGGAACTCGTCTGTGCCGATCCACCCGAGCTGCAGCGCCAGATGCGCCATTTGCATCTTCAGCGCCGACACGTTCAGGCTGTACATGAGCTCGATCATTTGCCGCCGCGGCGCCTCCAGCAATTGGATTTCCACGAAGAGCCGCCGCTCTTCTCCGCACAGCTTCTCAGGAGTATGGCGGCTGAGGAACACCTCGAGGGTCGGGACGAAGGAGAGGAAGTCGCGCCGGGCGAACAGCTGCTGCACGATGCGGAGACGCTCAACCACCGTCTGCGTGTCGTCGTAGAGTCTGCACACCAGGGCTCGATCGGCCGCCGCGGTCTCGAGCGGAGTCAGTCCGGTCGTTTGCACGAGACTGGTCCCCGCGAATGACTCGAACAGCTCCTTGTTTGGCTTGCTGTCTCGCTCTGCCCGCGTGAGATACCGTGCGTAATCGCCCTTCCGCTCGAAATACTGTTGCAGAAGAGCCGCCGTGATCTCTCCGCGTGGAGCGACAGAGGAGAACCCGTAGATTCGCGGAACACCCATGAAACTCCGGCGCAGCGATTCCCTGAAGCTCGGTCCGAGCGGACCGTAGCGGAGGTCGACCACACGCTCCGCGTCAGCGCGGCTAAAGCCATGAGCGAGCAGGACGTGAAGATACTCTCTCGGTGTACGGTTATCGGCATTCTTCGTTGCCAGCGTATTGCAGGCCAGCAAGAACACCTCGCGAGGATCGTGAAAGAGGCCCTGGCAAGGCGACTGGCAAGAGGCCTCTTCGATCTCTTGAACGTTGAGAGAGACACCGTAGTTGCCGAAGAACCCTCCCGCGAACTCCCCGGAATACACCACGATGTCGCAGCGCAGGTCCGGCCGGCACCGATTCATGAGCCAGCCAGGCGTATCCTCGGCCAACGGGTCTGACGCTGCGGAAGAAATGCGCGGCATCGACTCTACGCTCTTGTCACCGAACACGTGCGCGGGGGTCAACTCAATGAATTCGAAGTCTTTCGGAGACAATTGAGACTTGATAGCAGCGAGCTCATGCGGGCTGTGGAAGGCAAACGCGCAGACGCGGAATTGCGCTGCCTGCACGTCGCGCAAGGGCACACGCGCCGTGGCGTCGTACGGTGAGGATACCGCGTCGCTGGCGGTGGAAGCGGGGCGGGTCGTGCTGCGGATGCTGCCGCAGCCGGCAGCCCCCAGCGTCAACGGCACCGCAGCGATCGGTCCTGCTAGCCTCAGCCAATGAAGGTAGGGAAAGGCAGCCATCCGCGGGGTGTGCCACACCAGGCTATTCCATAGCGCGGCGCACAATCAGTGGAGACATCTTGCTGCCCGAGACGCCTGCAACAACGTGGAGCCGCGATCCCTCCGCTGGCCTGCCCGCGGTCCCGCGTCAATTGCCCCCGGTGGCGCCGGCGAGCTGCACACTGCAGTGCAAGTAGTGCGACTCCCGCAGCCACTCCGTGTCTGGGTAGTATGCAAAAATAGCCGAGCCACCAGCGATGCTATCGATGATCTGTGGCGCAACGTCCTCGGGCAATGCTGGGCATCCCCAGCTCCGGCCGATCGTCCCCCATTTGGCGGCGAACGCGTGGCTGACCTCCGAGGAGCCGTGCACGACGATGGCACGCTCGCGGGCCTTGTCGTTGATGCCGGGCTCGAGCCCGGAAAGACGCAACGAGTAACCGAAGCGGCCCCTGTATACCTCGCCGGTGCGGAACAGCCCGAGGCTGGACTGGTGCGAACCCATCTCGTTGGAGAACGCCACTGCCACGGTGTCGCCACTCCCCTCGCCGTGTGCGACCAGCTCATGGTGGAGCACCTGCTTCCGCTGCACATCGATGACCCACAGCCGCGGCTCGCTCGACGGCAGGCTGTAGTCGATGATGGTCAGCACCGGGCGTTCGAAGCGGCCTTCGCGTTCACCGCACTGATAGGCTTGCATGGCAAGCTTGAGCACCTCGCGCCGCGGCCAGGATCCCGCGGTCTCAGCGGGGAGCGGGCGCGGCGGCGGGGCCGTCGCGCAGGACGGCAACAGGTAGAGGATGAGAGTGAGTGTGCCGGCGCGCGCGGCGCGGGGCGCCTTCATTGCAGGTTGCGCCCGGTCGGACCGACAGACTGGCGCGGCAGGGGGGCGCGAATTGCACCAACTCCCGTCTGCCGTTCCCCGTTTTCGCTGCTCACTTGCGATCGACGTTCATTCAGCAGCTCGCTCACCGGTTTTCTCCCCTGCTCAGGTGCCAATTGTCATGACGGCCAGCCGACACCTTTTACCCTGAAAACGTCGCGCAGTCTAACTACAGTGGCCGAAAATTTCAGCAAAACACTGACTAACCGAACCGGGCTTCTACGCCGATGCCGCATGGCCGCGAGCGGAGCTTGGCAAAACGCACAGTAGCCACGGAGAAACAATCTATCCGCTTCACGTGTGTTTATGCCAGCGCCGCAGACGCGGAACGGCTCAAGGTAGGAATCGCCGAGTTGGAAGACGGCGCAGATGCCGAGCGCATCGGCGTGGAAGTGCAGGAAGACGAAGTGCTCAACCCGGACGAACTCAACCAGCTGCTAAAATCAATACCCCCGACGCGATTCGAACGCGTGACCCCAGGATTAGGAATCCTGTGCTCTATCCATCTGAGCTACGGGGGCGCAGCAGGAATTCAATAACTTACGGCGGTCGGTTCGTCCAGCGAGCACCCCTAAATGCCTGACTGTGCCCGTCAGGGGCTTGGCAGACGTCTGGACGCCCGGCCACCGACCGACCAAACGCGCCGCGATCGTGCCGCAGCCGTTGGCGCGGCGGTGAGCACCACTCACACCGCTGCGGCCGACGCCGTTGTCTATCTGAGTACTTGAGGGATTAGTCCGAGACGCGCCAACAGCGGAAAGCCCACCCAGCTCGAAACAAAGAACCAGATGTGAACTGGTGGATACCAAGGGCTGCTGCCACTTCCGCAGCTTTCAAGTCCAAGTTCATCGGCCCCCAAGTGTAAACCGCAGACATGAAAAGCGCCACTATCGGAACGATGCTTTCCCAAAGCTGCGCCGCTTCGCGGCGCGTCATCTCACCCTACTATTTTTCGCGCCCGGGAAAACGCACGCCTCGGGCCAGCGCTGGACAACATCGCCGCCGCCAGCGTACACTGACCACACCCTAGCAGGGAGCCGCACGGCGCGCCGGGGATACTGCCCGCAACGACCGGGGCCGCTATGGTTACGCAAAGGGCCATTATCGTAAACATGGATAACGAAGAGGGAGGCTGCCATGAGAGACAATATCACAGCAGGACTTGTGGCCCTTGTCCTATCCCTGAGCCTCGCCGCTCCGGTGGCCGCCGGGCCGCTTGAGGATGGGCAGGCCGCCTATGATCGCGGCGACTACACGCACGCGTTCCGGCTCTGGGGGCCGCTTGCCGACCAGGGCGACGCCAAAGCCCAGTCCAACCTCGGTTACATGTACGCCAAGGGCCAGGGCGTGCCACAGGACTCCGCCGAGGCGGTAATGTGGTTTCGCCGGGCAGCCGACCAGGGCGACGCCGAAGCCCAGATCCAGCTTGGTCTCATGTACGAGAACGGCCAAGCCGCCTATGATCGCGGCAACTACACGCAGGCGCTCCGGCTCTGGCGGCCGCTTGCCGACCAGGGCGACGCCAAAGCCCAGTTCAACCTCGGTTACATGTACGCCAAGGGCCAGGGCGTGCCACAGGACTCCGCCGAGGCGATAAAGTGGTTTCACCGGGCAGCCGACCAAGGCGACGCCGAAGCCCAGTCCAACCTCGGTCTCATGTACGCCAGTGGCCACGGCGTTCCACGGGACTCTGCCAAGGCGGCAAAGTGGTTTCGCCGGGCAGCCGACCAGGGCTACGCTAAAGCCCAGTCCATACTTGGTCTCATGTACGAGAACGGCGAGGGCGTGCCACAGGACTATGTGCAAGCGTACAAGTGGCTCAACCTTGCTGCCTCACGGCTTCCTGCTTCGGATGCAGAGAAGCGCGGGCAGGCAGCTGACACCCGTGACGCCGTAGCCGCCAAGATGACACCAGCGCAGATCACGGAGGCGCAGAAGATGGTCCGCGAGTGGAAGCCGACCAAATGACCAGGCTGATTACTCTGCTTGTACTCCTTCGGTGGGTTGGGCCGCGGCCTGCGGCGGTTGCAGCGCCGCGCGATCGTAATAGAAGCGCTCGCGCACGATCTTGCCGTTCTCGACCTCGTGGATCGCCACCTCGTTGAGCTCGGCGTTGGCACCGGTTGCAGTCAATCGGACACGCGCGTTCCATTCGATGATGATCGTCTTGCCGTCCACCCACACGTTGCGCGCTTCCCAGGCGGAATCGCTCACCATGCCGCGCCACATCGTGAACTTCTGTCGGATCGCCTCGATGCCCACTGCCGGCGGCATGCCCGGCTCGATGGACTCGACATTGTTCGCGTACAGGGCGAACGAGCCCTCGTCATCCTCGTTCGCAGTCAGGTCGACAATGCGCTGCGCCAGCTCGCGTATGGCGTTCACACGCGGTGCCACTGCAGCGCGTTTAGTCGGGGCAGCTTTTGGTGGTACAACTTTCTTCTTGGTAGGAACCGCCTTCGCCGCCGCGGCTTTCGCCCGCGCGGGTTTGGACTTTGCGCTCGCGCGTGACGGTTTCGCGGCTCCGGTCTTGGCCCGCCGGGTCGCACCCGTTTTCTTCGCAGCTGGTCTTTTCGCCATCCCAGACCTCCCCAGCGTATTCCGTCAGCCGGCGGCCAACCTCTCACCCGCCGTGCATCAGCTACCTTCGTTCAGAATGCGATCCCGAGCTGGCCACGAACATTTCGCAATACGTCAGGAGGCTGCATAAGCAAATCGGCGACATCAGGTTGTGGCAGCTCGCCGGGCATAACCGGGACGATCCGCCTCAGCTCAGGCCCCCCGGGTCCCTGAGGGATTGCCATGGCGACAGCACGATCTTCAGGCGGCACGTTGGCAATAAGCGGCTTTGCGACGATCAGGCTTTCGGGCCGGCCCGCGCCGGCAAACTCGAGTCCTTCGGCGTATTGCCGGAATGTGGCCTCATCGAGGTACCTCGGCGGGGTGGGAAACTCACCGCGCGGCACTGTCGTGACCTCATGCGCCGTGACGAACACTCCCCGCCCGCGACGATCGAGCAGGCTATGCACTTCCACGGTGTCAGTGACCCCAATGACCGCGGTAAGCTCGCCGACAGGGTCGGAGGTGACGATGAACTCGGTCCCCCGCACGCCGGACACGGCGGTGACGGTCTCAACCCTGAAAATCGCCTGCGCCCGCCGATAGTTGGAGCTCACCAGTACACGGACCTTTCCCCCAGCCAGTCGCACTGTGGAACGAAACACGCCGCGCTCCGGGTCGAGGATTTGCTCATCGACGATCACGCGTGAATCGTCGCCGAGATTGAGAACGCTCTCATCCTGTAAGATCACGCGCATGCGGCCTGGCCGGCCAGTGCGGAGCTGCTCTCCCGCGTGGAGGATTGCCGCAGGTTGCGCCAGAGCCCAAGTGCTCGCCCGGCCAATCTCGGCCGTCCCTTCGACCTCGACAATGATGCCGATCTCTTGGGCGCCGGCAGCCGTCCCAACCAACAGCATCACGAGCGCGTATGCGAAAGCCGATGCAAACCGAGCCATTGTCTACAACCTCACCCGCAGTGACAGCGAGCCGATGTGACGTTCATACCGGAAAAACGCGTTGTTCGAGTTGTTGATGGTGCCGAAGTAGCCGAGCACGACGCTGAGGTTCGCGATGATCTGCTGCTCGCCCACAACGCTGATGCGATGCTCATCGTCCAACCGCCCGTTGCTCTCCGGATCGTAGTGCTCATGGCGATACGCATAGCCGATCTCGCTCGCAAAACCCCAGGGGAACGCCCACCCGAAGGTGCCCCCAACTTGCTGGCCGTCATAGGCAAACGCCCGGCCCGCGTCGTGGTCCGCCCCTTCCCGGTCGAACTGATAATCGAGCGAGACATACCGGCCCGCCCCACCCAGATCGAAGAACTGCCGCGCACCCACAGCGTGGTTCAGAGAATCGCGCAGCTGATCGTAGGGATGTTCCAGGAATCCCCGCCACCGGCACCGGTAATAGAACTGCACTGCGCCGATGTCGGCCTCTTGCAGTTCGATCCATGGAAGGGCCGCCGCCGACTGCAGGAAGCTCTGTTCGTCGTGAACCAGGTAGTAGTCGTAGTTTGCCGCAACACCGGCGCGCACCGGGCCCGCAGACACGATGAGTTGTACGCCCGGCCGATGCGCTTGCAGATCGAATTGGGTGAGAGCGAAATGCAGGCTCTGGAACAACTCGTAACCGAGGGACAGTTGCACGTGGTCCGTCATCAACGCCGCGTACGTGCCGCCGGCGCTGAGGATGGCGCGCCCGTCAGCTTGCTTACTAATCCCGGCCTGGCTCTTGAGCGACCCGTCCAACGGCGCCAGGACAACGTTGCTGTCGTACTGGAAACCCACCTCGCCGAAGACCTGATATGGCGGGCGCCCCCCGGCGCGCATGTGCTCCTGGAACGCCATCGCCTCTCGGCCCATCGCCGAGTCGGGATTTGCCGCCGCGACGTAAGCAAAATGCTCTTGCGCCGCCGCCCATCTGCGACTTTGGTAATCGGCAACGCCCTCATAATAGCGCGCTTCGGTGCGCAGCGCTGGGTCAAGCTCGGCTCGTTCGAAATCGCTCCGCGCCTTGTCAACTTGCCCCAAGCGCAACTCGGCCACGCCGCGGAACAGGGACGCTTGCGCGTCCAGCGCCGGCACCCGTTGTGCCTGATCCAACCACTGCACCGCCTCAGCGTACTCGGCGGTCTGCACCAAGGCCACCCCGAGCTCGAGTGCCGCCTGGTCGAAATCCGGCTTGAGCTGCAGTGCCTGACGCAGGTCGCTCACTGCTAGACGGAGCTGGTTCATGCGGCCGTACGTCATCCCGCGATAGTACAAAGCGTACGCATCCTGCGGATCCGCCTGCACCGCCTGCTCGAACAACGCAACCGCCTCCGCGTAGCGCCCGCGGTGAAAGTCGACCAGGCCGCGCGAGTACAGCCGTTCCGACTGCTCCGAGGCAAGCGCTAACGCAGGTAACAGCACCCAAAGGAGAAGGCATCTGTACACGCGCGTCCTCACAGCTATCCTCCAGCCACACCGGGCAGCACGGTTACCACCCCATTTACACCGCCTGCACCAGCAACCGGAACGCCGGCCGGACTACTCAGCTCAATGCCACTGATGGTGAGAATGGAAGTCCCGCTGGCGGTCGCCGCAACATTGACGCGACAGGTGTAGAGAACCGAGCCATCCGGAATCACGTCGGTGTTATCGAGAGCGAGCACCAGGGCCTTGACTCCGTTGCAGGCACTGCCGGTGCAGTGCGGCGGTTGCAACCCGAAGCTCGTGCCGCTCTTGTCAATGGCCGGGTTCACGGTGCAGTCCGCCTTGCCGGAGGCGAGGTTCAGTGTCACGTTGGTGTTGTCGAAGGTGATCGTGTTCTGCGTGCCAGCAACCTGCGCTCCCCCGGAGAACAGGGTTGCGTTGATCGGCACCAACTGCTCGCCAGGGCTGGCCGTCACGGCATCGAGAATGATTGCCGCTCCGGACGGCGTCGGCCGGGGTGTGGCCGTCGGCCCGGCAGTCGTCGGTGTGGCCGTCGGCCCAGCGGTCGTCGGTGTAGCCGTCGGCCCAGCGGTCGTCGGTGTAGCCGTCGGCCCAGCGGTCGTCGGTGTGGCCGTCGGCCCAGCGGTCGTCGGTGTAACCGTGGCCCCGGTTGGCGTCGCTGACGGCGCCCCACTGGTAGGGGAAGGCGTAGCTGTTGGCGGTGCCGGCGATAGCGTGGCGGTGGCCGGCGGCGTGAAGGTCGGCGTCATCGTCAGAAAATCTGCCGTGGGTGATGCAGTGGCGGTCCGTGTCACAGTCAGTGTCGGCGTCGCGGTCGCGGGCGCCACCGGAATTCGCTGACCAGCCTGAAGGAACACGACGCCGTTCGAGCTGGAGCTGAATACTGCCGCTTTTCCCACCACCTGGGATGTCGTGCCACCATCGACGCTGTACGAGGCTGTAAGCTCCTTGGTCTGATCGTTCACCGAGAGGCCGAGGGTAATAGTTGGGCTCACAAGACCTGCATGCTGGGATCCCAACACCAAGCCAGTTTGATCCTCGAGGACGACGCTGACTAACCCCTCCGAATCCCTGGTCACCACCACGACAACGCTCGGAGATTCGGTGGTTGGGACGGCACTCGCAATGCCAAGACCATAAAATTGGCCGACCTGCGGAATATCGGCGCGGAAATCGGCTCGTATTTCCGCGGATTCCAGCGCCCGAGAGGAGGACGTCGTCGCCGCAAACGTCCAGCACCGCATCGCCTTCTTGGAACAGCCGCCCAAAGCGCAGCACGGTTCGTGCTCCATCCGTACTGCGGAGGTGCAGGAAGCCATCCGATTCCTGAATGGTCGGCGGAAACAACGAGAAGCAGGAAGTCGGCGGGGTGCTCACGGAATCATCGTCGAATCGATCGACGAAATCCGGTATTCCATCTGCGTTTCCCGAGGTGCCCACATTGCCGTCAATCGTCAGTGCATCTACGGCAAAATCGAATGGTCCGGGCGTCGGTGCGGGCGTCAAATTGATGGTGTACGACGCGTCCAACTCACGGCCCTCGCCGTTGAGCGCGCCGACATGGATT
This sequence comes from uncultured delta proteobacterium, assembly GCA_963729835.1. GTDB lineage: Bacteria > Desulfobacterota > Binatia > HRBIN30 > HRBIN30 > CAVSQF01. The sequence goes on along the minus strand of CAVSQF010000001.1, from coordinate 32,140 downwards.
TGCACCACTCCCGTCTGAGTGGTGGGCGTCGACACCTGGAAGCCACTCACGGCGAGCGCTCCACCGGAGCTGCAGGGGCTCGATCCGGCATCGTCGCACGCCGTCATGCTCAGCGCGTCACCCGAAATCACAGTCCCATTCACCTCCAGCTGAATGGACCCCTGCCGGATACCAGCAACGGCACTTGCCACGGTGAAGCTGATGAGGCTGGGAGTGAAATCGCTGCCCTGGTCCGGGGCTGGCCTCGCGTCCCACAGGAATGGCTGCGCAAAAACGTCGATCTGCTGGGTCCGCTCGTTCCCAGACGTAATCGCAACAGTTTCCGCGTCACTCTCAAAGCTCGGCGTGGCGAAATCGGAGCTGCACGCCTTGCCGACCCCGCCCTCCGTCGAACACATGCCTGCGGAGCCCTCGTTTGGCGCGAACGCTTCGGCAAAAGCAGCCAGCCGTACCGTGGCGTTCCCGGTGGGGAGTCCAGTCAGAAGGAGTTGGCGGTCCGGAACCTCCGCGGGCGGCACGGCGACGCAGCACCGGTAGCCTGGGGAGTCAAACAACACTCGTACGGTCGTGGCGGCCGCAGGCAATTCAGGCCCGAAGTCCCCTGCCGCCACTGCGTACGGCACGGCGACAGCACCACCCCCTGCGACAGCTTGCCGCGCGGCGGCTTGCCCCGCGGCGCTCGGCTGTTCCCAGAGTGCCTGCACACTCAGCGTCCCGTTGCCTTGCGGCGAGTTATCGTCCCCGCCGCATCCGGAGATGCAAGGGAGGATAACCGCAGCGATCAGCGTCGCAATCACTTGTCGCCACATCTGCGTTCTGGACCTACCGCGGGAGGAACTCCATGCCCCGTTACTGCGGGCGCGTATACCGCCATCGGAACGCTTTTGTCAACAAAAATGATCACTGCAGGCTTCCGAGCCCAAGCAAAGATCGTTGGGGTTGCAAGCGGTTGTGAACTATGCGTAGAGAAAGCTCGGGTACGGGTCCGGCCGGACCGGAGAGAACTCTTGGAGGCGCTCTGGAAGGCCCATGCGTGACGCGTCTCCCTGGGGCTGTCCCGGCGCGGTATGAGAAGAGGCTTAATGTCGGACGAAGGCGAGTGTTCCAAGTGTGGACTCCCGATTGACGACGCAAACGCCCCGTACTGCGTCGGCTGCGGCGCCGCGCTCAACACTGCTGCCGCAGTCGAGGCGTCCCCGGAGCCGCGGTCATGGCCGCGCGCCGCCAGCACGGTCCTCGTCCTCGTCGGGCTACTCGGAGCCCTGTGGTGGTGGCTGCCGGTCGGATCGCCAACGCCACGTATCGAGCCAGCGGGATGGAGCCCGAAGCCCAGTTTCCGAATCCAGTGGGAGACACCCGGCTGGTCGCTCGGCACCCCGGCCATCTGGTACAAGCTGGGCACCGCACCCGCCGGGCCTACGGACGGGACACGCCTGACTCAGCAGCCGTTCGTGATTCAAGCGACCGCCGAGGGTGGGCAACCGCTGTTCGTTTGGGCGGAGGATGCCCTCGGCCGCAAAGACCATCGCCACGCGGCCCAACTTGTCCTGAAGTACGACGGCACGGCCCCCAGCGCGGACGTCCGCATCACTGGCAACCATCGTGCCGTATCGCAGCTCGACATCGACCTGAGTATTGAGGCGACGGACACCGGCGGCAGCAGCGCCACGGAGATCGCGCTCAGCAATGACAATCAACACTGGACCACGTTTCCCCTGCCCCGCAATCGCGCCAACTGGCACCTCCTCGAAGAGGACGGCTGGGGACCGCGCAGCATTTACTGGCGCGTCGAGGACGCCGCCGGGAATCGCTCCGAGCGGCGGTCGTTGACAATCGCGTACGCACCAACCTCAGACAGTATGCGTAAGCAGGCACTGGATCTCGTCGCAGCTGGCGCCTTCCAGGAAGCGTGGCGCCAGCTGCTGCACGCGCGCGAACTCTACCCGAGCGCCGCGGAGCTGAGGCGGCCCCTGCCGACCGCCAGGGTGCTGCTCGACGGGGGCGCGCACGCCGTGAGCACGCGAACGGTCGACGTAGCCGTCCACGATTGGCAGGTCGATACCGACGAGATCTCCGACATTGAGCTCAGCAACGATGGGACGCAATGGAGCACATACCATCTGCCCGCAGAGCCGACGCAGTGGCAGCTGGACGACGAGCGGCGATTTGGCGAGCGCTCGGTGCATTGGCGCCTGAAAAATCGCGCCGGTCTGACCTCGGAGGAGGAGGTGATCTCGCTCACCTATGCCGAATCGACCGACAGTGTCCGTACGCGCGCCTTTGAAGCGGTGGCGCGTGGCGATCTCGACGAGGCGAAGGCGATCCTGCAACAGGCACTGCTGTCCGATCCGGACGCCCCGGACTTTGAGGCGCCGTTGCGCGAGCTCGAGCGCGGCGTGCTCATTCTTTTTCAGTACCAGATGTCGCAGCAGGTCGGACCCCTGCGGCCATTCGAGGCGTTTGACGCCTTGACGCTTTCACCGGAAGACAATTACCGCTTTGCCATCATCCCCAGTCGCGACTGCTTCGTGTACGTGTTCCGAGCCGACGCCTGGCAGAGTTCCTCCTTGCTTCCCAATACCGTCTATACGCCGGAGTCTAACCCCCTCGCCGCGGGGCGCGTTCACTGGCTGCCCGAGTACTCGCGTACACCCGGCCCCTGGTGGATGCATGTCCACGCCTCCCTCAGCGAGGAACGGCTTTACGTCGTCGCCGTCAGCAAGCCGTTGCGCGACCTCGAAGCCTTTCGGCGGCGGCTCCTCAACTCCACAGAGCAGATCGGCGATGTGCTGCGGCACAACCTGCAATCGGTTCTGCAGGCAGACGGGGACCCCGGCATATCGTGCTTCGCGGAGGACGTGGTGCAGGTCCTCGCATTCAAACACCGCAACTGATTGTAAGATTGCAGGATTGGGTGATTGATAGATTTGTAATCATTCAATCTCTCAATCAACCAATCCAGACGGTCTGCACGTTGGTGAACTCGCGGATGCCGTACTCCGACAGCTCGCGTCCATAACCCGACCGCTTCACGCCGCCGAACGGCAAGCGCGGATCCGAGGTCACCATGCCGTTGATGAACACTCGTCCCGCAGTCGATCTCGCCTGCCAAGCGGCGGGCGCGATCGAGGTCGCGCGTCCACACATTGGCACCCAGCCCGAACGGCGTTGCATTGGCCACCTCCACCGCCTGCGCCGCGTCGCGCACGCGGATCAGCGCCGCCACCGGACCGAACACTTCCTCGCACGCCGCCGGCATCTCCGGCGTGACGTCGCTCAGCACGGTCGGCGCAAAGAAGTAGCCGCGCCCCGGCCGGCGTGCACCGCCGACGACCAGCCGTGCCCCCTGCCCTACCGAGCGCTGTACTTGCCGCTCCAGGTCATCACGCAGATCGCCGCGCGCCAGCGGACCAACCTGGGTCGCGCGCTGCATCGGATCGCCGACCCGCAGTCCCCGTGCCGCCTCGACGAAGCGCTGTTGGTACGGCTCAAAGACCGCCTCGACGACGATGAAGCGCTTGGCCGCGATGCAGCTCTGGCCGGCGTTCTGGAAGCGCGCGCGGACGCCGACGGCCGGCCGCTGCGTCGAGGTCGGCGTCGGCGAGCACGATGAACGGGTCGGAGCCGCCCAGCTCCAGCACCGTCTTCTTGATCGCCCGCCGGCCGCGGCCGCCACCGCGCCGCCGGCCGGCTCACTGCCGGTGAGTGTGACCGCGCGCGACGCGCCGGTCGTCGATGAGCGCGTCGACCGCGCGCCGGGGACGAGCAGCGTCGCAACGCGCCCGCGGGAAAGCCCGCCTCGGCGGAAGATCTCTTCGATCGCCAGCGCGCACGCGGGCACGTTGGCGGCGTGCTTGAGGACCGCCGACGTTCCCGGCCATCAGCGCCGGCGCCGCGAAGCGGAACACCTGCCAGTAGGGGAAGTTCCACGGCATGATCGCCAGCACGGTGCCGAGCGGCGTGAACTGCACATAGCTCTCGCGGGCGATTCGGGCCCGCGCTTCGGCGTAGAAAGCGCGCGGCGTTCTCCGCGTAGAACTCGCAGTTCCACGCGCACTTCTCAACCTCGGCCTCCGCCTCCACGATCGGCTTGCCCATCTCCGCGGTGATGATGCCGGCCCAGCGGGCCTTCTGTGCCCGCAGGGTTGCGGCCGCCCGGTGCATGAGGGCGGCGCGCTCGCCAAATCCAGTCTTGCGCCAACTGTGGTAAGTCGCCTCCGCTCTGCCGAGTGTCTCCTCGATCTGCTGCGGGGTTGCCGCTTGGAACTCCGCAAGCACGTCTTCGGTCGCCGGGTTGATCGAGCGAATGAGTTGATCCGTCGCCATCACGCGCCCTCCGCACTCTCTGTCTAACAAACGCTGCGTGCACGGCAAGCGGCGTGCCGCACGCGACCTGCCACTTGCGTGTAACTGGGGCACCGGGTAGACGAGACCACAGCCATTTTCGTTCCTGAGGGAGGAGACGTGACCGAAACCGTTGCGAGTACAAACCACCCCGACCGCGCCACACGGGCGCGTGATTGGATCCGTGCACTATCGGAAATCCCCGCCCGCTTCGCGGGCACGGCAGCGGAGCGCACAGCCGCCGAACGCGTCGCCGCCTGGATGCGTGATCTCGGCGTACCTGACATTGCCATGATCAGCTTTCCGAGCGCGCCGCGCGCCGGCTTCAGCCTGGCGCTGCACGCCACCGTCGCCCTCCTCGCCTGCCTGCAAGGCGGTCTGGTCGGTGTGGTCTTGGCCGTCCTCGCCGCGTGGTCGTTTCGTTCGGAGCTGCGCGACAACCGGCCCGTGCTGTCACGGTTGCTGCGCTCCGGCGATTCCGTGAACGTCATCGGCCGCTACGGCCCGGACACGGCGGCGCGGCGGATCGTCCTCAGCGGCCATATCGATGCGACACAAGCGGGGTTGCTGTTTTCACCGGCGCTGGCCGACACGTTTGCCCGGCTGAGTGCCGGCTGGCGCCGGCCCAACGCACCGCCAGCCGGCCCGCATGCACTTCCCGAAGCCCTGCTGCTCGGCGCCGTGATCGTCGTGCTCGGCTTGTGGCTGGGCGCGCACGGCTTTGTCATCGCGGCGGCGAGAGCGGTCGTCGCCGTCGGCTTGCTGATCGCCTGCGCAGTCGGGTTGCAGTGGGCGCTCGCCCAGGCGACCCCGGGCGCCAACGACAATGCCTCGGCCGTCGCGGCCATGCTGACCTGCGCTGAGCACCTCATGGTCAAGCTGCCGAACGACGTGCAGCTCTGGCTGGTAGGCACCGGCGCCGAAGAGGTGGGCTGCGTTGGCATGCATGCGTTCCTCGAGCAACACCCGGACTGGTCTCCGCAGGCGAGCTACTTCCTGAACTTCGAGTGCGTCGGCGGCGGCACACTGCACTTCGTCAACAGCGAAGGGGTTCTGGGAAAAGTCATGTATCCGCCCATGTTGAACGAGCTGGCACGCCGTGTCGCCGCCGGCGGTGCCTTCGGTCCGGTGACACCCGTAGAGTTGCTCGCCGGCACCGACGGGAAGGCACCGGCGCACGACGGCTATCCCGCCCTCACCCTGATCTCTCTGGAGCCCAACGGTGTGCCGCGCAACTACCACCGCCCGAACGACACGGTTGAGGCGCTCAATATGGATATGGTCGTGCGTGCGGCGGACTTCGGCGCGGCGGTTGTGGCCGCGGCCCTTGCCGGCGCGGCAGGCCCGATCACCATGAAGGATGGAAATTAGTGAATCAACGGAAAATGGAAATTGTAAAACGGAAAACGTGAAGCCTTATTCCCCATTTTTCATTCTTCATTCTCCATTTTCCATCCACTCAGTTGTCCTGCGGTGGTTGCGCCTGCTCGAACTGGCTGGCGACTTCCAGCGGCCCTGACGTACGAGCCAACATCTGCACACCGCCGATCACACCGGGGGCGATCGGCCGGCCCGGCGGATAATTGGAGCCGATAAAGAGCGCCGCGTCCGGCTTGAGGTCGAGCGCACCCGTGTAGGTCCGCTGGGCCACAACCTGCCCGTTGACGAACAGCAGCGCCTGGGGCTCGCCGGCAGGTCCGTTGCCCCACGTCACCGCCACCTGATACCAGGTGTCCGGTTTCCATTCAGCGATGCTGGCGCCCGTGCCACTCTCCGCCCCGTTCTGATCCGCGAACTCCAAGCGCAGGAAACTCACATTTTTGAAGATGTGTAATTGGTTATCACCGAGTGTGAGCAAATCCGTGTCATCTTGATTGGGGGTCTCCCACTGCGGACGGAACCAGAAGGACAGCGTTCCCGCGTCGCCGGAGATCTTGCCGAGATCCTTGACCTGTACTTGCGAGGCGGTATCGAACCGGGCGCTTTCATCACTGTGGTAAATGAGATCCGGATCCATGCCGGCAGCCTGGTTCGCCGCCTGATTCGGTACCGCACCCGCCACCCCTGCTCCTCCCTGAGCGCCCGTCTGGGCCTCGCCTTGCAGCGCGCTCGGCTGCGCGTTTTCCCGCCCCGCCGCTGCACCCGCCTGAACACGAACGGCCGTGCCGCCCGCCAATTCCGCGACTCCCACACCTCCGTGGGAGGCTCGCGCACCCTGGACAACCGCCGCACCGTGGCCTTCGGCTTGGGCCTGCAGCGCGCCACCCTCTACCTGTTCCGTCCCACCCCGGCGGCGCCCCTCGCCAGGCTCGGCGCCACCCGCCGCAGCAGGCTGCCCTGGGCCCTCAGACTCGTTGCGCGCAAAACCTTCTCCCCAGCCGGCGCTCCTTTCGGCTCGCTTTGCGCCAGGCCGTCCCAATCCATCTCCGGTGCGCGCGGTGGTGGCAAGCTGTCGGAGTGTTACGCCCACGGCCAACAGAGCAAGACCGCCAACCACCGCAGCAATCCAAGGTTGCTTCATAATCCTACCACACTCTGGCTATCGTCTGCCCTGCGGGGACCGAAGTCAAATCGTGCCACGACCTATCCCTGCGTGATCGGCGTATGCCCCGGCTGCAAGCGCACCCGATCGAGCCACGCGCGCACCGCTGGGAAGCAGCCGAGATCGAAGCCGCCCTCGCCGGCAACGTGCGTGTAGGCGTAGAGCGCGATGTCGGCAATCGAGTACTCCTCGGCGACGAAAAACCTCCGCTCCGCGAGATGGCCTTCCATGACCCCGAGCGCCGCGTACCCCAACTGTTGCTTCTGCTCCAGTAGCGCCCGCTTGTCCGCGCTGACGCCGAGAAACCGGATCCAAAAGCGTGCGACGGCGATGTTGGGTTCGTGGCTGTATTGCTCGAAGAACATCCATTGCAGCACTTGTGCCCGGTCCCAGCGGGTCGGCGGGAGAAACGGCGTGCCCTCCGCCAGATAGAAGAGAATCGCGTTGGACTCGGGAAGGTACGCGCCGCCTTCCAGCTCGAGGACCGGCACACGGCCATTGGGATTCTTCCGGAGAAACGCCGCAGTTCGCGTCTCCCCTTTTATCACGTCCACTTCAACGCGCTGGAACGGAATGCCGAGCTGGCGCAGCAAGAGACGAACTTTGTAGGCGTTGCCAGAAGATAGGGAGTCGTACAACCGCAGCATGGGTCCTCCTCACCAGCATCAGTACCACACTTCCACCGCGGTTGGATGGCTTGCGTCTCGACGCTTGTGGCCGCAACGCTGTCGTGGGGCGTCGCTTCGACCGCCACTGATGCCGCCGACGACGCTCCAAACGCGTACCCAGCTCGCCAGACCTTCGCTGTGCTTGCTATAAGCGACGGCAACATCGCGCCGGAGGTATAGCGGGCCATGGAAAACACACTCTCCTCGGTCGAAGGAAGCACTCGAGTCGGAGAGGCGTCGGTCCACTGGCACCGAGATGGCAACGGACCTCCGATAGTCTTCTTACACGGTTTCCCCCTATCGGGGCACACGTGGGACAAGGTGGTTTCGCAGCTGCGTGATCGATTTACCTGTTACACTCCCGACCTGATCGGCCTGGGACAATCTTACAGCACCGCCGGTGACGATTATTCCTCGCAAGGACAGGCGCGCGCGCTGCAGGGAATGCTGTCGGCGCTCCGCGTCGCCTCCTATGCACTCGTGGGCAACGATACGGGCGGCTGGGTTGCCCGCGAACTGGCCCTCATCGATGCGCCACGGGTGTCGCACCTCGTCCTGACCAACACGGAGATTCCGTTGCATCGCCCGCCTTGGATTCCGACGTACCAGGTTCTGGCGCGCGTCCCTGGGTTCGGGGCCGTCATCCGGCAGCTCCTAAGGTCCCGCGTGTTTCGCCGATCATCCTTAGCCTTCGGCGGTTGCTTCCACGACTTGGCTCACCTGGAGGGCGAGTTCCACAAGCGTTTTGTCCAGCCCCTGTTGTCTTCGAAGGAGCGCATGGACGGCGTTCTGCAATTTCTGAGACAAATGAAATTCGTGCGTCTCGACGGGTAATGTCGGGAGTGTGGTGGAAAAAGGGGAAAGGCGTCATCATCCGGCCAGTTTCTTAACCCAAGAACAACTCCCGCGTAGCAGCGGGGGTCGGAGGATGACGCCATGGTAACAGATAGCAGGAAGGACGGACGACGGGAAACGAAAGCGGAGAGGTACGGCCCAGAGAGCATTGAACTCGGGATCCGAGAACGCGTGCGTGACGTGATCGAACGAATTGTCGAAGAGGAGGTGGAAGCGGCTCTGGGAGCCCAGCCCTCGGAGCGAGTGGGCGCTGAGCGCCACGGCTACCGTCACGGGCACCGAGAACGGAGCCTGACCACGAGCGTGGGAGCGACGACCATTGCGATGCCCCGGGCGCGATTGCAGGAGGCGGATGGGAGCAGTAGGGAGTGGCAGAGTCGCACGGTGCGGCGCTACGAGCGGCGTACCAAGCGAGTGGACGAGGCCATCCTCGGAGTCTACCTGAGCGGGATAAACACGCGGCGGATCAAGGGCGCGCTGGCCCCGTTGCTGCGCGGCGGCCCACTGTCGAAGGACGCGGTATCACGCTTGGTGGGGCGGTTGGCCGCCGACTTCAAGACGTGGCGCGAACGGGACCTGGCCCAGGACGATATTCGCTATCTGTTCCTGGATGGCTGGTACCCGAAAGTGCGCCTCGGAAGACGGCGGGTGAGGGTGCCGGTGCTCGTGACGCTCGGTGTGCGGGGCAATGGGCAGCGGGTGCTGCTCGACATGCAGTTGGCGGGCGACGAGAGCTCGGCGGCCTGGAGCGGCGTCATGGAGGGTCTCGTGCGGCGCCACATCGGGACCCCGGCGCTGGCGGTGATCGACGGCAACCCGGGGTTGGTGACCGCCCTGCACGAGCAATGGCCGGGGCTGCCGATCCAGCGCTGCACCGTGCACAAGTTGCGGAACCTCGAGGCCAAAGCCCCCGCGCATCTGCGCGAGGAACTTGCCGAGGACTACCGCCGGATGATCTACGGGAAGGACCGCGAAGCGATTGATACGGCACGCGCCGCGTTCCGCAAGAAGTGGCAGCGGTGTTGTCCCAACGTCGTGACGAGCCTGGAGGAGGCCGGAGAGGACCTGTTCACCTTTACCGCCTTCCCCCCCTCCCAGTGGAAGGCGCTGCGCACCAGCAACGCGCTGGAGCGCATCAACGGCGAGTTTCGTCGCCGCACGAAGACGCAGGCGAGCCTGCCCAGTCAGGACGCCGTGCTTTTGCTGCTCTTCGGTCTGCTGCACAGCGGGCGCATCACGCTGCGACGTCTGGACGGGTGGAAGGACATGCCTGCGGCGCCGGCGCGGGAAGTACCTAAACGACACTCTTATCATACTACTAATACATACTCTTGTACATCTACTGATAAGAAAGCTGCATAAGAGAGGAGCAGTGGTTCATTGTTTAGCCGCCGAATGAACGCTCGATCGTTTTTCCACCACTTGACCGACACCACCTCTCGACGAATTCAAGCAGCTCCACCAGCAACTAGCCATGCCCACCCTTTTCATTTGGGCAACGAACGACCCTGTCTTCCCCGAGCCACAGGCGCGGGAGATGACGACTCAATTCCCCCAAGTCGCGGGCTTTCACCCAATCGCCAATGCCAAATTATTCTTTTACGAGGAGCACCCGCACGACGTTGCCCGGCTCATCGAACGTTTCCTGCAGTAAGGACCCCTTACCGCTGCACTCACGGAGAGAGCGCGAGGGGCCAACCAGGCCGGGAGCCTGTTGGAGTGCGTTGAGCGGAAGGGAGCACGGCGCCTGTGCCGCTTCGGCTGCCTTGACTTTGGTGGCTCGTGCCGTAACAATCCGTAGCTCGCGTGGGCGGATGGTGGCGTGTCGATGTTCAGTCGTTTGCGGGCACTGCTAGCGCCCTACTGGCTACCATTCCGCGTGGTCGGTGCCTTCATCGGATTGATCACGGTATTCTTCTCGCTGATGACCTATGCGCCGATCGTCGAGCGCTTCGATGTCGGCGAAGCGCTGGCGCGTGTCAGCGCGCACGTGAGCTGGCTGTTGCTGCAAGGGTTCGGCGCGGTGGCCGGCCATCGCGTCACCTTGGTTGGCGGGACGAGCCTGGCAACGGACGGCTTCTCGGTGGCCGTGACCGCAGCCTGCTCTGGAGCCGTACCGATGATGATTTACCTGGCGGCGGTGTTGGCGTATCCCGCTAGTGCGCGCGCCAAGCTGCTCGGCGTGCTGCTGGGCTTCGGGGTGATCTACGCCGCCAATGTGTTGCGCGTTGCCGCGCTGTTCCTCATTGGGCTGTATCTGAGCCAGTACTTCCACGACACCCATGTGTACGTCGCGCAAGCGTTGGTCGTGTGCATTGCGGTGACGACGTGGCTGTTCTGGGCGGGACGGTTTGCGCATGCGCTTGGGCGTTAAGCCCACGGTGTTCCTCGCCCGCCTATTGGCGTTCTTTTTCCTCACGTATGTGTGCTGGAAACCCATTGCCCCCGCGTACACGCATCTGCTGACGTTTCTGGCCCGGAACTTCTTGCACCTCACCGAGATCTCCCGCGACCCAAACCTGAACCAGGTTACGGAAATGGAGGTGCGCCAATCGACTGAAGGCCGCCCGGCGATCATGTACCGCCACCGCCTCTTCCCGGCGGATATGCAAGGCATCCCAGCGGAATGGGTGCAAGCGAATATGGTCTTGCTTATCCCTCTCATGCTGGCCTTCCCCGCCGCGTCGTACCGCCAGCGCTGGACACGGCTCGGCATGGCGCTGTTGATCGCCATCATCCTGCAAGTGTTGGATATCAGCGTGACGGTGAAATCCTTCTACGCCCATGAGCTGGGCGCCTACAGCTATTACTACTACAGCCCGTGGCTGCGCCGGGTGTATCAGTTCGGCGATGCGTTCGTGCAAGGGATGGACACGCAGCTCTTTCCGTTCGCCATCTGGGCCGGGATCCATTTCAATCAACTGCTCGGACGGCGTCCAGTGGCCGCCACGCCGGCGCAGCAAACCGCACCGGCCGCAGCCGACAAGTCCGCTGGTCGGAGGCGCAAGGCCGCAACCAAAACCGGGTAGCCGAGCGCGCGCGGAGAGGACAGCTGCGGTGACCTGGGCCGACGCGGAAGGTCTCGCTTTCCCGCTGGGCGTCACGTGGATCGAGGCGACGCAGGCGTATAATTTTGCACTCTACTCGAAACACGCGGAGAGCGTCACCCTGCTGTTGTACACCGAAAGCGATCTCGCCAATCCTGTCTTCACGTACCGGTTCGATTACCGGAAGAATAAATCCGGCAGGGTCTGGCATTGCCGCGTTCCAAAATCGCTCATGCAGGGGGCGCGCTATTACGCGTACTGCATCGACGGGCCGAAGCCCGCCGGCCGCTTGGAATGGCACAACTTTGATGCGCAGAAGATTCTCCTCGACCCCTACGCGAAGTCGGTGTTCTTCCCGCCCACCTTCGACCGCAGTGCGGCGATCCGGGCTGGCTCGAACGCCGGCAAGGCGCCGGTGGGTCTCATTTCGGCGGATGCACAACGCTTCGATTGGGGCGGCGACCAGCGCCCGCGCCACGAGTGGGATACGATCATTTACGAGGTGCACCTCAGGGGGTTCACGCAGCACCCCGCCTCCGGTGTGAACCCCGGAAGCCGCGGCACGTTCGCCGGTCTCGTCGAGAAGATTCCCTACCTGCGGGAGCTGGGGGTGACGGCAGTCGAGCTGATGCCGGTTTTCCAATACGACCCGCAGGAAGGCAACTACTGGGGCTATATGCCACTCAATTTTTTCGCCCCGCATCACGGCTACGGCAGCCGCCGCGAGGCCTGTGACCAACACAACGAGTTCCGCACGATGGTCAAAGCGCTGCACGCCGCGGATATCGAGGTCATCCTCGACGTGGTCTACAACCACACTGCCGAGGGCGATCACAAAGGCCCGATGTACAACTTCAAGGGCATCGACAACAGCACGTATTACCTGAGCTCCGGAAAGGCGGATGCCCCGTACGAGAACTTCTCGGGAACGGGAAACAGTCTGAACTGCGCCAACCGCTACATGCGAAAAATGATCCTGGACAGTATGCGGTTCTGGGTCAGGGACATGCACGTCGATGGGTTCCGGTTCGACCTGGCGTCCATCTTCGCCCGCAACATGGATGGATCGATCAACTGGGAGGATCCGCCGATTCTCGGCGATATTCGCTCCGATCCCGATCTTTCAGTCGCCCGCCTGATCGCCGAGCCGTGGGACGCCGCCGATGCGTACCAGCTGGGCCGCAGTTTTCCCGCGCACCTGTGGTTTCAATGGAATGGGGCATTCCGCGACGACGGCCGCCGTTTCATGAGGGGAGACCCCGGCATGGTCCGTGCCGTGATGCACCGCCTGTACGGGAGCGAGGACCTGTTCCCGGATGAGCGCATGTACGCCTACCACCCCTACCAGAGCGTGAATTACGTCACCTCACACGACGGCTTCACTCTGTATGATCTGGTCTCGTACAACCAGAAGCGAAATTGGGCCAACGGCCACAACAATACCGATGGACCGCGGGAGGATTACAGCTGGAACTGCGGCGCGGAGGGGGATGCACAGGTGGCCCCGGAGGTGCTGCAACTGCGCAAACGCCAGATCAAAAACTTCTGCTGCCTGCTGTTTCTCTCGAACGGTACCCCAATGCTGCGTGCCGGAGACGAGTTCATGCAGACGCAAGCGGGCAATAGCAACCCTTACAACCAGGACAATGAGACCAGCTGGCTCGACTGGGGTCGGCTGGCGGCGAACCGGGATGTCTTGCGCTTCTTCAAAATGATGATCGCGTTCCGCAAAGCGCATCGGTCCCTGAGCCGCAGCCGCTTCTGGCGAGAGGAGGTCCGCTGGTATGGCGTTGGACCCAGCGTGGACATGGCCTGGGAGTCCCACAGCCTCGCGTTCTTCCTGAGCGGCGCATCGCAGGGAGACGCCGACCTCTACGCCATGATCAACGCCTACTGGCACGACCTGCAGTTCGTCGTGCAGGAAGGGCGAGAAGGTGAGTGGAAACGGGTTATCGACACGGCTCTGGAGAGCCCTGATGATTTCCGTGAAGCTGGGGATGCGGTACAGGTGACGTCCGCGAGCTACGTGGTTCGCGCACGATCGCTTGTGGTGCTGATGCGTACGACGAGGCCGGGAACACGCGGCGACGGCGCACGGAGGTGACGCCCGCTGCCTTCACGCGGCTTCGCTGGGAGACCCGTCGGCCGCCAGCAGCTGTTCGACGGCGGCAATGAGGTGAGTCGATACAGTTGGTTTCTGCAGACACACCTCCGCCCCCAAGCGACGGGCGAAACGTTCCACCTCTGGTTGTCTCGTATCCGTCAGGGCAATGATCCGTGGCTGTGTCGGGAGTCGAGGGAACTCGAATCGGGCTCGGAGTTGGCGGATGACCTCGAGGCCGTTGGTGCCGGGCGAGGTCAGGTCTACGACCACCACTTCCGTATTTCCACGCCGCGCGATCTCACAGGCCTGCGTACCATCCGCCGCGGTTCGGACGCGCAGCCCATGAGCCTCCAGAAGCGTTTCGGCAATGATCCGGGCGTTCACATCATCATCAACAATCAGGACGCTGTCTGCCATTGATAGCTCCTCTTTCGTCCGGCAAGGACTGGAGCCGCCACCCGTAACCCGTACGTGGCGACCTCGTGACATTTCCACATGCGCTTCGCTTCGGGAAGCCGACACGCCTGCGATCATGGTGCTTCGACGAACTGGCGACGTAGAAATTCGCTTGCGGCGCCAATTCTCCCCGCACACTTACAAGGCAATGGAGAACCGGGAACCGAGAACACAAAATTCGCTCCAGAACCGGGGAATGGGAAGGCCCACGCCCCCACGCCATTGGTCCGTTCTTTACTCCCGGTTGCCTGTCCGTGCTTCTCCATTTCTTCGCGATTGGCTCCGGCTCTGTTGGGTTAGGGTAAGTCCTAATTTGCGGTCCTTGCCGGATCGACTAGACTGTATTGGTGAGTTGGCGTGGTCCAAGGGCTTCGAGTGCGCTGGAATCAGAACCTGGCGGCGCACGTCCGAACCGGAGCTTCGTTGGGTGGAAGGAGGCAAATATGCTGCTGGCGAACGGAAGCGTTGGCACGGTCACTTCTGCCGAGGTGTGTGTGAGCTGGGCGTTTGAAATCCAGCAGGGGTGGAAGCGCCGTGGGTTGGAGCCGGCGGCGCTGAGTTGTGAGCATGTCACTGAGCGCGAGCGGTTTACGGTTACCACGTGGGATGAAGTGTAATTCGTGATGCTCCCCCGCCGTTAACCGACGGCAGGTGATAGACCCCGAGAGGCGAGGTGCCGCCCCCCAAGCCTCGCCTTTCACGCACCGCCGCTTCTTCCCCTCCAAACTGAAGGAGCGGCGGTGCATACCTTAGATTGCGACCGGACAGCCCGTTCGTTGCCAGGTGGGTGCCCGCAAGAGGATCAGCCGTCCGAGGATGCTGTGGTGGCTCGGGCCGTTGTTCGCGCGTGCTGCTTCACGAGTTGTTCCAGCTCCTGCACGCGCCGCGACAGGCTCTGGACCTCCCGCCGCGAGGCGAGATCGCGTCCAGCCAGCCGCTTGATCACCGACTCCAGGCGCCTTGCCGCCTCTTTCTCCAACGTCGAACGGAGCCGTCTGGAACGCACTTCCAAATCTTTCGCGGTGTGTTGCGCACGTCTCTCCACGTCGCGGCGCACCCGTTGCGCTTCCCTGACGATACGATTCAACGCCCGTTTCTGCTCGCCAAATAAACGGCTGGCTTCCTTGCGAGCGCGGGTGAGTGGCGCCGTGACCTCGTGTTGCATCTGTTTGATACCGCCCTGAATGCGCCGCACCACCGAACGCGATTGCGTCTTGCTGCGCGTTGCCTTGTGCTTCGCCATCGTCCAGAATCCCCCTTTTGCACTTGATGGTACTCCCCGGTAGTCGTGGTGACAACGCACCTGTTCTTGCGACACGATCTGGGCGCTCGGTATGACTGATGTCCCGGCGGGTAGCGTTTTCGTCGCGTCCTCGGTATACGCACTCGGAAAGGAGCGGGACATGAGACAGCTGAGTGTGGCAACCCAGGAGGCGTTGCAGCGGGTGCTGGGCAAGGCGCTCGGAGCAAGACAGAAAGAGGATGGGCGCCCGTTCATCGTCGGGCACTTCATCACCTACCGCTGCATGTGCCAGTGCGCAAGCTGCCTCTGGCGCGACAATGATTGCGAGGATGTGCCGCTGGCGGATCTCGAGCGCTTCTACGCGCAGGCGAAACAGGAAGGCTTCGTCGCCGCAGCGCTGTCGGGCGGAGAGCCGTTTCTGCGCAGCGACCTCGGCGCGGTGGTCCGCTTCATGAAGCAGGAAGCGGGGATGTCGATCCTGCTGTTCACTACCGGATGGTACTTGGAGAAGCGCATGGACGAGGTCCTGCCGTACATCGACATGCTGCTCGTGAGCCTGGACTCGGCAAAGCCCGAACGCCACGATGCGATCCGCGGCTTGCCCGGGTTGTTCGACCGCGCCATCGAAGGCGTGCGCCTGGTCAAGGAGAAGTACCCGGACGTGTCGCTGCAGTTCAACTGCTGCGTACAGAAAGGGATCGCCGCTGAGATCGACGATCTGCTCGCCCTGGCGACGCGCCTCGGCGTGCAGATCTCGTTCGACGTCATCACGGAGTATCGACACGGCGAAAACGCGCCTTTCGTCGAGACCGACATGGGGATGCCTTTACCGGAGTTGCAAGCGGTGTGTGCATCGCTGGCGGAGAAGAAGCGCGCCGGGGCCCCGATTCTCAACTCGCAGCACTACTTCGACTACTTCATTGCCGGGCGGCCGGGATACCGGTGTCACCTCCCCAAACTGGTCATGTTCGTCGACGGGCATGGGAACGCGGAGTACTGCCTCAACCTCGCCCGCCCGCTCGCCAACATCCGCACGACGCCGTTGAAGGAGATCATGCAGCTGGATCGATTCCGGCAGCTGCGTGTCGACGCCGAACGCTGCTCGTCGTGCAACTCGCCGACGATGGTCGATCTGTCGCACGTCTGGGAGAACCCGGCGGTGGCGTTCGAGCCGGGCGGCATCGCGGTCGGCTGAGCCGGCGCGCAGCAGCGAGGAGCCGCGACCGCACAAAACAGGGAGAAGAGCCGTCATGGGAGGCCATCGAGAAGCGCCCCTTTCGCTGGCGCGGCTGGCGCAGTGCAGCGTGGCGGAGCTGGAAGCGTTGTACGTCGAGCCGCGTCCCGTGTCAGTGCCGAGCGGTTGCTACCGTGGTGTGCATCTGGGCTGGTTGCACACGCCGGGGGCGCGCCACCCGGTGATCCGTCCACTGCAGTACCTGGGGTTCCGCCTGCTGCCGTTCGGCGTCGACTTCACCCGGCAGCGCTGGTTTTTCTTCCACCCGACTCTTGGGATTGGGCGGTTCGCGGCGGAGGTGGGGCGATCGCGGTGGCGCGACACGGAGACCGTGCGGTTGCACTACGACGTGTCCCGCTTACCCGGCCCGGTGCGCCGCGTGCTCTACGACGAGGTGAAGGTGTTATCGCCCTCGCTGTGCCTGGGCATCGGTGGCATCAACGCCCCGCGCGGCCGGGGCGACCATTTCTTCTTCGCCCTCGTGGCGTGAGCCTCCGCCGCTGAACAGCACGGGGCGGGGACAATACCGCTGCCCGTGATCGCACCGCCGGCACACCCGTAGCGGCTGCTGACGGCGCGCACAAGGTTCAACTGTACACTGCCGCGGCACCACGGGGCGTAGGGGTTGGTGAAAAAATCGAAGCGCTTGCCGCCAAGCAAGCAGAGCGCTCACAGGGAGGCGCCCCTAGCCCGCGCTTGCTACTCACACCACCGCCTCGACGATCCCCAGGTCAGGACGGTCGCTCGAAAAGGGCGGCAGCGCCCATGCCGCCACCGATGCACATGCTCACCACACCGTAGCGGACTTTGCGACGCTGCATCTCGTGTAACAGCGTTGCCGTGAGCTTGGCCCCCGTGCATCCGAGCGGATGGCCGAGCGCGATTGCGCCGCCGTTGACGTTCACCTTGGCCGGATCGAGACCGAGCTTGCGGATGCAGTAAACCGCCTGGGCCGCGAATGCCTCGTTGAGCTCGATCAGTCCGATGTCCTCGAGCTTCAAACCCGTCTTCTTCAACAGCTTCGGGATGGCAAAGGAGGGTCCGATCCCCATGATGTCGGGATCGCAACCGGCGACGACGAAAGCGCGGAAGATACCCATTGGCTTCAGACCCAATTGCTTCGCTCGCGCGTCCGACAGGATTACGGACGCCGCCGCCCCATCGCTCGTCTGCGAGGAGTTCCCGGCTGTCACCGTACCTGTCGTCGAAAATGCCGGGCGAAGCTTGGAGAGCGCCTCGAAATTCGTATCGGCTCGCACGCCCTCGTCCACCTCGAAGGTCTTCGTTTGCACCACCGGCCTGCCACCCTCGCCAACCCCGTAGACCTTGGCCTTGAGCGGAACGATCTCTTCGGCAAAGCGGCCCGACTCGATGGCAGCCGCAGCGTTCTTGTGGCTCGCGACCGCCAGCTCGTCCTGTTCTTTGCGACCGACGTCGAAGCGTTTCGCGACCTCTTCTGCCGTGTGCCCCATACCGATGTAAACCGGGGGCACCTCCGCGAGCAATGCCGGGTTCGGGACGAGCTTGTTGCCTCCCATCGGCACCAGGCTCATCGACTCCGTGCCGCCGCCAATGACCGTGTCGGCGGCGCCCAGCATGATGCGCTCGGCACCGATCGCGATCGCCTGTAGCCCGGAGGAGCAGAACCGATTGACGGTGAAGGCCGGGACCTCATTGGGCAAGCCTGCGATCACGGCGCACAGTCTGGCGACGTTCATACCCTGCTCGGCCTCGGGCATCGCACAGCCCATGACCACGTCCTCGACGCTCGCGGGTTCCACCCCTGGGGCTTGCGCGAGCGCGCCCTTGATGGCGGTGGCCCCCATGTCGTCGGGCCGGGTATAGCGGAGCGCTCCGCGTGGGGCCTTGCCAATGGCGGTGCGTATAGATGAAACGATTACTGCGTCCCGCATGGTGTTCTCCTTCTACGATGACAACGAGTTCAAAACCCTGATTAGTTCCGAAGCGGCTTGTTGGTCGTGAGCATGTGCTGGATGCGTTCCTGCGTCTTCGGTTCCGCAACCAAGCTCAGGAAGCACTCGCGTTCCAGATCCAAGAGGTACTGCTCGCTGACCTGGGTTCCGGTGGCGACCTGGCCTCCGGTGAGCACGTGCGCGAGCTTCGTTGCGATCTTGAGGTCGTACTCGCTGGCGAAACCCGAACGCACCAACCCGTCCACACCCGCCACCAGCACGGCGGCAACGGCATCCCCTCCCACGCGGACGTCGCTGCGCGGTCGCGCGCGTTTGAAGCCGATCCGGGCCTGATGCAGCACCTCGTCCTTGGCGTCTTGGATGAGGTGGTCGCGGTTCAACGTCACGCCGTCCGAAGGTTTCAGGAAGCCGTTCGCACGCGCCTCCTCTGCGCTCATCGAGACCTTCGCCATGGCGATGTTCTCGAAGCCCTTGAAGATGAAAGGAGTGAGGTCGATAGGGATCTGGCTCGTTTCGGGCAGACTGCTCGTGGCGCGCACCGCCATCTCCTTGACCCCGCCCGCTCCCGGTATGAGTCCGACACCGACCTCGACGAGACCGCAGTAGAGTTCACAATGAGCGCGCACGCTGGTGCCATGTAACACCATCTCGGCACCCCCGCCCAGCGCAAGACCGGCTGGCGCGACCACCACGGGTCGCGGACTGGTCTTCAGCTTCATGTTCGCCTGCTGAAAGTCATTGACCATCTTTTCGATCTCGCCCCACTGCTTGGCCTGAGCGGCCATGAACACCAGCAGCAGGTTGGCGCCGGCGCTGAAGGCCTGGGGATCGTGGTTGGCGATCACCAATCCTTCGTAGTTGGCGCTCACTTCGTCGACCGCCTCACTCAGCATGGCAATGATGTCGCCGTCGACCGAGTTCATCTTGGAGTGAAACTCAAGGCACAGCACCCCGTCGCCTATGTCGATCAGAGTGGCGCTGCCGTTACCCTTGACGACCTTCTTACGTTCCTTGAGCGAGGGCAGCAGGATGATGCGCGGACTGAGCTCGAGGGCCACGTAATCTTTCTTCGCGGGGCTGTAAACCAAGGACGCACCGTTGCGGCGCACGTAGAAGCTTTCCTTGCCCGAGGCGAGCATGTCGTCAACCCAGCGGGGAACCGCCGCCCCCTCCGCCTTCATCCGCTTGACGGCCTTCGCTACACCGATGGCGTCCCAGCCCTCGAAGGGCCCGAGGTCCCAGTTGTAACCCCAGCGCATGGCGCGATCGATCTCGACCAGCGAATCGGTGATCTCGCCGATGCGACGCGCCGAGTAGAGAGCCGTGTCGCGCGTCAACGGCCAGGCCAGCTTGCCGCCCCGGTCGTCGGCGTCGGCCATGGTGCGGATCCTGTCGGCAGCATCGTCAAGGTTTTTCGTGAGTTTGAGCGAGTCGATACTCACCTTGTCGGGAACGCGGTCCTGGCCGGTCTTCGGGTCGCGGACCAAGAAGATCTTCTTGCCCTGGGCGTCCTTGGACTCCTTGTAGAAGCCGCCACCGGTCTTGTTGCCCAGACGGCCCTCGGCCACCAAGTCGTTGACGAACTTGGGCACGCGGAAGACTTCACGGGACTCGTCATTTGGAACCGACTCGTAGACGTTCTCACACACGTGCGCCAAGGTATCGAGGCCTGCGAGATCGCCGGTGCGGAAAGACGCCGAGCGCGGATGGCCCATCGGCGGCCCGGTGATGGCGTCGACCTCCTCAATCGAGTATCCATTGTCCAGCATCAGATGCATCGTCTGCATCATGCCGTACACGCCGATACGGTTGGCGATGAAGTTCGGCGTGTCCTTACAATAGACGATGCCCTTGCCGAGGACGCGCTCGCCGAACTCCGCCATGAACTGCACAATCTCGGGAAGCGTGTCGGGTCCGGGGATGATCTCGAGCAGCTTCATGTAGCGCACGGGGTTGAAGAAGTGCGTGCCGAGGAAGTGCTGGCGGAACTCCGCGGGGCAGTCAGCGCTCATCCCGGCGATGGAGAGCCCGCTGGTGTTGGTGGTGACGATCGATTGCGGCTTCCGGTGCTGGACTACCTGGGCAAGCAGCTTCTTCTTGATCGCCATGTTCTCGACAACAACCTCGATGACCCAGTCGCAGTCGCCGATCCGCGCAAAGTCGTCCTCGAAGTTCCCGATCTCGATCAGGCTTTGGAGCGCGTTGTGGAAGAACGGAGCCGGTTTGGCTTTCAGCGCAGCGTCGAGGGCGGTGCGGGCGAGTCGGTTGCGCACCTGCGGCGACTTGAGGCTGAGGCCCTTTTTCTCCTCATCCGGGGAGAGACGGGGCACTATGTCGAGCATGATCGAGGGGATTCCCGCGTTGGCAAGGTGCGCTGCGATGGCACTCCCCATGACGCCCGAGCCCAGCACAGCAACCTTTCGAATATCTCGCTTCATGGTGTTCTCACCTCCCGGGGTTCTTTGATGACGGTAATGAACGTTGGTAGCCGGTCAACCTACGATGACGCGCGGGTTTCTCTTCCCGCAACCGGGCCATACGGCAAGCGCCACGCTACGTCAAGGCACCCCCGCGCCTCCTGGCCGGCCGAATTTCTTCCGGGTTCTTCCCAGGTTCTTCCCACGAAAAACTTGTTACGACCGGTTGCCTTTGGCAAGAGTCATGAAAGTCTTTGTGAGACAAGGGCTGGAGTTAAGCGCGCCCTGGGTGATTCGAACACCCGACCTCTTGATTCGTAGTCAAGCGCTCTATCCAACTGAGCTAAGGGCGCACGATGCGATCGGACGTTACCAGCTAACATGGCCCCCGGCGCGGCGCAAGATCGTGCTCGTGCCGGTCGGTCCCCTCGCCGCTTCGTGCGCGGCTAGACCTCGCCCTCCGATGCCTCGGGGCGGCGGAGTGGTAACGCGACGCGAAACGTCGAGCCACGGCCCACGGCGCTGTCGAAGGTGATACGGCCGCCGAGCAGGTCGACCAGCCGGCGCACGATGTGCAGCCCGAGGCCCGCGCCGCCATAGCGCGGAGCAATCCCATCGGCCTGCGAGAAAGGCTCGAAGATCGCCCCCCGTGCCTCGTCGGGGATGCCGATTCCCGTGTCACTGATGGTGAATTGCAGCCATTGGCCGCGCTGGTTGGAGACGGGTACCTGCCGGGGGCGCCCGGCCGGCGCGCCGCCGTTATCGTTCGTCGCCGAGCCGATCTGGGGAGCATTGGCCAGCGCCACTGTCGCGGTGACACGGCCGCGCTCGGTAAACTTGACGGCGTTGCCGATCAGGTTCTTGAGCACCACCTTCAACTTCAACGGGTCGGCGTAGAGCGGCGGCAGATCAGGGGCCGCTTCGCACAGCAGTTGAACGTCCGGCTTGGCCCGCCCGGCTCGTGCCTCCGCAGCGATCGTCGCCAGCAGCTGTGCGGCGTCGATCAGCTCTGGCTGGAGCGTCACGCGCCCGGCCTCGAGGCGACCCAGATCGAGCGTGGCGCTGATCAGCTCGAGCAGCTCTTCCGCGTGCCGCTGCATGCGGCCGAGGGTGTCGGCCTGCTCAGCCGTCAGCGCCCCGAAGGCCCCCTCGAGTAAGAGAGCGCCGTAGCCGATCAGCACATTGAGCGGCGTGCGCAACTCGTGTGACATGGCCGCGACGAAATCCGACCGGACACGATTCGCCTGCTCCAGCTCTTCGACCAGGCGCGTGTTCACCAGCGCCAGTGACAGCAGCTGCGCCATGCCTTTGGCGATTCGCTGTTCGGCCACGCCGAACGGCTCCGTTCGGCCGCGATAGCCAGGAGAGTGGGCGCCGATGATCTCGTCCCCCCGCCGCAGTGCCACGAAGAGCCCCAGGGTGATCCCGTATGCGGCCTGCGATCCGGCGGGTAAAAGGTCGGACGAAAGCTCCGAGCTGATTTGCACGAGCCCATCGCGGTCCAAACAGGCCAACAACTTACCGACCGTCGCCCGCGGGAAGCGCGAAGCCCGGAGCGATTCCCGAATACTCCGGCGGATCGCCGTAGCCCGCGACCACGACGTATACATCGTCCTCCGGCTGCCAAAGATACGTGTGGCTGTAGTCGCAGTGCAGCACCTCGGTAGTGAGCTGGCACAGTCGGCCGAGCACCGCCGGGGTGTCCAGTGATGACATCAGCGCTTGGCCCACCCGTGCGAGGGCGCCAGCAACGTAGGCTTCCTGCTCCTGAACCTCCTGGGCGCGCTTGCGTGCCGTAATGTCGCGCAGGACACCCTCGCGGCCGATCGGCTGGCCGGCAGCATCAAAAAGCAGATGCGCCGAGACCGACGTGGGCACAAACGTGCCGTCCTTCTGCCGCAACGTGATTTCAAAGTCGCGGATCGACCGGTTTGCCGCCAACGCCGAGAGCAGTCGTTCGCGCTCGCTCGCGTCGCGGTACAACGCCAGCACGTTGCGACCGATCAATTCCTCTGGCCGGTAGCCGTAGCGCTGCGCCGCGGGGGTCACCATCTGGATGACACCCTGCAAGTCCGTGCGGTAGAACACGTCGTCCATGTGTTCAAACGTCGCTCGCAAACTCGCCTCACTCGCCCGCAACTGCGACTGGGCCTGCTCGGCGCGGACGCGATGCCGCTCGAGCTGATGCGCCACATAGACCGACAAGACCATGGCGATGATCACGCCAACTGCCGGGTAAGTGGCGGCCGCGGCGAAACCGCCGTTGAGCAGATACAGATTCCACAGCAGTGAAGCGGCGGCAATCGCCACCGTGGCGAGCTGGGGCACAATCCCCCATTGAAGCAGCGTAGCAGTTCCCATGGTGAGGACGATGATGACGAGCGGGGTAGTCTGGTAGTCGCGGAGTAACATTCCCCCGCCAGCGCTCACAAAGCAGATCCCGGTGACGGTCACCAGTGCGATCGGCATAGCCCAACGCTCGGCCCTCGGCAGGTGCAGCGCACGAGCCATCGCCGCAACCGCCCCCAGCAACATGAGCGTCCGCGCGAAGAGAACCGGACTCTCTGGTAATCCCAAACCCAAGTCGGCTATGGCGAACAATACCAGCGCCACGAGGACAAGGCGCAGCCCGACACGCACACGTTCCGCAAGCAGAAGCGCGGCTTCTCGAGTGGTGTCAGGACGACTCAGCACACTCTCTTCACCGGCCACAATGCAACTCTATCACTGGTTGCCGCTGCTTGCTAACGCCGTGGCGGGTGTCGGTCGAGGGGCCCATGCCGGGGTTCAGTGAACCACGCAAATGATTGGCCGGTCCCTGCCGACTCAGGACATCGCCGTCGCACCGCCGCGCAAGAGCTGGCGAATGACTTTGACGTGGTAGTCGATGCCCGACCACAGGCTGATGACTAGTGAGATCCACAGGAAGTACATGCCGGCCACGTGGAAATTGACGCCCAGGAACTGGTAGTGGAGTAGGAGACCGTTTAGGGCGAACATCTGAAAGATCATCTTGTACTTGCCGAGCTCTTCTGCGGCGACCACGACGCCTTGGCCCAAGGCGACTGCGCGTAACCCCGTCACCGCGATTTCGCGGCCGATGATGATCGTGATCATCCACGCCGGCACCGTTGGCGAACGGTCCATCCCGGCGAGCATGATCAGCGCGGCCGCCACGATGAGCTTGTCGGCGAGCGGATCGAGCAACTTGCCCAACGTCGTGCTGAGCCCCCAGCGCCGGGCCAGGTAGCCGTCAAAGAAATCCGACCAACACGCGAGAAAGAACGTGAACGCCGCCGCCAGACTGGCGCCCGGCCCCGGGTTGGTGAGCAACACCATGAGCACCGGAATCAACAGGATCCGCAGGACCGTGAGGATGTTCGGAAGATTCGATATGAACGATGGGGGCATTGCTGGATTGACTCAAGGTTGTTAGCCGCTGGTTGCTGGTTACGCCGACCAACAACTCGCAACCAACAACTAGCAACTTTCCCCATCACTGCTGGCGCAGGTAGGCCTCGCGGAAGCGCAGCACACGACTGAGGTATTCCCAGGTTTCGGGGTAGGGTGGTACGCCACCGTAGCTGTCGACGGCCTTCTCCCCGGCGTTGTAAGCGGCCAGTGCGAGCCGCAAGTTGCCGCCGTAACGGTCGAGCAGGTAACGGAGATGGGTCACCCCGCCTTCGACGTTCTCGCTCGGGTCGAAGGCGCGCCACACGTTGTGCAGGCGTGCCGTTGCCGGCATCAACTGCATCAGCCCGAGCGCCCCCTTCGGCGAGACGGCATGCGGAACGAAATCCGATTCGGCACGAATGACCGCCTTCACCAAGGCGGTGTCAACCTGGTGACGCAGGGCGGTCTGCTGAATGAGCTTGTCAAAGGCACGCCGCCGTGTGCCGTCAATGGCACCGCTCCAGTGGCGGCCGGATTTCCAACTGGAGATGTCCGGGAGGTAATACTGGTATTGCGGCTCGCTCGGCGCATTCGAGAAATGCAACACGCCCCGCGTGTCGCGATACATGTAGATATCGGCCCGGGCGCACGCCGGCCACGTGACCGACACCACACACCCGACGAGGAATGACCACCCCCACGCCTGCATCGTCACCGAGCGTAATAGGTGTGTTTAGGCTTTGCAAGGAATTTTTGCGCGTCGTGGCAGTAGCTTCCGCCCCTTGCTAAGGGATGCTGTATTATGGACAGCGATTTCTTGGTGATTGGTAGTGGTCTGGCTGGTCTTACGTTCGCGCTAAAGGTGGCGCAGGCGGGATCGGTCCTCGTGCTGACGAAGGACCGGCTCCCCGAAAGCGCCACGGAATACGCGCAAGGCGGCATCGCCACGGTGTGGAGTACGGAGGATTCCTTCGAGGTCCACAGCCAGGACACGATGATTGCCGGTGCCAACCTTTGTCATCCCGACATTGTCGACTTGGTCGTTCGCGAGGGGCCGGAACGCATCCGCGAGTTGATCGCGCTGGGAACCAGATTCTCCTTGCGGGCGGACGCCGCAGACGACGACTACGACCTCGGCCGCGAAGGGGGCCACAGCTACCGGCGCATTCTCCACGCCGCCGATTCGACGGGCCGCGAGATCATGCGGGCGCTTGTCGAAGCCGTCCGCCGGGAGAAGAACATCACCATCCTCGAGCGGCACATCGGGCTCGATCTCCTGATCGATGCGAAGTTCGATCCGCGCATCACCTCGCCGTCGTGTTGGGGAGCCTACGCGCTGGACATCGAGCGCGGTGTCGTACGGCGATTCCAAGCGCGCGCCACGCTGCTCGCTACCGGAGGCACTGGGAAGGTGTACCTCTACACCTGCAATCCGGATATCGCGACTGGGGATGGCATCGCCATGGCCTGTCGCGCCGGCGTGCCTATCGGCAACATGGAATTCATTCAGTTCCACCCCACCTGTCTGTACCATCCGCAGGCCAAGTCGTTCCTGATCAGCGAGGCGCTGCGGGGCGAGGGCGCGCTCTTGCGGCGGCCGGACGGCGAGCTGTTCATGAAGCGCTACCATCCGAGCGCCGAGTTGGCCCCGCGCGACATCGTGGCCCGCGCCATCGATAACGAGATGAAGGTGCACGGCTACGAACACGTGTACCTGGACATCACCCATCACGGCGCGGATTTCGTCAAGGAACGTTTCCCACATATCTATACCCAGTGCCTACGCTTCGGCATCGACATCACAGCACAGCCGATTCCGGTTGTGCCCGCGGCTCACTACTGTTGCGGCGGCGTGGTGACCGATCGGGACGGCGGCACGAGCATCCGCCGCCTGTTTGCCGCCGGAGAGGTGGCGATGACCGGCCTGCACGGGGCCAATCGCTTGGCGTCCAACTCGCTGCTCGAAGCGGCGGAGTTCGGCCACCGCGCCTCACTCGTGGCCTGTGCCCTGCTGCGCGACGACCGGCAACCCATGCCGGCCTTGTCCGACTGGAACCCGGGGCAGGCCGTGGACAGCGATGAGTCCGTGGTGGTGACCCAGAACTGGGACGAAATTCGCCGGCTGATGTGGAACTACGTCGGCATCGTCCGCTCGGACCGCCGCTTGGCACGGGCGCTCAAGCGCATCTCCCTCCTGCAGGACGAGATCCGGGAATACTACTGGGACTTCCTCGTGACCGCCGACCTGATTGAGCTACGCAACATCGCGCTGGTGGCGGAGCTGATCATCAAATCCGCAATCAGCCGCAAAGAAAGTCGCGGCCTGCACTACAACATCAATTACCCGAATCGCGACGACCAGAACTGGCTGCACGACACGATCATTGATAGATTGAGTGATTGAGTGATTTATGGATTGAATGATTGACAACATTATTCAGTCCTCGATCTATCAATCTTTCAATCCCTCAATCCCCACCGCGGCCGACTCCTGCTCGAGTGCGTCCTTGTCGTGACGAAGCTGCGTCAGCATTGAGGCTCGTGGGTCGGGAATTCGGAGGAGCGCGCCGACACCCAGCCGCCGTGGGTCGCTGATGTGGTTCAACGCGAGGAGTTCCTCGATCGTCACGTGGAACATGCGCGCCACTTTGCTTGGGTCCTCGCCGGGACGCAGCTGATACAGGATGTAATCGTTTGCCTCGGGGGGAACGCCGCCAGCCGCCGCTCGTCCCACGAAGCACAGCAAGACGCGATTGCGGCCCACTTCAAGCTTGGTGCAGCCGTCTGCAGGAGCAGTTGTGAGCGCCTAAAAGTCCGGCCAGACCTATCAAGTGTTGACTATCGACTATCGACTGAAAAGATTCTCGGATTGAGGTTAGCTCGCAAACCCGTCCGAGCCGATGGGGAAGCGCCGGCAGAGTCCGATGACGTCGTCGCCGAGCGACTTCAACGCCGCCTCGTTGCCGACCGACTGCAGCCCGCGGTAAATGAACTCGGCGATGGTTTCCATCTCCGGTTCCTTCATGCCGCGCGTGGTGACGGCTGGCGTCCCGATGCGAATGCCGCTGGTGACGAACGGTGACCGGGTTTCGAACGGCACGGTGTTCTTGTTGACCGTGATGCGTGCCTTATCGAGCGTCTCCTCCGCGACCTTCCCTGTGATGTCCACATTGCGTAAGTCAAGCAGCATCAGATGATTGTCGGTCCCGCCGGAAACCAGCCGAAAGCCCCTGCGCGCCAGACCGCTGGCCAGCGCCTTGGCGTTGCGGACGATTTGCTGTTGGTATGCCTTGAACTCCGGTGACTGCGCCTCTTTCAAGGCCACGGCCTTGGCGGCGATGACGTGCATCAGGGGTCCGCCCTGATTGCCGGGAAAGACCGAGGAGTTGATGCTCTTAGCGAAGGCCTCGCGACACATGATCATGCCGCCGCGCGGACCGCGCAGGGTCTTGTGCGTCGTGGTGGTGACGAACTCGGCGTGCGGAATCGGCGATGGGTGAATACCGGCGGCCACTAATCCGGCGAAGTGGGCGATGTCCACCATCACCACGGCCCCGACTTCGTCTGCGGCCTTGCGAAAGGGAATGAAATCGAGCTCGCGCGAATAGGCGCTGTACCCCGCGACGATCATCTTCGGACGATGTTGGCGCGCCAACTCGGTCATGGCCTCGTAGTCGATACGCTCGTCAGACTGCCGCACACCGTACGCCACGACACGGAAGAACTTGCCCGAAAAGTTCACCGGGCTGCCGTGCGTGAGATGGCCGCCATGAGTGAGGTTGATGCTCAGGATCGTATCTCCCGGCTGCAACTGGGAGAAATACACCGCCATGTTCGCCTGTGAGCCGGAGTGGGGTTGCACGTTCACGTGGTCGGCGCCGAAGATCTGCTTGGCGCGATCGATTGCCAATTGCTCCGCCACGTCGACAAACGCGCAGCCGCCGTAATAGCGGCGGCCCGGGTAGCCTTCGGCGTACTTGTTCGTCAACACCGAGCCTTGTGCCTGCAGGACTGCGCGGCTGACCACGTTCTCCGAAGCGATCAACTCGAGATTGTTCTCTTGCCGCTCTGCCTCTTGGCGGATGGCACGGTAGATTTCCGGATCGACACGTTCGAGCTCAGTCATCAATAGACTCTCATCCTGCTAACGATGGCAGATGGCTCGGGCCATAAGCCATACGCCACATGCCATATGCCAAATCCAATGAGCCATCTGCGCGAGGCGCGACCACCTGTTGGTTGGCCTGATGCGCCTCGCTTATTGTTTGTGGCTTTCAATGTAGTTGATCACGTCTTGAACGGTACGGATCTTCTCCGCCTCTTCATCGGTGATTTCCATGTCGTACTCTTCCTCGAGCGCCATGACCAGCTCGACGATATCCAGCGAGTCGGCGCCGAGGTCCTCGATGAACGAGGCGTCGGGGCTGACCTCGTCCTCGCTTAAACCCAACTGCTCGCAAATGATTTCCTTGACCTTCGTTTCCACAGCTGATGCCATCCGTACTCCTCCTCTCCCGTTACATGTACAGGCCGCCGTTCACGCCGATGATCTGGCCGGTGATATAGCCGGATTCGGGACGGATCAAGAACGTCACGGCGTCCGCCACCTCCTCAGGCGTTCCAGCCGGCCGACGGGAATGCGCTTCACATACTCCGTCCGCACCGATTCAGGCAAGCGTGCCGTCATCTCCCTTGTCTCGAAAAAAGATCCCTGACTCATGCTCAGCATCTTGGAGCAGGGTCGTCATGCGGCGGCCGCGAGCGCCTCCAGCGCGGCAAAATCATCCGCCGGCACGCAGCGGATGTCCGCCGCGATACGCTTGGTCAGTCCCGTGAGCACGCGCCCCGGTCCGGCTTCGATGGCGTGTCGGCATCCCAACCGCGCCAGCTCGTCGACGCACTCCTGCCAGCGCACCGCGCTGACCACTTGGCGGATCAGCAGCGGCTTGATCTGCTGGGCGTCAGTGCAGGCGCGCGCCTCGACGTTGCTGATCAGCGGACACGAAGGTTGTGCTACCGGCACCGCCTGCAACACCGCGCGCAGGCGCTCCGCCGCCGGCTCCATCAAGGCGCAATGGAACGGGGCGCTGACCGCGAGTGGCAGAACGCGCTTGGCGCCACGCTGCTTCGCGAGCTGCCCAGCGCGGCTGACGGCGTCGCGGTGCCCCGAGATGACGATTTGGTCCACACCGTTGAAGTTGGCGGGGCTGACCACCTGCCCCTGGGCGGCTTCGGAGCAGACCGCCTCGACCAGCGGCCGATCGAGTCCGAGGACGGCGGCCATCGCGCCGACGCCAGGCGGCACGGCTGCCTGCATGGCTTCGCCGCGGGCACGCACGACGCGCAACGCATCGGCGAACTGCAGCGCGCCGGCCGCGAGCAACGCACTGAATTCCCCCAGGCTGTGACCCGCAACCCAGCTCGGGCGCATGTCGAGCGCATCGGCCAGGACGCGCGTCACCGCGTAACTGGCAGTGAGGATGGCGGGTTGCGTGTTGGCCGTGAGCGTCAGCTCGTCAACGGGGCCGTCGAAGCACAGCCGGGAGAGCGCCAGGCCGAGCACTTCATCAGCCTCGGCGAACACCGCACGGGCGACGGAGAAGCGACCGCACAGCTCCTTCCCCATGCCGACGGCTTGGGAGCCCTGGCCCGGAAAGAGAAATGCGAATGGTCCGGTCATAGCGCGCAACCAGCGAACTGGCGGCTTACTCCTCTTCGACGTTGATCACCTTGCGGCCGCGGTAGGTGCCGCAATGTGGACAGGCGCGGTGCAGCACGGTGGACTCGCCGCATTCTGGACAGGTAATGACGTTCGGTGCGGACAGCCCATCATGGGCGCGTCGCTTGTTGCGTTTCGAGTGAGAGGTTTTCCGTTTCGGAACAGCCATCGCTGGTCTCCTTGTGCAACCTGCGTCGCGCTCGCGCGTGACGCGTGATGGGGCTCAGTACCCGACTTTGAGGTTCCTTAATACCGCCAGACGCGGATCGCCGGTCGACGCGGTGCACCCGCAACTTTGCAGATTCAAATTGATTCCGCAATGCGGGCACAACCCCTTGCAGCTCTCGCGGCACAACGGTCGTGTGGGCAATGCCAAGATGATTTGCTCACGGACGAGTGGCGACAAATCGATCTGGTCCCCATCGTAGTAGCTCAAATCCAGGTCGTCCTCGTCCAGCTCCATATCATCGGGAAGTGGTTCCTTGGGCACCAGGACGACCGAGAACTCCTTGGCCAGGTCGAACGGGTAGTCCTCCAGACAACGGGCGCAATGGCCGATCACCCCGCCGCTGATGGTGCCGCGAAAAAACAGCTCCCGCCCCGAACGATAGTAGTCGACGCGGACCTCGGCGGCGGTCGGGAACTCGAAGTCGCGCACCGCGCCGTGGACGAGCAACCCGTTCAACGAGTCGGTCGACTCCTCGTAGACCAGCTCCTTGGCTTCCTCATGGATTTCGTGGACGTTGAGTTTCACGAGAAATACCCTTCGGATGGAGCGCTGTTACCTAACGAACCGCGCCGCTATCGTCAAGATTGAGAAGGCCATTCGGGTTCCACCGCCAGGGGCGTTACCCCTGGCTTAGATATTGCCGCCCCGTTGGGGCTCCTGGCAGTGTCGCACGAGCTGAAACTCCATCAGCCCCCAAAAGGGGCGGCCATTCGCGAGCCTGGGGCAGGCAGGGCAGCTGTTCGCCAAACCGCCCCAGGCGGCTGCCGGATGCTCTCAACACGCACGGTTCAAGATGCCGCCCGCTCAACCGACACTCACTCGACCGCTCCCGAACGGGATCCGAGCGCCTTTTCGACCCGCCGTACGCGTCGGAGCAACTCCGGCAGGCGTGGCAGCGCAGCGGACACTCGGCGCCAGACGTGGATATCGGTGGCCGGATAACCGCCGACCGTGGCGCCAGCGGCGACGTCGTTCGGGACGCCGCTCTGCGCCGCGACCTGGGCGCCATCGCCGATCGTGAGATGGCCCGCAGTGCCCACCTGGCCGCCCATGCGGACGAAGCGGCCGACGCGCGTGCTCCCGGATAAGCCCACTTGCGCCGCGAGCGCAGCGCCTTCACCGACCGAGCAGCCGTGCGCGATCATCACCAGGTTGTCGAGCTTGGCGCCGCGGTGGATGACCGTGGCGCCGATGGTGGCACGATCGATCGTCGTGTTGGCGCCGATCTCGACGTCATCTTCGATGAGCACCGTGCCCGCCTGCGGAATCTTCCGGGCCGTGCCGTCGGCGCCCATCACGTAGCCGAACCCGTCGCTGCCGATGACGCACCCAGCGTGCAACGTGACGCGCTGGCCAATGGTGACGCGCTCGCGCACCACCACATGCGCGTGGGCGCGGAATCCCGCGCCGATGTGGACGTCCGGGTAGATGACGACGTGGGCGTCGAGGTGCGCCCCATCACCAATAGTGACATGGTCGCCGATCACGCAGTACGCGCCAATGCCGGTGTCGGCGCCGAGCTGCGCCGTTGGAGCGATGACCGCCGTGGGATGGATGCCGATGGGGAGGGGCGGCGGCGGGCAAAACAGCTCCAGGGCATTGGCAAAGGCAAGGTACGGATCGGCGGCACGCAACGATGGCAGGCGCACCTCGCCGTGCGCGGTGCTCAAGATGACGGCTGAGGCGGCGGTGCTTTCCAGGTATGGCGCATAGCGCGGGTTGGCGAGAAACGTCAGCGTTCCGGGTCCGGCATCTTCAATCGGCGCCAGCCCGTGAATCTCGACGCTGCCGTCGCCCCGTAGCTCGCAACGTATCCGTTCAGCGATCTCCGCTAGCTTCATCGCCCATCCTCCCGGATTCGGCGGCGACCTTAGTACCGCCAATCAGAATTACGGTGACGTATCGAATTCAGGTTCCTCTCCCTCCGGGAGAGGCCAGGTGAGGGGATCAGATGC